>NZ_DATEEY010000028.1:0-2817 GCF_035280925.1 Intrasporangium sp. | reverse complement strand
GGACTCGTGCTGCACCGCCTCGGTCGCATTCCCAAGGAGCCCGGCGACACGGTGGACATCGACGGCTGGACCGTCGAGGTGACGGCAGTGGGGCACCACGCCATCACCGAGGTCCGCCTCGTCCCGAGGAGGTATGAGGAGCAGGCGGCCGGCGACTGACCCAGCCCGAGGCGGAGCCGGCCCACGAGCGCAGCCGGGCTCAGCGGCATACGGCCCACTACTGGCTTCCCGACTCCTGCGTCAGTCATCTCCGGCCGGGCGAGGGCGGGTGAACCTGCTCGGGTACCAGCACCGAGATCAGGCCGTATGCCGCTGAGCTCGCCCCCACGCGCCCGCTCAGTCCCAGCGCGGTCCCGTTCCCGTCGAGTGGGCAACTCCCGTCGCCCGTGGCCACGTCTCATGCGGAACGGGTGAGGCTGGGATCAGCCACCGCGAAAGAGGATGGACTCCCACCATCACTCCGGGAGGATTCATGTCGACCTCATCCACCTCATCCACCCCATCCACCTCAGCCAACACGGAGACACGTCGCGGCTGGGGGCACGGCGTGGTCCTGTTCGCCGGGACGTTGATGCTGGTCCTGGGGATCCTGGAGTTCCTCCGGGGACTGACCGCGCTCTTCGAGAACACGCTCTTCGTCAACACGCCGGACTACATCTTCGCCCTCGACGTCACGACGTGGGGCTGGCTGCACCTGATCTGGGGTGTCGTGCTCGCCGCGGTGGGCGGGGCGATCCTCGCCGGCAGGCTGGTCGGGCGCATCGTCGGCCTGTCGATCGTCACCATTGCCATGGTGCTGAACTTCGTGTCGCTGCCGATCTACCCGCTGTGGTCGGTCGTGATGATCGCGCTGTGCATCTTCATCATGTGGGCGCTGTGCGCGGAGGACTCGGTCGACTGAGCCCCTGCGAGCCTGGCCCGAGGTCGCGAAGCACGCCCTATTCGGCTGCGTGACGATCCGAGCGCGCCGTCGTCGAGCGACGGGATGGCACGCGCGTGATGTCGATGAGCTCCAGCCCGAGGGCCTGGATCCGCTCGATGAGGCCGTGCAAGGCGGCCTGGTCGAGCGTGCCCGCCAGCACGGTAGCGGTGGGCTCGACCCGAATCGCCAAGTCGTCGAACATCTCCCGGGCAGCCGGGCCGATGACGCCCGCCACGCGGACCTCATAGCTGGCTCGTGCCGCCGCCATCACGACCTCCCACCTCACGTTCCTCCAAGGGTGTCGGCCTGGTCCGCGAGTGTGATCACCCATGTGGGATGAGGTGGGCACATGGCCCGGACGGCGTCAGTCCCCGTCGGCGCGTGCCTCCCGGCATTGCAGACGAATGGGCCCAACCGGCGTTACGCTCAGATCCGGTCAAGTGCAGTTCCGAGGCCCGGCTCAGCGGCCGAGAAGACCCTAGGGGGTGGATGCGCTGTACTACCCCTTCCGTGCGCGTCAGGGCCTCGTGCCCGCCCTCCCGGCGAAGCATGTCCCTCGTCCGCGGCTGGTCGCGGCTCTCGACGGGGCGGTCGAGCGCAACCCGCTGACGCTGATCTGCGCCGGACCCGCGTCCGGCAAGACCGTGCTGCTCACCGAGTGGTCGCGATCGCGGCCGCGTCGACTCGTCTGGGTCTCGCTCGACCCTGCCGACAACAGTGCCGCCGCCTTCTGGGCGCTGGTCTGCAAGGCCCTGGTGCAGTCGGGCCATGCGCCGCCAATGAACCTGGACGATCCGTTGCGCTCGGCAGAGGCCGAGGCCCTGGGCCAGCTCGAGAGCGCCTCGGGCGATCCGGAGAGCCCGCTGGTCCTCGTCCTCGACGACGCGCACTTCGTCACCGACCCTGAGGTCATCGCCACGCTCGATGGACTGCTCACCCGCCCACCCCCGGGACTGCGGGTCGTGTTGGCCGCACGCAGCGATCCGCTGATCCGGCTGCACCGCTTCCGCATCCGGGGCCAGCTCGGAGAGCTGCGAAGTGGCGACCTGGCCATGACGGGGCCCGAGATCGAGGAGCTGCTGGGCATCCATCGGGTCACCATCGGGGCGGAGTCTCGTGCGCTCCTTGCCGAACGCACCCAGGGGTGGGTCGCCGGAGTCCGGCTCTCGGCCCTTCGCATGGAGGCCAGCCCGGAGCCTGAGCGCTTCGTCAACGAGTTCGCCATCGACCGTGGAAGCATCGGCGAGTACCTCGTCGAGGAGGTGCTCGCGGCGCTGGACCCGACGACCCGTCGTCTCCTCATCCGCACCAGCAGCTGTGATCTCGTCTGCGGTGAGCTGGCCGACGCAGTCTGCGAGTCCACGGGAAGCGGCACGCTGCTCTCGGCGCTCGCGGCCGCCAACTCCTTCGTCAGCCCCGTCGGCCACGACGGGGTATGGTTCCGCAGCCACCCCCTCTTCCGGGAGGTGCTGCGTCACCTCCTGCGCGGAGAGGAGGCGGGCGTCCGGCACGGCATCGAGGGCCGGGCCGCCCGATGGCACGACGGGCAGGGCAACCCCGTCGGTGCACTGGAGCACGCCTTGCGTGCCGCTGACTGGGCCTACGCCACGGACCTGCTCGAGCGAGGTGCTTTCGAGCAGATCTTCTTCCACGACGGAGAGCGGTGGGTCGGCGAGCTGTCCGCGTATCCCGATGCACCGTCCGAGAGCACTCCACCGAGCCTTCGCCACCGCCTGGTGTCCGCGCAGGCGGCAGTGGCGTGCATGCTGGGCCGCCATGATCGAGCCCGCGAGCTGG
The DNA here is from genome assembly GCF_035280925.1 of Intrasporangium sp. Lineage (GTDB taxonomy): Bacteria > Actinomycetota > Actinomycetes > Actinomycetales > Dermatophilaceae > Intrasporangium. The sequence continues at coordinate 98 of NZ_DATEEY010000028.1, read as the reverse complement.
CGGTCGACATCGAGGCCCTGAGCACGCCCGACTCACGAAGCTCCCTGGCCGATGTCGCGAGACTCGCCCTGGCAGTCCGAGCTGGTGACCGGGACGGT
>NZ_DATEEY010000027.1:0-6900 GCF_035280925.1 Intrasporangium sp. | reverse complement strand
CTTGGCGTCTTGGGCGAGCATGGCGACGACCGCGTCGACGTCGTTGCGCTCCCAGGCGGTGACATAGCGCTGCACGAGCTGTCGCAGCGCGTCGTCGCTCAGTGAGCGCAGCGTCGCCTGCTGGCTTTGTTCCGGCAGTCGTTGGTCGACGGTCTTGTGGGCGCGCTGCAGGGCGCTGTCGACCGAGACGGGCGTCGTTTCCAGCGCCGTGGCGGTTTCGCGGGCCGAGAAGCCGAGCACGTCGCGGAGGATCAGCACGGCGCGCTGTCGCGCGGGCAGGTGCTGGAGGGCCGCGATGAAGGCCAGCTCGACGCCCTCGCGCTGCTCATAGCGGGCCTCCGGGCTGGCCGGGCCGCTGCCCAGCCCCAGCCGCGCATCCGGGTAGGGTTCGAGCCACACCGCCTCGGTCACTGGCTCGGCGGGGCCGTCGTGGGGGTCGGCGGCGGGCCCGTAGTCGACCGGGAGCACTCGTCTGGGCCGCCGCTCGATCGCCCGCAGGCAGGCGTTGGTGGCGATCTTGTAGAGCCAGGAGCGGACCGAGCTTCGGCCCTCGAACCTCGGCAGGGCGCGCCAGGCGCGCAGCAGCGTCTCCTGCAGCGCATCTTCGGCGTCCGCGGCCGAGCCGAGCATCCGGTAGCAGTGGGCGTACAGCTCGCGGCGGTAGGGTCCGGCGAGTCGGGCGAAGGCGTCGTCGTCGCCCCGCCGGGCGGCCTCGAGCAGCTGGCGCTCGCTCGCGGTCGACACCGTGCCAGCCGCGCTGGTCCCGCGTTTGGGCCCGGCGGTCATCGTTTTGGCTGCCAGAGCGCGAGCTCGCCGCACTGTGGCGCCGAGATGACACTGCGCCATCCGGCGGGTCCCTCGCGCGGCGTCAGCAGCACCGAGGCGCCGAGCTGGCGCGCGTGGTCGGTGGACGCTTGGAGCTGGTCGACCTGGACGTAGGGCAGCCACAGCGGGCGTGCGGTGCCGCATTCGACGATGCCGCCGCCGAACCCCCCTCCCAGGTCGAGGGCGAGGTAGGAGCCGCGCCCGGCCTCTATCAGCTGCCGGCGCCAGCCCAAGAGGCTGGTGTAGAACGCGCTCGCCCGTGCCTGATCACCGGTGTGGAGCTCCAGGTGAACAACGGGCCTGGGACTGGACAGCTGCATGGTCATCTTGATTGTGATCCGCGCTCTGGCTGGGATCCATCGGCGCCGGGGCAGAATCGGTCAGCGAGATCCCGGCCGCGAGGTGTACCCCGCGCTGGGCGCCGCCCGCACGGCCGCTATCCAAGCCTGAGCAGGGGTGAAGCCTGCGCCAGGTGCAGCTTTGGTGGCGGGCGATGGATTGCGGCCGTTCGCCGGATCACCACCTCCACAAGGCGGCGACTGGGCTCGCCGGGCACCACCCATACAGGAGGGTGTAATGACAATCGCAGACAAGACAGTCCTGGTGACCGGGGCCAACCGCGGCATCGGCCAAGCCCTGGTCGCCGACGCCCTGCGCCGAGGCGCCAGGCGGGTGTATGCCGGCACGCGCCAGCCGCTGGCCCACCCCGACGGGCGGGTCACGCCCCTGACCCTGGACGTGACCAACCCGGCGCAGATTCAGGCAGCCGCCGAGCAGGTCGACGCGCTCGACCTGCTGATCAACAACGCCGGCATCTGGCTGTACGACGACCTCAGCGACCGTGCCATGCTCGAGGAGCACCTGGCCGTCAACTTCTACGGCACTTGGGGCGTGACCCAGGCGTTCCTGCCGCTGCTGACCCGTTCCAAGGGGACGATCGTCAACAACGTGTCGCTGATGGCCCTGGCCGCCTTGCCGCTCACGCCGGCCTACTCGGCCTCCAAGGCGGCCGCGTTCTCCCTGACCCAGTCGCTGCGCGCGCTGCTGGCGGGGCGGGGGGTGCGGGTGCATGCCGTGCTGACCGGCCCGGTCGACACCGACATGACCCGAAGCCTCGACATCCCCAAGGCCTCCCCGGCATCGGTCGCACGGGCCATCTTCGACGGCGTGGAGAACGGGGAGGAGGACATCTTCCCCGATCCCATGTCGGCCTTGCTGGCTGACGGCTGGCGCGACGGGGTGGCCAAGGCGTTCGAGCGCCAGAACGCGGCGCTCGCACAAGCACAGCCCGTCACGGCCTAGCGAAGGAAGGGACGTTGATGCCGCGTCGTGGCGAGACGTACCGGCACAGCAACGACTCGAAGGGAGACAAGACGCAATGACCGAGCACAAGGTTGTCGGCCGTGCCGAGTGGCAGGCCGCCCGCGACGAGCTGCTCCAGCGCGAGAAGGCCCACACCCGGATGGGCGACGAGCTGGCGCTCCAGCGCCGGGAGCTGCCCTGGGTCGCGATCGACAAGGACTACCGCTTCGACACCGACGACGGCCCCCGGACCCTGGCCGAGCTGTTCGACGGCCGCTCCCAGCTGCTGGTCTACCACTTCATGTTCGGCCCCAGCTACCAGGCCGGCGACCCGGTCAACTCCTCCATCGCCGACACCCTGGACGCCCTGCTTCCGCACCTGCAGGCCCGGGATGTGACCCTGGTGCTGGTGTCGCGGGCGCCGCTGGCCAAGCTGCAGGCCTACCGGCGGCGAATGGGCTGGAGGGTTCCCTGGGTCTCGTCGGCGAACACCGACTTCAACCTCGACCTGGGCGCCTCCTCCACCGGCGAGCTGACCCCGCCGGACGGGCTGCCGCCGATCGTGGCCCAGAACGCGGCCGCGGCCGGGACCGACGTCGTTGGTTATCTGTCGGAGGCCCCGGTGGTGAGTGTCTTTGCCCTCCAGGACGGCGTCGTCCACCAGACCTATGCGACCACCTGGCGCGGGGTCGAGTTCCTGATGGGCTACTACCCGATCCTGGACCGGATGCCCAAGGGCCGTGACGAGGGCGACGCATGGCAGACCTGGCTCCGCCGCCACGACGAATACAACAGCCAGTGACGCCTACGGAAGGCCGCGCCACCGAACCCATGGCCAAAGGAAGAGGACGATCATGAGTGACTTGTCGGGCAGGACCACGGTCGTGGTTGGCGCCAGCCGGGGCTTGGGGTGTGGGATCGCCCGTGCGTTCGCCGAGGCTGGTGCTCCGGTGGTCGCGGTCGCCCGGACCGGCCCGGCCCTTGCCGAGCTGGCCACCACCAGCCCAAACATCCGCACCGAGGTCGCGGATGCGGCCGAGGAGACGGTGGCGTGGAGCCTGCTGGACCAGTATCAGCCGGAGGTGCTCATCCTGGTCGCCGGCGCCAACCCGGTGATGGGTCCGCTCCAGGACCAGACGTGGGAGACGTTCTCGGTCAACTGGCACACCGACGTCAAGATCACCTTCACCTGGCTGCGTGCGGCGCTGCTGCAGCCGCTGCCGCCGGGCAGCAGGGTGGTGGTGGTCAGCAGCGGCGCTGCCATCAACGGCTCACCGGCCAGCGGCGGATACGCCGGGTCCAAGGCCACCCAGCGGTTCCTCGCGGGCTACGCCCAGGAGGAGTCGCGCCGTGCCGGGCTGGACCTGACCGTGACGGCGGTGCTGCCCACGATGACGCCGTTCGGCGAGGTGGGCAGGCGGGGGGTTCGGGCATACGCGGCCCGCGGCGGCCAGACCGAGGAGGCCTACCTGCAGCAGCTGGGGGAGCTGTTGACCCCCGAGGGGGCCGGATCGGCCCTGGTGGAGCTGGTACGGGCAGACGCGGCGACCACGGCCCCCGGGTACCTGCTCACCGCCGCCGGGCTGCAGAAGCTGCCATGACCACCGGCGCGGCGAGAACCCCGAGTAGGTACCGGGTCACCGTCACGCTACGGCGCACCGCGGACCGTCTGCGGGGTCGCCGTCTGGCTGGCCGGTAATCGTCAGGATCAACTCCCCCGGAGTTCGTGATCTTCATGGCCCGGGGGCGCTCCCGGCGGCATTCGCCTGGCCTGCCGCGGTCGGGCGACATGGCCACGGGCCTGGCCGCATCCTTCGTCGCTTGGGAGTTGGCCCGGGGACGCGGCCGCCGGCTGGCATCCGGGCCGGGCAACGACACGACAGCCACCGGGGGACCAGCCCACCCTCCGCATCCAGGTTCGACAAGAACCCCCGATCGCGTCGCAGGCAACGTCCTCGGATGCTGCAAGCTCTTACCAAGGAGAACGCTGGACACTGGACTCGCCGGAGGGCGTTTGCCCAGGTCAGCCGGTTGTGGAAGTATCTGAGAGGACAGTGGACACGCTGCCTGAGTCGGAGTTGCTGGTTGCGGCTCGCCGGGGCGACCCGGCGGCCTTCGAGCAGCTGGTGTCCAGGCACAGGCGCGAGTTGTACGCGCATTGCTACCGAATGCTCGGGTCGGTGCAGGACGCGGAGGACGCACTTCAGGAGTCGTTGCTCGGTGCCTGGCGGGGCCTGGCCAACTTCGAGGGCCGGGGCTCGGTGCGCGCGTGGTTGTACCAGATCACAACGAATGCCTGCCTGCGGTTGATCTCGCGCAGGCCACGCCGCATCCTTTCGCCCGACTACGGCCCGCCGCGGCGGAACACCGACGACCTCGGGGACCCGGTGACCGAACCGATCTGGTTGGAGCCTTGGCCGGATGACGAACCTGCCGGTGCGCCCGGCGCCGTCGACCCCGCGGCCCGGTACCTGCGGCGGGAGAGCGTGGAGCTCGCGTTCGTCGCGGCCCTGCAGCACCTGCCCGGCACCCAACGCGCTGTGTTGATCCTGCGCGAGGTGCTGGAGTTCCCGTCGGCGGACGTGGCGCGCATCCTGGACACCACACCGCCCGCCGTGAACAGCGCGCTGCAGCGCGCCAGGAAGGCCGTCCGCCAGCGTGTGCCTGAGACGACACAGCAGGCCGAGCTGGACGCCATCGGCACGAGGGGCCAACGCGAGCTGGTGGACGCCTTCATGAGGGCCTGGGAACGCGCTGACGTCGCGGCGCTGCTGGATCTGCTCGCTGAGGACGCCAGGTTCACCATGCCGCCGCTGCCCGCCTGGTTCCGCGGTCAAGAGGACATCGGCCGCTTCTTCACCGACCAGATGTTCCGCGCGCCGTGGCGACTGGTGCCGCTCGGGGCGAACGGGCAGCCGGCGTTCGCCGGGTACCGCGGGGAGGCGGCCGGCGACCGTTTCCGGCTCGCCGGGATCAACGTGCTGGCCATTCGCACAGGTCGGATCGCCTGGATCGCCAGCTTCCTCGACCCTGACGTGCATCGGCATTTCGGGCTGCCCTCGGAACTGCCTCCAGATGATTCCCGCACGGAGCGATGAGTTTCGGCGTGGTCGCGTCTCCTAATGTTCGAAAGCGGTCACTCCGGTTCCCGATTCGCCCGGTAGGCCTGGGCGACTCTGATCGGGTGGGTGGTCTGGGCAGCTGCGGAACGGACGCCCGGGAGCGATCCAGAATGCGAAAGGGGACGAACGATGCGGAAGGTCGTGGCGGTCGAGTGGATGACCCTCGATGGGGTTGTCCAGGCACCGGGCCACCCGGACGAGGATAGGAGCGGCGGCTTCGAGCATGGCGGGTGGCACCTTGGCTACTTCGACGACCTGTCCCGAGGGTGGGTGGTTCAGGGTTACGCCGAGGCGGGAGGCTTCCTGTTGGGGCATCGCACCTATGAGAACCTCGCGGCCTACTGGCCGAATGCCTCCGAGGAAGAGCAGGTCATCGCCGAGCCGCTGAACACCAAGCCGAAGTACGTGGCGTCCAGGACCCTCACCGAGCCGCTGGCGTGGGAGAACTCCACGGTGCTCAAGGGCGACCTCGCCCAGGCCGTGGCCGCGCTGAAGCAGCAGGACGGCGAGGATCTGCACGTGATCGGCAGCAGCCAGCTGGTGCAGACGCTGATCGCTCACGACCTGGTCGACCAGTTCCGGGTGATGATCGATCCGCTGGTGGTGGGGGGCGGCAAGCGCATCTTCGGCGATGACGGTGCGCGCAGGCCGTTGCGGCTGCTCGAGCACAAGGTGACGACCACCGGCGCGATCCTCGCGACCTACGCGATGGACAGGGACTGACTGGTCGTGCGACCGAGGGCGCTAGGCTTGGGTCGCGATGACGGCTCCAGAGCGGTGGGAGACGACCGTGGAGGACGACGGCGGACACGACCTGGCGCTGTCCGGCTTGGCGTCGACGGCCGGCAAGCGGGCCAGCCGGGCTCGGGCCGGCACGCGGCCTGACCAGAGTCACGATCACACCACCGATAGGTCTGCCGCGCTCATCTGGAGCCCTACCAGGGCGTTTTATCGACGCTTACCGACGCCTGTGCTCTCGCCGGCCGGCAGTACTCATGAGATTCAGCCCGGAGATCGAGCGTCCAGCCGCGATGGTCCGTTGACGTTGCTGTCGGTATGCGGCGTCATGGGCGCTCCGGCCGGCGATACCTCCTTGGTGCCTCTGGTAGCGTGCCCGAAGCGTCTCATTCAGGACGCGCAGGATGAGAGCACATAACTGAACGCCATGAGACCACATAACTTTGCCGTCTACGGTTGAGCGTGACCTGCGGGAACGGCGTTTAGCACAGCGGTTCCCTGCATTTTGCTGATAAGGATGAAGTCGGAGGTTCAAGTCCTCCCAGGCCCACTACCAGCGACAACCAACGGGAAGGCGAGTCACAGGAATCGTCGGAGCCGGTTCGCCGACGACGTACTGGATGACACCTCATAACTGGCTTAACCTCCTGAGGTGTCATGGAAGCCTGCACGCGCTGACCCTGCTCACCTCATGGTCGTGAAGCTGCGCTAGACGGCCGGCGCCGGCCCGGGCAAGCAAGACACGACGATCGGGGCGCTGGGACCCGTCAAAGGGGTCATGGCCAGACCGCCCCGGTCCCCCAGCCGCTGAAGGTGACCAACAACGCAGACGGCGTGAAGATGGCGGCCGCAATCCGGTGACGGGCGCCAAGGTCAGGTCGACCGCTCATGTCGATGGCGTGGACGGGCGACC
>NZ_DATEEY010000026.1:0-22643 GCF_035280925.1 Intrasporangium sp. | reverse complement strand
CGGTGCGGTGCAACCTACTCGGTGTGTTGCGGGGTCTGGGGGCGGAGGCGCTCGGGCAGGTGGCCGGCGTCCACGAGCCAGGCCACCGTGTCGCGGATGGTGTCATCGAACGGCCGAGGCTCCAGGCCGAACTCGTCCCGCGCCGGCGAGTCGTCGAAGCGGGTGTCACAGGCGATGGTCGCGATGCCCTCGGCATCCGCCGGGTAGTGCCACCGTTTGCTCGTGACGCGGTCGAGCGGCTCCATGGGCCTGGTCAACAGGATCGCCAGCCGCTCGGGGAGGTCGACGTGCGGCCGGCGTCGCCCGACGGCGGCCGCCACCGCGCCGAAGGTGTCCCGACCGTTGACGTGGCTGCCGGGCACGACGTATCGGCGCGGACCGCGGCCCGGCTCGATGCAGGCCACCACCAGCTGGGCGACGTCACGCACGTCGACCATGTGGTTGCCGCCCTTCGGCCAGATCGGGAAGAGCCCTCGCGCGACCCACTTCAGCCTGTTGTTCTGTTCCGAGAGGTACGGGTCGAGGGGGCCGTGCACCCCGCCGGGATAGATGCTGACGACCGGCACTCCTGCGTCCTGGTGCTGGCGCGCGACGAGCTCGGAGTCGAGCTTGCTCCGGGCGTAGGTGTCCGTCAGGTCGCCGATCGGCAGGTCAGGCCCGCTGCCGTCTCGGCGGACGAGGGCCGCCGTGCTCGAGACGTGGACGACGGGGTCGGCGCCTGCCGCCACCGCGGCACCCAGGACGACCCGGGTCGCGACGACATTGGTGTCGCCAATGACGCGGGCATCGCGCGGGCGGAGCGAGAAGATCGCGGCGGCGTGGACCACGGCGTCGCAGCCCCCGATCCCGTGAGCGACGAGGTCGGCATCCCGGACATCGCCGACGACGAGGTCGGTGGGGGAGATTCCGTGCGGCGCAAAGGTGATGGGGACCTGATCGGGCCGGCGGACGAGGAGCCGTACGTCGTGACCGGCCGCAACGAGCGCGGCGACGATGTGCGACCCGACGAACCCGGTCCCTCCAGTGACGAAGACCTTCATTCGTCGAGTGTCCCGCTCGCTCAGGCCACTTGACGCGGGTTCCCGAACTGTCGCGATTGCCCCGAGCGATTTGGCAGAGTGGGGGCCATGGCCAAGCGGGCACTGCGGATCAGGGTCGAGATCGTGGGCTCGCCCGAGGGTGCTGTCGAGTCGCGTCCCGGGCGGATCATGATCGTGCCACCCCATGTGACGTTCGACGACTTCGGTCTGGCCGTCGACCGGGCTCTCGGCCGTTGGGACTTCGAGGAGTTCCGGCTCTTCCGGACCGGTGGCGAGGGCGGGTCCGACCCCAGTCGCCTCGGCTGGAAGGACCGGGTCGCGGCCAAGCTCAAACCGGGCGAGGTCTTCCGCTACCAGTTCGGTGAGAACGGCTGGGACCACGAGTGCACGGTCGAGGCCTACGACGACCCTGTCGAGGCCTTCGGACGAGAGACGCAGACCGCCCACGCGATCACCGGCTGGGGCACTGTGCCGGACCAGGCCGGCAACACCGCTCCACCATCAGCCGCCGACGAGAGCGGTCATGTGCCCCTCTGGCCCGACCTCGCGCGCCTGCGCCGCCTCGACGATGGCGAGGTCCGCCGCGCCGCCTTTGCCGGGGACCTACCTGCCCTCGTCCGCGCCGTCACGGGCTCGGACCTCGAGTACGCACTCCAGTTCGTTGGCGACGCGCTGCTGCAGGCGCGCCGCGCGTCGGGCGGCGCAGAAGGGGCCGCGGCGAGCGAGTCCGACGCCGAGGTCGCCCGGCTCCTCGCAGGCATCGCTGGTCGACTCCACGAGCGGGGCTGGACCGGCGACGAGTACCTCGCCCAGGACATCGAGGCGGAGCTCTCCGGCGTCGACACGGAGCTGCGCCCACTGGCCGTCGACGTCCCCGAACTCGTCCAGATCATGTCCTCCGGCGGCGACTTCCGCTCCGAGGGCCGGCTCAACCTCGACACCGGTGAGATCAACGAGTTCCAGCCCTTCGGCGACCCCTTCGGCGCCTACGACGACGAGGAGGACGAGGAGGACGAGGACGCCGAGAAGGCGGTCGAGTCGGTCGAGTCGGTCGAGTCGGTCGGGTCTTGGACCAACGTCGCGTGGATCGAGTCCGGCAGTCGCGACGGCTGGTACGACATGTCCGCCTTCGCCGAGCTGCAGCACGACCCCAACATCGCCGACCGGCTGGCGCGCGCCATCGAGGGTCGGGGCGCGTTCCGCCGCTTCAGGGACGCGGTCGACCGGCTCGACCTGACGGAGAGGTGGTACCAGTTCTCCGGCGACCGCCAGCTCGGCCGCGCCCGGCAGTTCCTCGCGGAGCACGGCGTCCGCCCCATCTGACGGTGTCGGTTCGGCAGGGCGGGAGGTGCGGGACGGCGCGGGCGTCGGGGAGCGAGCTCAGCGGCATACGACATCGGTGGGTGAAGGGCACCCACCCGCCGCCGGTAACCTTGGCGGGTGCCTGACACCACCACGCTCACCGTCCAAGACGCCCTGCTGACGCTGCAGAAGTTCTGGACCGACCGAGGCTGCATGATCGTGCAGCCCTTCAACACCGAGGTCGGCGCCGGGACGATGAACCCCGCCACGATCCTCCGGGTCCTCGGTCCCGAGCCGTGGCGCGTGGCGTACGTCGAGCCGAGCGTGCGGCCGGACGACTCGCGCTATGGCGAGAACCCCAACCGCCTCCAGACGCACACCCAGTTCCAGGTCATCCTCAAGCCGGACCCCGGCAACCCGCAGGAGCTCTACCTCGAGTCGCTCGAGGCCCTCGGGATCGACATCCGCGCCCACGACATCCGCTTCGTCGAGGACAACTGGGCCCAGCCGGCCATCGGTGCGTGGGGCCTGGGCTGGGAGGTCTGGCTCGACGGCATGGAGATCACGCAGTTCACCTACTTCCAGCAGGTCGGCGGGCAGAACCTCGACCCCGTCTCCGTCGAGCTGACGTACGGGATGGAGCGCATCATGATGGCGCTCCAGGGCGTCACGCACTTCAAGGACATGGAGTACGCGAAGGGGATCAGCTACGGCGAGGCGTTCGGCCAGAGCGAGTACGAGATGTCGCGCTACTACCTCGACGACGCCGACATCCAGACCAACCGCGACCTCTTCGACCGCTACACGTCGGAGGCGCAGCGGCTCATCGACGCACGGCTGCCGATCCCGGCGCACACCTACGTCTTGAAGTCGTCGCACGCCTTCAACGTCCTCGACTCGCGCGGCGCCATCTCCACGACCGAGCGTGCCAAGGCGTTCGGCATGATGCGCCGGCTCGCGCGGGAGGTTTCCCGCCTCTGGGTCGAGCGGCGCGAGGAGCTCGGCTTCCCGCTGCTGTCGAGCGAGCTGCCGCCGATGGGGGGTCGCGCTGTGATGCCGCCCTTCCGTGGGGTGGAGTCGCCTGAGGGGTCGTATGCCGCTGAGCTCGCTTCGCTTGCCCCCGACGTCACGCGTCGGCTGGCTCTCGAGATCGGCGTCGAGGAGCTGCCCCCGCACGTCGTCCCTGAGGCGATCGAGCAGGTGCGCGCGGGTCTGACCCAGAAGCTCGGGGCGACCCGCCTGCCGCACGGACCGGTCGTCGTCCACGGCACGCCGCGGCGGATCGTGGCGCTCGTCGACGAGGTCGGCGCGCACGAGCCGGACGCCGAGACGCTGCGCAAGGGGCCCAAGGTCGCGGCTGCGTTCGGGCCGGACGGGGCACCGACGAAGGCGGCCGAGGGGTTCGCGCGCGGCCAGAAGGTCGTCGTGTCCGAGCTCGTGCGAGCGGAGTTCGACGGGGCCGAGCACGTGGCGGTCCGGGTGCACGAGACCGGGCGCGGAGTTCTCGAGGTGGTGGGCTCGATCATCGCCGACGTGGTCGCCGGGCTGCGCGCGGACAAGAACATGCGGTGGTGCGACCCCGAGCTCGCCTACAGCCGGCCGATCCGATGGATCGTCGCGCTCTGGGGCGACACGGTCGTGCCGGTGACGGTGTCGGGGCTGCGGTCCGGGCGCACGACATATGGCGAGCGGACCGAGGCCGGGCCGCTCATCGAGGTCGAGAACGCGGATGTCCTGCTGCCCAAGCTCGCCGAGCGGGACTTCCTCGTCGATCCGGCTGAGCGGCGGGACAGCGTTGTGGCGCAGGCGCACTCGCTCGCTGCCTCGGTCGGCGGGGTCGTCGACATCGAGGGCGAGGCGGCACTCGTCGACGAGATCACCAACCTCGTCGAGGCGCCGCACGGCATCCTCGGGTCCTTCGAGGAGCGCTACCTCGAGCTGCCGGAGCAGATCCTCACGACGGTGATGCGCAAGCACCAGCGCTACCTGCCGGTGCGGCCCGCCGACGGCGCCCTCATGCCCTACTTCGTCACCATGGCCAACGGCGACTGCGACGACGACCTCGTGCGCGTCGGCAACGAGAACGTCCTACGGGCCCGCTACGAGGACGCGGCGTTCTTCTACGCGGCGGACCTCAAGGTGCCGCTCGCGGACCTGCGGGCCGGCATCGCCAAGCTGACCTTCGAGGAGCGGGTCGGCTCGATGGCCGACCGCGCCGACCGGATCCGGGACGTCGCCGCGGCGCTGGCCGAGCACGTCTCGCTCGACGTTTCCGAGGGCGAGACCCTGTCCCGGGCGAGCGAGCTGGCGAAGTTCGACCTGGCCTCGCAGATGGTCGTCGAGCTGTCCAGCCTCGCGGGCTACATGGCACGCGAGTACGCGCTCAAGGCCGGCGAGACGCCCGAGGTCGCCGCGGCGCTCTACGAGATGGAGCAGCCGCGGACCGCCGGCGGGGCCCTCCCCGAGTCCCGGCCGGGTGCGCTGCTCGCCCTGGCCGACCGGTTCGACCTGCTCATGGCGATGTTCGCGCTCGGCGCGAAGCCGACCGGGTCGTCGGATCCCTTTGCCCTGCGTCGCGCGGCGCTCGGTGTCATCGGCATCCTGCGCTCGCAGCCGACCCTGTCGGCGATCTCCGTCGGGCAGGGCCTGCACGCCGCGGCCGACCAGCTGCGTCAGCAGGGCCTCGAGGTGAGCGCCGAGTCGATCGCCGACGCGCTCGAGTTCGTGACCGGTCGGTTCGGCCAGCAGCTGCGGGAGGAGGGCGTGCCGTCCACCCTTGCCGGGGCGGTGCAGCCGCTCGCCGGGTCACCGGGCAAGGCCGAGGCGGTCCTGCGGGACATCGCCGCGGTCCGCGGTCGGGACGGTTTCGCGAAGCTCGTGGAGGCCACCCAACGCATCACCCGCATCGTCCCGGAAGGCAGCCCAGCGGCATACGACACCTCATTGCTGCGGGAGGACGCCGAGCGGGCGCTGCACGAGAAGGTCGCGGCTCTGCCCGACCTCGCCGGCGGCACGCTGCCCGAGTGGGCGGACGCGGCGACCGGGACGGTGGCGGCGCTGGAGCGGTTCTTCGACGAGGTACTCGTCATGGCCGAGGAGCCGGAGCTGCGGACGGCTCGCCTCGGGCTGCTCCAGAGCGTCGTGGAGCGGGCGCCTCGCGGGCTCGACTGGCGCGCCCTCCACTCTGCCCTCTCCGACTGACCCACCGCCGCCACCACCCCGCATCACGCCCAGTGGCAAGGGAGACTGGTCCCACACACCGAGTTGCGGAGGCGCCATGATCATCGACTGTGCCCTGTACCGTGACGGTCGCCGTCAGCAGGAGGGGACGCTCACCCTTGAGCAAGCGGCGGCGCTCCACCGCGACGGCAGCGACGGCTTCGCCTGGTTGGGCACCTTCGAGCCCGTCCCCGAAGAGCTGGAGGACATCCGCGAGAGCTTCCGTCTGCACGAGCTGGCCGTCGAGGACGTCAAGAGCTTCCACCTGCGCCCCAAGGTCGAGCAGTACGGCCCGGACGTCGAGCTCGTGATCCTCCGCACGGCCCGCTACGACGACGACCGGGAAGAGGTCGACTTCGGTGAGATCAGCGCCTTCATCGCACCGACCTTCGTCATCACCGTCCGGCAGGGGGTGGCGAGCGAGCTGCACTCGGCGCGCACCAACCTCGAGGCACACCCGAAGCTGTTGGCGGAGGGCAGCCCGGCGGTCCTCTGGGCGATCCTCGACCAGGTCATCAAGAGCTACGGTCCCGTCGTCGCCGAGCTGGAGCGCGACATCGAAGAGGTGGAGAGCACCGTCTTCGCCGGCGAAGCGGCACCGACGGAGCGGATCTACTTCCTGCGCCGCGAGGTCACCAACTTCCACCGCGCCGTCCACCCGCTGCTGACCGTGCTGACGACGATCGAGCGCGCCAACCGTGAGGGCCCCCTGGCGCCGTACTTCCACGACGTGCACGACTACCTCCGGCTGATCAGCGACGAGGTGGCAGCCCAACGCGACCTGCTCGCCACCATCCTCGAGGCGAACATGGCGGTGATCTCCGTCGAGCAGACGCGCCTCGGGGTGCGCCAGGGCCAGACCATCGAGCGCCTGACGGTACTCGCCACGATCTTCCTGCCGCTGACGTTCGTGACCGGCTTCTTCGGCCAGAACTTCTCGTGGCTCGTCCAGCAGCTGGATGGCCTGGGCCGGTTCCTCGTCCTCGGGGTCGGCGGGCTCCTCGTGCCGCTCGCGATCCTGTGGCGGCTCCTGCGCAGGGACCGCGCGGGAATGACCTGACCGAGACCCAGCCCTCCCAATCGAGTGAACACCATTCGGGTCACCACCCCGATCGAGTGAGCACCATTCGGGTCACCACCCCGATCGAGTGAACAAGATTTGGCCTTGCGCTCACGGCTGCCCGAGTGCGCGAACCCAAATCTTGTTCACTCGATTGGGAGGGGTCAGGGGTCGAGGCGGTGCGGTCCCGGGCCGAGCGCGGCGAGCTCGTCCTGCGGGTTGTTCAGGGCGCACGTCGTCAGGCTGAGACAGCCGCAGCCGATGCAGCCGTCGAGCCGGTCGCGGAGCAGCTCGATGCGCCGGATCTGATCGTCGAGCCGCATGCGCCACGCCGCGGACAGCCGCTCCCAGTCCCGCGCCGTCGGAGTCCGGGAGTCCGGCAGCGTCGCCAGGGCCTCCTTGATCTCCTCGAGGGACAGACCGACGCGCTGGGCGGCGCGGATGAAGGACACCCGCCGGATCATCGGGCGCTCGTACCTCCGCTGGTTGCCGGAGGTGCGGACCGACGAGACCAGGCCGAGCGCCTCCCAGTACCGCAGCGCCGAGGTGGCGACCCCGGTGCGATCCGCCACCTGGCCGATGGTCAGCTGCGTCACCATTCAGCGGATCCTCGCCTCGGGCAGTCGCCTGATGATCTCGTCGACGGTCTCGTCGGGCGTCTGCTGCGAGCTGTCGAGCCACAGTCCGATCTTGGGTGTCTCGGTCCGCATCTTCTGGTCGAAGTCTCGAATGGACCACAGCTCCCCATAGCCGGTCTTGGTGCGCTCGGCCTCGCGGCGCATGACGGTCGACACGTCGGGCGCGAGCATGACCAGGCTGACCGGATCGCGCAGCTGCGCCAGGAAGGGCTCGAGAGTGCTGCCCACGAAGAGGTCCTGGACGACGACGCTGAAGCCGGCCTCGGCGTAGATGTTGGCCGTGTGGGCAGCGAGCCGGTGCCGCAGCGCGAGCTGTCGCTCGGCCTCGGGGTCGCCGTGCGGTGACATGTCGACGCGACCGCTGACGACGACGCGCCGGAACTCGTCGCCCCGCAGGTGTACCGCCCTGCTGAAGCGCTCGGCGAGGAGCTGGGAGACAGTCGACTTGCCGGCCGCCATGACGCCGGTCACGACGATGGTCTGCGGTGTGTCGACGAGGTCCGGGAGGGAAGACCGTTCCGTCACAGGGCACACCATATGGGTCCCCGCGACGACTTGGCACGATCGTTCACAAGAAGTTCAAGGAACCTGCAAGGTTCGGCATTCCCGGGGCCGGAGGTCAGGCGTAGGCCTCGACCTCGTCAGGGGTTGCCCTGCGCACGACCACGCGGCTCCACGCACCGACGTAGAGCCGGTCGTCATCGTCCAGCTCGGTCTTGGGGCCGACGGCGATCGGGTCATCCGGCAGCGGGCCGGCCGCCGCGCCGACGAAGGTGCCGTTGGAGCTGCCGAGGTCCTCGACGAACCATCGGGTGCCATCCGTGGTGAGCTGGGCATGTCGTCGGCTCACCCCCGGATCCGACGACAGGTCGATCTCCGGGTGCGTGTTGCGGCTCTGGCTGACCCGGCCCAGGAGGACGCTGCGCGAGCGGATCGGAATGATGACGGGCAGTCCCGGCGATGGGCACGGGTCCTCGACCTCCTGGGTCCGGTACCAGTCCGGGTCGATCCACACCTCGGCCAGCCATTCGAACGTCTTCGCCTCCTTGCCCGGAGCGTTCGGCACGCTCGACGCGGCGGCACCGGGCGCGTTCTTCACCATCGACCGCTCCTCGGCGTCACCGGCGTCCCCGGCGTCACCGACGTCAGCGGCGTCAGCGGCATCACCGACGTCACCGACGCCGACTTCCGCAGGTGCGCTGGGTGCCGCCCCGCCAGCCACGCGGGGCATCGCCCCCGTGGTGAAGTCGTAGCCGCACGCTTCGCAGAAGAGCGCGCCGGGCGGGTTCTGCGCCTCGCAGTTGGGGCACACGACCGACTCCGGGCCGTCGGCCGCCGCCGAGTCCCCCGCGGACCCAGCCGGAGCGGCACCGGGCGCGGGCGCGGCAGCCTGCTCAGCGGCATACGACCCCGTGGTGGCCGCGACGCCGGCGGAGGCCGCGGCACCTGGCTGGGCCGACGCGGCGATCGGCGACCCGCAGACGTCGCAGTAGTCGTCGGCCTCGGACTGGTGGCCGTTCGGGCAGGTAACCGTCATCGGCGCACCCGGCTCGTCTTCGTCGACGCCGTGTCCAAGGACATCTCGTCGATCTTGGACGCGCTCTTCTTCAGGCGGACCGTTCCGGTGTCCGCATCATCGATCTCGACGACCTTCTTCAGGCGAGTCGTCATCTCGTCGTTGCCGGTCGCGTCGGCGAGCTGCACCGCGCGGCCGAGCTTCGCCGTCGCGACCTCGTCGTGGCCGGCGGCCTTGGCGGCCAGGCCCTCGCGGATGACCTGGGCGAGCTCGGCCTGGCCGGTGTAGGCGGCGACGGCGGGGTCGATCCGGGTCGTCAGGGCGTCGTCATTGCTCCACTTCGCCTTGACGAGACCCTGCGCCACCGGTTCCGCGCCGAGCGAGAGCGACACCCGCGCGGCCAGCTGCTCCTGCCCCAGGGTGCGCGCCGGCAGGCGAACGGCCACGTGGTAGTCACGGCTCTCGTCGGACCAGGCGCCCGTCGGGTACGCCCCGGTCAGCGGGTTGACCGAGGTGCGGCGCGCTGTCAGGTCCTCGAGCGTCGGTGACACCTGGCGCACGAAGAGCAGCTCGGCCCCCTGCGGAGCCCACACCCGCAGCTCGGCGCTGGCGACGCCCCGGGCCATCGACGCGCGCATCATCGACTGGAACTCGGCCGCCATCTCCTCGGGCTCCGGGATCAGGTCGACCGAGCCGAGCAGGGCCGACGAGATCGCGCGGACCTCATCGACGCGCCACTGGTCCCCGACCCCGCGGGCATCGCACTGGAACGCCCCGATGCAGGACTGGATCGCGGCCTGCAGCGAGGCGGGCGTCTCACCCTCGTTGACGCCGTCGGTGAGCAGGATCGCGTGCTTCTTCGTCACGTGCGGGACGGTCTCGAAGATCTGCCGGGCGAGCGTGAGCCAGGTGCCCATCGCCGTGCCGCCCTGGGCCCGCAGGCCCTCGACGGCGCGGTGTGCCTCAGACCGGGTCTGCGACGACATCACGGCCAGGGCGCCCTGGTGGGCGTACGGGTAGACGATCTGCGCGGTGCCGTTGCCGGAGACGACGGCGAACAGCGTCCCGTCGACGATCTCGTTGAGGGCGGCCTTGGCGGCGTGACCGGCCTCCATGACACCGCGCCGGCCCATCGAGCCGGACGTGTCGATGAGGATGACCTCAGCGGCCGAGCTCGGGTCGACGACGCCCACCGACCCGGCGGTCGAGGCGCCAGTCGACGTGATGCGCACGATCGCGTGCACGTCGGTCCCGCCGTCGGGCAGGAACTCGTTCTGGAACACCTCGGCGGTGAAGTCAGCCATCGATCGGGTCACCTTCCTCTGGCGCGGCCACCACCGCGCCCGTCGTCTCCTGTGATCCTTGCCCAGCGAGCCGAGCAAGGGCAACCGTGATGTTGTCGCGTCCGCCCTGCTCGTTGGCGAAGTCGACGAGCGCCTGGGCCACGCCCGCCGGGTCGGAGTCGGCGACGTCATGGCCGACCTGCTCGACCATGTTGTGGACGAGCACCCGCATGTCCTCGGCGTCCGAGCAGTAGTTCCACAACCCGTCCGAGCACACGAGGAGCCAGCCGCGTGCCGCCTCCGTTGCGGACAACGTCGTCAGGTGGGGCGCGAGGTCGTCGGGTGCGTCCGTGCCGAGCCATCGGGTGATCGAGTGGGCGTGGGGGCCGTTCTCGGCGACCTCGCGTGTCACGCCGGCGCGCATCTGCTCATGGGCGTACGAGTCGTCCTCGCCGAGCTGGCGAGCGGGCTCCGAGCCGTCGGGCAGCCAGTAGACCCGGCTGTCGCCGACGTTCCCGGCGACGACGACGCCGTCCTCGATGACCGCGGCGGCGATCGTGCACGAGGGCGGGTTCTGCACCTCCCCGTCGACGGCGCGGGCCACGGCGTCGTTGGCGGTGGCCACGGCGGTCGTGAGCGCCTTCGCCGCCGCGGGTCCCCACGACTCCGGTGTCCCCACCCCCTTCGGCAGGGGCTGGTCGAGGACCGAACGCGCGGCCCGGGCCGCGGCGAGCGAGGCGATGTGCGAGTCGGTCGCCATGGAGACGCCGTCGCAGACGACGAGCACGGCTCGGCTGCCTCGGGCCTCGGTCGCGCTCAGCGCCATGGCATCCTCGTTGCGCGCGTGCCGCTTGCCGATGTCGCACACGCCGCCGACCCAGGTCGCGGGCGCCTCGACGTAGTGGTTGCGCGGGTCTGGGGGCGGCGTGCCGCAGTGGTCGCAGTAGCCGTCGACGATCCGTCCTTGTCCACACGCCTGGCAGAGCTGTTCGGTGGGCTCGGTCGGCTCGGTCGGCTGGGTTGGCTCGGTCGGCATCGAGCCGCTGGCCACGGCTCCCGTCCAGCCCACGTCGAGGGGCGACTCCTGGCCCGGGGGCGCCGTCTGCGGGGTGGCGGGCGACAGCACCGGGTCGTATGCCGCTGGGCTCGCGCCCGGTGCAGCCGTCCTGGGTGCCAGGTCGGCCCCACAGGCCTCACAGAAGCTGGCGTCAGCGGCATGTGGGGTGCCGCACACGGGGCAGGCGGCCGTGGGTCCGGGGACCGTGGGGTGTGCCGGCGAGGTCGGCAGGGGGGAATCGGTCACCAGAGGCTCCAGGGTCGGACGGCGTTGGCCTCGTCGACGAGCACGAGGCGCTCGCCGGTTTCGGGGGTGCGGCTGGCGAGCTCCCGCAGGGCCTGTTCGAGGCCGACCCGCAGGCCCGGCTCGGTGGCCCGGTGGGTCCCGAGGTGGACGTCCGGGTTCGCGCCGTCCTTGCGGACGTTCTCCAGCGCCTCCCGGTAGATGTGCGTCGTCACCTCGGCTCGGCGGCGTGCCGTGAGGGACGTGTCGCCGAGGGTGCGCAGGGCCTCGGCCAGGTCCGGCAGCCCACGGTTGGCGCGCGCGAGCAGCTCGGCCAGCCCGGCCCGAGCCGTCCGGTAGGCGCTCGAGTGGGTCGGGACGAGCTTGTAGGCGGCCACGGCGCCGTCGACGTCGCCGCGGGCGGCGCGGATGCGGGCCAGGCCGAACGCGGCCATCGGCACGTAGGTCGAGTCGGTCCGGGCGCACGCGATGTAGAGGTTCTCGGCGACCGCGTCGTCACCCGCCTTCTCGCTCGCATGGGCCAGGGCCAGCTTCGGTGCGAGCTCGCCCGGAACCTGCCCGTAGACGGCGTTGAACGCGGCCTGGGCGGATTTCGCGTCGCCCCGCTCCAGGGCGGCAAGGCCCTGGATCCAGACGGCGCGCCACTCCCAGGGGTCGTTCGAGAGCAGCTCGGTCGCGGACTTCTCGGCGAGGTCACGCTGTCCCACGTTGAGGGCGGTGCGGGCCAGGTCGAGCAGCACCTCTGCGGTCCTGGCCGGGGCCTTGCGCAGGATCGCGAGGCGCTGCTCCGGGCTGCCGGTGACGGTGTGGAGCCAGTTCGTCTGGGGGTCGTGCGGATCCCGCCGCAGGGTCGGCAGGTTGCGCCAGTCGTCGGGCTCGTTGCCCGGTGTCGGGGCGTCGAAGAGGAGTGACCCCACCGTGGTCGTCGCCGCACCCGAGCCGCGGTCGATCGCGACGACCTCGCGGAGCACGCCGATCATCTGCGAGCGCAGCTCGTCGGCGGACACGAAGCGGTCGTCGCGGTTCGGGGCGCACGCCTTCGACACGAGCCGGTAGAACGAGTCGTACTTCTGGAAGATCGGGCTCGAGTCCTGCGGCGGCAGGGAGTTGAGGTAGGTCGACTGGTAGCCGCGGAACTCCATGGTGAGCACGACGAGGGTGCGGCCGATGGTGTAGATGTCGGACGCGACGGAGGTGCCGAGCTCGGCGACCTCGGGCGCCTGGTAGCCGACGGTCCCGAAGATCGCGGAGTCCTCGTCGTCGATCCGGCGGACACCGCCGAGGTCGATGAGCTTGACCTCGTCGCCGACCTGGATGATGTTGTCCGGCTTGAAGTCGCAGTACGCGAGGCCGAGGTCGTGGAGGTACTGGAAGGCCGGGAGGATCTCGAGGATGTAGGCGAGGGCCTGGTCCACTGGCAGCGGGTCGTAGAACCCGGCCTTCTGCATCCGCTGCTTGAGGATCGACTTGAGTGACGTGCCGCCGACGTACTCCATGACGATGTAGCCGGCATCGTCATGCGTCACGAAGTTGTAGATCTCCACGATGCTCGGGTGCGAGACCTGCGCCAGGAACCGTTGCTCCGCGATCGCCGCGGCGAGGGCGTCGGGATCGGCCGAGTTGAGCAGGCCCTTGAGCACGACCCAGCGGTCGGACACGTTCTTGTCCTTGGCGAGGTAGATCCAACCGAGACCGCCGTGGGCGAGGCACCCGGCCACCTCGTACTGGCCGGCCACGAGGTCGCCCGTCCGCAGCTTCGGGTCGAACGAGAAGGGATGACGGCAGTTGGCGCAGAAACCGGTCGTGCGGCCGGGCTGCCCGTCGCGACCGCGGCCCACGGGCTCGCCGCACTTGGGGCAGAACCGCTTGCCCTCGGGCACGACCGGGTCCGTGAGGAGGGCCTTCTCCGCGTCGATCGTCGGGGCCGGCCGGACGGTCGTGATGCCGCCACCGAGCCGAGCGCTGCGGAGGCGCTGCGAGGTGCCCGTCCGGCGGGTGACGACGGAACCCGTCTGGCGGGCCCGCTTCGAGCCCAGCGCTGCCGAGGCGAGCATGCTGGAGGCCGCCGAGCGGGTGGACAGCTCGGGACCGACGCCGGCCGGCCGGACGGCCATGGAGTCGACGACCTGGACGAGCTCCTCCTGGTGGGCCGGAGTGCCGCACACGTTGCAGTAGCCGTCGTCGATCGTCCCCGTGCAGCCGGGCTGGGCGCAGCGAGTGCCGTCCGGCACCGTGGCGAGGGCGGCGTCCGGGTCAGCGGCGCGAGCGGGTGGCGTCCCGGTTGACCCGGCAGTCGACCCGGCAGTCGACCCGGCAGCCGATCCGCCGGCGGCAGCCGGCGCCATGCCGCAGAGGTCGCAGTAGCCGTCCACGATGGTTCCGGTGCATCCGGGCTGGGCGCACTTCAGGGCGGTGGTCGCGGGTGAGGGGCTGGTCACGGGTGGGCCCTTCCTGCTCGGGACGGCTGGCGTGTCACGGCTTCGACGTAGGACTGGTAGGCGGCGGCGAGGGCCCTCGCGCGTGTGGTCGGCATGGGCGTCTGGGCCAGCACCGCGTCGAGCCGGGAGCGCAGGCCGTCGACGTCAGATCGCACGTCCTCGTCGAGCCGCTGCGCGGACAGCCGCGCCTCGAGCATGGCCGCGACGGCTCCCGCGAGACCGACGACCTCGTCGCGCTCGGCCAGGGCAGCGGCATACGTCTCATGGGCGAGATCGAGCGCGCGCGCGACCCGGTCGAGCCGCTGACGGTAGGCCGTGACGTCCTTGGCGCCCTGCGGCACGGGGCCGAGCGCGCGGACGTTGGGAATGGCGAGGTGTGGGGCCGGCGTGACCGCTTCGAGGCACTGGCGCTCGAGGGCGCGGATCGCCGCCGCCCGGGCGTCGAGCTCCTCCACCTGCTGCTTGGTGTTGGCCCGGTCCTGGGCGGCGTTGGCGCGCTCGGCTGCGGCCACGATGAGATCGCGCTCGAGCGTCGCGAGGTCGATCTCCAGCGGGCCGATGATGCCGCCGACGTCGGCGCCACGGCGCGCGCGCTCGACGAGGTCGCCGACGCGCCGGTCGAGGCGGGCGAGCTGCTCGGCGGCCGCGTCGCGCTCGGCTCCCATGGGGACGAGCGGCAGCTGGTCGCGGACCCGCTCGGCGGCGGCTCGGAGCACGGTGATGCGTTGCGATGCCTCGGCGGCCCCGGGCGCGAGCGACGCCCTCGCCTGCAAGGTCCGGGTCAGGGAGTCGAGCAGACGGCAGGCCTCGGGGAGGCTCACCGCCAGCGAGCCGCTCGCCGGCAACGAGAGGTGCTCGGACGTGTTGGAGTCGAGCCGACCGTGGATGAGCGTCGAGAGCCGCTCCGCCTCCGTGGGGCCGACGCGCCCGCCGTCGAAGGTCGTCTCGAGCAGGGTGAGCCGGTCGTTGATCGCCTTCCAGAAGGTCAGCGCGACCGTGAGGTCGGTGGTGATGGCGGTCTGCTCCGAGGGCGAGAGCCGCAGGATCGCCGAGTCGACCTCCCCGAGGTCGGCGCGCCGCTGCGCGACCCACTGGCGCAGCGCCGTGAGGTAGCTCTGGGCCTCGGCGGCGTGGATCGGCACGCCGAGGCTGCCGGGCGCACTGGGCGCGGTGAATCCGGCCGGGGAGGACTGGCCCGCAGCGCCCGGTGGTGCGGGGTTCGGCGCACCACCGGCAGCACGGGCACTGGGTGGCGGAGCTGGGGGCGGCGGGACGATTCCACCCAGCGGCCCGCCGGCCCTGCCGGCGCCGCCGGGCGTCGGTGGAGGCGGAACTGCGCCGGACAAGGTCATCAGGTGCCTCTCCCGTGCACGCCGGCGGGCGGCGCCGGGGCCGGTCCCAGTGGTTCGGCGAGCCACCGGTTGTAGATCGCCTTCCATCCGCCATCGGCCTTGAGGTCGGCGAGGATCCGGTTGACGTATCGCGTGAGGTAGACGTCCTCCTTGTTGAAGGCGAGGCCATAGGGCTCGTCGGTGATGGCGGGGGCGGACGTCACGACGGTGTACGGGTCCTGGGCAGCAAGTCCGGCGAGAACGATGTCGTCGCCGGTGATGGCGTCGGCCTTGCCCTGCTGGAAGAGGACGAGGCACCCCGTGTGGTCCGCAGCCGGGACGGGCTCGACACCGGTGACGGTGTTCAGCTTCTCGAGGGTCGACGTGGCGCGCGGCGCGCACACCCTCTTGCCCTGGAGGTCCTCGATCCTCGTGTTGGGCACCTTGCCGCTCGGGTCCGTGGCGACGAGCAGCTTCTGGCCTGAGTGGTAGTACTCGGTCGAGAAGCCGACCTTTGTCCAGCGGTCGCAGTTCATCGTCATGTTGCGCGCGACCATGTCGACCTCGCGCTTCTCGAGCAGGGGGATGCGGTCGGCGGCCGTGATGACCCGCAGCTGCAGCTTCGACTCGCTCCCGAACAGGCTCTTGGCGACCGCCTTGGCCAGGTCGATGTCGAAGCCCTCGATCCGGTTCGTGAGCGGGTCCCTCGCCCCGAAGAGGAAGGTGTCCGCCGAGACGCCCACGACGAGGTGGCCCCGGTCGAGGATGCGGCGCACCGACTCGTCGGTGATGTCACCGGACGACGGGATGGACGGCAGGGGATCGTAGGACTGGGTCGGGTTGTCGCATTCCACCGGAGTCGCGGGCGACGCCGGAGTCGTCGACGACGAAACCGGCGGCGGAGGCAGCGGGGTCTCCGCATAGGTCACGCTGGTGCAGGCGGAGAGGACGAGGGCGCCGGCCGCGGCGATGACTGCGGCGATCGGGCCGTTCGCTCGACGGGACAGGGTCTTCATCGGTACTCCTTGATCCGCTGTCCGATGCCCCGGACGATGAGCCACGAGGCGATGAGCGACACGATGGCGATGAGCCAGGCCCACACGGTGCTGCCGCCGCCGAGGGCCCCGAGCTGGTCGATGGCGGCCGTGCTGGCGCGATCGCGCTGCTCCGTCACCTGCTGGTCGAAGGCGTTGAAGGCTGCGGTCGAGCCGCCGGCCTCCGGCGTGGTCGCGAGCTCGACGGCCTGCTCCCACTGGCCGCCGTCGTCGCGAGCGCGGATCTCCTCGTGCGCTGTGGCGTACGCGTCCCAGCCACTCGCGAGGCCGGAGGTGTCGTCGATCTGATCCAGGGTCTCCCGCACCGTGCTGTCGTTGGCCTCCCACGCCTCCTGGTAGCGCGCCCCGCTGCCGCGCTGGATCAGCGTGAGGCTCTCGTTGGCCCGCGCGTCGTTGGCCGCGGTGCGGACCTGGGCGAGGTCGACCGCATCCCGGTATTCCCCGGAGGCCACCTGCGCCGTCGTCGTGCCGATGTTGCCGATCGTCGTCGCGGCAACGAAGAGGCCAACCACGAGCAGGGCCACGCCCCCCGTCAGGGAGGGGTTGAGGTAGCGGTGCGTGCGCCGTGCCAGCCAGACGGCGATGAGGGCGAGGATGATGAGCGCGGCGACGCCGGCCAAGAGCTGGATGCTGGAGTTGGACCGGTCGAACTCCTTCTGGGCCCGCCCTTCGTTCGTCTTGACGAGCTGCGCGACGACGGGGATGGCCGAGGCCCTGAGCGAGGAGCTCGCCTCCGTGAGGTACCGGGCCCCGACGGGCAGACCGAGCCGGTTGTTGGACCGTGCCTGCTCGACGAGCGCCGCATAGTCCTGGACCTTCTCGGCGAGGGTGCCGAGCGCCTTCGCGTCGGCGGGCTGGGCAGCAGCGCCGGCGGCGATGTTGCGGGCCACGGCGGCCATGGCGGCGTCGTACTGCGCTCGGGCGTCCGCGGTCTCGAGGCCACCCACGAGGAAGGCGTTCGTCGCGAGGGCGTCGGCGCGCAGGAGGTCGACCTGGATCGACTGCATCCGCACGACCTGCTCGGTGGTGTTGGCAGCGCGCTCAGCAGCCGCCTCGGATGCGAGGATCGCGTTCGCCGCGGCGGCGCCGAGGAGCAGGGCGGCGATGACCCCGAGGATCCCGAGCAGGCGCATCCGGCCCGGAGTGCCCTGGAAGAGCCCGGTGAGCGCCGACTGGAGCGTCTGCCCGGAGCCGCGGATCGTGGCGGGTGCGGGCGCCGGGCCGCCGGCCGACCGCTCGCCCGAGGGCCCCGGAGAGGTGCGAGCCGCGGTGGAAGGCGGGGGCAGCGGAGTGCGCGAGCCAGTCGGCGGCGCGACCGGGAGGTTGGTCCTTGGTCCGCTGGTCATCGCTGCTCCTCGTCGCTTGGCAGGCCGGTCGGCAGGCCGGTCGGCAGATCGGTTGGCAGATCCTGCTCCGAGACTGCCTGAACGGTTTCTGACGGACCATCCGGATCGCCCCCGAGCGGTGCCTGACCATCGTCCGGCTGCTCCATGACATCGTCCTCGGTGAGTAGACGCAGGTCCTCGAGACTTGGATCCACGGCGTCCTGGAGCCGCCAGGCGTGCCGCCCCACCGAGTGCTCGAACAGGTTGCGCACGAACCGCCCGTTGCCGAAGGCCGGAGTGCGGGGGGTGGCCTCGAGCGTCATGCGCACCCGGCGCCGGGCGTCCTCGCTGAGCTCGTAGTCGCTGTTGTCCGCAATCGAGTCCAGGATCGAGAGCAGCTCGTCGTCGGTGTAGTCGTCGAACTCGATCGTCGTCGTGAACCGGCTCGCGAGCCCCGGGTTCTGCGCGATGAAGTGCACCATCGGCTCCGGGTACCCGGCGACGATGACGACGAGGTCCTCCCGGTGGTCCTCCATCTCCTTGACGAGCGTGTTGACGGCCTCCTGCGCGAACTGGTCCCCGGTGAGGCCGTAGGCCTCGTCGATGAACAGCACGCCGCCGACCGCCTTGGCGCAGACCTCGGCGGTCTTCATCGCGGTCTGTCCGACGTACCCGGCGACGAGCTCGGAGCGGTCGACCTCGACGAGCTGGCCCTGGGGGAGCAGCCCGAGCGCCTTGTAGATCGCGCCGACGAGCCGCGCGACCGTCGTCTTCCCCGTGCCGGGGTTGCCCACGAAGATCAGGTGCCGGCTCATCCGCGTCGCCTTGAGCCCTGCCTCGACGCGCATCTTCTCGACCTTGAGGAGCGCGACCTGTCGGTGGATCTCCTTCTTGACCCGGCCCAGCCCGATCATCGCGTCGAGCTCCGCGAGCAGCTCCTCGACCGACTTCTCCGGCTCGGCCGGCTCCGCCGCCTCAGCTTCCGCAGCAGGTGCCTCTGCTGAGTTCTCCTGTGGCACAGCGGGTTCCCCATCAGGCCGTATGCCGCTGGGCTCACTTCCGCTCGGCACGCCCGTTCCTGCGTGGCCGGGCGCGCGGACGTAGCCCCACTCGCGCAGGACGGCGTCGGTGCCGACGCCCGGGGGCAGCGGTGGGAGCCCGGTCGAGAGGTCGATGCCGGTCAGGGGTCCGGTGGGTTGGGTGGGTCGGCCAGTCAGTGTGCCGGTCGCCGGGCCGGTCGGTGCGGGTGCCCGGTTCGCGGCGGCGAGGTAGGTGGCGCTCGCGGCGGTCGCGTTGGCGATGACCCAGATCGGCGCCGTGCCCAGCATGACGGCGTCGGAGGCGATCTCGGTGAGCGCCTCGGCGTAGTCGCCGGCCAGGTCGTGGTCCGACGCGGCGAGGGAGACGAGGAGGTCGGTCGGGGAGTGCCGCCAACGGCGACCCCTGGAGGCCGCGTCGAAGAAGGCCTCGTTGATCGTCGCGAGATCGGTCACTGCTGGCAGGGCGACGGCGGCCCACTCGTGGGCGGCACCTGGTACTGACTCGGCCAGGGCGGCGGCGACCCGCAGCCCCTCGTCGCGTGCCGCGCCGGGGTCGATCCCGGCCAGCCGGGCCACGTCGGCGAGCGCATCGATGCTCTCGGCGAGCGCGGACTCAGCAGTCGTCATCTCTCACAGCCCCCTGGGCTCGGTCGGTGGTGGCTCGCTCGGTCGGCACGTCGATCGAAAGAACAGCTTTCGGCCCGATTCGTGTTCTCTCGATCGAGGAAGCTGATCGAGTGAACAGGTTTGGGCCCGATTGTTGTTCTTTCGATTGGTCGGGGTGGGTGCATGGGTCACTCCGGCGGAGACAAGGGGCCGGTGGTGGAGCTGGGGGCGCGGCCCGGGGTCGGGTCGGGCGCGCCGAGGCCGAGAGAGCCGCCGGTCGAGGCGTGGCCGAACTTCTCCTCGAGGAAGGCGCCGTGGACGATGATCGCCTCCGCGTCGGAGCGGTTGATGGCGTCGGCGACCTTGTCCATCGTCGCGCCCAACAGGTCGAGCTGGTCCACGAGCAGCATGACCGAGCTCTTGCCCGCAGCGATCGGGCGAGTGTCGGCCCAGTCGCGGGGAAGCCTGAGGTAGTTGCCGATCGCCACGGGCAGGTAGTCGGTCGCGGTGGCCATGACGCTGTAGCCCTGGGTGCTGCCGACGCCCAGCCGCTCGAGCCGCGGGATCGAGTCGCGCACGACCCGGGTCACCCGCATGAGGCGTGAGAGCACGACCCCGGGCACCCTGCCCTCGCGCGCCTGCGCCTCGACGGCGTCGAGCGCGCCGAGCAGCTGCTCGGTCGTCGGCGGCCCGGGCGGCGCCGATGTGGGCGGCTCCGGTGCCTCGGGCCTGTCCAACCCGAACCACGATCGGATCCCCACGTCTCATGTTCCCTTCGTGCTCGGCCTCATCTCCCTCACCATCCGCCACGCCGCCGGTGTCAGAGGCCGCCGCCGGACCCGAGGTCGAGGGCGCCGGGAGCGGCGCTGGCCGCACGTCGCGCGTCCTGGGCCGCCACCCGCTCGAGGTAGCTGCGGGACTTCGTCACCTCGTTCTCGAGGGCGCCGATCGTCGCGGCCATGTTGTCGAGGGCCCGCACCTTGAACTGGTCGATGGTGTCCATCGTCTCGTAGATGTTGGCGAAGGCCTTCTGGAGCGACTCGATGCTGATCGTCGAGCTGGCCGACTGCTCCTGGATGCGGGCCGAGTTGGTCTTGAGCAGCTCCGACGTGCGCTCGATGAGGCCGGAGGTCGTCGTGTTGAGCGCGGTGATCTGGTCGAGGACGAGCTGCTGGTTGTTGAGGGCCTGGGCGACGATGACTGCGGTGCGCAGGGCGGACACCGTGGTCGTCGTGGCCCGGTCGACGCCCTTGATGAGCTCGATGTTGTTCTTGATGATGATGTCGATCGCGAGGTAGTTCTGGATCGACACCGCGAGCTGCGTCAGCAGGTCCTGGTGCTTCTGCCGCACGTAGAACAGGACGTCCTCACGCAGCGCCTTGGCCTTCTCGGGGTCGGTGGTGTCGAGGGTCGCGACCTGGGCGGCCAGCTTCGCGTCGAGGCGCTCGGCGACGTAGACGTACTGGTTGAGCCGGCCCATCGACTCCCAGAGCGCCTTCTTCTCGAGGTTGAGCGCGACGTTGTCCTTCTGCAGCTCGTCCTGTCCGGACTGGAGGGAGTGCAGGATGCCGTTGAGGTGCGACTGGGCTGACTGGTACTTGCGGAAGTAGTCGGTGATCCGGTCGCCGAACGGGATCATGCCGAGGAACTTCTTGGCACCAGCGGCCTGCGACGGGTCGAGGTCCTCGACGGTGCGGCGCAGGTCGAGCAGCGTCTTGCCGACCTTGGACCCCTGGGAGAGCGAGCCCTCGTTGAGCGCCTTGACCGGCATCTGGAGCATGCGGTTGGACGACTCGGCCGCGAAGCGGATCTCGTCGGTGCCCATGCTCCGCACGTCCGCCGCCTTGGCCTCCCACTCCGGCGACTTGGTCGCGGCCTTGAGGAGCGAGCCGAGGTACTGGTCGACCTTCGAGTCCAACCCGGGAAGCGCGGCCTCGGGCACGGCCGGGGCCATCTTCGGCGCGGAGGTCTCCGACACGGCACCGACCGGGGGCGGGGGAGTGAGAGTCAGGTGCGACTCGGTCACCGGGGGCTCCAGTGGGGCGGGCGCAGCCTGGGCCGCGGCCGGCGCCTGCTGGGCAGCGGGCTGGTCACTCATCTCGAACGGGTCCTTCCCCTTTGTCTCGGCCACGTCCTGACGCGGCCGACGTCGGTGAGCCCGCCCAGCGGCATACGGCTGGATGGGCGTTAGCCAACTCTACGTGGCGCCCGTCTGGGACGTACGAGGGATTTCCCGGGTTCCGCCCCGAGCGGGACCCCGACCGCCCCCGATAGGACGGCGGACCGGGGCGGCCGCAGCGCTGGAGTCAGGGGAGGTTCCGCGCTGCGGCCGCGTGCGTGGGGCACCCACAGTCATGACAACGCTGGGACGGGGTCCCTAGTTCCCGGCTCAGTTGAACTGCCAGGACCGCTTCGACAGGCCGAACCAGAAGCCGTCGATGACGCTCTGGTTGTCGAGGCCACCGGACGCGTAGGCCGCACCGAGCGTCACGAACAGCGGCGCGAAGTGCTCGGTCCGCGGATGCGCCTCACGCGCAGCCGGGGCCTTGGCGAGGAAGTCGAGGATGCTGTCGATGTCCTGCGCCGTCATCGCCTCCTGCGCCCAGTGGTCGAACTCGGCGCTCGCCATCGGCGGTGCGGCATCGGCGCCGGCGCGCGGGTTGAACCAGCGCAGGTTGTGCGTCGTGAAGCCGGAGCCCACGATGAGGGTGCCCTGGTCGCGGAGCGGCGCGAGCCTGCGGCCGATCTCGAAGAGGCCGCGCGGGTCGAGCGTCGGCATCGACATCTGCAGGACCGGGACGTCCGCGTCGGGGAACATCTCCTTGAGCGGGACGTAGGCCCCGTGGTCGAGCCCGCGCGACTCGTCGCGGTGGACCGGGGTCGAGCTGGTCTGGCCCGGAGCGGTGAGCAGCCTCGTCACGTCGTCGGCGAGGTCGGGCGCGGCGGGCGCGTCGTAGGTGACCTCGTAGTACTTCTGCGGGAAGCCCCAGAAGTCGTGGACGAGCGGCGCTCCCGTCGTCGAGCCGAGCGTCGTCGGGGCGTCCTCCCAGTGGGCCGAGACCATGAGCACGTTCTTCGGCTTCTCGATGGTCGCGGACCAGTCGGCCAGCTCGCGCGTCCAGCGGGCGTCGTCAGCGAGCGGCGGCGCGCCGTGGCTCAGATAGATCAGGGGGGCAGGCATGTGGGCTCCTCAGATGATTGACGAGTAAACTATCATCTGCAACGCAGTCGTGCACGCCCTTGTTCCGCACGCGTCGTCCCAGCAGTCGTCGACTCTGCGGTTTCTCGCCGGGCCGTTCGGCCCTTGCCGGTCGCGTGGTGGGTGCGGAACGTGGAGGCATGACCGAGATCAGGATCAGCGAACGGCAGCCGCAGACCACTGCTGCTGTGCGCGAGCGGGTGCCAGTGAACGAGCTGCCGGAGTTCTTCGGACGGGCGCTGCACCAAGCGATGGCAGCGGTGCACGAGCAGGGCCGACAGCCGCAAGGGC
>NZ_DATEEY010000025.1:0-27282 GCF_035280925.1 Intrasporangium sp. | reverse complement strand
CTGGCCACCGAGGCCCGGCGCAAGCCTTGGACCACGCAGCGTTCACTCGTAGACGAACTTCTGCGGTCCGGGGAAGAGCCAGGACAGGCCGTCGCCCAGCCGGTCGCGCCAGTTCTCCCAGTTGTGGCCGTCCCGGGCCTCGATGTAGCGGACCTGCATCCCGGTCTGTCGGAACACGGGCACCATCGACCGGTTCGGGGTGATGAGGGGCTCGTAGACCCCACACGACTGGTAGATCCGGTCGACGACGGCGGTCGGCCGCGACCGGTACCGGTTGACGAACTTGACCACCGGGTCGAAGGCCGGGCCCCCGCCGTGCTCGAAGCCGATGTCCGTGAAGACGAGCGACGCGGACTGGAGCAGCAGGGAGCCGAAGAACCCGGGGTAGCGGACCGCCGTGGACAGCGACGCGATTCCCCCGAAACTCGACCCCATGAGGCACCGGGCCTCGGGTGAGTCGACGAGCGGCAGCCGCTCCAGCAGGTGCGGCACGAGCTCGCGGGCGATGAAGCGTGCGTGCGGTGCGTGGTTCGGGTACTCGCGCAGCCGGTCACCCGGCGGGACGAAGACCGCCACGAGCGGGTCGACGTCGAGGCGGTGGATGAGGTTGTCGAGCACCGTCTTCATCGCCGCAAAGTTGAGGTAGTCGGTCCCGTCGTGGACGACGAGCAGGGGATATCGCAGCGCCCGGTTGAACCGGGCCGGCAGGTAGACGTGAAAGCGTTGCTCGCGCCGCAGCGCCTTGCTACGAAGGCTCTGCTCGACGAGCGTCCCGGGCCGAGCCTCCGGGTCGAACCGCACCCACTCCGGCACCTGGTAGCCGAGGCTCGCGCAGACCGAGGAGGAGCCGAGCGGGCTGTGCGCCAGCCGAGGGTTGAGCGGGTCGTTGAACTGCTCGTGCAGGTGCCCGCGTCGGATCTCGACCTGGTACTCGACTCGCGAGCCCCCGGGCAGGACCGTGGTCACCGCCCAGAGGTCGGTCTCGGGGAGCCGCTTCATCGGGAGTGGGTCGGGCAGGCCGACGACGCGGTGGCGCACCTGCGCCGCATCGGCCTCGCCGCGCCAGAGGAACGTCGCCCGCTCGCCCTCGATGATGGGGGATCCGTGCCTGGTCAGGAAACGGTCGACCGCCGTTCCGTCGAGTGGGGCGCGGTCGCGCAGCCGGTTGATGGCGAGCCGCCCGGTCATGCCGGCTCCCACGCGGCGATCGCCCCGTCAGGGTCGACGAAGCGGGCGCCCTCCGGCAGGACCGCGGGCCTGCTGGAGCTGTCTCCGACCGAGAAGCGGACGATCGTCCCGTCGTCGAGCGGGACCAGGCGGTGGCCGGGGAAACGGTTGGCGAACAGTGCCATTCGGTCCCGGTCCTCGAGGGCGAGGCGGCGCCGCGCGTGCGGTAGGGGGACGATCCCCCGCAACCGCCCCAAGCCGCGGTCGTGGACCTCCGGCGCCGTGACCCCCTGCGGCGCGAAGTCGTGGAAGAGCACGACCGGGTCGCACACCGCCATGGCACCCGCTGACCAGGCGATCACCGGCGTCTGCGGCGGGATGGCGACATCGAGCAGCCTGAGCGTCTCCATCAGGATGCCGACATGGCCCCCGGCAATGGCGACCACCGCTGCGCCCGAGACGATCTCGGCGACCTCACGACGCTGGCGCGCCAGCGCCTCGCTCGACTGGACGACCTGCGACGTCGCGGTCGTCTCGACGATCCGCGCGACCTCGTACGCGTACCAGTCGTCGACGTCACGCAGCGCCTGCACGGCAGAGCGCCGCGCGCCTGCGGCCACATCGTCCTTCGAAGGCCGGCGCATCACGGCGAAGACGGTGTCCCACGCTGCCTGGAGCCGGATGCCGTAGAACGCCCGCAGCTCGGCGTGACGGGTCCGGTGCGCGATGATGGCGACGCGGAGGTCCCGGTCGCCGGCGAGCGCCTCGACGGCCCGGCCGTAGAGACTGGCGTTGACGCCGCGGCCGTCGAGCACCGACCGCAGCTCGGCGTCCTCGGCCTCGCGCTCCTCCCACCCGGCGTTGATCATCGCAACCGTCCCCTCGCAGTCGAGGCTGCGCAGGGTCGCCTGAACCGTTGTCGTGAACCGTTGCGGCCCAAGCAGAATCGTCGTCACCAGTCGTCCAGGCAGCTCAGCCGGCGTGGACCTTGATGGTGCGGCCGACGTCATCGAGCATCGCCCGGGCGGCGTCGTAGTCCGGGTGGCGCAGCCGCACGTAGGCGTTGGCCATGTAGCCCGCCTCGACCGGCTGGGTCCCCTGCCCGACCGGTGGGAAGTGTCCGTCGATGATCCACTCGCCCAGGCGATGCTGGATGTCGTCGATCCCGTCGTAGCCGGTCACCACCCCGTCACGGTCAGGTCGGAGCGCGACGAGCCCAGCGGCATACGTCCGCTTCATCGGTTGCTCCGGGCGACGGTGGGTGATGACGTGCGCCCACTCGCGGTAGACGTCGACGTCGTTGGCGGCGGAGTAGAGGTCCCACGCGCCAACCCCCGGCGGGCGGCAGCCGATCTCCGAGAACCGGAGGCCCTTCGGGCCGTAGAACCATTCCATGTGCGTCGCCGACGTCTCGATGCCGAGAGCGTCGATGACGCGGCGACCCAGCTCGCGCACCTCGGCGTAGAACTCGTTGCCCTCGACCCGGTTCGTGGTGATGAACTGCGGCGAGATCCACCGGTGCCGCATCGCCTCGAGGACGTTGGGGTAGTAGTGGGTCACCCAGTCGTGCGCGACCCGGCCTTCAAGGGTGATCGTGTCGTAGAAGCCCTCGTGCCCCTGGACGAACTCCTCGATCGCGATGGACGTCGTGCCCTCCCCACCGAAGCGCTGCAGGGCCCCGACGAGCTCGTCGTCGCTGTCGACGCGCACCGTGCCCAGGGCGCCGGCGCCCGCGCGGGGCTTGACGATGAGCGGGTAGCCGACGCGGTCCGCGAACTGCTTCGCCTCCGCAGAGGAGTCGATCGCGGCGGACTCGGCCGTGGGCACCCCGGCAGCACGTAGCGCGTCCTTCATCGACGGCTTGTCCCGGCACAGCCACGTGGTCCGCACGCTCGTGCCGGGGATGTTCGTCGCCTCGCGCGCCTGGGCAGCGGGCATGGTGTGCGCCTCGATGGTCGCCTCGAGCGCGTCGATCCACACCTTGTCCTGGAAGAAGCGGACAGCGTCGATCAGCTGCTGGACGTTGGTCACCGAGCCGACCCGGTAGTAGCCACGCATGGCACCGCGCAGGTCGTCCCCGAGGTGCGCATCATCCGACTCCCCGATGCCGTAGACGTTCGCGCCGACCGACGCCAGGGCGTGAACGAAGCGGCGCTGGTTCGCGGGGAAGGCCGGCTCGACGAAGATGATGTTCACCCCACCGACCCTAGGGGCCGGTGGGGTGGACGTCACGGATTGCGGAGCCTGGCGTCACTGTGGCTGCTCGCCGAAGTCCTCCTCCTCGAAGACGCGGCGGACCTCCACGCTGACCTCCGGGAACAGGTCGGCGAAGCGGCGCCCCATCTCGATCGCCTCGGCCTTGTCGGCCACGTTGACGAGGGCGAAGCCGCCGATGACCTCTCGGGCCTCGGTGAACGGGCCGTCGGTGACCGAGAGACCCTTGGCGTCCTTGCGGATGATGGCGCCCTCGCTGCTCTGGTGGACGCCCTCGGCGGCGAGCAGGACGCCGGACGCCTGGACCTCGCCGATGAAGGCGTTCATCTTCTCGATGAACGCCTGGCTCGGGTTCCACGCCTCCGGAAGGCTCTCGTCCAGCTTGTGGATCATCAGGTAGCGCATGGTGAAGGTCCCTTCGACTGTGGCCGGTCGGTCCAGCCTCCACCGTCCCGTCGAGCGGCGCACGTCGGTTTCGACATCAGGTGCAGAGGCAAATGCCCGTGCCGTATGCCGCTGGGCTGGCTCGCGTGGAAGGGTGCGGGCGCCGCTTCAGCTCGCGATGAAGTCGCCCAGCAGAGTGGCGAACCGCTCGGGTTCCTCCAGATGCGGGAAGTGCCCGGCGCCCTCGAATAGCTCGACTCGGCTGCTGGGGATGGCGTTGTGGGCCGTCGTCGCGTGCCAGGCCGGGATCATCCGGTCGCGGGTGCCCCACACGACCAGGGTGCGGATGTCGGTCTTCATCGGCAGGTGGTCGTGGGCCGTCACCGTCTGCCCGCCCGGGTCGATCACCGCACGGGTGGTGGCGAGGAAGGCACGGCGGCTGTCGGCGTCACTGAGCGAGGTGAACCCGCGCCATGCCTCCCGCACGTCGGCCGCGGGTCGCCAGCCCAGTCGCCCGAGCTGGGCGCTCAGGCCTTCGAGACGGCTGCGCACCCAGCCGGAGGCGATCACCGGGATCACGAGCTCGGCCCCCGGAAGTGTCGCGGCCCGGAGGAGCGGGCTGACGGAGCGACCGAGCCCGCCGCTCGAGACCAGGACGAGCCGGTCGACCCGCTCCGGGAAGAGGTAGCAGAACTGGAGTGCGATCCCGCCACCCAGGGAGTGCCCGACCAGGGTGACGGTGTCGATGTCGAGCCGGTCCAAGAGGTCCCGCAAGGTCGCGGCGTGCGACCCGAGGGAGTAGTCGCCCATCGGCTTGTCTGACGCGCCGTGGCCGAACAGGTCCGGTACCAGTACGCGGTTGCTCGTCTCCAGACACGTGACGAGGTGGGACCAGTTCCGGTTGGTCCCGAGGAGGCCGTGGATGAAGAGGATGGCGGGGCCGGTGCCCCGGTCCACGTATGAGAGCTCGTGCCCGTGGAGCTTCGCCGTGTGGGCGCTCATCGGGTGCCTTCCTGCGTCGTCCTGGGCTCACAGCCTTCCTACCAACTGGTAACCTACGCTTCCGTAGGTTAGGGGTCAAGGTAAGTTCCAGCCATGGCCACGTTCCGGGTGTTGCTGCCCTCACCGCTCCCGGCGGACGAGGCGTGGCGGCGGGTGCTGGACCTGCGAGCCCATGACCGCCTCATCCCGTTGACCCGGGTGACGAGGGGGATGGTGCCCCCCGATGAGCTCGGTCCGGGGTCGCGATTCGTGGCGCGGACGGGGGTCGGCCTCGTCGGTTTCGATGACGCCATGGTCCTGGACGAGGTGACACCTCCCACCGGTGCGGAGCCGGGCACGGCTCGGATCCGCAAGGAGGGCAAGGTGATCCGTGGCTCGATCGAGCTCGTTGTCATGACGCGCGCGAGCGGCTCGGTCGTCGACTGGAGGCAGGAGATCCGCGTTCTCGGCGTACCCCGCGCGCTGGGATGGCTGGTCGCGGGCGCCAGCCGAGCGGCATACGGCATGGCCTTGCGCCGGTTGCTCGCGCACGACTGAGGCGCCCACCCCTGATGGGTGAGCGCCTCAGGCGGTCCGATCGATCAGGCCGCAGCGGGGGCCTCGGCGCCCGTGTAGCTTCCGGCGTCCTTGGGGTCTGGACCGTACGTGTTGGTGCCGACGTTGCCCGCCTGCGCGTAGAAGACGATCAGCACGATGAACCCGACGAGCGGCACCAGGCCGAGGAGGATCCACCAGCCGGACCGGTTCGTGTCGTGCAGGCGGCGGACCGTTACTGCGAGGGTCGGCAGAAGAACCGCCAGGAAGTACAGCGTCGTGACCGGGCCGGCATAGGCAGACCAGTCCTCCCAGCCAAAGATCCGGTCGATGAGCTGCGTGATGATGCTCGCGACCATGTTGAACAGCGTGAACATCCAGAACTCCGTGCGGCGGGCGCGACCGCTGAATCCGACATAGTTCCTCAGTACCTTCAGGTACCACTCCATTGGGGTCTTCTCCTGGTTGAAGGCGGCGCGACCTCCGCGCCGCCGGGACAGTAGCAGTCCGCGATCGCGTTGTGGGGCGAAGCGCTCGCGGGCTTGTGGATACGTAGACGACTGCGGCGCCGTGCTTGTTGTGGCGCCGCACTTACTGCGGTAGACTTGGTGGATGGCTCTGAAGAAGTCGCCCAACCCCGTTGGCTTGGCAGTCGCGGCGGCCGAGGAGGCGCTCCGGCACGTCGACCCCGACCAGCCGAGCGCCGCGTTGCCGCACCTGAGGGAGGCCCAGGACCACCTCACCCGCGCGATCGACGAGGCGATGGCGGCCGCCGTCCTCGCCGAGGGCAGCACGATCCGGACCGCCGGAGTGCTCGCCGGGCTCTCCGAGAACGCCGTGGGACCGCGCCTGGCCCGGACGACGGCCCTCTCGGCCTACGCGGCTACGGACGGCGGTCGTGTCACTGCGTCCGGCGTCGAACGGGCCCGCTACGACCTCGAGGAGGGCCGTCACCGACAGGCCGAGCCTGACACTGCACCACGACCGATGCGCTTCCGAGCCCGTCGGGACACCTGAGCCCTGCGACACGACGGGCTCGTCACCCAAGGAGGGACCATGACCAACCCCAACCTCACCCACATCGCCTTCCTGCTGGACCGCAGCGGCTCGATGCACTCGATCAAGGACGACACGGAGGGCGGCTTCGACGCCTTCATCGCCGAGCAGCGCCAGCAGGGCGGAGACTGTCGAGTCACCCTCGCGCAGTTCGACAACGAGTACGAGGAGGTCTATCGGGACCTACCGCTCGCTCAGGTCCCCGCGCTCCGTCTCGTTCCGCGCGGGTCGACTGCCCTGCTCGACTCGATCGGGCGCCTCGTGACGTCGACCGGGGAGCGTCTGGCTGGGCTGCCCGAAGACGAACGTCCCGGCATCGTCATCGTCGGCATCATGACCGATGGTCACGAGAACGCCTCCCGCGAGTGGACTCACCCGGCGGTCAAGGCGCTCATCGAGCAGCAGACGAAGACCTACGGGTGGCAGTTCCTCTACCTGGGCGCCGACCAGGACGCCATCGAGGTCGGCTCCAGCATCGGTGTGGCAGCGGCGAACTCGATGACCTACAGCCGCGGCAAGGTCGCGGCCGTCATGGCGGCGACGTCGCGCAACATTGGACGAACCCGGGCGGCCATGGCGGCCGGCGCCACGGCCGAGCAAGCTGCGAGACTCATCGCCTTCGACGACGATCAGCGCGCCGCATCCCGCGAGTAGGGCTGGCACTCGACGAGGCGCGGCCGAGGTACGTTGGTGCGCATGACCGCTGCGGCGCCCCGGATGCTGTCGGTCGCGGACGGTCCGCTCGTCGCCGCGACCTTCGGTCTCGATGCTGGGGCACGACTGACCGGGCCGGTCGCCCGTGGACAGCTCGGCCAGATCTGGCGCCTCGACGCGGATGGCACGTCGTGGGCGGTGAAGGAGTGGTTCGCGTCGCCGGACGCTGCTGCTGTCGAAGCACATCAGGGGTTCGCCGAGGCGGCCCAGGGGGCGGGCGTCTTCACGCCCCGCTCGCGCCTGTCCGTCTGGGGGACGGTCGTCGCGGATGTCCAGGGCACGGCCGTCCGGCTGCTCGAGTGGGTCGACCTCGCCCCGCGCACCAGGCTCCTCGACCCGGCCGAGGTAGGTCTGACGCTGGCGCGGCTGCACCTGGCCGGCACACCCACGTCCGAGCGAATCATCAACTGGTTCAGCACCGGGATGGGTGACCAGGCGTGGCATGAGACGCACCGTCGAATCATCGAGGCCGGTGCGCCCTTCGCCGATGCTCTCGAGACGTTGCTGCCCGACCTCATCGCGGTCGAGTCGGTCATCGAGCCGCACGAGAGGCCGCAGGTGTGCCACCGCGACCTGTGGGCCGACAACGTGCTGGCGAGCGCCGACGGGCGGGTCTGCGTCATCGACTTCGAGAACGTGGGGCCTGCCGATCCGTCACAGGAGCTGGCGATGGTGCTCTTCGAGTTCGGGGACGACGACCCGGAGCGGGCGCGGGAGCTGCACGCCGCCTACGTCGACGCGCGAGGCCCCGGCCGAGTCGGTCGGCGAGGCCACTTCACCATGCTCGTGGCCCAGCAGGCGCACATCGCGTCCTATGCCTGTGCGCGGTGGATCGGCGAGAGTGACCCGCGAGAACGCGACCGGCTCGAGGCATGGTTCCGCGAGACGCCGGAGGACCCCGTCACCCTCGCGCGAATCGACCGCATCCTCGCCGCAATCGAGTGAACACGTTCTGTGCCCGAATCCTGTTCACTCGATCGGGGTTCAGGAGATGGAGTCGGCGATGACGTCGCGCAGCACCTTCGCCTGGCTCAGCTCGAGGTCCTTGGTAGCCGTCGTGAGGATGAGGTCGGAGTCCCTTGCCCTGGCGAGGAGGTCTCCGAGGGCGCTTGCCGCCGGCTCGGACTCCAGCTCTGTCCGGTAGCGCCTCGCGAACTCCTGTGACTTCGCCGGATCGTGGCCGTACCAACGCCGTAGCTCCGTCGAGGGTGCAATGTCCTTGGCCCACAGGTCGATCCGTGCATCGTCCTTGCGCAGGCCCCGCGGCCACAGCCGGTCCACGAGCACCCGCAAACCGTCGTCGGCAGCGGGCTCGTCGTAGACACGGGCGATGCGCACGGCCATCCCTTGACCCTAGCTCTGCCCGGGCGAGAGCTGCGCACTCGACGCGATGGGTCAGACGTCGTGCCAGTCCGGGCTCAGGCGAACCACGTCGCCGACGACGATGACGGCGGGGGACTCGACCGAGCGGGCCAGCGCCAGCTCGACGATCGTCGCCAGCGTCCCGACCGTCGTGCGCTGGGTCGGTGAGAACCCCCGCTCGACGATGGCGACCGGACAGTGGGCCGGGCGGCCCTGAGCGACCAGCAGCTCGACCGTCTGGGCCAGCTGCGTCACGCCCATCAAGAGGACGAGCGTGTGGTCCCTCCCGGTGGGCAGACCCGGGATCGCCTCGTGTCCCGTGACCACGGTGAAGCCCCGTGCGACTCCACGATGGGTCACGGGGATCCCGGCGGCGGCAGGGACGGACACCGCGCTCGTGACGCCGGGCACGACCTCGACGGACAGCCCGGCCGCCTCGCAGGCCAGGCGCTCCTCGCCGCCTCGGCCGAGAACGTAGGGGTCACCGCCCTTGAGACGGACGACCCCGAGACCTCGGGATGCCTCCTCGACGAGGATCTCGTTGATGCGCCACTGCGGCACGGCATGGTGGCCCGGCGTCTTGCCGACGTCGATGACGCGCACGGAGTCGGGCAGCCGGTCGACGAGCGCCCGGGGAGCCAACCGGTCGACGACGACGACGTCTGCCGAGCGCAGCAGTTCGTGCCCCCGAGTGGTGAGCAGGCCGTCGACGCCGGGCCCGCCCCCGACGAGGGCGACCCAGCCCGCCGAGTCACGCCTCCGGGTCCGCCGCAGGTCGAGTTCGCCGCGGGCGACCGCGTCGGCCACCCCGTCGCGAAGAGAGGTCGCAAGACCAGGGTCCCCAGCGGCATACGTGCTGATGGTGACGCGGCCGTCGGGGGTGGTCACGTCCGCGCGGGCCGGGATGCTGGCCGCCGTGGCCGCGGCAGCCGTCGCGTCGACGACCCAGATCCGCTGGTCCTCGGCGTCCCGCGCCACCTGACGGTCGACGAAGGAGTCTCCCGCTGCGGTGTGGACGAGCCAGGCTCCGGACAGGTCTGCGGCGCCGGCGTACTCGCGAGCGTGCCATTCCACCCTGCCACCGAGGACGAGCTCCATGAGGTCCTCGCAGACCCACGGAGAGACGACGCGCACGACCGCGCCCTCGTCGGTGAGGGCGCGGATACGTCGGGCGGACACGGGCCCGCCGCCGACGGCTACGACGAGTCGGCCGGAAAGGTCGAGGACGAGAGGAAATGCGGACTTCATGGCTGCTCCACGGTCAGGAGGGGCGAATGCGGTCAGGTGTGCAGACCGCACTCGGTCTTGGTGAAGCCGGCCCATCGTCCGGCGCGTGGGTCCTCGCCGGGCTCGACCCGGCGCGTGCACGGCTCGCAGCCGATGGAGAGGAAACCGTCCGCCAGCAGCGAGTTCACCTCGACGTCGTGGTCGACCGCATACCCCTGCAGCTCGTCGAAGGTCCAGGCGGCGAGCGGGTTGATCTTGACCAGGCCGTTCTTCTCGTCCCACGTGACGAGCGGCGTGTCGGTCCGGGTCGATGCCTCGTCCCGGCGCACGCCGGTGACCCACGCCTCGAAGAGCGGCAGCGTCCGAGCCAGGGGCGCCACCTTCCGCAGCTGGCAGCACAGGGCGGGATCGCGCTCGTACAGCCGGGGGCCATACTGCGCGTCCTGTTCGGCAACGGTCTGCTCCGGGCTGACGTTGACGAGGGTGATCGGCAGGGTCTGGGCGACGATGTCGCGCGTCACCAGGGTGTCGGAGAAGTGGTAGCCGGTGTCCAGGAAGAGGACGTCGACACCGGGCGCGAACCGCGACACCACGTGCGGAAGCACCGCGTCCGCCATCGAGCAGGCGACCGCGAGCGACCCGGTGAAGTGCTCCGCGGCCCAGGCGGCGACCTCGTCCGCGGTGGGCTCGTCCTCTTGATCGGCGACGAGACGCGCCTCCAGCCGGGCGTTGAACTCCTCGACGAGAGCCTTGAGCGCCTGGTCCGACCGGCGCCGCCGCGGCATGACCGGCGTCGCCAGCGAAACCGCGCTCACAGGAGGTCACCGTCCTCCGCGCGCAGTGCCCACTCCGCGAAGGTCTCGCCGTCGGTGCGCTGTGCGAGGAACGTGCGCACGACCCGCTCCACGTAGTCGGGCAGCTCGGCAGCCGTGACCTTGAGCCCACGCACCGTCCGCCCCAGCCCGGCCTCGTCCCGCTCGACCGTCGCGAGCCCGCCGCCGAGGTGGACCTGGAAGCCCGGTAGCTGGACCGGCCCGTCGGGCCCGTCGACCGTGACGATCTGGCCCTTGAGCCCGATGTCGGCTGTCTGGATGCGGGCGCACGAGTTGGGGCATCCGTTGACGTTGAGCTGGATGGGGATGTCGAGCGTGCCGTCCGCGACGACGTCGGCGAGGCGGCGCTCCAGCTCGGTGATCGCCGACGCGGCGGTGTCCTTCGTGTCGACGATCGCCAGCTTGCAGAACTCGATGCCGGTGCACGCCATGGTCGTCCGGCGGAACGGGCTCGGCCGTGCCGTGAGGCCGAGCTCCTCGAGGCCCTCCACGAGTCGGTCCAGGCCGGACTCGGGCACGTCGAGGACGACCAGCTTCTGGTGCGCGGTCAGCCGCACCCGTCCGGCGCCGACCTCCTCGATGAGGTCGGCCAGCCCGCTGAGGACGGGACCTCCGACGCGTCCAACCGTGGGTGCCGCGCCGACGTAGTAGCGGCCGTCCTTCTGCAGGTGGACGCCGACGTGGTCGCCCGGCCCGGTCGCCGGCGCGGGAGGGGGGCCGTCCGGCAGGGCGTGGCCGAGGTACTCGGTCTCGAGGACGTGCCGGAACTTCTCCGGCCCCCACTCGGCGAGGAGGAACTTCAGGCGGGCCTTGTTGCGCAGCCGGCGGAACCCGTAGTCGCGGAAGATCTCGATGACGGCATGCCAGACCTCGGCCGCCTCCTCAGTGCGGACGAAGACACCGATCCGCTCGGCGAGGCGCGGCGCGGTGGAGAGCCCGCCACCGACCCACAGGTCGTAGCCGGGGCCGAGCTCGGGGTGGACGACCCCGACGAGTGACACGTCGTTGATCTCGTGGACGACGTCGAGGCTGGGGTGCCCCGTGATCGCCGTCTTGAACTTGCGCGGCAGGTTGGCCAGCTCCGGGTCACCGATCCAGCGACGCTTGATCTCGAGGATGACGGGCGTCGGGTCGATGATCTCGTCGGCCGCGATGCCGGCGACGGGGCTGCCGAGGAAGCCTCGGGGAGTGTCCCCGCAGGCAGTCGTCGTCTCCAGGCCGACCGACTCGAGCCGCCGCCAGATCTCGGGGACGTCCTCGATCTCGATCCAGTGGTACTGGAGGTTCTGCCGGTCGCTGATGTCGGCGCTCCCTCGGGCGAACTCGCTGGAGATGCCGCCGAGCACCCGCAGGGCCTTCGGTGGGAGTGCCTGGCCGTCCGTCCTGACCCGCAGCATGAAGAACCGGTCGCTCAGCTCGTCGTCGCTGAGCTGGGCGGTGCGGCCGCCGTCGATGCCGGGCTTGCGCTGGGTGTAGAGGCCCCACCACCGGAAGCGGCCGGTCAGGTCCTCCGCGGGAATGGAGTCGAAGCCGTGCCTCGCATAGATCGTCTCGATGCGCTCTCGGACCGCGAGACCGCCCTCCTGCTGCTTCCACACCTCGTTGGCGTTGAGAGGGGCCGGCCCGTCGACCTTCCACTGGCCGTTGGAGCGGTCGGCGCGTGGCGGTCGGGTGGCCGGACGGGCGGGGGCCGCAGCACGAGTCTCGGTGACGGTCATGTAATGCAATGTATAACTGCTACTTATCCATTCCAACGGCCGTCCATGATCCGGGCCAATCCCACTGAGCAAATGGGAGATGACGAGGGGCCGAGTCCGCTCACGGTTGGAGGTCGTCGGTCGCTCTCGGGACCGAGGCAGTCCTCCAACCGGAATGCCCTCATGGGCCGGCGACGAGCCCACTCATGACGGAGTCGTACAGGTCGAGCACGGTGGCGAGGTACCTGCGGGAGTGGTTGTAGGAGAGGATCGCCGCCTCGAGGTGCTGCTGACGGGACAGGTCCCTGCCTCCAGCGCACAGGTAGCGCCCGGCGGCGAGCGCGGCGTCGTCGACGTTCTGCGGGTCAGCGACTCCGTCGCCGTTCCCGTCGGCACCCCAGAGGCGCCAGGTGCCGGGGATGAACTGCATCGGGCCGACCGCGCGATCCCAGACCGAGTCACTGTCGAGGCGACCACCATCGCTGTCCCCGATGGCGGCGAACCCTCCGCCGGACAGCTGCGGGCCAAGGACCGGCGGGACCACGTTGTGCGCAGCGTCGAGCTTCCGGCCGCGCAGCGAGCTCGACTCGACCTCACCGATGGCCATGAGCAGGGCGAACGGCAGGTGGCACCGGTCGCTCAGCGCGTCTGCCGCCTTGCGGTAGGCCTCGCCGAGGATGTCGTACTTCGTCGGCTCCAGGGCCGGGGCCGCGGGAGGGACCGGCGAGACGGGTGGCGCCTTGATCGCGGCGCGCGGCTTCCAGCCGGAGTCGCCTCCCGGCGCGACGGAGCCTCCACCGGGTTGGAGCTGGGTGGCCGCGATGTAGCCGGCCGTCACCTTGACCACGTCGTAGAGCCGGAGCAGTGACTCGCCGGCACTCGCTCCCAGGGCGGGGCCTGCGGGACCCGCCGTGGTGGCTGGCGGCTCCTCCTGGACGGTCGCACCGGGCAGGGGCGTCGGCGTGCCCTCGGCTGCGGACGTTGTCGGGGCGACCACGACACCACTGAGCATGACGAGAAGGCCCCCGACGGCCAAGGGGGTTCGCCACCTCCGGACCGGCCCGCTCCGCACACCAACGACCATACGTCTCCTGGGCCCAGAGCGCTG
This sequence comes from Intrasporangium sp., assembly GCF_035280925.1. Lineage (GTDB taxonomy): Bacteria > Actinomycetota > Actinomycetes > Actinomycetales > Dermatophilaceae > Intrasporangium. The sequence continues at coordinate 13,984 of NZ_DATEEY010000025.1, read as the reverse complement.
GGGATCATCACGTCGAGCCGAGACGAAGCCCCCGAAGTCGTCCACTCGATCAGGGGGCGGCGGGTGGCGTGGTGCGCGGGCGCCACCGCTTCCACACGGCGCCGGCCGACGCCCGGACCTTCCCGTCCCACCAGAGCTCGACGTCCACCGTCATCTCCGCCTCGTCGGCCGACCGCAGCACGGCGCGCAGCTCGACGGGCTCGCGGAGCGGAGCGGGCCGCAGGTACCGCACGTCGAGCCCTGCCGTGACGTAGGGCAGCTGCGCGCCCGGCAGCTGGCCCCAGCCGCGCTGGTCCGCCTCGTGGAGCACAGCCGCCGCACTGTGGCAGTCGAGCACCGTGGAGATGATCCCGCCGTTGAGGAAGCCGAGGCCGTTGTCGTGCTCCGGCCACGGCTCGAACTGCGCAGTCACCACCTCGTCGCGGGCATAGCTCTTGAGCCTCAGGCCCTTCAGGTTGGCCGGCCCGCAGCCGAAGCAGGTCATGTCGGGAAAGAGGCGGTCCTGGATGCTGATCTCGTTGCTGCGATCCGGCATGCGGCCACGCTATCGGCCGCGGCAGAGCGCACCGAAAGGCGGTTGACATTGGATAGCACCACTATCCACTATTGGTGAGTACCGCTATCCAACTGGAGGAGAACGACATGGACCAGGCCCTGCTCTCGGACAGCTCGCGAGTCCTCGCCGGCATCCTCTTCCTGTCGCTCGTCACCGTGGAGACCGGCGGGCTCTACCTCGTCCGCGTCGTCACCGGGCGGGCCGGCACGACACCCTTCCAGGAGAAGTTCGCCCGCGCCGGCCACGCCCACGCCGGCGTCCTGCTCGTCCTTGCCCTCGTCTGCCAGCTCTTCGTCGACCAGACGGACCTGACCGGCGCCTGGGAGTGGCTGGCCAGGGCCGGCGTCGCGGTAGCGGCGCTGCTCATGCCGGGCGGGTTCTTCTTCTCCTCGATGGGCGCGGGCCGCGAGCGGCCCAACCGCCTCATCGGACTCGTCTTCGCCGGCGCCGCCCTCCTCGCGCTCGGCCTCGCCACGCTCGGGGTCGGCCTCCTCACCGCTGATTGAGCGGTATGCCGCTGAGCTCACTCCCAGCCCAGCCGCCCACCCAGCCGGGCTGGGGCGCGGGCCAAGCCCAGCGGCATACGGCCTGGTGGTGGTGTCACGCCTTGGCGGACACGCGGCCGAGCAGCTCCTCGACGGCACTCGCGCCGGCGGCCGCTCCTCCGGCGGCGCGGTAGCCCGCGGCCACGCGATCGGCACCCGCCTTGAACGTCATGGCCTCGCGGACCTTGTCCCGCAGCGAGCTGGCAGTCAGCTTCTTCGGCGCGAGCCGGGTCCCCGCCCCGGCGTGGACGACCCGGGCGGCGACCTCGAGCTGGTCCCGGCCGAACGGCACCACGCAGACCGGCACGCCACGGGAGAGCGCCTTCTGGGTCGCGCCCATCCCGCCGTGGGTGACGGCGGCGACCGCCCGGTCGAGGACCCGGCCGTGCGGCACGAAGTCGACGACCCGGACGTTCGAGGGCAGGGGGCCGACGTCGCTGACCCCTGCCGGCATCGTCGCGACGACGGTGTACGGCTCGCCGGCCAGGCCTTCCACTGCGGCCCGCACGAGGGCCTCGTCGGCCTGGTACTCGGACGACGTCGTGACGAGGACCATCGGGCCCTCGATCTCGTCGAGCCACGCGGGTGTCTCGGCCGGCGGCTCCCAGGCGAGCGCCCCGATCATGCGGATCTGGTCGCCCCAGTCCGGGTGCGGGTACTCGAAGGGCTCCGAGGTCGTGACGAGGACGAGTGGTGCCTGGCGGTAGAACTCGTCGCCCGTGCGGATGGGCGTGAGGCCCCGCTCGGCACGCAACGGGTTGACCATGGGCCGGAGGATGCGCTCGGCCGCGCCGATGACGACGGGGCGCGCGATCGCGTCGCGCAGCCGGCCGAGCGGACCCGCCATCGGCGCCAGCCCCGGACCGAACGGTGGCGTGCCCCTGGAGGAGATCGGCGGCGTGTACGGGCTGAACGTCGCCCACGGGCCGCCCCAGGCCTGCGCGGCCAGCTGCGCGCCCCAGGAGTTCGTGTCGACGATGACGACGTCGGGCCGCACCTCGGCGAGAGCCCGCTCGAGGTCGGGCCCGTCCAGCCGGGCCCGATCGCTGAAGGTGCGGACTGCGAGCTTGAGGCCCTGCACCGGGTTCTTCGCCTCCCAGTCCGGGTGGACGATCCGTCCGATGGCCGGATCGATCGGCGCGGCGGAGAGCCCCGCCGCCTGGACGGCGTCGACGTGCGCGCCAAGGGTCCGGACGTGGACGTCGTGCCCGCGAGCGCCCAGCTCGAGGAGCAGCGGCATCATCGGGAAGAGGTGCCCGATGGCGGGCGATGTGTAGGCGAGGATCGTGGTCATGGGGTGGTGCCTTCCCTGTGGTCAGCGGTCGGAGGCGCTGTCGTGGTGGAGGTGAGCGGTTCGAGCAGCTCCTGCAGCGCGATGGCCACCTCGCGCCGGGCGAGTCCGGCGTCCCGGCGGAGCAGCTTCCACGTGTAGACGTCGCACACGGCGACGAGCTGGGCGAGCCGGCGCCGTCGGCCCACGCCGGTCAGGCCGTCGAGAGCCGGCGCGAAGACGCGGTCGCACCACTCGCGGTGGTAGCCCTTGCCGGCGCTCGTGATGGCAGCGATCTGGGCCGAGTTCCCCTCCTCCGCGAGGAGGCGCAGCGCGATGTCGCCCGCCGCCTCGTAGTGGTCGACGAGGGTGTCGACGATGGCGGCCAGGTCACCGACCGGCGCCCGGTCGCGCTGGGCGAGGATCGCGGCGTGACCCCGCTGCGCCGCAGCCGCGACGAGGCCTTCCTTGTCCCCGAACCGGCGGATGACCGTCTGCACGGTGACCCCGGCCCGCTTGGCCACCGCTGCAAGGGTGAGCTGGGAGAACGGCCCCTCGACGAACAGCTGGGTCGCCGCCTCGAGGATCCGCTCGCCGGTCTCGGCCGTCGTCCGCGCCCGGTCGCGCATCACGTACGGGCGGACGGTCGCCGCCTCAGAATTCACGTTAATGACGTTAATGCCAAATTTGGGGGTGACACCAGCGATTAATCGCTCGCGGTGCGGTTCGCTGGGGCTGCGGTCAGCGAAAACCGGCGTAGAACGGGGCGAGCCGCTCCCGGTAGCCCGTCCACAGCTGTCGTGCGACGCTCACCGAGTCGACGAGCGGATGCGAGGCCAGCGCCTGGATCGCCACCGCCGCCGACCGCTCTCGGCAGGCCTGGATGACCAGCTCGTCGACCGCCTTGACCTGTTGGACCAGGCCGAGCTCGCGCCCTCGCAGCGGGCTCACCGGCAGCGTCGCCGGCCCGGCCCCGGTGACGAGGCAGGGCACCTCGACGACCGCGTCGTCGGGCACCCCCGGCAGGGTGCCCCTGTTGCGGACGTTGAGGATGAGCGTGGCCGGGTCGTCGTAGGCGATCGCCGCCATGAGCGCGAGGGCCACCCCCTCGTAGCCGCCGCCCTCCACGTCCTCGGCCGACCGCTGCCGGCCCTCGTCCGGCCGCGTCTCGGCCATGTAGGTGGCGTTGCGCTCGCGGCGCACCCCGTCCCAGATCTGCCAGGCCCGACCAGGCGAGCTCCGCACCGCTGCATAGAAGTCGGCCTGCTGCCCGCGGAGGTACTCGCCGCGGGTCTGCCCGGCCTCGCGGATCTGCGCGATCGAGTCCCGCGTGAAGTCGTAGTACCAGAGGTACTCGTTGGGGATCGCCCTGACCACCTGCAGCCAGTCGGCTCCGAAGAGGCGGCCCTCCTCGAACGACTCCAACAGCTCTCGGTCCGCGAGCAGCTCGGGCAGCACGTCGCGACCGTTGGCGCTGAGGCCGTGCAGCCAGCCGAGGTGGTTCGTGCCCGCGTAGTCGATGATGACCTCGGGCAGCCGCAGCCCGAGCGCCCCCGCCGCCCGCTTGGCGAGCCCGAGGGGGGAGTCGCAGATGCCGACGACACGGTCACCGAGGACGCTCTGCATCGCCTGGGTGACGAGGCCGGCCGGGTTGGTGAAGTTGATGACCCACGCGTCGGGTGCGAGCAGGCTCACCCGCTCGGCGATCGCCAGCGCGACGGGCACGGTCCGCAGGCCATAGCCGACGCCCCCGGGACCCGTGGTCTCCTGGCCGAGCAGCCCGAGGTCGAGGGCGAGGCGCTCGTCGACGACCCGCCCCTCGAGCCCGCCCACCCGGATCGCCGAGAAGACGAAGTCGGCCCCGTCAAGTGCCTCGTCGAGAGACGTCGTGGTGGTGACCTCCGCGGGCGGGGGGCCTTCGGATGCTGGCGTATGCCGCTGAGCTTGCTCCGCGAGCACGTGGCCGATCGCGCGCAGCCGGCTCTCGTCGGTGTCGTGCAGGGCCACCTCATGAATGCCGCGCCCGGTCCGTTGACCAAGCACAGCGGCATACACGAGGGGAACCCGGAAACCCCCTCCTCCGAGAATGGTGAGCTTCATGACGGCACCACGCCTGCGACGGTAACAGCCAGGCGGTGACCGTCCGATAAACCACGGGCCACCGTCTCCGCCATGCGCCATCATGAAGAAGATGCCGCACTCGTTCGACCCGCTCGGTGCGCGTCGGGCGCCCGACGCGCCGGTCGTCGACGTCTTCCTCTGGGGGACCGTCTTCCTCGACCTGGTCTTCGCCGGGCTGTCCAGCGCCCCGAAGCCGGGCACCGAGGTCTGGTCCGAGGGGCTGGCGTCGTGCCCGGGCGGGATCGCCAACCTCGCCGTCGCCGCCCGACGGCTCGGCCTGCGCACCTCGCTGGCCGCCGCGTTCAGCGATGACGACTACGGCGACTTCTGCTGGCGCACCTTGGAGAAGCAGGAGGGGATCGACCTGAGCCACAGCCGGCAGTTCCCCGAGTGGCACAGCCCGGTGACGGTGTCGATGGCCTTCGGGGGCGATCGCACCATGGTCTCGCACGGCCATCCGTCGCCCGTGCCGTCCGTCGACCTCATCGGCGACCCGCCCCGCTCGCGAGCGGTGATGGTCGATCTCGCCGAGCCAGGACCCTGGGAACCATGCGGCTGCGGTGACCGGCCGGGCGAGAGCTGGGTCGACGCCGCCCGACGTCGCGGCGCGCTCGTCTTCGCCGACGTCGGATGGGACCCCGAGGAGCGGTGGGATCGCGCGGTGCTCGACCGGCTGTCGCACTGTGACGCGTTCCTGCCCAACGCTGTGGAGGCGATGGCCTACACCGGCACGAGCTCCCCACACGACGCCCTCTTCGCGCTGGCCGACCGCGTCTCGATCGCGGTGGTGACGAACGGCATCGACGGTGCGGTCGGGATCGACACGAGGACCGGTGAGGAGGCGCGGGTGCCGTCACTCCGGGTCCGGGAGGTCGACGCGACCGGGGCGGGTGACGTCTTTGCGGCCGCCATGCTGGTCGGCACGCTCGCCGAATGGCCGCTCGAGCACCGGATGTCCTTCGCAAGCCTGGCTGCGTCGCTGTCGCTGCAGCAGTACGGCGGGTCGCTGGCGGCGCCCGGCTGGGGCGACATCGCCGACTGGTGGACCGCGCTGCGCTCGGACACGTCCGAGGACGCCTACCATCGGTCGCTCCGCCGGCGGTACGGCTTCCTCGACGACATCGTGCCGCGGGTTCCCGTCACCGCCTGCCGGCGAGCCACGGCGACGATCGCACGGCGGGCGGACGTGCAGGATCTGCACTGACGCACGCAATGGCCAGGCGATGCCCAGGCGATGGTCAGGCGATGGTCAGCCGAGGACGCGCTTCAGCTCCGCGGTGACAACGGTTGCCAGGTCCTTGATCTCCGAGGCGGGGTCGGCTCCGCCGATGATGGCGTCCATCATCGCCTCGAAGGCACCGACGCACGTCCTCGTCCACAGCAGCTTGCTCTGCGGCATGCCGTAGTCGAGGGCGATGGCCGCCGCCTCCACGCCCGGACCGGACTTCAGGTCGTCGGCCTGGTCGATCAGGCTCGTTCGGGAAGGAATGTGCAGGCCGTACGCGGTGGCGAAGTCGAGCTGGAGGTCCGCCCGCTCGACCCAGAGCCATCGCACGAAGTCCTTGGCAGCCTCGACATCATGCGCGGTTGCGCTGACGCAGGCGCCGTACGCCCCGAGCGGCACGGACGGGTTGCCCATCTCGTCCAGAGCCGGCCACGGCAGCACTCCGAAGTCATCCTCGATCTGCTCGGTGAGCTTGGGGAAGGTCCAGAGGCCAGTGAACTGCATGGCCGTCCGTCCGTCGATGAGCGCGGCCGGCTCGAACCAGTCCTCGGGCGCCTGGGTGAGGACCGCCCCCGACTCGCGCAGCTCCGCGTACTTGCCGAGCGCCTCGGCCGCCCGGGGATCGTCGAACCCGACCTTGTTGTCGTCGGTCAGGTAGTCGAGACCGGCCGACCAGAGCGTCGGCCCGCCCAGATGTGTGGCCCCTCCGCGGTTGCCGAGGAAGATGCCCTTCACGTTCTTGGTGGTCAGCGCTCTCGCGGTCTCGATGAGCTCGTCCATCGTCCGGGGCGGAGCCAGCCCGGCGTCGTCGAGCATCGACCTGCGGTAGACGAGCACCTGGGTGTCGACGACCTGGGGGATCGCCCAGATCCGTCCCTCGTACGTCATGCGGCCGAGGATGCTCTGCTGGAACTCCTCGCGCTCCGCGCCGAGGGTCTTCGTGAGGTCCACGACGTGCCCACCGCGGATCATGTCGATCGTCGGTCCGTTGGCGTACTCGAAGACGTCGGGGCCCTGGCCCGAACCGACCGCGGCCGCGGTGGCGGAGTCATAGTCGCCGACCTTCCACGCCACCGTGACCGTCGCCCCGGTGTACGCGGCGGCGTAGCGGTCGACCGCTTCCCGCGCGCCGGCCTCGGAGTAGGCGTGGTACCACTGGTCGATCACCGGCTTGCGCGACGTTGTGCCATTGACGCCCACGGGTCCTGGATCGGCAGCCGTGCACGCCGCAAGGGCTCCGGCGGCGGCGGTGCCCAGGCCAAGGATGGCGCGCCGACTGACCCGAGGAGCGCGACGTCCCGCGGCTGCGACTTTCATGGGTACCTCCTGCCTGCCCGCGCCCTGGCGCACCAAGAGCGATCGTACGGACAGCGACACTCGGACTGGAGCAAACGAGCGCAACTCGGGTCGAACGTGCCGGCCCATGGGTTTGCTGGCAGAGTTGGGCGAGTGGCACAACGATGGCTGAAGATTCGGGTCGACCTGGTTTCAGGGCGAGGAGACGCCCTCCGGCCGTCCCCCGGGCGGGTCATGCTCGTGCCACCTACGGCCACGTTCGCGGACCTCGGGCTGGGTGTGGATCTCGCGTTCGGCCGCTGGGACGTGACTCGGCGGCGCTCCTTCCGCGCCGGCTGGCGCGGGCGCCACGAGCGGCGCGGCTCGGGCAAGGGCGACCTGGCACCCGAGCGCATCGTGCACGGATCGATGACCCGGGGAATGCGCTTCGAGTACCTCTTCGATGACGATGAGAAATGGGTCCACGAGTGCGTCGTCGAGGAGCTCGTCGCACGGCGCGAGACCGTCGGCGGGGCACCGATCCCGGTGCCGATCCTGGGCTGGGGGACGATCCCGGACCAGTTCGGCCGAGAGCGCCCGGACGACGTCGACCTGACCTCGCCGCAGCGACCCGAGAGGCGTCACCGCGGCACGGCGAAGCCGCTCGACCTCGCAGCTGTGCGGCAGGCCACCCGCGAGGAGGACGTCGCGGCGTTGCTGTCCGCCGTAGAGGGACGGGACCTCGGCGCCTCCCTCCAGCAGGTCGGCGATGCGCTCATGCGGGCCTACCGCTCCGCCGGAGCAGCCGACCAGCGGCGGCTCGTCGCCCCCCTGCGCGAGATCGAGACCCTGCTCGGTCACCGCGCCTGGGAGGGCGATGACGTGCTGGCCGAGGAGATCGGCGCCCTGCTCAGCGGCTCCGAACGGCGCGTCCGCACCCTGAGCGTCGACATCGAGGAGCTGTCCGAGGTCATGGCCAACGGAGGTGAGGACCCCGGCGGCTACCTCCACCTCGACACGGGTGAGGTCGTGCACGCGTTCCTGCACCACGGGATGGACGATCTGACCGTGGACCGCTTGGTCGACGAGGACGACAACCTCTGGATCTACGTCGACCACGACGCGACGGCTGCCTACGCTGACATGGCCGCCTTCGCGCAGGCCGCGCCCGACCGGCTCGCAGGCATCCTCTCGGTGGCGATCCGGGGCCGAGGCGCGATCGCACGATTCCGGCGGACCGTCGACGAGCTCGACCTGTGGGACGACTGGCAGGTCTTCTCGGACGACCGGGCCTTCGGTCGGGCCCGGGCGCTGCTGCGGTCCCAGGGCATCCGACCCGTCTGAGTCATCGCGGTCAGACGAGGCGCCAGGCCACGAGGCCGAAGAGGACGCCGAGGGCGTTGGTGGCCCAGTGCATGCCGACACTCGCGAGCAGGCTCCCGCTGCGCCGGCGCAGCTCACCTGCGACGAGGCCGCCGAGGGCGGTGAACAGGACGGTGCCGGCGACGCTGACCACGTGCTGCCAGGCGCCGAGGCCGACCATCATCGCGCCGAGGGCCGGGTTCGAGGCCGCCGCTGCGTTGGCCGGAAGGACGTGCCAGAGCCCGAAGAGCAGCGAGGAGCCGAGCGCGACCTGCCAGACGCGGGCGTGTCGGGACAGGAAGCCCCAGAGCACGGAACGGAAGGCAACCTCCTCGAGCAGGATCGTGCCGACCGGGATGATGACGAAGGCGGTGAGCAGGGCGCTGGCGGGAGGCAGGTGGTAGCGCGCGTCGAGGAAGGCGGTGCGGGTCGTGGGGAGCAGCACCCCGATGAGGTACACGAGCGCCACGATCCCGATGATGGCCCCGCCCCAGCGCACGCCAGCGGCGTGGGTGCGGCGGCTCAGGCCCAGCTGCCGCCAGCTGAGGCCGGAGAACCTGGCGAAGGCAAGCAAGCCGGCCGCCCCGATCGGTCCGAGCCAGATCGAGCCCCAGCCGAACACGTGGTTCGCCACGTTGAGGCCGACGAGCACGAGGACCACGAGGACCGTCGCCCAGAGGCCCGGACGCCGCCGGGACGTAGCGGGACGGGCGGGAATGGCGGTGGCGGCGGCGGCAGTCATCCTGTCGATGGTCGCACGCATACCTGTGAGTTACCCATGCGAGCCATGTTCTGGGATGGTTTCGGCGCGTCGTCGCCTCGCCTGCCACCCCCGCCCCACCGTACCCATTGGTCCCACGTCAGTCCCACGTCAGTCCGACGTCAACGGCGACGCTCCAGCAGGCCGCGGACGTACTCGGCTTGCCCCAGGTGCTTGGCCGCATCGTCCATGACGGAGACGATGCGCACCGCCACCGTGACGGGCGGGTCCCAGTTGGGGTCGATCACCGTCGTGAAGTCATCGGTGCCGAGTCTGCGGAGGACACCGATCGTCAGGTCGTGGACGGCCTCGTGGTAGTCAAGCAGCAGGGAGGAGTCGGCGACGGTGAAGGCGCCGACCTCCTCCGACGTCATTCCGTAGCCGTGGGCGTTCGGCGAGTAGGGCAGGTCGAAGCGCCGGGCCCACTCGCCGGATCGCCATGCAGAGGCGGTGTCGCCGATCTGGGCCATCTGCTCGTCCTGCTGGCGTGCGAGGTGCCAGACGAGCCAGGCGATGTGGTTCGCGTCGCGGTCCGGCCGCCAGAGCAGCTCTTCCGTGTCGAGGCCGGCGACGACCGGCGGAACGCCTTCGTGAGTCCGGCCGAAGCCGTCGACGAGGAGCTCGGTGGCGAGTGCGGGGTCGGCGAAGTTGGGGTCGTCGAAGTTGGGGTCACTGTCAGACATGCACTCAGCATCCCGTCGATGTCTCGGCGGGGCGATCGAAATCGCTGACGAGATGCGCCGGGCGTTCGCCGGAGCACAGCTGTCTCCTGTCAGCAGGTGCGTGACAGCCTTCACCGGGCGTTCGTGACGACAGTCCGACCGGTCGCGTGGCCGGCCTCGACGAGGGCAACCGCCTCGGCGCAGTCCTCGAAGTCGTAGCTCCCGCCAACGACCGGTGCGAGTTTGCCGGCTGCGACGAGCCGTGCCAGCTCGTCATACGTCTCCGCCGTGCGGCGACGAGTCACGCCGGAGCCGCCGAGGTCGGCAGCCAAGGCCGGCGAGGCCGTGCTGCGGATCGCCGCGGCTGGCCGCAGCACCGACGACGACTCGCGCAGGATCTCCCCGCCGACGGTGTCGATCAGCCCGTGCACCCCCTCGGGAGCGACAGCCCGGACCCCGCCCGTCCAGCCGGGTCCCGACGCCACGTGGACCGCACCCAGGTCGAGGACGAGCTGCCGTTTGCCGGGGCTGGCAACACCGATGACACGCAGGGCGCGAAGCCGGCCGAGCTGGACCGCGTGACTACCGACCCCACCACCAGCGCCGACGACGAGCAGCGTGTCCCCGGCGTGCAGGTCGAGCTCATCGAGGGCGTCCCACGCGGTGCCGATCGCCACGGGGATGCAGGCCGCCTCGGCCGCGGTCACACCCTCGGGAACAGCGACAGTCTGCTTCGCATCGAGGAGGACGAGTTCCGCCAAGGCGCCCGACCCGGCCGCGCAGGATCCGAACACGAGGCGGCCCGGCCGCAGCCCAGACCCGTCGTCAGCCGAGACGACGACTCCGGAGGCCTCTCGCCCCATCGCCATCGGGAAGTCGACTGGCACACGCCCCTGACGCTGCCCGGTGCGGACCTTGATGTCGGCCGGGTTCACGCCGGCGGCGCGCATCGCGACGAGCACCGTGCCGTCTCTGCGCTCGGGCGTCGGGACCTCGAAGAACCGCTGGACCTCCGGGCCTCCGTACCGCTCGAACCCGAAGATCCGCATCCGAACGTCACTCGCCAATCGGCTCGAGACGGACGCAGCAGCGACCCGGGCTCGGATCGAGCCGGGCTCGCATGCCCTCCTCGCCCACTGCGTCGAGAAGGCCCTCCATGAGCCGGAGGTTCATCCCGCAGACGAGCTCGGTGTGGCGCGTGGACAGCTCGTGGAACGGGCAGTTGGCCAGCACCAGGGCACCGTCCTCCTCGAACGGCTCGTACCCCGACCGCGCCAAGGCTGCGGCCAGGCCGCCTTCGGCAAGGTCGTGCCCGCGGTTCCACGCCTGCCGGGCCAGGCAGTCTCGGACCGGCTCCCCGGTGCGTTCCGACTCCTCGACCGCAGCCGCGAGCAGCTCGCCGGCGACGTCGTAGTGGCGGGGCGGGAGCGAGACGGCGACGTCCTGAGCCGCACGCGCGTAGATCTTGGCGGGACGCCCCGCCCCAGGCCCCGAGCGTCCCGTCCGACGCTCGAAGGTCGCCGTCAGCAGGCCCTCCTCGGTGAGCCGGTCGAGGTGGAAGGCCGCGGTGTTCCGCGCCAACCCGACCGCCTCGGCGACCTCGTCCCGGGTGAGGCCCCGGCGCGCACCCACGACGACGTCGTAGACCCGCCGGCGGGTCGGCTCCGCGAGCGCAGCGACGGCCGTGAGATCGGTAGTGAGATCGGTAGTGACGGCAGGAGTCACGTCAGGAGTGACATTCGTCTGATCCGTCATGACCACATTCTAAAGCCAAAATCCATTGACGCAATGCCCTTGGCGTTCTAAAGTCGAAATATCCTGACTATAGAAAGGAGCATGGACATGGCCACCACATCCACCACTGGATCAACACGGACGCAGTCGCTGCTCAACCGGGATCCGGTCGACCAGGCCTTCCTCGTCCTCAGAACAGCGTTCACCGTTGCACCGATCGTCTTCGGTCTCGACAAGTTCGCCAATGTCCTCACCGACTGGCCGCAGTACCTCGCCCCGTGGATCGACGGCATCGTCCCCGGGACGGCTCAGCAGGCGATGTACCTCGTCGGTGTCGTCGAGATCGTCGCCGGCATCGTCGTGGCCCTGCGCCCTCGGATCGGCGGGCTCATCGTCGCCGCGTGGCTGCTCGGGATCATCATCAACCTGCTCACGCTGCCCGGCTACTTCGATGTGGCGCTGCGCGACGTGGGCCTGCTCGCGGGGGCAATCGCACTCTGGCGCCTCGCCTCCCGCCGCCCCACCGGCACCTGACCCGTCGCGACGTGCACACTCGACTCATCGTGGTCGAGTGTGCATTCCGCGCCGCACGTGAGTGGGCTACTTGACGGAGCCGCTCATCAGGCCGCCGATGAAGTACCGCCCGAGCAGGATGTAGACGAGCAGGGTCGGCAGCGAGGCGAGCAGCACTCCGGCCATGATGGACGGGTAGTCCGGGTTCTGGCCGCCGGCCAGCTCGTTGAGGGCATACGTGACCGGGCCGTTGTTGCGGTTGGTCAGGAACAGGGCGAAGAGGAAGTCGTTCCAGGCCGACGTGAACTGCCAGATCATGGTCACCACGAAGGCGGGCCCCGAGATCGGCAGGACGATGGACCGGTAGGTCCGCAGCATCCCGGCCCCGTCGACCTTGGCCGCCTCGAGGATCTCGTTGGGGACCGCGGTCGCGTAGTAGTTGCGGAAGATCAGGCTGCAGATCGGGATGCCGAAGATGAGGTGGACCGCGATGAGCTTGGCGATCCCCTCGAACCAGGAGAACCCGGGCGTCGCCTGGACGTCGAGGAGCATGCCCTGCAGCGGGATCATGACGGCCTGGTAGGGGATGAACATCCCGAAGAGGAAGAGCGTGAAGACCACCGTCGCCCCCGGGAACCGCCACTTGGCGAAGACGAACCCGTTGAGCGAGCCCAGGCCCGCGGAGAGCACGGCGACGGAGGTGGCCAGGACGACCGACCGGAAGAGCGCCGGCGAGAGCGAGTCCCATGCGGCCCGCCACCCCTCGATCGACCACGCGGACGGGAACGTCCAGGCCTCACTCGCGCTGACGTCCGCACTCCGCTTGAAGCTCGTGACGAACAGGACGTAGAGCGGGATGAAGATGAGGATCACGAAGAGGATCAGCAGGGTGAACTTGACCGTCCGCCCGGCCGCGCTGCCTTGGGTCCCCGGCGCCTTGCCCGTCATGACCCGTGCGCCGATGGCGTCGGTGCCCGGCGCAACGGGCGCTGCCTGTGCCGTTGCCGTGGTCATCCGTGTGTCGCCCTTTCGGTCTTGTTCGTGTAGATGAGGTATGGCACGACGACGACGGCGATGAGCAGGAGCAGGATCGTCGCGTTGACCGCCGCGGCCGTGGGGTCGTTCTGCTGGAACATCTGGGTCCACATCAGCGTGGCTGGCACCGACGCCTTGTAGGAGTTCTGGCCGGCGATTGCGTAGATGAGGTCGAACATCTTCATCGACATGTGGCCGACGATGATGAGCGCCGAGAGGGCGATCGGCGACAGCTGCGGGAAGAGCACGTGCCGGTAGATCTGTCGCTCGGATGCGCCGTCGATGCGGGCCGCCTCACGCTGGTCCTCCGAGATCCCCCGGAAGCCGGCGAGGAACAGGGCCATGACATAGCCGGACAGCTGCCAGATCGCGGGAATCGCCATCGCGGCCATGGAGAACGCGCTGGGCGACTGCCACCACGCGCTCTGGAACCGCTCGAGACCCATCATCGCGAGGAGCTGGTTGAGCCCGACGGCCTGGTCGCCCTTGCCGGGCGACAGCAGCCAGCGCCAGACGATCCCGGCCGCGATGAAGGAGATCGCCATGGGCAGCAGGTACACCGAGCGGAAGAAGCCCTCGCCCGAGACGCCCTTCTCGAGCAGCGTGGCCCACAGCAGGCCGAAGAACATGGTGCCCGCGAGGAAGACGACGGTGAGGACGAGCAGGTTGAACAGGGCGTGCTGGTAGCCCTCGCTGCCGAGCAGGTTCGTGTAGTTCTCGAGCCCGCCGGGGTTGGTCACCCGCTTGGTGGCGCGGGTCACCGTGCGGTCCAGCGAGCCGACGACGTTCCGGAAGATCAGCCAGTAGACAAAGATTCCGATGAGGATGATCGACGGCAGCACCAGCAGGAAGCCGGGGAGCCAGTCACGAAGCCTGGTGCCCTTGCGCATCTGCGCCTCCTTGGCAGGACGGGAGGAGTGGAAGGG
>NZ_DATEEY010000024.1:0-2096 GCF_035280925.1 Intrasporangium sp. | reverse complement strand
TACGACGTGGTCGTGATCGACTGCCCCCCCGTGCTGCCGGTCACCGATTCGTTGGTGCTGGCCCGCATGGCCGACACCACCCTGCTGGTCACCTCGGCCAACAAGACCTCCAAGCGCAGCCTCACCCGCGCCGTCGAGCTGCTGCGCCAGGTCGACGCCCCCCTCTCGGGCACCGTGCTCAACAGCGCATCCGCCGACGACACGTTCAGTACCGAGCCCTACCGCTACGAATCCACCACCCGGGGTCCCCGGCGCGGGCGGTCGGCGCCTCCCGAGAACGGCAGCAACGGGCACGCCCGCCGGTGGGACGGCGAGGGTGATCCCAGTACCGAGTGGGATCCCGTGGCCCCGCCCCCTGCCCGGAGCTGACGCCTCTCCGGGGGGCCGGTTGTGGGTGGCCCGTCGATCGCGAACGCGGTGGTCGCGACGAGGTCCGGGCCGCGGTCCGTCCGGCACGTCAGGCACTCGAAGCACTGGGGGAACACATGAAAGAGGCCCTGAAGTCGATCGCGCAGCGCGCGTTCCTCGCCGGAGACAAGGTCGGCGTGCACGTGCTCCCCGCGCACTACTACTCCCCGGTGGCGTCCAGGCGGGAGCTCCGCTCCAGTGAGGCGTCGTGGCGCCGGCCGGTGGACGCCGATCTGTTCGACGCCGACCTCGACGAGCAGCTGGCCTGGGTGGCGGGCCAGGCCGGTCCGTACGCGAGCGAGCTTCCGCTGTCGCGCCTTGCCGGCGACGCCGAGGCGGTCGGGGGCCTCCGGTACGGGTTCGTCGAGGCGCAGCTGCTCCACGGCTTCCTGCGCACCAGCCGGCCGGGACGCGTCGTCGAGATCGGCAGCGGAAGCTCGACCCTCGTCATGTCTCAGGCGATCGAGCGCAACGTCGCCGACGGGTTCGAGCCGACGTCGGTGGTCGCGTGCGACCCGTACACCGCGAACCGGGTCGCCCGACTGCCGCACGTCGACGCACGCGCGATCGGCGGCCGGGAGGTCGACGATGTCGTCGCGGCTCTCGGCGACGGCGACCTGCTGTTCATCGACTCGACCCACGCGTTGCGCACAGGTTCGGAGCTCAGCCACATCTACCTCGAGCTGCTCCCGCACCTGGTCCCCGGGGTCGTCGTCCACATCCACGACATCTACCTGCCGTACGTCTACTCACCGGACATCTACAACACGATGTTCGACTGGCAGGAGACGACTCTGGTGGCTGCGCTCCTGACCGGGAACCGCCACCTGACCACGCTTGCCTGCCTTTCAGCGCTCCACCACGGGCGGCCCGAGGGCCTCACCAAGGTGTTCCCCGAATACCGCCCCGAAGCCCTCGATCGTGGTGTGCGGGTCGGTGCACGGAACGGTCACTTCCCCACGTCGTTGTGGCTTCGGGTAGCCAAGATCTGAGTGGGATCTTGTCAACTTTCTTGACGGCGGGGATAGCATTGCTGCATGGCGCTCGATCCGAACCGGTGGACCCTGAAGGTCCAAGAGGCCTTCAGCGCGGCCGTCGAGGCCGCCAAGGCGGCCTCGAACCCCGAGGTCACTCCCGACCACCTGCTCATGGCCCTGCTGGGCCAGGGCGAGGGCATCGTCCTGCCCATGTTGCAGCGCATGGGCAAGGAGCCCTTGCCCCTGCGCAACGAGGTGGGCGAGGCGCTGGCGCGGCTGCCGCACAGCTACGGCGGTAGCGAGCCCCGGCTGTCCCGCGAGTTCACCCAGGTCATCGACGAGGCCGACCAGGCCCGCGCCGAGCTGTCCGACGAGTACCTGTCGACCGAGCACCTGCTGCTGGCGCTGGCCGACCGCCTGAGCGTCACCCGCGACGACGTGCTCGCCGCCATGCAGGCGGTGCGGGGCAGTCACCGGGTCACGTCGCAGAACCCCGAAGACCAGTTCCAGGCGCTCGAGCGCTACGGCCGCGACCTCACCGAGGTGGCGCGGCAGGGCAAGCTCGATCCCGTCATCGGCCGTGACGAAGAGATCCGCCGCGTCATCCAGGTGCTGTCGCGGCGCACCAAGAACAACCCCGTGCTCATCGGCGAGCCGGGCGTCGGCAAGACCGCCATCGTCGAGGGCCTCGCCTCCCGCATCGTCGAGGGC
>NZ_DATEEY010000023.1:0-9637 GCF_035280925.1 Intrasporangium sp. | reverse complement strand
GGCAGCCGGCGGGTATGCCCCGCGCGGGTTCCTCTAGTCCCGCGCTCCCTCCGCCGTTCGATGCGTGCCGCGACACGGTACTGTGCGTCGCCCCGTCCGGGTCAATAAGGCAGATGCCGTAGTTGCGAGGGTTGGGGGCGCCTCGCAGCACAGGTCACAACCGGCCGAGAGTCTCGAGGCGAATCTCTGATCGACGACCGCGCCGTCGTGCCGCGCGAGAATCTTGTACGGAACAAATACACAGAATTCCCTTGAATCCGGCCTGATCAGGTCGTAGGGTGGGTGTCTGGCCGTCTCGATGGAGACGGCGGCGGGTCTCGAACTCGGATAGGTGCCGGCCCAACGGTTCGGCATCAGAGCAGGAGCGACGACCGGAAGCGGCGAGCACCCTCGCGCCCGGTCGTTCACGTCGGACCCGTCGCGTCGGTCGAAGTCGAGTCGGCGGGAGCCGGGTGAGTGAGCCCGGTTGCTGAGACCAGGCAAGTAGCCGTCGCCGCTTCACTTCATCCGGGCGATGCGCGTCGAACGCCAGGTCCCAGCTGACCGCTCGCTCGCCGGTGGCGAACGGATCGAGGTTGCGTGAGGTCGTGGGCGCACGTCGACTCGGTCAGCTTCGTCAGCTTCCGCACCTGCCAAGGCTTGCTTTGTGCTGCGCTGCGAACTGGAGCTGACGATGACACCGACGACGTATACCTGCTTCACCGACCCCGCCGAGGTCCAAATCGATGGCCGGGCTCGATCGGTCTGACCGCGCCCTGCGCGGGCGGATCGGCGCGTACCGCCTACACGCCACCCACGACTCGCGCGAGACGTCCCGTCCGGGACGCGAGGCGTTCCTCGCGAGCTTCGAGCGCGCCGTCGACCCCGACGGCGTCCTGCCGCCGGCGGAGCGGGCGAGGCGGGCGGCCCACGCCCGCTCGGCCCACTTCGCCAAGCTGGCGTACATGTCAGCCCGGGCCAGACGCAAGCGCTCGGCCCGCCGGAAGGGCAGACCGTGACCACGGTGGCACGGGCGCCGCTCGTCCGGGCCGGGCCCGGCGTGGCCGCATGGACCGCGCTGCCCGAGCGCGACCGTGCGCTGCTGTTATGGCTCGTCCAGGGCGACGTCGTGACGGCCGAGCTCGCGGCGCTGCTCTGTTACGGCCACCTCCGGATCGCCCAGCGCCGCCTGGCCAAGCTCGTCGGGTACGGCCTCCTCTCCGGCTTCTGGGCGGCCAACCGGCAGCGACCGCGCGGCCGCTACGCGTACGCGCTCACGAAGCAGACACGCCAGCAGCTCGAGCGCCTCGTCTGGCCCGAGGGCAAGCGCAAGCTGCCCGACGGGCAGATCGAGACGGTCAGCCCGGTCATCCACCAGCTGGCCACCCACGACGTGTTCGCGAGCTTCCTACGGGCAGTCGATCACGAGCGCGATGTGGGCATCACATCCTGGGTGCCCGAGCGGGCGCTCATCAGGCTCAACTACTGGGCGTCACCACGCCCGGATGCGCTTGCGGTGATCGGCACAGGCGACGCCTCGATCGTGCTGTTCATCGAGCGCGACCTCGGCACCGAGCGGGGCGGCACGCTGTGGTCGAAGGTCAAGTCGTATCGCGACGTGTACGACAGCCGGCCCGAGGCGGCGCCGGTCCACGTCGGGCTCGTCGTCGACACGCCGCGTCGGGCGGCCTCGGTCCGCCGCAGCCTGCGCGGGGATACCGACGGCAAGGCCGTCCACGCTTGGGTGACCATCGCCTCGGACCTCGCCACGAGCCCCTATGACGCGGTCTGGCTGTCACCGTCCATGGACGTGGCCCGGACGGTCGATCTGGCGGCGCACTGGACCGGCGATCGCTGGGACCTGCTCGCGCCGGGCTGCCTGGCCGACCCCGATGCGCTCGAGATGCTCGATGATCGGGTCATCGGCTTCGTCCCCCTGCTGCGCGCCGCGGCCCGCTGAGCCGACGAGGGCCAGGTCGCGCCCGCTGTCGCGTCCCTGGCGTCTCGCGCAGAGAGAGCCGCGACCGGGTCGCGACCAGGTTGCGACGATGGACACGGCAGGCTGGTCGTGCTCGACGAGCACGACCCCCGAACCGCGACATCACTGCGTGATTCTCTCCCTCCCCCGCCGCCCGGCCATGATGCGGGTGATCGCTGGAATGGACGTCAATCCCTGAGCAGACGTGACGCTACGCGACGTCGTGGAAAACCTGCCAACGAGGCGCCCATTACGACGGATCCCCTGGCGGTACCCAAGAAGAAGTCTGGTTAAGCACAGCCGCTGCGACGCGCCGTGTACTAAACTCCTGGCTAGTCTGCTTAACTAAGGATCACACGTGCCATCTGACCGCGCCGGAGCATACGTCCGCCAACCGGCTGGCTACCGGGCGTTCATCCCGTCGCCTCTTCCGCCGGATCCGCCGCTCGATCTTGATCGCGGGTTGGTGACCGTCCTCTCGAGGGCGGACCAGGCGGTCGGGCGTCTCGACGGCCTGAGCCGGACGCTGCCCAACCCCGAGCTCTTCGTCGCAATGTATGTCCGGCGTGAGGCGGTGTTGAGTTCGCAGATCGAGGGCACCCAGAGCACGCTCGACGACGTGCTCGCGTATGAGCTTGCGGGCATCCTGGGGCTCCATCGCGATGTTGAGGAAGTCGTCAATTACGTCAAGGCGATGGAGTTCGGCCTGCAGCGGCTGACGACCCTACCGCTGTCGCTGCGGCTCATCCGCGAGATCCATGGCGAGCTCCTTAGCAGCGGCCGTGGCGCAGAGCGGATGCCGGGCGACTTTCGCACCTCGCAGAACTGGATCGGCAGCTCCGGAGGACTCCTGCGCGATGCCACCTACGTGCCGCCGCCGCCCCACGAGATGCGGGAGGGACTCGGGAACCTCGAGACCTTCCTCCATGCTGACCACGGCTTCCCGCCGCTGATCGAGTCGGCGCTGGCGCATGCGCAGTTCGAGACCATTCATCCGTTCCTCGACGGCAACGGACGAGTGGGTCGCCTGCTCGTGACCTTCCTGCTGGTGCATCGGGGTGTTCTGAGCCGGCCGCTGCTGTACCTGAGCTACTACCTCAAGCGGCACCGGGCGAGCTACTACGACCGGCTGATGAGCGTGCGCGAGGACGGTGACTGGGAAGGCTGGGTGCGCTTCTTCCTGACCGGGGTCGCCGAGACTGCCGAGGAGGCCACCAGAACCGCCGGCGCCATCGTCGCGTTGCGCGACCGCCATCGTGCGGTGGTGCGACGGCTTGGAGCCAACGGGCTATCGCTGCTGGACCTGCTCTACGGGAACCCTCTCGTGAACGGTCGCCTCGTGACCGAGTCGCTCGGGGTATCGGCGCCGACCGCCCACAAGCTGCTTCAGAGCTTCGAGGACAGCGGGATCCTCGTCGAGATCACCGGCTATCGTCGGAACCGGCTGTTTCGCTACAGCCCGTTCCTCGCGCTGTTCGACACGCCGGCGGCACCGGCCGAGGAGGAGGCCGAGGTCCAGGAGACGGAGTCCCCGCCCGGGACCGCTTGAACGAATGCCGCGATTGATTAGCCGGTGGCGGACGCGCGTCCGACCGCTACCGACCGTCCCCGCGGCGACCTGCCGGATCCCCGATCAGAACCGGTCGTCGGACTGTCGCCCGGACGACCTATGTGGCGACCCAGTTGGGTCCGTCGACCGCCACATCGATCCGGTCGAGTGTGTGAGAAGGTCGCATCCCGGCAGGTGCTCCTCTGCGACAGACTGGTGGGATGTTCGCAACGCCATCATTTCCGTTCCTATGGGCACCTGTTTGCGTTTTCCGGGTCGTGAATCAGGTCAGGCGCTCGGTGGATCCGGGCTTAGTGATGTTCCCCGGTGAAGATGAGACTGGTGATTGCATTTGGTCAGCCTCGCCACTGACGGCTGTTGACGCGCCCGACGCGGACCGGCCCATCGAGGATGGCATCTTGGATCCGTCGCTCAGTGAAATCCGAGATGGGCGTCGGGAGGTCGTCGAGCGGCCAGTATCGAACGTCACTGACCTCCGGTGAGGCGGCGACCGGATCGAGCCGCTCGTTCCAGCGGCACCTGAAGACGAAGTGCAGCATCGGTCCGAAGTCGTGATGAGGTTCGAGGTACACGCCGGTGAGTCGGTCGAGTTCGGCGCGCAACCCGGTCTCTTCGAGGAGCTCCCGCCGCGCGGTCTCATCGGGGGCCTCGCCCGGCTCCGCCCCGCCGCCCGGCAGCTCCCAGTTCAGCAGCCCGTAGGTGTGGTGAACCAGGAGCACCCGACCCTCGCCGTCGAAGATCGCACAGGTGGCACCGAGTGCGGTCCGTTGAACCGGGCCCTCGTCACGCATCGGGCGAGCGTAGCCCCATTCGGCGACGGCTCGGCTCACGCCGCGAGGATCGAGTCGAGCAGCGCGGCGACATCGGCCAGGGCGGGCACGCTCGCGAAGCCGCGATCAGTGAAGGGCGTTCCGTCGAACCGCTCGGCCGGGGTCTGCCAGTCGAGCTCGCCGTGGAGCCGGTGATAGTTGTAGTAACCGGCGTAGGCGATGACGGCGGCCTCGGCAGCGGCAAGATCGGCGAGCTGCTGGCGATCGAGGACCTCGGATTGCAGGGTTGCCCAGAATGCCTCGATCTTGCCGTTCGTCCAGGGCGTGTCGATCTGGGTCCGCATGTGGCGGATGCGCAGGTCGGCGAGGCTGCGCTGGAAGCGGCTGAGCATCGTCCGGACGATCGCCACGAACGGCGTCCCGTTGTCGGTCATCAGCTCGTGCGGCACGCCGCATAGCTCGATCGCCTCTTCCAGCAGGGCGAGAACCCAGATCGCTTCCTTGGTCGGCACGGCCCGGATCCCGAGGAGGAACCGGCTGTGGTCGTCGATGAGGGCGACGAAGTGGCAGGTCCGCGCCCTCCCCGTCGCGCCGAGCAGGTAGAACGGGCCCTTGAGACCGATGTGCCAGAGCTCGTTTGACGGCCGCTCGCTCATAGCGCGGGCCGGGTCCGGACGTAGCTGGGGCGGTGCGTGCCGTGGCGGGCAAGGACGCGGTCGACCTGGCCGTGGCTCAACGGCCAGACGTTCCGTCGCCGGAACTCAGCGGCGATTCGCCGACTGTTCAAGTAGGTCAGCAGACGTACCGTCAAGATGAGCCGTTCGAGGGCCGCCGGCAGATCACTCACCCGGCCGATGCGGGGACGATCAACGAGCGCCTCGAGCCCGCCGTCATCGAACCGCGTCCGGCAGCGGAACAAGCTCGCCCGACTGCACCCGGTCTCGGCGCAGACGAGGTTCAGTGGCTCACCCGCCGCCCAGCGCCGGAGCGCCGCGCGTCGCCACCGAACGACCGCCGCTCGGTCCCGCCGGCCGGCGTCCTCGGGCGGTCGTCCACCCTGGGTCGCGACGAACAGGAACCCTGGTCCTTCTTGATAGTGGTTCCGACGCGGCAGCCGCCGCGGGTTGGCGTACGTCCGAGACTGGACCTCCGGCATCCGCGCCCTCCTCGAGGCGCACGTTAGCCAGTCTCATCTTCACCGGGGAACTTCACTTAGTGGCAGCCATCGGAGCAGCGCTGCTATTCCCTCACGGTCCACCCAGTACGATGGGGCCGGCCATTTCACCGCGTGTCGGTTCCGCAAGCGGTTCGAGCAAGGGGAGGTTGCCTACGAGCGATCTTGGCGAGGCGATGAGCCACGGCTTGGAGCGGAGGTGTGTAAATGAGACGGCTGACCGCGCTGCTAGGAATCCTGGTCATTCTGGCGTATCCCTCGTTAGTCGCTGCGACGGCTTACGGATCTCTGACTTACCAGACCCACTGGCATCCTCCGGGCTATGCCGATACGGCGTTGTGCGTGCAACCCGGAATCGTTGACACTGCAAGGAACTACAGCCAGAGCGTCACAAAGAACTACGTAGGCTCCGGTTCTTGCTCCGGGTCAAACAGGGCGCTGCCGTCTGGATGGATTCGAACCCAGGTGGCCGGCTTCCGATCTGGTGCCTTGTGCGGCTATTCGGGCTGGTACTACAGCAACGTCCAAACCTCTTCCTGGCAGATATGGATCCAGATGTGCAGCAATCCCAGCGGCACGCAGGTCTTCCACACCAGGGGCTATGGAGGAGGCTGGTACGGCGACGGGTACGTCGGCGGCGCGGGAGTCACGTCTCCCAGCCAGAACTACTGAGGAGTGCGCACAATGAGCGTTATTCGTGCTCGGCGATTGGACCGCTGGAGTCTCGCCCTGGCGACCACAGTTGCCCTAGCCGGCCTTGTGCTCGCCGTTACCGTTGCAACCGCGTCCACAAGGGCTCCGACAAGAGGCCCAATTCCCGAGGCCGCATTCCGCGTGGGAGCCGAGCCGCTCGACTTCTCGATCATTCCCGACTTCATCCCGGTCCTCGACCGTGATGGCAACATGGCCGGATGGGTGCCTAAGGTCGCTCTCGCAGATCCTCCGGCAAAGGCGCAGCGGGATGCAGCTAGTCCTGTCATTGCGGTATACGGCGATGATCTTGAGACTATCGTGGGCTTCATGTACCCGGGCAAGGGGTTCATCCCGGTTGGCGTCGACCCAGAATCGGTCGCTCCGATTCCGGCTGTCACGGCGCCTGGGCTTTGATGGCGCGGAAGCGACATCGCCGTACGCTCGGCACCCGATCGCTCTTGGAACTTGGCGAGACCTATCGGTTTCGGGTGGGTGCTACAGCGTAAGCGGCCGGCCCTTGACGCCTGCACGGCGCGTCCGTCAAAGGTAGCGCTCCGCGGGCTGCGAGGGCCGTGCCGTTGGCCCCATCGGCGTAAGGCGATCGGAGGGCAGATGGGCTTGCGAGATCACCAATGGCCGAGCCAGCGCATGGCAGCCGTGGTCGTCGCCGCACTGCTGGCCGGCTGTTCACCGGCCGCCACTAAGGGCACGATGCCACCGGTGGATGCGAACGGGGAGGTCGACCCCTCGACTGCGCCCGACTTCATCGCGGTTGCAGGTCAAGACGCCGGTATCGCCGGTTACGCACGGAAGGATGATGTCCTCAGCGTTTCCGACGCGGCGTTCCCAGTGTATGGCGACGACCTGCGAACCCTCGTCGGTCACTTGGTTCCCGGCAGGGGGTTCGTGCCCTTGGGTGTGGACTGGGCCACGGTGCCGACTATTGCGGTCGAGGTCGCTCCTTCCAGTAGTCCGCACGCTACGCACCTCAAGGAGGTCGTGCTCTACGTCCGCAACGATTCGGAGTCCCAAGCGTGGATTACCGTCCTGATAAGTGGGCAGAGGCGGGACGATAGTGGCTTCCCCGGACAGAACATGGGCGTCGGTTGTTATGCGATGCCAGTTGGATCACGCCTCGTCCTGCTCGATCGCTCGCCGGATCAGGTCGGATTTGGTGTGCTTCGCGAGCTCTACGTGCGTGGGCTAGAGTCCGAGCCGCCGTCGCTGTCGGTCATGATCGGCGCGGGCGGCTCGATCCAGCAGGGCACGGGAGTGCCCATCTGGTGGGGTGCGCCGCAGACCTGCTGAGCGTTCACGACGCGGCCGCCGTGCGAATTACGGGGTTTGGCTCGGGGCACATATGCGGGACGGCGGTGACGAGCCCCTATCTCGCGCTGATGGATCAGCAAAGCGGCTCCCGCGGACGAGCCGGCCGATGTCCAGGAGACCGAGTCAGGAAACGGAGTCCCCGCCTTGAGCGAACGGCCATTGAGGAGCCGCGATCGATCAGCCGGTGGCGGACGCGCGTCCGAGCGCTACCGACCGTCCCCGCGGCGACCTGCCGGATCCCCGATCAGAACCGGTCGCCGGACTGTCGCCCGGACGACCTATCGAGCGACCAGTCGCGCGACCGACCCAACGACCGCCATCCCGACAGTCAGAGCCGGTCGGCGAGACCCGACCGACGCGCGGCGTCGAGCGCGCGCTCGGTGGCCGTCGACGCGGCGTAGCGGCGGAGCATCTCGCGGCTGCGCCAGCCGGCGAGCATCATGACCTCGCCCTCCTGCATCCCGTCCGCGAGGCTGGCGTGCGCCCAGGCGTGGCGGAAGGCGTGGGGGTGGAGGCCCGGCAGCTCGACCGCCTCGCCGCGGGTCCGCAGCATCTGGGCGATGCCCGACGCGGTGAAGCGGCCCTTGGGCCCGAGCCACAGCCACGGTTGGCCGGCCAGCCGGTGCTTCGCGCGGTGGTCGAACAAGTAGCGGTCGAGCGCTCGGACCGCCTTGGCCCCGACGTAGATCGGCCGCTCGCGGCCGCCCTTGCCGACGACCCGGATGAGCCCCGAGTCGAGATCGACGTCGTTGGTCGCGGGCTCGGTGGGCGTCCAGCGCAGCCCGGCCACTTCGGCCAGCCGGGCGCCGCTGGCGATGAACACCCGGATGAGCGCCGCGTCGCGTCGGCCGGCGAACGACTTGTCGGCTTCGACCGCACGAAGGAGTCGAGTCAGTTGCTCGTCGCGCAGGACCGGCGGCGGCGTCTCGGGGATGCGCGGCGGGCGCATCGTCGCCATCGGCGAGCGCTCGACGAGGCCCTCGTCGGCCGCCCACTTGAAGAACTGCTGGACTGAGCGGTAGCGGTTGGCGATCGTCGCCGGTTTGCGCCCGGCGGCGCGCATCGCGATCAGCCACTCGGTGAGGTGCTCGCGGGTGATCGCGCCGGGTTCCGTCGGCAGGTCGCGCTCGGCGAGGAACGCCGCCAGGTGGTCGACGCCCTGGAGGTAGGTCGACTCGGTCTTGGCCGACAGCCCGGAGGCGCGCAGGTGGCGCCGGAAGCGGGCCGCGTTGACGGCGAGGCCGGGGGCCTGTTCAATACCCTGCGTCGGGTTCGTCATGGAGCGCGTAGATGGTTGGTTCGAGTCGAGTGCACCTCGCCAAGTTATCAGCTGTGCGGACGCCATGCAAGACGGCTCGACGAGTTATCCGCTCTATTTGAGCGTGAACGGCCGCCCGTAGCTCAGTGGATCAGAGCGACTGACTTCGGATCAGTAGGTCGGGGGTTCGAATCCCTCCGGGCGGGCCAACCAGGCTAGGCCTCGCGCGCGGCGTCAATCCGTTCGAGGCGGCGCTCCATCTCGGCCTCGAGGGCCTCACGGATCGACGGGTCGGCCTCGAGCATCTCCTCGAAGCCCCGGTTGTTGACCTTCAGGAGAAGGCACGGCGTGAGGGTGATCGCCGTCGCCGTTCGGGGCCCCTCGTCGAGCAGCGCGATCTCGCCGAAGTAGCTGCCGTGGCCGCCCGTGTCGATCACGACGCCGTCACGGGTGATCTCCACGGTCCCGGCAACGAGGACGTAGAAGTAGCCTTCGTGTCGACCTTCGTGGGTCAGCGTCGTGCCGGCGCCGACCTCTTCCTCCTCGGCGAGCGCGGCGATCCGCGCCAGGACGTCGCGGCTCAGGCCGGCGAATAGCCGGGACCGTTCGAGCAGGGCGACCTTGTCGCTCATGGCCAGGCGAGTGTAGTGGAACGGTCACTCCCCTCTCGACGGGGGCGGGACAATGGCGGCCGGAGCGCCGGCTGAGGAACGTCCGGGGGCGACGAGCGACGACGGACCGGCGCGGAGGGTGTGCGTCGGTGATCCGCGTCGTGGCGCCTGTGACCGGGCCGGGCGAGACCGTCGCGATCGGCCTGATCGTCGCGGCGAAGTTCGCGCTCCCCCTGCTCATCGTGCGCTTTCCCTTCGCAGCCGGCTGGGCCGCG
>NZ_DATEEY010000022.1:0-2550 GCF_035280925.1 Intrasporangium sp. | reverse complement strand
GTCGACGGGTCACCTCGCATGGTCGAGGTGGCGCGGACACGAGCCGCGCACGACGAGGTCGACGCGACGTTCGACGTGCACGACGTCAGCGCACCGCTCCGCTTCGCGAACAACTCGCTCGGAGGTGTCCTCGCGGTCCTCGTCCTCCAGCACCTCCGGCATCCCGCGGCCTTCATCGCCGAGATCCGGCGCTGCCTCCGGCCGAGCGGGCACCTGTTGATCACCGCTCCCGCCCGCGACAGCAGGTCGCTCACGTCCCAGAACCTGTACTGGCGGCTGCGCGCAGCGTGCTACCACCTCGTGCCCGGCGTCGTCCGCTTCTGCGACACGAGCTCCCTCCCTCGTCTCGTCGAGGACCAGGGCCTGACCGTCGTCGAGTGCAACGGCGAGCCCGGTCGCGTGAGCGTGTTGGCTCGCGCATGACGTCGCTCGTCGAATGTGCCCTCCACCGCCGGGAGCGTGACACCTTCGGCACGTGAGGGACGCGCGGGCGGTCCTGGCGCGTGTTGCGGGGCGCGCGTTCTGGGCGATCCGAGCTATCTCGGGATGAGCGAGATCAAACAGACCGCTTGGAGCGATGGTCGATGACGGTGTAGGCGGGGGGCGATTCGTCCTCGCCGGGCGTGATGGCCGGCCAGGGCGGGCCACGTCACCGTCGACCCTCCGCCAGCGATCTCGGCGGTGCGGGCACGGGCCCTCGCCTGCACCTCCACGAGCAGGCAGTGCACGTCACGGTGTCGGCGCACAGCTCGCCCAAGCAAGCTGGCGAAGTGCGTCAGCCTCGCATCGCCCGGTACCGCCGGAATGGCATCGCTGCCGGTCCGGGATGACGCGAGGAGGCCGGGCCCTTGAAGGGCCCGGCCTCCCGGTTGAGCGGGGACTCCGTCAGGTTCTAGCGGTGACGGAGCTTCCGGGTGGCGGCGACAAGCGCGGTTCCACCGCAGAGCAGCGCCGCCCCGACAGCCAGCAGGGGGCCGCTGTTGTTGCCGGTCCGGGGCAGCTCGCCGCCGGGCTGGGTGGTCGGGGTCGTCCCGCCGAGCAGGGTCGTCGACGTCTCACCTGCGGCGGTGGTGCTCGTGGTGCCGTGCTCGGTGGTGGTCGTCGTGTCCATCTCGGTCGTCGACGTCGTCGACGTCTCGTGCTCGGTGGTGGTCGTCGTGTCCTTCTCAGTCGTCGACGTCGTCGTCGCCTGGTCCACGTCGTAGCAGAACGACAGGTGGCTCAGCCCGTAGAACTTGTCGTTCTGCGGGTTGACGGGTGCGTGCAGCCCCGTGTCCCCCGTGCTCTCCGGGTCGTAGACGTAGAGGAGGCCGCCCGGGCCGCCCTTGACGAACACCGCGTCCACACCGATGTTCGACTCCCAGTCGAACACCGGGCCATCGTCGGTTTCGGTGACATCGATCGTCACCGTCAGGGGGCCCTGAGTGTACGTGCCGCTCTCGACGGGCTCGATCTTGAACTCGACCCACTCGGCGCCCTCAGGCGCCAGATCACCACAGGTCGGGTTGCCTGCGACCACGCTGCTCGACGTCGTCGGTTCTGTCTGGGTGTTGGTCGCTCCGGCGTACCCGGGGAAGGCTCCGACGAGGAGCGCTCCTCCGGCCACCATCGCCCCCAGACCGAGCGCCAAACGCCCACGCTGGCTGCTGCTGCGTTCCTGCATCGCTCTCATCCACCTCTCGGGGCCTCATCGCCCATGCGTCCGCTCTCCGTTAGGCCGTCATCGCCGCGACGCCCCAAAGGGGTACGCGCTGGCGGCGCTTTTCTTGGCGCCCGTGACAGCACCTGATGCTCGTGGTTCTCGTTCCAGGTGGTGGGCGACGGTGACCCTAGGTTCCTTGGGGCGGTCGTGCGGGGCCGCATGGGTCGGATGTTGCAGACAGTCTGGGTGGTGGTGCGGCTGACGGTGCAGATGTCGCCGTCGCCGCGTCGACGACCGACGCATGGGCTACGGCGCGTTCTGCACCGACGAGGACGACATCGAGGTTCGGTGCGTCCTCGCCTTCTCCGTCTGGATGGGCAATCACTTCATGGCGGCCGAGCACGGGTCGCGAAGCCGCGCCCAGGTGGTCGAGCTGGCCGTGCGGTCACTGCTCGCGCCGCCGGCTGACCGGCAGCCTGGTCTGAGCGTTCTGCCGCATGCGCCGTCGTCGGGTACGTCAGGTGTCGTACTCGTCGGGGAAGCGCAGGCGAGGTCCGCCGACCTGGAGACCGAGCGGGGCCGCACGTCCCTTCGGCTGCTCCCACGGCTCCTGACGGCCGAGCGCGGTGAGGTCGAGGTACGGGATCCCGTAGTGGAACTCCTCGATGCCCCGGCCGAACGTCGAGTAGGTGTGGAACACCTCGTCGTCGACGCGGAGGAAGGCGCTGATGCCGGGGTAGTCACCTCGCATGCTCTCGGTGAACGGTGTTCCCGCCTCGGCCAGCTCGGCCTCGGATCGATGGAAGATCTGCACGGGCGCCACCCGGTCGTCGACGGTCGCGTGGAAGTCGTAGTTGAAGTCGCTGCCGGCGGACGAGTACCAGGGAAACGTCCAGCCCATGCGCTCG
>NZ_DATEEY010000021.1:0-2508 GCF_035280925.1 Intrasporangium sp. | reverse complement strand
GGGGGCGGAGCCCCCCGTGGGTTCGATGCCACGCGGGTCTTCGGGGGGTGCACGGGGGGCGGAGCCCCCCGTGGGTTCGAACTCCTTCGACCTGCTGTTCCGGGGGCTGGAGCTGACGACGGGCGGGCAGCGGCTGCATCGTCCGAGCGACTACGCCGCAGCTCTCGAGCGCGCCGGGCAGTCACCCGGGGTGCTCGCGGGATACCTGGACGCGTTCCGGCACGGGATGCCGCCCCACGGTGGGTTCGCGATCGGGCTCGAGCGCTGGGTGGGCCGCCTGACCGGCGCCGAGAACATCCGCGAGGTCACCCTCTTCGCCCGGGACCTGAACCGGCTCGCACCATAGGTCGGGAGGACGAGGACGGAGGCGGGAGCGGGGGCGAGCTCAGCGGCATACGAGATCATTTGGTCTGTTTTGATCGGCGTGTCGGCTTGCGGTCGCTGAGATGACCACTCAGTAGCCTTTCCCTCCAGTCACATCAGCACCTAAGGTTGCCTAGTGCACCCGTGTGATGTTTCGCCGGAGGGGAAGCCGGCGACATGCGTGTGTTGGAGAGATCGAGGTTCACATGTCGAATGAGCGCCAGCTCAGCGAGGTGCGGTTCCTGACCGTCGCCGAGGTCGCCTCGATCATGCGCGTGTCGAAGATGACGGTGTATCGACTTGTCCACGGTGGAGAGCTCCCGGCCGTCCGGGTCGGTCGTTCCTTCCGGGTTCCGGAGGACGCCGTGCACAAGTACCTGCAGACGTCCTACATCGACACCGCGTGAGGAGATCGAAAGAGCAGTTTCTGCCCCGTCACGATCGAGTTCACTCGAGCACCAAGGGGCGGAAGCTGCTCTTTCCATCCGCGGGCTCGCCTTTTGAGGTCGCGCCGGAGGACACGCTAGGCTGTGCACTCGGCTCGGCTCGAGGAGTCGACTCTCCCGATTGACGGGCGGTCGGCGCAAGTCGGCACACTGCACCGTCAACGGATCAAGGACAACCATGGGCTCTGTCATCAAGAAGCGCCGCAAGCGGATGGCGAAGAAGAAGCACCGCAAGCTGCTGCGCAAGACGCGTCACCAGCGTCGCAACAAGAAGTGACCTGACGCGTTCCGCAGGCGGGCCTGACATCAAGGGGACCGCACATCTCGGCCCTCGCCCTTTGGGCGGGGGTCGACTGCTGTCCCAACGGGAACCCGTCGGTAGGGTGGTGCCGACGCCTACGCAGTGAGCCGAGGGGCTGGTCGCCCCTTCCGAGCCGGGACGTGCGGAGACAGGAGGAGCCGTGGCCAAGGTCGTGCTCGTGACCGGCGTGTCCCGCTACCTCGGAGGTCTCTACGCCCGGAGGCTCAGCGCCGAACCCGAGATCGAGCGCATCCTCGGCGTCGACGTCATCCCTCCCAGGCACGCCATCGGGCGAGCGGAGTTCGTCCGGGCCGACATCCGCAACCCGATGATCGGCCGGATCATCCGGCAGGCCGGGGTCGACACCGTGGTCCACATGAACGTCATTGCCACCCCGAAGGACACGGGCGGGCGGGTGACGCAGAAAGAGATCAACGTCATCGGCACCATGCAGCTGCTGGCCGCGTGCCAGAAGTCGGACAGCGTCCAAAGGCTCGTCGTGAAGTCGACCGCTGCCGTCTACGGCTCGTCGCCGCGCGATCCGGCGATGTTCGCCGAGGACATGAACGCCAAGTCCACTCCCCGGACCGGCTTCGGCAAGGACTCGATCGAGGTCGAGGGCTACGTCCGCGGCTTCTCCCGCCGGCGTCCGGACGTCGAGATCACCATGCTCCGCTTCGCCAACGTCATTGGGCCGCAGATCCGCACGGCCATCACCGACTACTTCGCCCTGCCCGTCGTCCCCGTCCCACTCGGCTACGACGCCCGGGTGCAGTTCGTCCACGAGCACGACGCCGTCGAAGCGCTCGTCCAGGCGACGACCGGGCCCTCCGTCGGCATCGTCAACGTTGCGGCGGACGGCTTCGTCACCCTCCTGCAGTGCCTCGCGGTCGTCCGTCGCCCGATCGTTCCGGTCCCGATGATGACGGCCGGGATCGTGGGCAACATCGTCAAGCGGAGCGGACTGGCCGACTTCTCCCCGGACCAGGTTGCCTTCCTCGCCTTCGGGCGTGGTCTGGACACGACCCGGATGCGCAAGGTGTTCGCCTTCGAGCCGGGGTACACCACCCGCGAGGCGTTCGAGGACTTCGCCAGCCACCTTCGCCCCGTCGTACCTCGAGTGGGCGAGGTCTCCGGCGTGGTCAGCGGGGCTGCCGGAGAGGGAGCAGCGACCCTCGCCCGCGTCTTGGAGAGGCTCCACCAGTGACCACGCGCAACGACCGGCCCGAACCCGCGGCGGCCGGCAGGAGGAAGGCCGGCGCGCGGAAGACCAGCGCCGGCAAGCCGGGCACGCGGAAGGGCAGTGCCGGCCATAGCACGGCGAGCAAGTCTGCGGCGAGCAAGTCTGCGGCGAGCAAGTCTCAGGCGAGCAAGTCTGCGGCGAGCAAGTCTGCGGCG
>NZ_DATEEY010000020.1:0-13709 GCF_035280925.1 Intrasporangium sp. | reverse complement strand
TGACCGCGTCGCGAACAGGGCTGGCATCGTGGCGACGGTCAATAGGGTGACGGGCATGAGCACACGCAGCCTGGAGATCGCCCAGTCCTTGGCGCCCGATCTGGTCGCGCTCCGACGCCGGCTGCACCAGATCCCCGAGATCGGGCTGGACCTTCCCCAGACCCAGGCCACCGTGCTGGAGGCGCTGGACGGCCTTGACCTCGAGATCACCCGCGGGCGCGCCCTGTCGTCGGTCGTGGCGGTGCTGCGCGGTGGGGCGGCGCCGGACGACGGACCGCGACCCTCGGTCCTCTTGCGCGGCGACATGGACGCGCTGCCCGTGGTCGAGGAGGTCGAGGTCGACTACCGCTCCACCAACGGCGCGATGCACGCGTGTGGCCACGACCTCCACGTGGCCGCCCTCGTCGGTGCGGCCCGGGTCCTCCACGAGCGGCGCGACGAGCTCGCGGGCGACGTCGTGTTCATGTTCCAGCCCGGCGAGGAGGCACCGGGTGGCGCCGCGCCGATGATCGAGGAAGGCCTGCTCGAGGCGAGCGGCACCCCGGTCAGCGCGGCCTACACCCTCCACGTCTACTCCGCCGAGCACCCGCTCGGCACGTGGTTCGGACGACCTGGTCCACAGATGGCCGCGGCCGACGAGTTCAGCGTCCGGGTCGTCGGCCAGGGCGGGCACGGGGCGACGCCGCACCGGGCGAGCGACCCCATCCCGGCCGCGTGCGAGATGGTCCTCGCCCTGCAGACGAGGGTGACGCGCGGCTTCGACGTCTTCGACCCGGTCGTCGTCACGGTGGGCAGGTTCGCCGCGGGGACCAAGGACAACATCATCCCCGACGACGCGGTCTTCGACGGGACGCTGCGCACGCTGTCCGTCGCCGCACGCACCCAGGCCATCGCCGACATCGAGCGGGCCTGCCGTGGGATCGCCAGTGCGCACGGCCTGGAGGTGGAGATCAGCTGGGCCTCGGGCGCCTACCCCGTGACCGTGAACGACGAGGCCGAGTTCGAGCACGCCCGCGACACGCTGCTCGACCTCTTCGGCGCGGATCGCTGGGTCGACATGGCCAACCCGGAGCTCGGCTCCGAGGACATGGCGGTCGTCCTCGAGCACGTGCCGGGTGCCTATCTCAACCTCAGCGCCTGCGCGACCGGGGATCCCGAGATGGCGGACGACAACCACTCACCCCGGGCAGCGTTCGACGACTCGGTCGTCCCTGACGGGGCCGCCTTCCTCGCCGAGGTGGCCCTGCGCCGTCTCGCCGCCCACACTCCTGCGCCGCACCTCACCCCCGCGCAACACACCGAATAGATCGCGACACACCGCGATCCGATTCCGGTGTGTCGCAAGATAACCGGTGTGTTGCGGGCAGGAATGGCGGGCTGCTCGGCAAGTGAGATCTATCTCATGTTTTCTTGACCAATTCCAGATTAGTTGGTTGTGTGGGGCCATGACTGGTGACCCGACGATGATGCTGCGCGAGGCGCAGCTGCGGGTCACCCGGCCACGTGTCGCGGTCCTCGAGCTGCTCGAGCGCCACCCGCACGCCGACGCCGACACCATCGCCCGCGCCGCTCGCGAAAGCCTCGGCAAGGTCTCGACCCAGGCGATCTACGACGTCCTCGGCGCCCTGAGCGACGCCGGGCTCGTTCGCCGCATCGAGCCGGCCGGCTCCCCCGCCCGCTATGAGCTTCGCGTCGGCGACAACCACCACCACCTGGTCTGCCGCAGGTGCGGGGCCATCGTCGACGTCGACTGTGCGGTGGGTGAGCGCCCGTGCCTGCACGTCTCGCACGACTTCGGCTTCGAGATCGACGAGGCGGAGGTCATCTACTGGGGCCGCTGTCCCACCTGCCGCGCCCACGGAGGCCCCGACCAACCCGGCCGACCCGCGAAGCGGGCGACGCTCGCTGACTGAGCTCAGCGGCATACGACCACCACAACATCCACAGCTCAACCCGCAACACGATTCGAGGAGACACGATGACTGTCGAAGGACCCCGACAGGACCCCGGCAACACCCAACCGCTGACCACGGTCGCGGGCGCACCCGTCTGGGACGGCGAGAACAGCGTCACCGCCGGGCCGCGCGGCCCGATGCTCCTCCAGGACGTCTGGTTCCTCGAGAAGCTCGCCCACTTCGACCGCGAGGTCATCCCCGAGCGGCGCATGCACGCCAAGGGCTCCGGCGCCCACGGCACCTTCACGGTGACCAACGACATCACGCAGTACTCCTGCGCCAAGATCTTCTCCGAGGTCGGCAAGCAGACCGAGATGTTCGCCCGCTTCTCGACCGTCGCCGGTGAGCGTGGCGCGGCCGACGCCGAGCGCGACATCCGCGGCTTCGCGGTGAAGTTCTACACCGAGGAGGGCAACTGGGACCTCGTCGGCAACAACACGCCGGTCTTCTTCTTCCGCGACCCGCTGCAGTTCCCCGACCTCAACCATGCCGTCAAGCGCGACCCGAGGACCAACCTGCGCAGCGCCGAGAACAACTGGGACTTCTGGACCAACCTCCCGGAGTCCCTGCACCAGGTCACGATCGTCATGTCGGACCGCGGCATCCCGGCGTCCTACCGTCACATGCACGGCTTCGGCTCGCACACGTACTCGTTCTACAACGCCGAGGGCGAGCGCTTCTGGGTCAAGTTCCACCACCGCACCCA
Source organism: Intrasporangium sp. (assembly GCF_035280925.1). GTDB lineage: Bacteria > Actinomycetota > Actinomycetes > Actinomycetales > Dermatophilaceae > Intrasporangium. Next base: position 11,048 of record NZ_DATEEY010000020.1, on the reverse strand, counting down.
GCAGGGCATCGAGAACCTGACCGACGCCGAGGCCGCCGCCCTCATCGGCGAGGACCGCGAGTCGCACCAGCGCGACCTGTTCGAGTCGATCGAGAAGGGCGACTTCCCCAAGTGGAAGCTCTACGTCCAGGTGATGCCCGAGGTCGACGCGCTCAAGGTGCCCTACCACCCGTTCGACCTGACCAAGGTGTGGCCCAAGGGCGACTACCCGCTCATCGAGGTCGGCGAGTGGGAGCTGAACCGCAACCCGGCGAACTACCACGCCGAGGTCGAGCAGGCCGCCTTCTCCCCCGCCAACATCGTGCCGGGCATCAGCTTCTCGCCCGACCGCATGCTCCAGGGCCGGCTGTTCTCCTACGGTGACGCGCAGCGTTACCGCCTCGGGGTCAACCACCACCAGATCCCCGTCAACGCGCCGAAGGCCGTTCCCAACCCGAACAGCCCGCATCGCGACGGTGCCATGCGGATCGACGCAGGTGGGACGCCGTCGATCACGCCGAACTCCTACGGCCGCTACTCCAGCCAGCCGCAGTACAAGGAGCCGGCGTGGCGGATCGACCCGTCCGCGGACCGGTTCGACCACCGGGAGGACGACCAGGACTACTACACGCAGCCCGGCATCCTCTTCCGCGAGAAGATGACGCCCGAGCAGCAGCAGGTCCTCTTCGAGAACACCGCCCGCGCCATCTCGGGCGCCTCGAGGGAGACGATCGAGCGCCACATCGCCAACTGCACCAAGGCCGACCCGGCCTACGGCGCGGGCGTCCGGGCGGCGATCGACGCGCTGAACGCCGCTGCCGCCGAGGCCGATGACGTCGCCAAGGGCGCGGCCAACGCCAACGCCCCGGTGGACGGTGCGCCGGTCGAGCGCGACGACTTCGCCGACGTTCTCTGACCGCGGGTAGTCGACAGACAGGAACCCCGCCACTTCGGGACCACGGTCCCGAAGTGGCGGGGTTCCTCGTGTCAGGCGCGCTTTTCGCGGACCACGGTCCCCGTCTGGCGGCCGTATGCCGCTGGGCTCGCCGGGAGCCCAGCGGCAGTGCCGTATCGGTCAGGTCCTCAGCAGCAACGGCCCTGGGGGTTCCGCTCCATCCAGTCCATGTGCTCCCGCCAGAACTCGCGCTCGGTCGGGGGCTGCTGGTCCGGGTGGTGAGCCGCGAGATGGGCGCAGTAGCGGTCGTAGGCGTCCGCACCCATGACGGCCCCGAGGTAGGCGACGACCCTCCTGGCCGAGGAGACCGACCCGGAGAGCAGTCGCTTGACCGTCAGCTCAGTAGCCATCTCAGTGGTGCCTCACCGGTCGGGTCACCGGGACCTTCGCCCACTGCTCCTCCAGCTCGCGCTCGGGCGGTGTCGGGAACAGGCTGGCCGGCGCGTAGATCTTCGACTCGATGTAGGGGTCCTCGGTGTTGACACCACGGTGCCCCTGCCAGGCCCGCACGGTCGCGATGATCGACATGAGAAGGACGATGATGGTCAGGACGACGAAGAGGATGGACAGCGTGCCCTGGACCGTCGTGTTGCGCACGACGGCCTCCATCGCCTCGACGGTCTTGGCGGTGCCGAAGCTCGTCTGTCCCTCGGCAAGGGCGTCACGGAAGGCGCTGTTCTGCGCCCAGTAGCCGACCGCGGGCACCGGCGAGAAGATCTTGTACATCGATGCCGTGATCGTGATGACCGCGGCAAAGGCCAGCGGGACGACCACGACCCACAGGTACTTGAAGTTCCCGCGGCGAGCGACGATGGCCATCACGACCGAGAGCGCGATGACCGCCAGCAGCTGGTTCGCGATGCCGAAGAGGGGGAAGAACGTGTTGATACCACCGAGTGGATCGGTGACACCGAGCACCAGGATGTAGCCCCAGCCGCCGACCATGATCGCGGTGCAGATCCAGGCTCCTGCCGTCCAGGAGGTGTCCTTGAACCTCGGGATGAAGTTGCCGATCGTGTCCTGGAGCATGAACCGCGCCACGCGGGTGCCGGCGTCGACGGCGGTGAGGATGAACAGCGCCTCGAACATGATCGCGAAGTGGTACCAGAAGCCCATCAGCGCGGTGCCGCCGAACCACTGGTGGAGGACGGTGGCGATGCCGACGGCGAGGGTGGGCGCACCACCGGTGCGCGAGACGACGGACTCCTCGCCGACGTTCTCGGCGAGTTGCGTGAGCATGTCCGGCGTGAGGTTGACCCCGCTGAGACCGAGCTGGTTGACGAAGGCGACGGCGCCCTCGACGGTGCCCTGGGTGACCGCCGCCGAGGAGTTCATCGCGAAGTAGATCCCGCGGTCGATGGTGATCGCGGCGACGAGCGCCATGATCGCGACGAAGGACTCCATGAGCATCCCGCCGTAGCCGAGGAAGCGGGTCTGCCGCTCCTTCTGGACCATCTTCGGCGTGGTGCCGGACGAGATGAGGGCATGGAAGCCCGACAAGGCTCCGCAGGCGATGGTGACGAACAGGAACGGGAAGAGCGATCCCGGGACGACGGGTCCGTCATCGCGGCTCGCGAACTCGGAGACCGCGGGGACGTTGATCTCGGGCCGGACCACGACGATGGCGATCGCGAGCAGGAAGATGACGCCGATCTTCATGAAGGTCGACAGGTAGTCGCGCGGGGCGAGCAGCAGCCACACCGGCAGCACCGCCGCGACGAAGCCGTAGATGATGAGCATCCACGCGATGGTCGTGCGGTCGAGGTGGAAGAGCTCGGCACCCCAGGAGGACTCGGCCACCCAGCGGCCGGAGATGATGGCGAACATCAGCAGCGCGAAGCCGATGATGGAGACCTCCATGACCTTGCCCGGCCGGATGAAGCGCAGGTAGACGCCCATGAAGAGCGCGATCGGCAGCGTCAGACCAACGGAGTAGACGCCCCAGGGCGAGGCGCCGAGCGCGTTGACCACGACGAGCGCGAGGATCGCGACGATGATGATCATGATGGCGAGCGTCGCGATGAGGGCGGCCGTGCCCCCGATGATGCCGAGCTCCTCGCGGGCCATCTGCCCGAGCGAGCGTCCCCCGCGCCGCATCGAGAAGAACATGACGAGGTAGTCCTGCACCGCGCCGGCGAGGATGACGCCGACGATGATCCAGAGCGTGCCCGGCAGGTAGCCCATCTGGGCTGCGAGGACCGGGCCGACGAGCGGGCCGGCGCCGGCGATGGCGGCGAAGTGGTGGCCGAAGAGGACCCGACGGTCCGTCGGCATGAAGTCCTTGGCGTTGTCGTTGTACTCGGCCGGCGTCGCACGCGTGTCATCCGGTTTCGCGATGTTGCGCTCGATGTACCTGGAGTAGAAGCGGAACGCGATGAGATAGCTGCAGACCGCGGCGAAGACGAACCAGATCGCGTTGATCGTCTCGCCCCGGAAGATCGCGATCATCGACCAGGACACCGCACCCAGCAGCGCGATCGCGGCCCAGGTCACGATCTTCTGCGTGGTCCAGCGTCGGTCATGCTCCTCGAGGACTTCTGGATCTACTGCTGCCGGAGGCAGCTCGGCTTGTTCAGGCGCGATGTTGCTCATCTACCCAACCTCCAGGGACACAGTGGGGGTGTCGCGCCGAGGAGGGCCGAGCGGTCGACCTCAATGGCGACGTCATGAGCGTCACGCTACCCCTGCCAGGGCCCCGGGGGCAGGTTGGCCATACCGCGGCATTGTGCCCAAGCGGTAACAATCCGGTCAGAGCGGGCGGAACACCGCGGCTGGGGACGGCCGCCCTCCCCAACGCAACCCCCTAGCTGAGGATGTCGACCCGGCGGAACCTCCGGTAGGCCAGCATCGTGAAGGCGACCGCCCACACGAGCGACCACAGCGTGCCATGGATGATGTCGGTCCACTGCGGTTCTATCGCCAGGGCATCCTGCCAGGCCCGGTTGTAGTGCCCGGGCAGCGCGTTGCGGTACGGGTCGAGCGCATCGAGCTGGTCGAGGATGTTCGCGAGGATCGAGATGAGCACGGCACCCCCGACTGCGGCGAGCGGTGCGTCCGACCGCGTGCCGAGCCAGAAGGCGATCGACGCGATCGGCAGGAGGGTGACGAAGATGTAGGCGCAGGCCAGGGCGAGCCGCGGGAGGAACTGCCCCCAGGTGAGGTTCTCCCCGATCGGGTTGGTCAGCGGCTCCCAGCCATAGGCGATCCCGCCGACGACCAGGGCCCACGCGGGCAGCAGGATGGTGGCGAGCGCTGTCGAGCTGATGCCCACGACGGCCTTGCTCGTGAGCAGCCGGGCGCGCCGCACGGGCGCAACGAGCAGGTAGCGCAGGGACGCCCATGACGCCTCGCTCGGCACCGCGTCCCCGCAGAACAGCGCCGCCACGAGGATGAGGAGCAGCTCGGAGGCGAGGAAGACGACCACGAGGCTGAAGTTCGCCGCCCCGCTCTGGGCGAGGTCGAAGATCCGCGTCGTCGCCCCACCGCGCTGGTTGCCGTCGTCGTCGCCGAAGGCGAACGCGATGACGAGGATGATCGGCAGGGCCGCGAGCAGCCCGAAGGCGACGAGCGTCCGCCGCCTCCCCAGCTGCCGTCCCCACTCGGCCCGCCAGGACAGCGGTTCGCGCACACGATCAATGCCGTATGCCGCTGAGCCGGCTTCCAGCGCAGGCTCGCTCGTCTTCGGCTGACTCATCGTGCCCTCACCTGCCTGAGTCGCTCGATCAGGGAAGCATCGGCGGTGTCGACGGCTCCGTTGCCACTCGCGGACGCGCTCGAGATCACGCCCAGGAAGACCTCCTCGAGGTGGCGGCGGCTGCTCACGCCGATGACGGGCAGGCCGGCCTCGACGGCTGCCCCGACGACCTCGACCCGCGGGCGGGCAGCCACGACCACGACCCGGGTCTCGGTGTCACGCCGGACCTCGACGATGCCGTCGACCGCGCGCAGCGCGACGAGCCGGCTCGGGAGCGATGGCTTGCCCGAGTCCTCGTCCGACTCGACCGCGACCGGGTCGAGGTCGAGGATCGTCGTGTCGTCGCTGTCGACGAGGTCGGCGACGAGGCCTTCGGTGACCACCCGGCCGGCGTGCATGACGACGACATGGGTGCACGTCATCTCCACCTCGGCGAGCATGTGGCTCGAGATGACGACGGTGCGACCGGTCTCGGCGTAGCGGCGCAGGATCGGGCGCATCGCCGCGATCTGCGGCGGGTCGAGGCCGTTCGTCGGCTCGTCGAGGACGAGCAGCTCCGGGAGCCCGAGCATGGCCTGGGCGATGCCGAGCCGCTGCTTCATGCCATGGCTGTAGGAGCGCACCGGCCGGTCGACGGCTCCGCCGAGCGCGGCCACCTCGAGCGCCTCGTCGACGTGCGCGTCCTCCGGTCGCCGGCCGGTCGCGGCCCAGTAGGCCTGGAGGTTCTGCCGGCCGGTCAGGTGCGGGAGGAAGCCCGGCCCCTCGATGAGCGCGCCGACCCGTTCCAGCACGTCGGAGCCCGCCGACACCGGGTGGCCCAGGACATGGACCGTGCCGGAGTTGGGGGCGATGAGGCCCATGACCATCCGCATCGTCGTCGTCTTGCCGGCGCCGTTCGGTCCGAGCAGTCCGACGACCTGGCCCTTCTCTGCCCGCCAGGAGACGCCGTCGACGGCGCGGTGGCCGTCTGCATAGGACTTGACCAGGTCCGTGACGACGAGCGGGACATCGGCGAGGTCCGGACGCGGCTCCTCGTGCCGGCGCTGCCGCCGGCGCCACAGCGCCGCCACCCCAGCGAGGACGACGAGCGAGGCGAGGATGCCGCCCGCGAGCGCCGATTCCGTGTCGGTGCCGGCGACCGACGTGCCCACCGGCGTCGCCTCGACCACGGGAACGGTGAGATCGGCGCCCGCCTCGACGGCGATACGGGCCGGCTCCCGGCTGTTGGCGTAGGTCGCCTCGGTGCTGGTCAGCAGGACCCGCCAACGGCTCCCGGTCGGCATCTCGTAGGTCGCGGCCGGGAGCGAGACGGTGACGGTGGTCGGCCGGCCCGGCGTGACCGGCACCCGGATCGGCGCGACGAGAGACGCCGGCAGGGTCGGCTGTTCACCGGAGACACGCCACAGCGAGGCGAACAGCGTGACCGTCGGCTGGTCCGAGGTCAGGGTGAGGGTCATCGTCGGCGAGCCCGCGACCGTCACGCTGCGCGGGGCCGGCTCGGTCTCGAAGTAGGTGGACAGCCCCGGAAGGGCCGCGATCTGGAACGACGACACGTTGAGGCCCAGGGCTGCCAGGCCGGGTATGGCGACCATCGACGCCGGCTGGCCCCCGGGCGGGTGCAGCAGTCCTCCGGCCGTGGCCGCGAGCGGGAGTCGCTGCGTCGCGACCGCGGCGCCGTCGAGGCCCGGGTACCGGGGCATGGTCCACAGGTCGGCGGGCTGGCTGCGGCGGCTCGCCGGGGTCGGGAAGGTGAATCCGGCGACGGGGAGGTCGGACTCGGGCGAGGATCCGTCCTTGACGTAGTGGTCGAGCCACGCGTGGGCCGCCTCGGTCTCCTCTGCCTGGCGGGTGCTCGGAGCATCGTGGCCGCCGTCGCTCCAGCGGACCGCGACAGGGGTCCCCGCAGCGGCGAGGGCCCGCGCCGTCGCGTCGGCGTGCTCCAGCCCGAAGAGGGAGTCGGCGATCCCCTGGACGAGCAGGGTCGGCGCGGTGACCTTGCCCAGGGTCGGCTTCGGGCTGTGCTGCCGCAGCAGGGTGACGAGCCCGTCGCTGGGCTCACCCGTCACCGAGGCATCGAGGAACCCGGCGCAGATCGTCGGGTCGAAGCGACCGCAGGTGGTGACGTCCGGCACGTTCTGCCCCCTCGACGAAGCCGGGGGCGTCGGCGCTGCGGCCGGCTGCTGGCCGTCCGACCCGACGGAGGGGAGGGAGAGGATGCTCGCGTTGGCGCCGAGGAAGAAGTTCGTCGCCCAAACCTGCTTGAACGGGCCCGGGTTGTCCACGGACTCGCGTCCGGCAGGCGTCGGACCGGTCGACGTCGCCGCCGACTGCGGGAAGAAGGCGTCGGCGAGGTCGTTCCAGGTGACCGCCGCGACGACGGCGTCGATGCGCTCGTCGGCGCTGGCGAGCATGAGCCCGAGCGCGCCTCCGTAGGACCCGCCCATGACCCCGACCCGGGGGTCCCCGGGCGCGTCGAGGAGCACGTCCGAGCGCTTCGCGACGAGGTCCACGAGCGCCTTCGCGTCCGCGATCTCGAACCCCGGGGCGTTGAGGTGGATGCGACCGCCCGACGCGCCGTGGCCGCGAGCGGACCACGTGACGACGAGGTAGCCGCGCTCCTGCAGCTCGGTCGCCTCCGTCGTCACGGAGTCCTTCGAGCCGCCAAAGCCATGCGCCAGCAGGACGACGGGGTGTCGGTCATCACCTGGTGGTGTCCACACTGCGGCGTCCAGGGTCACCGCGGTGCCGTCCGGCTCTGCACCCACCGGCACCTTGAGGTTCTCTGTCGCCGCCGCCGAAGCCGCCGCGAGCGACGTGCTCCCGGCGGCTGGGGTGCCCGAGCCGACACCGACAGCCATGGCGAGCAGGGCCCCCAGGACAGCCAGTCCCGCGCGCAGTCCACCCCGTGCGCGGGGGGGCCCAGTCACCGACATTGGGTAATCACATCACGCCGCGTTGTGAAACGAGCGAGCGTCTACGACTCTGTCGCACCGCGCTCGAGGAGGTATGCGATGACGAGGCAGGTCACGAGCACCATCGCAGGCGGCAGGAAGCGCGCCGCACCCTCGAGCTCCAGCCACTCGTAGGGCGCGACGGTGAAGTCGAACAGGTCGAGGTCGAGCAGGTACTTGACCATGGGCAGGAAGCCGAAGACCAACCCGACGGCTCCGATGAGGTTGATGACCAGTCGCCGACCGGCGCCGCCCTGACTGCTGGCCTGCTGCGTCACGACTCGCCCTCGAGGAGGTGGCTGCGGCCGAACATCTCAGCCGCCTGTCTCGCCGTCGGTGTGCCCGCGTCGAGGTCCGCCCCGGCTGCCACCAAGGCCCGCACGACGGAGTCCTCCCCCTTGAAGATCGCTCCTGCGACGGGCGACTGGTCCCTCGCGTTGCGCAGGTTGACGTCGGCGCCGCGCGCGACCATGGCGAGCACCGTCTCCTCCCTACCGTGGTACGCCGCAAGCATGAGGAAGGTGTTGCCGTCCGCATCCGTCATGTCGACGGGCACCCCGTGGTCGAGGAAGTCGAGCAGCTCGGGCGTCTGCCCCGTGCGGGCCAGCTCCATCGCTATGTCGATGATCCGCCGCTGCTCCTCAGGTGTGAGCGACCCGCCGCCGGGACTACCTGTCATGGCCCCAAACTACAAGCCTGTCCGGGTCCCGGGACGCGGTGGCGACTGACGGGTAACCGGGATACAAACGAGCCATGGCTACCACTGCACTGCGCGGCACCCCAGTCGAGACGATCGGGGACCTGCCCACCGTCGGCGACGTGGCCCCGGAGTTCGTCCTCGCGGGCGACGACCTGAGCGACGTCCCCCTCAAGCACGGCACGCGAGTCGTGCTCAACATCTTCCCGAGCATCGACACCGGCGTGTGCGCGCAGAGCGTGCGCCGCTTCAACGAGATCGCCAGCACGCTCGAGAACACTCACGTGATCTGCGCCTCCGAGGACCTGCCGTTCGCGCTCAAGCGGTTCTGCGGCGCGGAAGGACTCGGCAACGTCATCGCGGCCTCCGCGTTCCGTTCGACGTTCGGCGAGGACTACGGCGTGACCCTGGCCGAGGGTGCCATGCGCGGCCTGCTCGCCAGGTCCGTCGTCGTCATCGACGAGGAGGGCACGGTGCTCCACACGGAGCTCGTCCCCGAGATCTCGCAGGAGCCGGACTACGACGCGGCGATCGCCGCCCTCAACTGAGCCGTCTTTCGCCCGCCCCACACCGTGCCGGACGGCGTGTCCCGGCCACCGCTCAGGGGGTGTCGCCGTCGACCCAGTCGAGGGTGCGCTGAACCGCCTTCTTCCAGTTGCGGTAGAGCCGCTCGCGCTCGGCCGGGTCCATCGAGGGCAACCAGCGCCGGTCCTCGCCCCAGTTGTCCCGCACCTCGCTGGGACTGGCCCAGTACCCCACAGCCAGCCCAGCGGCATACGCCGCCCCGAGAGCCGTCGTCTCGGCCACCCTCGGGCGGACGACGTCGACGCCGAGCAGGTCGGCCTGGAACTGCATGAGCGTCTCGTCGACGACCATCCCGCCGTCAACCTTGAGCTCGGTGAGCGGGACGCCACTGTCGGCGTTCATCGCGTCGAGCACCTCGCGGGTCTGGAATGCCGTTGCCTCCAAGACGGCTCGCGCGATGTGGCCCTTGTTGACGAACCGCGTCAGGCCGACCAGCGCGCCCCTGGCGTCCGGCCGCCAGTGCGGCGCGAAGAGGCCCGAGAAGGCGGGCACGAAGTAGGCGCCTCCGTTGTCCTCGACCGATGCGGCGAGCGTCTCGACCTCGGATGCGTCGCCGATGATGCCGAGGTTGTCGCGAAGCCACTGCACCAGGGACCCGGTGACGGCGATGGACCCCTCGAGCGCGTAGACCGGTGGCGCGTCGCCGAGCCGGTAGCACACGGTCGTCAGCAGGCCGTGCTGGGACGGGACGATCTCCTCGCCGGTGTTCAGGAGCATGAAGTTGCCGGTGCCGTACGTGTTCTTGGCGGTGCCCGGCTCGAGGCAGGCCTGCCCGAAGGTCGCCGCCTGCTGGTCGCCGAGGATGCCGGCCACGGGCACGTCGAGCAGGATGCCCGGCTGGCAGGTGCCGTACACCTCCGAGGACGAGCGGATCTCCGGGAGCAGGCTCGTCGGGACGCGCATCTCGGCGGCGATCTCCTCGTCCCAAGCGAGGGTCCGAAGGTCCATGAGGAGCGTCCTGGAGGCGTTGGTGACGTCGGTGACGTGGACGCCGCCGTCCGGACCGCCGGTGAGGTTCCAGAGGATCCACGTGTCCATGGTGCCGGCCAGCACCTGCCCCGACTCGGCCCGTGCGCGGGCCCCCTCGACGTTGTCGAGGAGCCAGCGGATCTTCGGCCCGGCGAAGTAGGTGGCGAGCGGCAGCCCGGTCTGCTTCTTGAAGCGCTCCGGTCCGGCATCGCCGGCGAGCTCGTCACAGATCGCCTGGGTCCGGGTGTCCTGCCAGACGATGGCGTTGTGGATGGGCCGGCCTGTCTCCCGGTCCCAGACGACGGTCGTCTCGCGCTGGTTGGTGATCCCGACGGCGACGACCCGCCTGGCGCTGAGGTTGGCCTTGCCGAGAGCACCGCCGACGACCGCCCTCGTGTTGTCCCAGATCTCCATGGGGTCGTGCTCGACCCAGCCGGCCCGCGGGAAGACCTGGCGGTGCTCACGCTGGTCGCTCGCGACGACGCTGCCCGAGCGGTCGAAGACCATCGCGCGGGTGCTCGTCGTGCCCTGGTCGATCGCGACGACGTAGTCCATTGACAGACCGTATCGTCCGTCGCGTCGCGGTGGCGTTGTCACACGTGTGTGGTATGCCGCTGAGCTCGCGGCTGTTCGCGAGTTTCCTTGCGCTGCAATAATTTTCAGGATGAATCGCGCCTCGCAGTCGTTGACCGGGCAGGGTCGCAGATGGTGTAATTGAGGTGGTTCGCGAGGCTTGTCCGCACGGACTCGCCGCGCTGCAGGGGACGATCGGAAGGAGGGCGTCGTGCCGTTGACCACCGCCGCCCTGTCGCCCCTCGAGCGAGTCATCTCCGGCGGCGCGGGCGGCGGCGAGCGACTGGTTCTGGGTCCCCTCGACCTGGTGCGGGGAGACCGGGTCACGGAGATCCGCTGCGACCTGTCGACGGACCATGCCGAGCTTCCGGCGGAGGCCGGGTTGTCGTTGGAACAGGCCGCGGCCGCGCTGGTCGCCGAGATCGAGGCACTGGAGGCGGAGCGGGCGCGGGTGGACGGGCGGCTGGTGGCCGCGTACGGCGCGCTGCACACCGTGATCGGAGAGCAGCACGCGGCGCACGAGGCGCAGCTGCCGGATGGCTGGCCCCGGGAGAGCCCGGCCGAGGCCGCGGTCACCGTGGAACAGCTGGTGATCCACGAGATCGCCACCGCGACCGCGGTGCCGGCCGGTGAGGCCGGCCGGCG
>NZ_DATEEY010000019.1:0-3067 GCF_035280925.1 Intrasporangium sp. | reverse complement strand
GTCGGCTTGTGGATCTTCGCGACGAGCACGATGGCATGCACCCGGGAGGGCAGCAGCTGGTGCTTGGTGTCGCCCTCGCTCACCGCGAGCTCGTCACGCACCTCGTCGTAGTGGCGACGGATGCGGGTCATGACGAGGAACAGCACGGCCATCGCGGCAATGGCGAAGCCGGCGCCATGGACGAACTTCGTCACGAGGACGACGACGAGGACCGTGCCGGACATGCCCGCACCGATCCCGTTGATGACCCGGCTCCTCAGCATCCGCCCGCGGACCGCCTCGTTGCGCTCGAGGCGCAGACGACGCGTCCAGTGCCGGACCATGCCGATCTGGCTCAGCGTGAAGGACACGAAGACGCCGACGATGTAGAGCTGGATGAGGCTGGTGACCTTGGCGTCGTACACGAGCACGAGGAAGGCCGCCGCTCCGGCGAGGATGACGATGCCGTTGGAGAAGGCGAGGCGGTCGCCGCGGGTGTGCAGCTGGCGGGGGAGGAAGCCGTCACGAGCGAGGATCGAGCCCAGCACCGGGAACCCGTTGAACGCCGTGTTCGCCGCGAGGACGAGGATCAGCCCGGTGACGAGCGACACGAGGACCACGCCGGGGTGGAAGCCGGAGAACACCGACTTGGCCACCTGGCCCATCACGGTGTCCTGGACGTAGCTGTCGCCGACCGGCACGCCGTTCCGGGCCAGCTGGACCGCCGGCTCGTCGGCGTACTTGATGCCGGTCCAGGTCGCCAGGGCCACCATCGACAGCAGCATCGTCACCGAGACGGAGCCCATGAGGAGCAGCGTCGTCGCCGCGTTCCGGCCCTTGGGCTTGCGGAACGCCGGCACCCCGTTGCTGATCGCCTCGACCCCGGTGAGGGCAGCGCACCCCGAGGAGAAGGCACGCAGGAACAGGAACCCCAGGGCGATGCCGGTGACCGCCTCGTAGCCCGGTTCGGGCAGCAGCTGCAGACCGGCGCTCTCCGCCGCGGGAAGGCTCCCTGTTGCCCTGCGGTAGACGCCGATGAGGGCCATCCCGAGCACCGTCACCATGAACAGGTAGGTGGGGACCGCGAACGCAGTGCCCGACTCACGGACCCCACGCAGGTTCATGGCTGAGAGGGCGGCAATGATGCCGACGGCGACGACCGCCTCGTGACCCCGGACGAAGCCGAAGGCCGCCGCGGCGTTCTGGACGCCGGCCGACACCGAGACCGCCACCGTGAGGACGTAGTCGACGAGCAGGGCGCTCGCGACGCCCAGTCCGGCCCTCGGGCCGAGGTTCACGCTGGCGACCTCGTAGTCGCCACCGCCGGAAGGGTAGGCACGGACGTTCTGCCGGTAGCTCATGATCACCACGGCCATGACGAGGACCACCGCGAGGGCGACCTCCCAGGAGTGGGTGACCGCCAGGGCGCCGCCGGCGAGGCCGAGCGTCAGGAAGATCTCGTCCGGCGCATAGGCCACCGATGACAGCGCGTCACTGGCGAACACCGGGAGCGCGAGCCGCTTCGGGAGGAGGGTCTCGCCGAGCCGGTCGCTGCGCATCGCTCGGCCCAGGACCACGCGCTTGACGAGACGTCCGGGGGATGACACGACAGACACTGTATGCGGCACCGGAAACGGGCGCGGGGAGCGTCGAGGGACCCCCTCACCGGTGCCGAGACGTCGGTGTAGCGTCGGCGTCGTGCACTTCGTCATCATGGGCTGCGGCCGGGTCGGCGCCTCCCTCGCCCGAGCGATCGAACGGGCCGGCCACGAGGTCGCCGTCATCGACCAGGACGAGTCCGCGTTCCGGCGGCTGGGCGCGAGCTTCGACGGGCGCACGGTGACGGGGGTCGGCTTCGACCGCAACACCCTGAGGGCCGCCGGCATCGACAAGGCGTACGCCTTCGCCGCCGTCTCCAGTGGTGACAACTCCAACATCCTCGCCGCCCGCGTCGCACGGGAGAAGTACGGCGTGGAGCACGTCGTCGCCCGGATCTACGACCCGGGTCGCGCCGAGATCTACCAGCGGCTCGGCATCCCCACCGTGGCCACCGTGAAGTGGACGAGCGACCAGATCATGCGGCGCCTGCTCCCCTCGGGCCACGTCCCCGAGTTCACCGACCCCTCCGGGAAGGTGGTCATCGCCGAGATGCCCGTCGCGACGGGGTGGATCGGGCATCGGGTGGAGGACATCGAAGCCGCCACCGGGGGTCGGCTCGCGTACCTCACGCGCCTCGGCGACGGTCTGCTTCCGGGCCCGGACACGGTGTACCAGGACGGCGACCTGCTCCACCTGGCGCTGCGGCGTGAGGACCTCGCCACCGCGGAACGGGTCCTCGACGCGGCACCGCCCGCCCACTGACCCCGAAAGGCCCAGCCATGCGCGTCGTCATCGCCGGAGCCGGCAGTGTGGGCAGGTCCATCGCCCGCGAGCTGCTCCGCAACGGGCACCAGGTGCTCCTCGTGGACCGCGAGGCGGACGGTGAGCGGGTGCAGAAGGTGCCCGACGCCAGCTGGCTCCAGGCGGACGCCTGCGAGATCGAGGCACTGGGCGAGGCCGGCCTCGCCGAGTGCGACGTCGTCGTCGCGGCCACCGGCGACGACAAGGTCAACCTCGTCCTCTCGCTCCTCGCCAAGACCGAGTTCGGCGTCCCGCGAACGGTGGCTCGGGTGAACAACCCCAAGAACGAGTGGATGTTCGACGAGGCCTGGGGCGTCGACGTCGCGGTGTCGACCCCACGGCTCATGACCGCCCTCGTGGAGGAGGCGGTGAGCATCGGGGACCTCGTGCGGATCTTCGAGTTCCAGCAGGGCCGGGCGATGATGGTCGAGATGACCCTGCCCGTCGGCAGCCCGTATGCCGGTGCCAGGGTGGGCGACGTCCCCTTCCCCGGGAACACCGTGCTCACCGGCATCATCCGTGAGGGATACCCCATCGCTCCCAGCCGTGACGACGCCCTGGAGCCCGGCGACGAGCTGCTGTTCGTCACCACGCCCGACGTCGAGGCGGAGCTCGAGTCCCTCCTCAGCCCCGGCCAGAGACACAAGCGGGACACCGAGAACGCCGACGACGACGACGACGGCTGACG
>NZ_DATEEY010000018.1:0-36568 GCF_035280925.1 Intrasporangium sp. | reverse complement strand
CTCAGCACCCGCGGCCCCTGCCTCCGTCTCGCCGAAGCGCGGCACACGGGAGAAGATGACACGCCTGCGCAAGCTCATCGCGAGCCGGATGGTCGAGTCACTCCAGGTGTCGGCACAGCTGACCACCGTCGTCGAGGTGGACCTGACCAAGGTGGCCCGCATCCGGGAGCGGTCGAAGAAGGACTTCCTGGCGCGCGAGGGCGTCAAGCTCAGCTTCTTGCCCTTCCTGGCGCTCGCCGCGACCGAGGCGCTCAAGGCGCACCCGATGGTCAACGCAAGCATCGAGGGCGACGAGGTGGTCCATCACGGCAGCGAGAACCTCTCCATCGCCGTGGACACCGACAAGGGGCTGATCGTCCCCGTGGTCAAGAACGCGGGCGACCTCAACATCGCGGGTCTGGCGCGGGCCATCGCCGACGTCGCGGATCGGACGCGGAACAACAAGATCACGCCCGACGACCTGGCCGGTGGCACGTTCACGATCACCAACACCGGCAGCAGGGGCGCGCTCTTCGACACACCGATCATCAACCAGCCGCAGGTCGCCATCCTCGGCACCGGTGCCATCGTCAAGCGACCGGTGGTCGTGACCGACCCCGATGGCGGCGAGACCATCGCGATCCGGTCGATGATGTACCTGGCCCTGACCTACGACCACCGGATCGTCGACGGTGCGGATGCGGCCCGGTTCCTGAACACCATGAAGACCCGCCTGGAAGAGGGCAACTTCGAGGCCTGAGGCCAATCGATCCAGGTCGAAGCGCGCCGCCGTCGCCCGGTCCTCCGGTGTGAAGGCGGCGCGCTTCGCCGTCAGCTCGTCCGACCCGGTGCGGACGGCGTCGTCCTGCCGTTCAGTCGGACCGTGTGGTGTTGATTGCCTCGATCCGCCACCCTTCGGCGCTCCTGACCAGGTCGAAGTCGAGCAGCTCCCCCTCCGCGGCAGGATGGGTGCGTCGGTCGCCGGAGCGGTCGACGACGACGTAGGCAGACCAGTCGACCCGGGCCCGGACGGTGGCCCGCTCGGCGTCACCGCCTGCCCAGGCGGACCCGGCCACGGTCAGGTGGAGGTCGGCGTAGCGGTTGCCGCCTCGGAGCAGTGTCTCGATGAGCTCGACGTCAGACTGGTGGGACCTCGAACCGGACCGATGGATGGCGTCCAGGCCCTGGAGGTCCCCGGCGACGAGGACGCCCGCCCGCTGGTCGGAGAGCCACTGCATCAGCTCCCTCGGGCGTGTCCTTGGAGCGGACCCATCGTGCTGGACCGATCCGGCAACCTGCGTGGTCGGCACCGCCTGCGTGGTTCGTGCAGCGCGTACGGTCTGGGCGGGCCGCCCCGTCCATGTGGGTGATGACGTGGACGCGGCCACGGCGGCCGCTTCCGCGTGAGCCCCGCCTGCGACGGCAGCGGGCCAGCGCCCGAGCAGCAGCCACGCTGCCCCGCCCACGACCAGGATGGCCAGCGCCGCGGCCAGAGCTCGCGGCCCGAACTGTTGGCGAGGGGCCTTCGGAACTGGCTGCTCGCGCGCGGCATCGACACGCAGCCGATGGGTCAGCGCAGACGCGTCGTCCGCACCCACGACGACCTCGACCGGCTCCGGCTGCACCGCGTCGTAGAGGAGGCGGGCAAGGCGCGTCGCCTCGGGCCGGCGGGCCGGGTCGGGATCGATGCTCGCCGCGACCACCTCTGCGAGCTCGCCGCCGACATGACTACGGACCGTGTCGAGATCCAGGCGCTGGACCGTGTCCGGGGCGCCGTAACCGGTAAGACAGAACCAGGCGACGGCACCCAGGGAGAACACGTCGCTGGCGGTTGTCGGAGCATCCCCCGCGCGCACCTCCGGGGCAATGAACCCCGCTGTGCCGCAGACCTCGCCGCCGTAGCCCATGACGCGAGCCGCCCCGAGGTCGAGCAGGAGCGGCCGGCCGGCCGCCGTGAGCATGATGTTGCCGGGCGAGATGTCGCCGTGGCTGCCACCGACGGCATGGAGGGCGGCCACCGCTTGGCAGATCGGCGTCAGGATCGTCACCACCTCTCCCGGCCGCAGCTGCCCGCGGGCGTGGACCATCGACCTCAGCGGCGCCCCGGTGACGAGGTCGAAGACGAGAGCCGTCCTGCCGTCCGAGAGCTCGACCACGTCACGCAGGGGCACGAGGTGCTCGTGCCGAACCGTCGAGAGCACCTGCTGCTCGACGGCCCAGCCAGACGGATCCCAGTCGGAGCCGGAACGGGGCACCTTGACGGCGACAGCGGCGCCGGCCCGGTCCACGCCCGCCCAGACGACGCTCGTGCCACCTTCTCCGACGATGCGCTCGAGCCGGTGGCCGGGAACCTCAGGTGGACTGGCGTCGAGGATGCTCACCAAGCCATCGTCACAGGGACGCTCTCAGCGCCGCGGCCGTCATCCACAGGCGCCGCCCACTGGGGTCAGGGTGCCTCGCCCGGCGTGAGGACCTCGACGACCCGCTGACCCTCGTGACTGACACGGGCCGCATCCACCACGGCAAGGACGTGGACCGCGTCCCGCGGGTCGACCGGCATCGCGGCCTGCGGATCGTCGGAGAGCAGCGCCGCGCCGACCGCCCGGTAGAAGTCCGACTGGTGGCACGGGCCGACGACCGGTCCCGGCTCCCGCGCGTCGCCGCGGATGACCCAGCCCACGGACTCCCCATCGTTCTCGAACCCACCGAAGGCGCTCACCTCGTCGAACTGTCGCCCGATGACGTATGCGCCCGTCGACCCCATCAGCCGCGCCCGCGGCCCGGGAGCACCGTTGACCGACGATGCCATGACGTGACTGACCACGCCGGAAGTATGACGGCACGCGACAAAGAAGTCGTCCTCCGCCACAACGGTCCGCGAGAAGACCTCCGCATAGACGGAGTCCACCTCGCCGTGCAGGATCACGGCCTGGTCGAGCAGGTGCGCTCCCAGGTCGAGGAGCAGCCCGGCCCCCTCCTCGGCGGTCTGGGTCTCCCTCCACCGTTGCTTGGGCTCGGGCCGCCACCGGTCCCAGCGGTACTCCGCACGTCGGATCTCACCGACGAGCCCACCGTCCCGGACGGCCAGCAGTGCGGCCAGCTCGGGGTCGTACCGCCGGTTCTGGAAGACGGTCAGAGGCACCCCACGATGGGCGGCCAGGTCCACGATCCGGCCCGCCTCGCTGGCGTTGACCGCGAGCGGCTTGTCCACCACGAGGGCGATGCCGGCCTCGACCACGCGCACCGCGTGCTCGGCGTGCAGTCCCGTCGGCGTCGTCAGCACGACCAGATCAAGACCGCCTTCGTCCAGCATCGCGTCCAGGTCAGTGACCACGCGCGCCCCCCGGAGCTCGGTCTCGACCTGGGCCACCCGCTCGGGACTCGACGTCGACACGACGGCGACCTCCAGCCCCGCACCCAACAGCGCCGGCACGTGGAACTGTCGACCGCCCACTCCGTACCCGGCGAGCCCGACGCGAAGGGAACGGTTCCCGGGAAGCGAGCTCAGCGGCATACGGCCACCTTAGAGCGAGCGCGGCAGGGCACCCGGGCCACGCGGCGTACCCTGACCGCATGCAGTTCGTGCACCTCGGCCTCGACCCCGACTTCGTCGACTACGAGCACGCCTGGGAGGTACAACGGGAGACCCACGCCAGGGTCGTCGAGGGCGCGGAGCCCGACACGATCTACCTCCTCGAGCACGCAGCCGTCTACACCGCGGGCAAGCGCACGGAGCCGCACGAGCGACCCAAGGACGGCACCCCGGTCATCGACGTCGACCGGGGCGGCAAGATCACGTGGCACGGACCGGGGCAGATCACCGGCTACCCCATCGTCCGCCTGCCCGCACCGATCGACGTCGTCGGCTACGTCCGGGCGCTCGAGGAGATGATGATCGGCGTGTGCGCCGACTTCGGCGTCGAGGCCGGCCGGGTCGAGGGCGAGAGCGGCACGTGGATCGCCGCCGACGACCGCGGGCCGCGGCGCAAGATCGGCGCCATCGGCATCCGGGTCAGCCGGCAGGTCGCGATGCACGGCTTCGCCTTCAACTGCAACCCCGACCTGTCATGGGGTGCGGTCATCATCCCGTGCGGCATCGTCGGCGCCGGCGTCACGTCGCTGTCCTTCGAGCTCGGACGTGACGTCACCGTGCCGGAGGTGCTGCCCCACATCGAGAAGCATCTGGGCGACATCATCCCCGCTCTCGAACCGAACCGGAGGGTGTCCGCCTGACGCCCGGGCCCCGCCCCACTAGGGTGAGCACGCCATCACACACAGGGGGTTCCATGGACGTTGCCGTCCAGACGGTCAGTCTGCGCAAGAGCTACCTCGGCAGGGGAGGTCGCAGGGTCGCGGTGCAGGGCCTGACGATGACCGTCCCAGCCGGCGGTGTGCACGGCTTTCTCGGCCCCAACGGCTCTGGGAAGACGACGACGATCCGGATGCTGCTCGGCCTCATCCGCCCCGACTCCGGCACCGCGGAGCTCTTCGGGCGACGGGTGCCG
The DNA here is from genome assembly GCF_035280925.1 of Intrasporangium sp. Lineage (GTDB taxonomy): Bacteria > Actinomycetota > Actinomycetes > Actinomycetales > Dermatophilaceae > Intrasporangium. Next base: position 32,084 of record NZ_DATEEY010000018.1, on the reverse strand, counting down.
AAGGAGCTACCCCAGGTCATCGACCGGGTCGGCGCGATCGTCGAGTCACCGAAGTTCTTCCCCGCCTTCACCGGCCGCCAGAACCTCCGCCTCCTCGCCGACGCCATCGGGACGCCGCGGCCGCGCATCGACGAGGTCCTCGAGGTGACGCATCTCAGGGACCGCGGCCGGGACCGCTACGCCGGCTACTCGCTCGGCATGAAGCAGCGCCTCGCCATCGCGGCCACCCTGCTCAAGGACCCGGAGCTGCTCATCTTCGACGAGCCGACCAACGGCCTCGACCCGGCGGGTATCCGCGAGGTGCGCGACACGATGCTCACCCTTGGCAGGGCGGGCAAGACGATCCTGGTCAGCTCGCACATCCTCGCGGAGGTCGAGCACGTGGCCGACACCGTGACCATCATCGGCCACGGGCGGACCCTCGCCGAGGGTGCCGTCACCGAGATCCTCGGAGGCGGCGGCGCGCCGCAGGTCCGCATCGGCATCTCCTCACCGGGACAGGCGGAGGACGTCCTCTCGACCGCGGGACTGCGCGTCACCCGCGAGGGCGAGCACCTCCTGGTGACGGGTGCGGAGGACCCCGCCGAGATCACCAAGGTCCTCGCCGGCCATGGCCTCTACGTCCGGGAGCTGACGCCGATCCGGCCGGACCTCGAGTCCGCCTTCCTCTCGCTCACCGCCGACGAGGGCCTCGGCTCGGACGCCGATCGAGACGCCGGCGGCCTCGCGACGGGGGGTGCGGCATGAGCCACACCCTGATCACGCCGGACTCCCAGGCCAAGTCGCACACGCGCCCGAGGGGCACGTCGTTCCTCGGCCTGGTCGGGGTCGAGCTGCGCCGCCTCTGGTGGCGCCGCCTGACCAAGGCGGTGCTCGTCGGCGTCGTCGCGTTCACCGGCCTCATGGTCTACAACGTCTACAACCAGAGCTCGCCGGAGACCTTGGCCCAGAGGCTGGACGAGTACCAGGCCATGGTTGCCGATGCCGAGCGCCAGAAACAGGAGATGGAGGCCAACCTCCCGACGATGATCGCGGAGTGCCGCGAGGCGGAGGCAGCCGAGCGGGAGCGGACCGGCGACGGATCGATCGACTTCCACTGCGAGCAGATCGGCGAGTTCCAGGCGCCCACGATGGAGGACGTGGGCATCTCGCTCCCGATCGCCGACACCATCACCGCCGAGCTCGTCCCCTATGCCACGTTCGCCTACGCGTTCCTCGTGCTCCTTCTCATGGGCAGCTTCGTCGCCGCCGAGTTCTCCACCGGTGCCCTCGGCAACTGGCTCACCTTCAAGCCGCAGCGCGTCAGAGTCGCCCTGAGCAAGCTCGCGGCAGCGGGCGTCGGCGGTGCGCTGACGGCCGCGCTGGGTCTCGGCCTGCTCATCCTCGGCGCCCGGATGGTCGCCACGATCAACCGACCGGACTCCGCCCTGCAGCTCCCCGCGCCGCCACCGCTGGAGGACCCGGTCGCCCAGCTGGTGCTCCGCGCCGTCCTCGTCGTCGTCGCGGCAGGTCTGCTGGGCGCCGCACTCGCGCTGCTCCTTCGGCACACGGCCGGGCTCGTCGGCCTCCTGCTCGGCTACCTCGTCGTGGTCGAGTTCATCGCGGTCCAGGCGTTCCTCGGCGGTCGGCTCACCCCGTGGGCCATCATGCCCAACGCCAGCGCGTTCCTCGACAAGGGCCACGAGTACATGGCGGAGACGTGCACCACCGTCGAGGGCAACCGGTCGTGCACCTTCGGCATGCAGGAGGTCAGCTACACGCACGGCTGGGTCTACCTGCTCGTCCTCGTCCTCGGGCTCTCGACGGCGGCAGTCCTCGTGTTCCGACGTCGCGACGTCACCTGACCTCATGCTCCGGCCGCCACAGGCCATCGAGCGGTATGCCGCTGGGCTCGCGCCTCGTCGAGTGTGCACTCTCGACGGGGACCCTCCCATTGAGCCGTATGCCGCTGGGCTCGGGCCTCGTCGGGTGTGCACTTCGCACGGGGGCCCTCCCATCGAGTAGCACTTCGCGTCGCGCACCTCGGCGCGAAGTGCACTCTCGACGAAGACCCAGCCCGAGCGCGAAGTGCACACTCGACGGGGACCCAGCCCGCGCGCGGCGTAGGCTGCGGTGAGGCCGGCAAACCCGGCAACCCCTGCCCCCAACGAAGGAGCCGCCGTGACTGTCGCACCTGACGGTCGTCGCCTGCTGCGCGTCGAGGCGCGCAACGCGGAGACCCCCATCGAGCGCAAGCCGTCGTGGATCCGCACGACTGCGAAGATGGGGCCCGAGTTCACGGCGCTGCACTCGATGGTCAAGGGCGAAGGGCTGCACACGGTGTGCCAGGAGGCGGGCTGCCCCAACATCTTCGAGTGCTGGGAGGACCGCGAGGCGACCTTCCTCATCGGGGGCGACACCTGTACCCGACGCTGCGACTTCTGTGACATCGCCACCGGGCGGCCGCAGGCCCTCGACCTCGACGAGCCGAGACGCGTTGCCGAGTCGGTGCACCGGATGGGCCTGCGCTACTCCACGGTCACGGGCGTGGCTCGTGACGACCAGCCGGACGGCGCAGCCGGGCTGTATGCGGAGACGATCCGACAGATCCACCAGCTCAACCCCAACACCGGTGTCGAGATCCTGCCGCCGGACTTCGGTGCGAAGCCGGAGCTGGTCGGCCAGGTCTTCGACGCCCGGCCGGAGGTCTTCGCGCACAACCTCGAGACGGTGCCCCGGATCTTCAAGCGGATCCGCCCGGCGTTCACCTACGAGAAGTCCCTGCGCGTGCTGACGATGGCCCGCGAGGCGGGGCTCGTCACCAAGTCCAACCTCATCCTCGGCATGGGCGAGACCGACGCCGAGATCGAGTCGGCGATCCGCGACCTGCACGACGCCGGCTGCGACATCCTCACCATCACGCAGTACCTGCGGCCCTCGAAGCTGCACCACCCGATCGACCGCTGGGTCAAGCCCGAGGAGTTCGTCCACTGGTCCGACGTGGCGGAGGACCTCGGGTTCAAGGGCGTCATGGCCGGCCCGCTCGTCCGCTCGTCCTACCGGGCCGGGCGGCTCTGGGCCACCGCGATGCGCAAGTGGGGGCGGCCGATCCCCGAGCACCTGGGGCACCTTGCCGACGCGGCGGAGTCGCCCGCCCGCCAGGAGGCGGCGTCGTTGGTGGCCCGCGCTGCGGGCGCCGTATCCTGATCCGCATGGCACGCAACAAGGACGGCGACGCGAAGGCGCCCAAGGAGAAGAAGACCGGGCGGCTGGCCCAGATCTGGCAGGTCTTCAAGATCACGAGGCAGCAGGACCCACTCGTCGGGTGGTACATGCTGCTCGCCTTCCTCGTCACGTTCGGCGTCATCCTCGTCGTCGGCCTCTTGCTCAACCTCGGGTGGATCTTCGCCGTCTTCGGCGTGATGAGCGGCATTCTCGTCGCGACGATCGTGATGAGCCGCCGGGCCGAGCGGGCTGCCTACCGTCAGATCGAGGGCCAGACCGGCGCCGCGGGTGCCGCCCTGACGTCGATCCGCCGAGGCTGGTACACCGACCGCGAGCCGGTGGCGGCGGACGTCAACCGTCCCGGTGACTTCACGTCAGCCGCCGTGGTCTACCGCGCGCTGGGCAGGGCCGGAGTCGTGCTCGTCGGTGAGGGACCCACCGGCCGGGTGCAGAAGCTGCTCGTCGCCGAGAAGAAGCGGGTCGAGCGTGTCGCGCCGGGTGTGCCGGTCACGCTGATGCGTGTCGGCAACGGCGAGGACGAGGTGCCGATCAGCAAGCTGGCGAGCAAGGTCCAGCGGCTGCGCCCCCAGATCACCAAGGACGAGATGTCCGTGGTGAACAAGCGCCTCAAGTCGCTCGGCGGGATGAAGGCCCCGCTCCCCAAGGGCATCGACCCGACGCGCGCCCGCATGGATCGGAAGGCGCTGCGCGGCAAGTAGCCCCGGCCGAGTCGGCCACGTCAGCGGGTGCGGACGATGACCGTGTTGGGCACCTTGTCGTGCAGGCCGCGGCCGTCCCGGTCCCAGATCACCGCCGGGATCGCGAGGCAGAGCAGCGCGGTCCGGATGACCGCCTGCACCAACGTCGCCCGCCCGCCCATGACGTTCCGGACCTGCAGGCCCATGGAACGGTGCCCGATCGTGGTCCCCAGCGTCCCGACGAGCAGGATGTTCATCAGGGCAAAGATGCCGAGCACGATGAAGTTCTGACCACCCGTGGCCGTCTCCTCGGAGAACGGCAGCGGCACCTGGAACAGACCCCGGGCGATGACGAGCGCGATGACCCAGTCGATGATGATGCCGCAGAGGCGTCGTCCGAACCGGGCGATCGAGCTCGGGCCGTGCTCCGGTAGGCCGAGGCGCTGGCCCGGCCATTCCCCCTCGCCGGCGGTTCTCGATCGGGGGCCCTCGAGCCAGGAGCCAACATCCTCGCGGTCAACCACGTGCCCAGCCTAACGATCCGTGCGAAGACGAGCCCAGCGGCATACGGCATGGCCTGCCGTTAACACGCGGGAAACATTCGGGTCATGGCCGGGAAATCGGGCCCAGTTACCGTCCTCGACGACAGCATCCACATCAGGAGGTTTGATGTTCAGCTCAGCTGATGAGGTCCTCGCGTTCATCGCGGACGAGGACGTCAAGTTCGTCGACATTCGGTTCTGCGATCTGCCCGGTGTCATGCAGCACTTCAACGTGCCGGCTGAGTCGGTCGACAAGGAGTTCTTCACCGTCGGGCAGATGTTCGACGGGTCCTCGATCCGCGGGTTCCAGGCGATCCACGAGTCGGACATGAAGCTCGTCCCGGATCCGGCCACCGCGTTCGTCGACCCCTTCCGCACCGAGAAGACGCTCGTCATGAACTTCTCGATCCTCGACCCGTTCACCGACGAGCGCTACAGCCGCGACCCCCGCAACATCGCCCTCAAGGCCGAGGAGTACCTCAAGTCGACGGGCATCGCCGACACCGCCTACTTCGGCGCCGAGGCAGAGTTCTACGTCTTCGACGACGTCCGCTTCGAGACGAAGCAGAACGCCGGCTACTACTTCATCGACTCCGTCGAGGCCGCATGGAACACCGGCCGTGTGGAGGAGGGCGGCAACCGCGGCTACAAGACCCGCTACAAGGGCGGCTACTTCCCGGTCTCGCCCGTCGACCACTTCGCCGACCTGCGCGACCAGGTCTGCATCCGGCTCAAGAACGTGGGCCTCAACGTCGAGCGCAGCCACCACGAGGTGGGCACGGCCGGCCAGATGGAGATCAACTACCGGTTCAACACGCTGCTCCACTCGGGCGACGACATGATGAAGTTCAAGTACGTCGTCAAGAACGAGGCCTGGGCTGCCGGCAAGTCAGCGACCTTCATGCCGAAGCCGCTCTTCGGTGACAATGGCTCCGGGATGCACACCCACCAGTCGCTGTGGAAGGACGGGGAACCGCTCTTCTACGACGAGCGCGGCTACGGCGGCCTGTCGGACCTCGCCCGGTGGTACATCGGCGGCCTGCTCAAGCACGCCGCGTCGCTGCTCGCCTTCACCAACCCGACGATCAACTCCTACCACCGCCTCGTGCCCGGCTACGAGGCTCCAGTCAACCTGGTCTACTCGGCTCGCAACCGCTCGGCCTGCGTCCGCATCCCGATCACCGGGACCTCGCCGAAGGCCAAGCGCATCGAGTTCCGCGTGCCGGACCCGTCGGCGAACCCGTACCTGTCCTTCGCGGCCCAGCTGATGGCGGGGCTGGACGGGATCAAGAACCGCATCGAGCCGCCGGAGCCGATCGACAAGGACCTCTACGAGCTCCCCCCCGAGGAGCACGCGGCCATCGAGCAGGTGCCCGGCTCCCTCCCCGAGGTGCTCAACGCGCTGGAGGCCGACCACGACTACCTCCTCGAGGGCGACGTCTTCACCAAGGACCTCGTCGAGGCGTGGATCGAGTACAAGCGCAAGAACGAGGTGGACCCGATCCGCTTCCGTCCGCACCCGCACGAGTTCGAGATGTACTACGACCTGTGACGAGGTAGCCCTGCGTTGAGGATCGACGTCCACGTGACGGTGGCGTCGTCCGCGGTGAAGTCGACGGCGACCTCCCCGCGCCGGGCATACTGTGCGACATCGAACCGCGCGTCGCCGCCTGTCCGGAGCACCTGCCACGCCAGATCTGGCCTCCTCCCCAAGGCGTGCTCGATCTGGTCGGTGAGTGGACCCGGGCACGCGACCGGAACCGACCAGCACACTGACCGTGAACTCGTATCCTGCTCCGCCAGGCGGAGCAGGATACGAGCCCTCGGGCCCCTCAGCGGCCGTGCTGGAGGCCGGTCGGGGCGCCCGGCGATGAGAGTCACCCAGTGGGAGCTGGTTCGCGAGCGAGCCGCGGCTGGTGGCACGGCCCAGCTCACCGAACAGTGGTGGCCGTGGTACGAGTTCACCCTCGACATGCGGCTCCGGACCACGTCCTTCGCCCTGCGGCCGAATGTCGACGGCGGCACCCTCGTGGTCGATCGTCGCAATGCAGCCAGGTCAGCCGCGTCTGGAGGCGGGCTCACGGCATCGGTGAGCCCGACCCAGGGATCTCGCGGCCAACGCCTGAGTGGTCGCCCACCGTCGGGTTCCACGCCAGGGTGCGGCAGCGCGCTCGAACTCAGCCGCCCGGAGAGGGCAGAGCAGGGGTGGAAGCGAGCCCAGCGGCATACGGCATGGAGGGGCGCTCAGGCGGCCCGTGTCGAGCGGGACGTCGCGTAGGCGTGCTCGACGGTCGCGTTGACGTGCCTGTGCGGCCACCTCAGGCCCAGCGCGACGATGAGGACAAGGCAGATGGCGGAGCAGATCGCGACGCCGAGGTACGGGTTGGTGTGCTGGCCGACCCAGCCGGCCCCGAGGTAGCTGGCGCCGGCTGCCGCGACGGCGACTGAGCCGGCGAGGCTGAAGATCCGGCCACGCATCGCGGGTGCGGTCGCCAGGGCGAAGGTGGCCTGGAGGGGCACCATGAACGCCTGGAGGAGTCCGCTGACGAAGAACAGCGCGACGACCACGGCGAGCGGGGGATGGAGCGCCGTGACCAGCAGCGGCACCGGCATCGCGAGGGCGAGCGGCACGATGGACGCGTTCTGGCGGTGCACGTCGAAACGACCGATGACGACGATGCCCACGACCGCGCCGACGATGGGCGTGGCCATGAGGACGCCACCCCACCCGTTGTCCCCGGCGATCGGGATGGCGAGCGCTTCCGGCGCCGCGATGCCGAGGCTTGCCACGGCACTGAGGGCCATGAGCCGGGCGAGCACCGGGTGACCCGCGAGGTCGCCGATGGCGCTGCCGAGATCGTGGACGAAGCCCCTCACCCCCTTGCCGCGGCTGCCGTGCACGGGTTGCCGTTGCACGACCACGAGGATCACGATGGCCGCGACGACGAACGTGCCGAAGTCGATGATCAGGCCCACACGGGGGCCAAGGAGGGCGACCAGGCCGCCACCGAGGGCGAGGCCCAGCGCCTGGTTGACCTGCTCCGCCATGGCCGTCAGCCCGACCGCCCGCGCGTAGAGCGGTCGATCGTGCTCGAAGAGGTCGGTGACGAGGACGAGGTTCGAGGCGCTGGCTGCCCCGCCGATCAGCTCGAGGAGGAAGAGCACCGCAAAGACCCACAGCAGCGACGCCGCCGTCATGACGAGCCACACGAGGGCGAGCACGCAGAGCGCCCGGGAGACATGGCTGACGACGAGAACGGACTTGTAGGGGAAGCGGTCCACGACCGGCCCGAGCAGACTGCGGCCGAGGAAGGTCGGCACGAAACTGATGGCGAGCGTCGTGGCGGTGGCCAGCGGTGAGCGGGTCCGCTCGAACACGACGGCCGCGATCGTCACCCGCGCGACGTAGTCCCCCCACATCGAGAAGGCGTTGACCAGGAAGATCGGCAGGTAGCCCGGAACACGGAGCATTTCCGCGTAGGAGGGTGCTCGTCTCTGGGCTCCCCGACTCTGGCTCACGGCACGACGCTACCCCGTGGTGGTGAGTCGTAAAAGTTGAAACCGGCGGCCGTTCGGGACCGGCGTGCCACGCGTCGCCAGTGCTCGACCAGGCCGCTCGCCTCGCCGGCGTGGCGGCCGATGATCCGGCCCATTCCGTCGGCGTCCCGGAGGACGTCGGGGACGCTGTCGACGAGGCGGCCGCGCCAGAGGACTCCGGCGTTGCGCAGCCTCGCGCCGAGCAGCCACGCCTCCCGCAGGGCCGCCGCGTCGGCGGCCGGAACCAGGCCCTCCGCCTCGAGAGCGCCCAGCGCGGGCAGGGTCGCGGTGACGCGGAGGCTCGGTGTTCCGTGGGCATGCATGAGCTGGTGGAGCTGCACGGTCCACTCGACGTCCGTGAGCCCACCGCGGCCGAGCTTGATGTGGGTGCCCGGGTCGGCCCCGCGGGGCAGCCGCTCCGACTCCATGCGCGCCTTGAGCAGGCGGATGTCGCGGACCTGGCCCGCCCCCAGTCCCCCCTCCGGCCAGCGGAGCGGGTTGATCAGCTCGAGGAAGTCGAGGGCGAGGTCGTCAGGCCCAGCCACTGGCGCCGCACGAAGCAGCGCCTGGGACTCCCACGTCAGCGCCCACCGGTCGTAGTAGGTGCGGTAGGCCTCGAGGCTGCGGACGAGTGGGCCGTTCCTGCCCTCCGGACGCAGGTCCGCGTCGAGCGGGAGGGGCGGCTCGGAAGCCCCACCTGTGAGCAGCTTCTTCAGCTCCTGGACGACGAGGGTCGCCCTGGCCTGCATGCCCGGCTCGTCGGCTGACTCGTCACCGGCATCATGGGCGCGGTACACGAACATGACGTCGGCGTCCGAGGCGTAGCCCATCTCGCCGCCGCCGAAGCTGCCCATTCCCACGACGAGCAGGGCGCCCCCAAGCGGCACGCCCTCTCGCCGCTCCACCTCAGCCGCCGCGGCCTCGAGGGACACGGCGATCGTGGCGGCGTTGACATCGGTCAGGGCGGCGCCGACCTGGAGTACGTCGAGCTCTCCGGCGAGATCGGCCATGACGACGCGCAGCACCTCGTTCTGCCGGATGGCCCGGACGGCGAGGATGGCGTCGGCCCCGCTCTCGCGGCGGCTCGCGGCGGCGCGCATCGTCGCCGTGAGGGCCTCCCGGGACCGCGGCTCGAGGCCGCCGGGCTCACCGAGCATCGACACGCTGTCGGGAGAGCGGACGAGCAGGTCCGCGGCGTAGCGGCTCCGGGCGAGGCTGTGGGCCAAGCGATCCGCCGCACGTCCCTCGTCGCGGAGCATCTTGAGGTACCAGTGCGTCGCCCCGAGCGCGTCGGAGACGCGACGGAACGAGAGCAACCCGGCATCGGGGTCGGCCTCGTCGGCGAACCAGCCGAGCATGACGGGAAGCAGCTGCCGCTGGATCGCCGCGCGGCGGCTCACACCGGTGGTGAGCGCCTCGATGTGGCGTAGTGCGCCGGCCGGGTCCCGGAAGCCGAGGGCGCGGAGCCGCTCGCGCGCGGCCTCCGGCGAGAGGCCGACCTCGTCGGGGCTGAGCCGGGCGACGGCAGCGAGGAGCGGCCGGTAGAAGAGCCGCTCGTGGATCCGGCGAACCTCCCGGGCGACGGCCTGGCGGTCGGCGACGACCGCCTCCGCGGGATGCGTCCGGTGCCCCATCGCCCGTCCGAGCCTGCGCAGGTCGGCCGGGTTGTCGGGCATGGTGTGGGTGCGCCGCAGGCGGTGCAGCTGGATCCGGTGCTCGAGGCAGCGCAGGTGCCGGTAGGCCCGGTCGAGGGTGGCCGCGTCGTCACGCGCGACGTAGCCGCCCTTGGCCAGGGCCGACAGGGCCTCGAGCGTCGTGGCCGACCGGAGCGACGGGTCGGTCCGGCCGTGGACGAGCTGGAGCAGCTGCACGCTGAACTCCACGTCGCGCAGTCCGCCGGGCCCGAGCTTGAGCTGTCGCGACGCCTCGTTGGCAGGCACGTGCTCCTCGACCCGCCGCCGCATCGCCTGGACGTCCTCGACGAAGTTCTCCCGGCTCGCGGCCTCCCAGACGAGCGGTGAGATCGCCTCCATGTAGCGCAGGCCGACCTGGCGGTCCCCCGCCGAGACCGACGCCTTGAGCAGCGCCTGGAACTCCCACGTCTTGGCCCACCGCTCGTAGTAGGCCCGGTGGCTGCCCACGGTGCGCACGAGCGGTCCCTGCCTGCCCTCGGGGCGAAGCGCGGCGTCGACGGGCCACAGCGCCCCCTCCTGGGTGTGCGCCGAGCAGGCCCGCATCGTGGCCGAGGCGAGCGCCGTGCCGACGCGAAGCGCCGTCTCCTCGTCGACCCGCTCGGCGGGCTCGGCCACGAAGATGACGTCGACGTCGCTGACGTAGTTGAGCTCGCCACCGCCGGTCTTGCCCATCCCGATGATCGCCAGACGGCACTGTTCATGCCCGTCGCCATACTCCTCGCGCGCGATCGTGAGAGCCGCCTCCAACGCGGCCTCGGCGAGCTCGGCGAGGGCCTCGCCGACCCTCGGCATGTCGGCGATCGGGTCCGTTGACGTGATGTCGCGGGCCGCGATCCGGAGCAGTCCCCGCCGGTAGGCGATGCGGAGCGCGTCGAGTGCCGTGGTGCCCCCGCGCTCCGTGGTCACGGCAGCCACCAGCTCGGCGCGGACTTCTGCTGCCGTGTGCCGCTGGGCCAGGGCGGCGTCCACCCAGTGGCCCGGGTGCCGCACGAGTTCGTCGACGAGCGCGGTCGAGGCCCCGAGGACGCCAAGCACCCGATCCCGCCCGGGTCCCCCGCCCAGCAGCTCCTCGACGAGGGATCGCAGGTCTGCCGGGTCGCCCTGACTCTGCAGCGCCTCGAGGACGCGGACGAGTCCGAGCAGCGCCTGGTCTGGGTCGGCGGTGTCCCCCGTGGCCTGGAGAAGGCTGGCTGGGAACCCGTCGCTCCCGTCGCTCCCGTCGATACCGTCGCCGCCGCGAAGGGCGGCCAGGGCTGGGTCCGCGAGGTGACTGGCGGCGCGGTCGGGATGCGCGAAGCCGAGCCGGGCGAGGGTGCCGGTGGTCGAGGTGGTGCGGGACATCGGGTGCCGGCCGCCGATCGGCTCAGAGGCGCGGCAGGTAGCGGTCGAGCTCGAAGCGCGACACGTCGTGCCGGTAGTCCTGCCACTCCTGTCGCTTGTTGCGCAGGAAGAATTCGAAGACGTGCTCCCCGAGCACCTCGGCGACGAGCTCGCTCTGCTGCATCTGCTCGATGGCGGACCCGAGCGCCTCCGGCAGCGGCTTGATGCCCATGGCCCGGCGCTCCGCGTCGGTGAGCTGCCACACGTCGTCCTCGGACTCCGGCGGCAGGTCGTAGCCCTCCTCGATGCCCTTGAGCCCGGCCCCGAGGATGACGGCATAGGCGAGGTATGGGTTGCACGCCGAGTCGAGCGAGCGCACCTCGATCCGGGTCGACTGACCCTTGCTCGGTTTGTACATCGGCACGCGCACGAGCGCCGAGCGGTTGTTGTGGCCCCAGGTCAGGTGGGCCGGGGCCTCTCCCCCGCCCCAGAGACGCTTGTACGAGTTGACCCACTGGTTCGTGACGGCAGTGATCTCGGCGCCGTGCATGATGAGGCCCGCGATGAACTGCCTCGCGATCTTGCTCAGCTGGTAGGGGGCGCCGGCCTCGTGGAACGCATTGGAGTCCCCCTCGAAGAGCGACACGTGGGTGTGCATGCCGGAACCGGGATGCTCCGCGAACGGCTTGGGCATGAAGGTCGCGTAGATGCCCTGTGACAGCGCGACCTCCTTGACGACCGTCCGGAAGGTCATGATGTTGTCGGCAGTGCTGAGCGCGTCGGCATAGCGCAGGTCGATCTCGTTCTGTCCGGGCGCACCCTCGTGGTGGCTGAACTCCACCGAGATGCCCATGTTCTCGAGCATCGTGATCGCCGCGCGTCGGAAGTCGTGGCCGGTGCCGTGGGGCACATGGTCGAAGTAGCCGGCGTCGTCGACAGGGACGGGCCGCCCGTCGGCGTCGGGCTCGGGCTTGAGCAGGAAGAACTCGATCTCGGGGTGGGTGTAGAAGGTGAACCCCAGGTCCGCCGCCTTGTCGAGGGCCCGCTGGAGCACGTGCCGCGGGTCGGCGAAGCTGGGCGACCCGTCGGGCATCTGGACCTCGCAGAACATCCGGGCCGTGCCGGGCGGGTCTCCGCGCCACGGCAGGATCTGGAAGGTCGAGGGGTCGGGCTTGGCCAGCATGTCCGCCTCGTAGACGCGCGCGAAGCCCTCGATCGCGGAACCGTCGAAGCCGATCCCCTCCGCGAAGGCGCCCTCGAGCTCGGCCGGCGCGACGGCCACGGACTTGAGCGTGCCGAGCACGTCGGTGAACCAGAGCCTGACGAAGCGGATGTCGCGCTCCTCGATGGTGCGCAGCACGAACTCTTCCTGACGGTTCATGTGTCGATCCTGCCGCATGCCTGTTTCCCCGATGTAACGGACACTCGCCCTGCGTATGCTCGCGCCATGACCGAGGCCCCCTCCGCCGAGCAGCCCAATCCGTACGGCGCCGGAGCCACACCCACCGCCGAGTCCCCACGGCGCGTGCGGATCCCGCACCTGCACGCCCTGAAGGTCCAGGGCCGTCGGTGGGCCATGCTCACCGCCTACGACATGTACTCGGCCCAGATCTTCGACGAGGCCGGGATCCCAGCGCTGCTCGTCGGCGACTCGGCCGGCAACAACGTCTACGGCCATGAGACGACGGTGCAGGTCACGGTGGACGAGCTGATCCCGCTCGTGCGGGCGGTCAGCCGCAACACCAGGCGGGCCCTCGTGATTGCCGACCTCCCGTTCGGCTCGTACGGCGGTTCCCTCGAGCAGGGGTTCGCCACGGCGGTCCGCTTCATGAAGGAGGGGCTGGCCCACGCCGTCAAGCTGGAGGGCGGCACGGCCATGGCCCCGCTCGTCGGGCTGCTCACGGCGGCGGGCATCCCCGTCATGGCCCATGTCGGCTTCACCCCGCAGAGCGAGCACCAGCTCGGCGGCTACCGCGTCCAGGGACGGGGCGAGGCAGCAGACCGGCTCGTCGACGAGGCGCGCGCCCTCGAGGCAGCCGGCGCGTTCGCCGTGGTGCTCGAGATGGTGCCGGCACCGGTGGCCGCTCGGGTGACCGAGGTCCTCACCATCCCCACGATCGGCATCGGTGCGGGGCCGCACACCGACGCGCAGGTCCTCGTCTGGAGCGACTTCGCCGGCCTGCGGGCCGGGAAGGCGCCCCGCTTCGTCAAGAAGTACGCAGATCTCCGCGGCACGCTCCTGGAGGCCGCCAGGGCCTACGCCGCTGACGTCGAGTCAGCCGCGTTCCCCGCCGCGGAGCACTCCTTCGACGCCTGAAGCCGATCGAGTGAACAACGATTTGGTCAGTCGTCGAGGCGCTCGTCGTCCCAGCCCGGCGCGGCGTTGCGTTGCTCCCACTCCCGGTCCTCCTCGTCCCACTTCTCGGTGCGGGCGCGGGCGGTCTCGAGCGCGTGGCGAGCCTCTTCCTCGGTGTCGTAGGGACCCATGACCCGCTCGCCGATGCTGCGGTTGGCGTCGGTCTCCACCTGACCGGTCCTGACGTTGTACCAGAAGCTCATCCCGCTCTCCCTTCGACGTGTTCGCTGGGCGGGCGCCGTGCACGAGCCAACCGCACGAACGACCTAGACTCCACCGTATGCCGTTGGCCCGCTCCCGTGTCGCCGCTCACCCGCTGACCCCGCGACGACCCGTACCCGCCTCCATCGCGCGTCCGCACTACGTCGACGTGCCCCATCCGCGCGAGGACGGCGACGTCCGCATCAAGGATGCCGAGACGATCGAGAAGATGCGGATCGCGGGGCGCATCGCAGCCCAGGCTATGGCGGCGGCCGCGGAGCGGATCGCCCCGGGTGTCACGACCGACGAGCTCGACTCCGTGGCTCACGAGTTCATGCTCGACCACCGCGCCTACCCCTCACCGCTGGGCTACAAGGCGTTCCCCAAGTCGGTGTGCACGAGCGTCAACGAGGTGATCTGCCACGGCATCCCGGACACCCGCCCGCTCGAGGACGGCGACATCGTCAACATCGACGTGACGGCCTACATCCACGGGGTGCACGGCGACACGGACGCCACCTACCTCGTGGGCGATGTCGACGAGGAGTCGCGCCTGCTCGTCGAGCGCACCCACGAGGCAATGATGCGGGGCATCAAGGCCGCTCGCCCCGGACGCGAGGTCAACGTCATCGGGCGCGTCATCGAGAGCTACGCCAAGCGCTTCGGCTATGGCGTCGTGCGGGACTTCACCGGGCACAGCATCGGCCTCGAGTTCCACTCCGGGCTGATCGTCCCCCACTACGACGCCGCGCCGCAGTACAACACCGTGATGGAGCCCGGCATGACCTTCACCATCGAGCCGATGCTGAACCTCGGGACGCACGAGTGGGAGATGTGGGACGACAGCTGGACGGTGGTGACCCGAGACGGCCGACGCTCGGCCCAGTTCGAGCACACCATCGTCATCACCGAGGACGGCAACCAGATCCTCACCCTGCCCTGAGCCCGACCGGGCCGGCACCCTCACCAAACTCTGCGGAGGAACTGACAGACATGGCGAAGAAGGGCTACCCGCTCGGCATCGACATCGGCGGCAGCGGCATCAAGGGCGCCCCGGTCGACCTGGACAAGGGCGAGTTCGCGCAGAGCAGGCTCAAGATCGCCACGCCGCAGCCCGCGACGCCAGAGGCCGTTGCCCACGTCGTCGACCAGATCGTCGACGAGTTCGAGAAGGCGACGGGAGGCTCTCCGATCGGGGTGACGGTGCCCGCCGTGGTCATCCGCGGCACCGTCCTGTCCGCGGCCAACATCGACCCGTCCTGGATCAACACCGACGCCGAGGCCCTCATCAAGGAGCACACCGGCCGCTCGGTCACCGTCCTCAACGACGCCGACGCCGCCGGGATCGCGGAGCTGCACTACGGCGCCGCCAAGGGCGAGCACGGCCTGGTCATCGTCACGACGTTGGGCACCGGGATCGGCTCGGCGCTCATCCACGACGGCCGACTCGTCCCCAACTCCGAGCTGGGCCACCTCGAGATCGACGGCCATGACGCCGAAGACCGGGCTGCCTCCTCGGTCAAGGACCGCGAGGGCCTCTCCTGGGACGAGTGGATCGAGCGGCTCCAGCGCTACTACGAGACGATCGAGATGCTCTTCTCCCCCGACCTCATCGTCGTTGGAGGCGGCGTCTCGAGGGACTCGGACAAGTTCCTGCCCAAGCTGCGGCTGCGTGCGCCGATCGTGCCCGCCGAGCTGCGCAACAAGGCCGGGATCATCGGGGCCGCTCACCGGGCCGTCGACCTGGCGAGCTGACGCGCGGTCCCAGCTCAGCGGCATACGGCAGATCCCGTATGCCGGTGGGCTCGCTCGCGGGCGAGCGCTCAGTCGACCGTCAGGCTGAGAAGCAGGTCGGGGGCGCGCCGCTCGTAGAGCGCCGCGCCGAGGCGCAGTCCCAGCCAGAAGGCGCCCACGCCGACCGCGAGGCCGGTCAGCAGAGCCAGCCACGGCGCCCAGTCGGTGCCGTTCCACGCGAGGAGGCCGAGGCCGAGCACCGGCGCCGCGACCACCAGGGTGCCCAGGCCGGCGACGGACTGCGACAGCATCGTCATCCCGGCCGCCCCCGGCGGGCTCTGGAACGGGCTCTCGCCCGGCTTGGGGACGGGATAGGGCAGGGCGATGCTCATGATCGACGAGATGGCATAGCCCGCTCCCAGCAGGGCGACGGACAGACCGACGATGGCGGGCAGCAGGTCCCACCGGCCCCCGAGCCAGGCGCCCACGAGGGAGTAGGCGCCGACGAGAGGGACGGCGATGAGCAGGTTGGGCAGCAGCCGGCCGAGCCGGTCCGAGCGGCCGCGGACTCCCGAGGCGACATGCATCCAGAAGGCCGTCGACTCGTAGGAGACGGAGTTGTGCTCGCTCCAGCCGAGTAGGAACGCAGCGAGCGGACCCATGAGCAGCGGCACCCAGGCGACATCGCCCATGTAGAACGGGATGAGCAGGGCCAGCGGCGCGAAGGGCGTGAGGAACATCGACACCTGGTAGCGAGGATCCCGGGCGAAATAGGTCAGGGTGCGAGCGGCAACCGCCCACGTCGCGTCGTCCGGGACGCGCCCGAAGACGCCCAGGTCGCCCGTCGCCGCTCCCGGTGAGCTGGGGCGGACGACACCTCGCGGCGACACGACCTGTTGCCGCACGGCCCTGTCCCACAGGCGGATCGCGACAGCCAGGCCGGCAGCTGCCAGCCCGAGACGCAGCGCACCGATGGCCAGCTCGCCCGTGGCGACGTCGCTCGCCGCCGCCCAGGCCCATCCGAGGGGCGTCCACCCCAGCACGGACGCCGCGGTCTCGGCGAAGCCGCTCCAGTCGCGTGCCGCACTGCCCGCGAGCGATGCTGCTGGGACGACGACGGCCAGGAGGAAGACTGCGAGGATGGCGGTGACGTCCCTGCCCCGCCGGCTGGAGACCGCGCCCGTGGCCAGCGAGGAGACCCAACGGCTGAGGGCGATGGCGGTGAGCAGGCCGATCGGCACGGCCACGAGGGCAGTGACGGTCGACGACACGGTCTGCGACGACGCAATGACGACCCCGACGCCGAGCACCATCGACGCGATGGCGGGCAGGCCGACGAAGGCGCTCAGCAGGAGGCCGACCGCCAGCTGCCGCGGCGGGATCGAGAAGGTCGCGAACCGGCTCGGGTCGAGGGTCGGGTCGGAGCCGAAGGCGAAGATCGGCAGGAGGATCCACAGCACGATCCCGGCAGCGCCCCCGATCGTCACGACGAGCCGCGCCAGGTCGGGCTCACCGCGGAGGACGGCGACACCGACGGCCAACGCGACGACGACGAAGGCGCCATAGAGGACGCCGAGGATCATCCCGATGGCCTGGGCCCGGCTGCGGCGCAGGGTGTTGCGCAGCAGGTCGAGCTTCAGTCGGACGAGGTGCGCAACCACGCCAGTCCCTCCACCTCGATGCTCCCGCCGACGAGGTCGACGAAGCGCTGCTCCAGGCTGCCGCCGGCCCGCACCTCGTCCACCGTGCCCTGCGCGAGGACGAGGCCGTCGGAGATCACGGCGACGTGCGTGCAGATCCGCTCGACGAGGTCCATGACGTGGCTCGAGAGGATGACCGTGCCGCCGGCGGCGACGAAGTCGGCGAGGATGCCGCGGATCGTCGCCGCGGAGACCGGGTCCACCGCCTCGAACGGCTCGTCGAGGACGAGGACACGCGGTGCGTGGACGAGGGCGGTCGCGAGGGTGATCTTCTTGGTCATACCCGCCGAGTAGTCGACGACGAGCTTGCCCTGGGCCTCGGTCAGGCCGAGGGCCTGGAGCAGCTCGTCGGCTCGGGCCGTCGCCACCTCGCGGGACAGCCCGTGCAGCAGGCCGGCGTAGACGATCAGCTGCAGCCCCGTGAGCCGGTCGAAGACGCGCAGCCCGTCGGGCAGGATGCCGAGCAGCTGTTTGGCGGCAACCGGGTCGGCCCACACGTCGTGCCCGAGGACGAACACCTGGCCGGCATCGGGCCGCAGCAAACCGGTCGCCATGGACAGCGTGGTCGTCTTGCCCGCGCCGTTCGGGCCGACGAGGCCGAAGAACGATCCGCGCGGGACGTCGAGGTCGATCCCCTTGACGGCGATGACGTCGCCGAAGCGTTTGCCGAGGCCACGGATGGCGATGGCCGGTCCGGTGACCGGCACGCCGCGCGGCGCCGGCAGGTCCAGGTGTTCTGTCATTACTCCCCGAGTCGTGGAACGTGCTTGGTGCCCGGTGCCCGGGTCACTGGAACTCGCCGGACTCGCCGTCGGCCAGATCGCGCAGGGTCAGGCCGTCGACCCCAGAGAAGGACTCGATGTGCGTGCAGTACATCTGCCTGCCCCGCTCGGACAGGAGCGCGTCGTGGATCGGGACGAAGGTCTTGGGCGCGATGCGCGCCACGAAACCGATCGAGTCCCGGCTCGCGCACCACGGCGCGTTGAGCGGGTGGGCCAGGACGTCGACCTCGCCCGGCTCGGCATCGTAGGCATCGCCCGGGTGGAACAGGGTCGGCTCACCGTCGGCGCGCAGGACCAGCCCGACGTTGGGGATCTGCGGCACCTGGTCGTGGTTGAAGGCGTGCAGCTCCCCCACCGGGGTGACCATGACATCGCCTATCGCGACCTGCTCGTCGCGCCTCGTCGGCACGGCCCGAAGTCCTTCTGCGGCAAGCTTCTCCGCCGTCAGCGGGTCGGTGTGGACGGCGGCCCGAGGGTTCGCCCGGATGAGGCGTGCGGCTGGCTCCGGGTCGAAGTGGTCCGGGTGGTTGTGGGTGACGAGGATCGCGTCGAGGTCGGCCAGGTCCTCGAAGCCGGAGGAGAAGTTGCCCGGGTCGACGAGGATGCGCCGGTCGGCCATCTCGACGAGCAGGCAGGCGTGTCCCAGATGAGTCACTCGCATGCCTCAAACCTAGGTCATCGGTCCGAGGTGGCAGGAGCTCCCACGGCATACGGCCCAAGATGGCCCACCACGACGCCAAGGACAATGAGCGCAACCCTCACGGCCACCATCATGGGCGCACGACAGCCAGAGCCGGTGAGCGACAGGCGCCCCCCACCCAATATCGCGAAGCGGGAACCGATCGGCCCGCCCAGGTCGACAGTAGGGATGTGGCACCCTCCGTCGATCTCGACGACCGGGCCCTCCTCGAGGCCCTGGCCGGGGGCGACCTCGGCGCGATGCGGAAGCTGTACGACCGTCACGCGCCGTGGCTCTCCGTCCGCCTGGCACGCCGCTGCAACGACCGGGAGGTCGTGGCGGACGTCCTGCAGGACACCTTCGTCGCCGTGTGGCGTGGGGCCGAGCGCTTCCGGGGCACCGGCGAGGTGGGCGCGTGGATGTGGGGTATCGCGATCCGTCGCCTCGTCAGCCGGCTGCGCCTGCGCCGCGATGTCGTCCCCATGGCCGATCCTCTGAGGCGCGGTCGCACGTCCGAGGTCACGCTCGAGGACGAGCTGCTCGCCTGCGTGGAGTACGGCGATCTCGGAGGAGCCTTGGCGTCGTTGTCGCCGGATCTGAGGGCGGCGATCCAGGCCACCGTCCTGGACGGCCTGACGATCCGCGAGGCCGCCACCCTGCTCGGCATCCCAGCCGGCACGGTCAAGACGCGCGTGCACCGCGCCAAGGCTCATCTCCGGGCGAGCCTGGTCGAAGGAGGCCCACGATGAGCGCCCCCCACGTCCGCCCCGACGACCTGACCGCGTGGGTCGGCGGAACGGCCAGCGGCATCACCGCGATGTCCGTCGAGCAGCACGTCGTTGGCTGCCCCTACTGTCAGCGTGCGGTGGCCGTGGCGACCAACCACATGCCGTATGCCGCTCAGCTCACTCCCGACGCCGCCGGCCTCACGCTCGTCGACCTCGAGAGCGTGTGGTCGAACCTCCGCGACGAGATCGAGGTCCCGCGCGCCTCCGCCTTCGAGCGGCTCCTCGTGCGGCTGGGTCTGCCATCCGGCGACGCGATGCTCGTTGCCGCGGCGCCGGCGCTGCGCGGCTCGTGGCTTTGTGCGGTTGCGCTCTCCCTGGCCTTCGCGGTCGGCGGGGCGTTGGCGAGCCGCAACGGCGGAGCGGGCATGTTCCTGATGTTCGCTCCACTCGTGCCCGTCGTCGGGGTGGCGGTCGCCTTCGGTCCGGAGGCGGGTCCGGCGCTCGAGCAGGAGAGCTCGGCACCCTACCCCTTGGTGCGACTCGTCTTCCTCCGCGCAGCAGCAGTGCTCCTCGCCGGCCTGCCCGTCGTCGTGGTGGGCCAGCTTGCCTTCCCCGACAGCGTGTCATGGCTGTGGCTGGTGCCCGCCTTGGGCTTCACCGCACTCGTCCTCGGGCTGTCGACGTGGTTCGGGCCGTGGCGACCGGCCATCGCGATCACCTTCGTCTGGATCGCCTGCACGGGGGTCGCCAGTCGGTTGGGCGAAGTGGCCGAGGTCCTCTCGCCACCCCTTCTCGTTCTCTACCTGCTCATGCTCATCGTCGGTCCCGCCGTCCTCGTGCTGCGAGCACGGCACCTCGGCACCATCGGAAGGATCTCGTCATGACCACCTCCAACGCTGGACCCACGGTGAGCCTCACGGGAGTCACGAAGCGCTATCGCGCCACCCGTGCCCTGGACGAGGTCACCCTCGCGCTCACGCCGGGGATCACCGGGCTCCTCGGGCCGAACGGAGCCGGCAAGACCACGATGCTGCGCGTCATCGCAACGGTGCTGCGCCCGGACGACGGCGAGGTGCGCCTCCTTGGCCGCGACCCGCTGGACCCGGATGTGCGCACCGAGGTGCGGCGACGTCTCGGCTACCAGCCACAGGAGCTCGGCTTCCCCCGCGGCTTCTCCGCCTTTGCGTTCGTCAACTACATGGCGGTCCTCAAGGAGTGGAGCGACCGGGATTCGCGGACGCCCGAAGTGCGCCGAGTCCTCGACCTCGTCGGCCTAGGCGATGTCGCGACGAAGCGCATCAGCCGGCTCTCCGGGGGGCAACGACGGCGCGTCGCACTGGCGCAGGCGCTCATCGGCACTCCCGAGCTGCTCGTGCTCGACGAGCCGACGACCGGGCTCGACCCCGAGCAACGTATGTCCCTGCGAGGCGTGCTGGCCGACATCGCCGCCACCTCGACGATGGTGATCTCGACCCACCAGACGGAGGACGTCGCTGCCCTGTGCCGCCGGGTCATCGTGCTCGACACCGGCAGGGTCAACTTCGACGGCACCGTGACGGAGCTGGTGAAGCTCGCCGAAGGGCACGTCTGGTTGGCCGACGCCCCGTCGCGGGGCGCACTGGCTGCATGGCGCACGGCCTCGGGGCGCTATCGCAACGTCGGGCCTCAGGCCCCGCCCGGTGCCGAGCAGGTCGAACCCAGCCTCGAGGACGCCTACCTGATGCTGCGTGGCGGGGCTCAGGAAACGGTGGAGACGGAGGTGGCGTCATGAGCACCGCACCAGGCACAGTCAGCGCTGTCGTCGACTCCGCTGATGGCCACGCCGGCAAACGCACCCTTGGGGTGTTGGCCCGGCTGGAGAGCCTGCGCCTGGCCCGACACCCGATGTTCCTCGCAGCCACGGGTCTTGGCGTCTTCGTCTCAGTGATGGCCCTCAACGCCCAGGCGGACCAGGCCACCGCGGAGACTCTCGGCGCGCCGGCAGTGGCGTTCACCCTGGGAATCGGGACGATGATCGCGACCTACCACCAGACCCGCTCGTTCCGTCGAGCCGACGAGCTCGTCGAGTCGGCGCCCACGACGACCACCATGCGCACCGCGGCCCTCTGCTTGGCGGCACTGGTTCCCGCGCTCGTCGCCTCCGGCTGGCTGATCTTCAAGTACGGGGTCAAACCGGCAGCGCTCAACACACCGGAGTGGATGTACGGCCCCTTCTCGCATCTCGACATTGCCTGGGTCCTGGCGGCCAACTCCGTCGTCGCGGTGATGGGAGGCGCCCTGCTCGGCATCGCGGCAGGCCGGTGGTGGCGATTCCGAGGGGCCGCAGTGCTGCTTGTCGTCAGCGTGGCCCTCTGGACGCTCGGCAACGGCGCCGCGCTCAGCACCGGTGGCGCGATGCCGGCCTGGCAGCGCTGGACACGCTTGTTCTCACCGGTCACCTTCTTCAGCACTTCGTCGCAGAACAACGAGCACGTCGACAGCTTCAACGGTTCTCCCGGCTGGCATCTCGTCTGGCTCGTCACGCTCTGTGTGCTCGCCGCTATCGCCGCCTTGCTCTGGCGAGCCGAAGGGCGGGCCCGGCGCCGCCTCGTGCGCATTGGCGCCATGGCCCTGGCGATGTCGGCCGTGGTCTACGTGCTGGCCGCCACGGGTGGCATCAGCCAGACGGTGCGCAGCTACCCCGACGGCCACAGCGTCGTCGTGAGTGTCACTCCATGAGCGGGAGCTACGGGGCGGGGCACCGCGCGCCCCGTTGGAACCGAGTCGGCGGAGGACGACCGGCCGCGGCGCGACTGGGGGTGCCGTGGCGGCCGGTCGTGACGTTCACGGTGGGTGGCCTGCTCCTCGTTGCCGTTGCCTCAATCTGGGTCACCTCCCCCATCGGCGACATCGCACTGCAGGTCAGCATCCCGGCCCTGGCGAGCGCCGCTGCCTACCTGTTGGACGAGCCCGCGGCAGAGGCGGTGGACGCCACGCCCATGCCGATGCGCGCCCGGAGCGGTTCCCGCCTGCTGGTCGCCGTGGCCATCCTTGCGCTTGGCGCGCTCGCCCTGGGTGTGCTCGCGCTGCGATCCGGCACAAGCACGCGGCTCGGCGTCGTCGTCCAGCTCGGGGGCTGCATCCTCGTCGCCATCGCCGCCTCGTCGGTCCTGCGTCGACGGACGCCAGAGCCGGGTGATGCGGTGAGCGGCGGCCTCGTGGCGTTCGTCCTCGCCATCGTGCTTGCCCGGCCCTTCGATCGCTGGGTCGAGCTGTTTCCCACCGAGCCCGGCCAGCGCTGGGCAGGGTCGCTGACGGTGTGGGCGGTCGTGGGGAGCGTCAGTGTCGTGGCGGCCATCCGCGCGATCCGGGACCCGCTCGACCGGGCGCGCCTCTGAAGGGGCGGGCCGGCGCCAACGCAGCTGTGCACGCCATCGGAAGGACCGATCCTGGCGCCCGACAGGACGTGCACCTGGACACGGTTGATGCCCTGACGTGCGACGCGGATTCAGGGCACCTCAGCCCGATGCGCCCATCATCGTGGTCGCGCCGACGAGCGTGGCCTCGGCGTGGGTCCGCGAAGCCGCCCGGTTCACACCCGGCCTGCGCGTCGTCGCACTGACCGAGACCGGGCGTCGCCGCGGCACGACCGTCGTCGAGGCGACGGGCGCGGCCCACCTCGTAGTGACCTCCTACGCCATCTTCCGCATCGACGGGGCCGGCTACCGTGCCCGCGACCGCCCCAAACGGATCGCTGCCGTCGTCGAGGGCAGTGCGCCGGTTTTCGTCATCAGCCTCAAGGCCGGCGGATCCAACCTCACCCTGACCGAGGCCGACTACGTCTTCGTCCTTGACCCATGGTGGAACCCGGCGGTCGAGGCGCACGCCATCGACCGCGCCCATCGGATCGGCCAGGACAAGACCGTCATGGTCTACCGTCTGGTGAGCGAGAGCAGGATCGAGGAGAAGGTGCTCGAGCTGCAGGAACGCAAGCGCGAGCTCTTTGCCCGAGTCGTCGACGACGGCGGGCTCATGGCGGCGCCGCTGGCAGCGGACGACATCCGGAGCCTGCTGGGGGCGACCTGACAGCCCAGCCACCCCTCGGGGGCTGACTTGGGCACCCAAGTGAGCTCAGCGGCATACGGAACATCGCGTATGCCGCTGGGCTCGCGGGGTGCCGAAACCTTCCTTCGAGTGTCGGCGGGCTCACCTATGCTCCATGGATCGGAAGGGGGTTCGGGTGTTGTCCCACGACGAGCTGAGCGTGCTGCGCGACCGGCATCCCGCGTGGCGGCTGCTGCGTGCTGCCAACGCGCCGCTCATCATCGGCTTCCTCGGCCGCACTTTCGTTGAGGACAACGTTCGGGTCCTGACCCAGCGCGAGCTGGCCAGCCGCCTCGACGACGAGCTCTACGCGCTGCGGGAGCAGCTCGGCGAGGACGCGTACCCGAGGTCGGCTGCCGCCTACGTCACCGACTGGGCCAGCTCGGAGTCTGGCTGGCTGCGCCTCTACTACCTCGAGGGCAGTGACGAACCGCATGTCGACGCGACGCCGGCGCTGGAGAAGGCGGTGGCCTGGGTCGCGACCCTGCAGGAGCGGGCCTTCGTCGGCACCGAGTCGCGGCTGCACACGCTCGTCGGCCTGCTGCAGCAGATCGTCCAGGGCAGTGACGCCGACCCCGAGCGACGGCTGGAGCACCTGCGGGCCGAGCGGGCCCGGCTCGACGACGAGATCGCCCGGGCGGAGTCAGGCGAGATCGATGTGCTCGACCCGACCGCGCAGCGTGACCGCTACCAGCAGTTCGCGAGCACGGCGCGCGAGCTGCTCTCGGACTTTCGGGAGGTCGAGGTCAAGTTCCGGGCGCTCGACGGGCAGATGCGCGAGACGATTGCGGGCTGGGATGGGTCGAAGGGCGAGCTGCTCGACCAGCTCCTCGGCGACCGCAACGCGATCTCCGAGTCCGACCAGGGCCGCAGCTTCCAGGCGTTCTACGACTTCCTCCTGTCCGCCGAGCAGCAGGAGGAGCTGGCGCATCTCCTCGACGAGGTGCACCGGCTCGAGTCGATCGTCGCCGACGAGCGCGTGCGCCGCATCGACCGCGACTGGCTGACCGCCGCCGACCGCACCCAGGCCACCGTGCGCACCCTCTCCGACCAGCTCCGCCGCTTCCTCGACGACACGGTCTGGCTCGAGAACCGGCGCGTCATCGAGCTGCTCCGGGGGATCGAGAGCGCCTCCGTCGCATTGCGCGATGCCCGGCCCGACCTCGTGATGGAGTTCGATGCGACGCGCCCTCAGGTCACCCTGCCGTTCGAGCGCCCGCTGTACGTGCCGCAAGCGCCTCCACGGATCGACAGCACGGTGACCGAGGCGGCCGAGTCCGCCGAGACCGCCGCCCTGTTCAGCGTCGACCACGTCGACCACCAGCGCATGGTCAGCCAGATCCGCGCGGCGCTGCGGCATCGAGCCCAAGTCAGCCTCGGAGACATCGTCGACGAGCACCCTCCCGAGCAGGGTCTTGCCGAGCTGATGGCCTACTTTGCTCTGACAGAGGACGGCATCGACCTCGTCATCGACGACGAGGCGCGCCAGCACGTCGAGTGGGTTGCCGACGACGAGACCCGGCGCGAGGCCGACGTCCCGACGCTGCTCTACGTCCGACACGACCAGTCGCGCCTGAAGGACCCGCCATGACCACTCTCGCCACCGCCGCTGCGGGGCTCCCCGACGACGCGCTCGACCTGTCGCGTGTCGTCATCCCGCTCCTGCGCGGCGTCGTCTACCAGGCCGACAACCCGGCCATGTGGTCGCTTCTCCGCCGGCACCAGGCCCGGGTCAAGGACCACATGGCCGTCATGGGGCTCGCACTCGTCATCGACGAGGCCGAGGGCTACGCCCACCTGCGGCAGATGGACCACGACGACGTCGACATCCCACGGCTCATCCCACGCCACCGGCTGTCCTTCCGCGTCAGCCTGCTGCTCGCCCTGCTGCGCAAGCGCCTCGCCGAGTTCGACGCGAGCAGCAGCGACCCGCGGCTCATCCTCGCCCGCGACCAGATCGCCGACCTGCTGCGCGTCCACCTGCCGCAGAGCACCAACGAGGTCCGCCTCACCACCGAGGTCGACACGCTCATGACCAAGGTCGAGGCACTCGGGTTCCTCCGCAAGGTCACCGGGCAGGAGCGCACCTACGAGGTCCGCCGCATCCTCAAGGCCTACGTCGACGCGCAATGGCTCGCTGAGTTCGACGAGCGTCTCCGCGAGTACCTCGCCACCCTCGAGCCAGGGGTGGCCGACGCGGCCGAGGCCGATGAGCGCGAGACGAGGGCCTCCGACGACGAGGAGCACGCACATGGATGAGCTACCCCTCGACGAGCAGCTCGGAGCCGCTGGCTACCGCCTCGACCACGTCGAGGTCCTCGGCTGGGGCACCTTCGACCGGGCCGTGTGGCGATTCGACCTCGACGGCCACACCTCCCTGCTCACCGGCGACATCGGCTCAGGCAAGTCCACCCTCGTCGACGCCATCACCACCCTGCTCCTGCCGGCCCACCGGATCTCCTACAACAAGGCGGCCGGTGCCGAGACACGCGAGCGCAGCCTCCGCTCCTACGTCCTCGGCTACTGGAAGTCCGAACGCAGTGAGACGACCGGCGTGTCACGGCCCGTCGGTCTCCGCGACCACACGTCGCACTCGGCCATCCTCGCGGTCTTCCGCAACGAGCGGCTGGGATCGGCGGTGACCCTGGCCCAGGTCTTCTGGATCCCCGACGACCACGCCGGCCAGCCCAACCGGTTCTACGTCGTCGCCGACCGCGAGCTCGGCATCGTCAGCGACCTCAGCGACTTCGGCACCGACGTGACGGCGTTGAAGAAGCGGCTCAGGGGCGCCCGCATCACGCCGCACAACAGCTTCCCGGACTACGAGCGTGCCTTCCGACGGGCCCTCGGCATCCCGTCGAGCCAGGCGATGGAGCTGTTCCACCAGACCGTCTCGATGAAGTCTGTCGGCAACCTCACCGACTTCGTCCGGGCCCACATGCTCGAGCCCTTCGACGCCGCGGCGGACGTCCGCAAGCTGATCGGCCACTTCGAGGACCTCACCGCCGCCCACGACGCGGTCATCAAGGCCCGCACGCAGCTCGCCGCCCTCGACCCCATCGTCGCCAGCTGCGACGAAGTCGACCGGATCCGCACCGCCCTGACGGAGGCGACCACCGCTCAGCAGGCCTTGCGGTATGCCGCCGCCACCGTCACTCTCGAGCTGCTCGCCGACGAGGTGGTCGGCGCCGAGGAGGAGCTCGCGGGTGAGCGCGACGCGCACACGCGTGCCCAGCACGATGTCGAGACGCTCCGTGCCGAGCAGCAGGGGCTGCGCGACGCCCGCGCCGGCCACGCCGGCGGGCGGGTCGGCGCCCTCGAGGAGGCGAGAGAGCGGCATACGGCTGAGCGGGAAGCCCGAGCCAAGCGGCACCGGGTCTGGAGCGACGACCTCGCCGCCGCCGGACTTGAGCAGGCCGCCGGCCCCGACGAGTTCACCCGCGTTCGTCGGGAGGCCCTCGACGCTCAGGCTGCCGTCGACGACCAGAGCAAGGACGTCGGAGACTTGCTGACCGAGCACGCCGTCGAGCGACACGGCCTGCGCGGCGAGTCCGACGAAATCCGGGCCGAGCTGATCAGCCTGCGCGAGCGCCGGTCGAGCATTCCCCGGGAGCTGCTCGGGCTGCGTGACCGGCTCTGTGAGGAGTCCGGCGTCCCGGACGACCGGGTCCCGTTCGTCGGCGAGCTGGTGCAGGTGCGCCCCGGCGAGGACCGCTGGCGCGGGGCGGCCGAGCGCGTGCTCCGCGGCTTCGCTCTCTCGCTCATCGTTGACGACGCCGACTACGGGCGCGTCGCCGGCTGGGTCGACAGCCACCACCTCGGGACTCGCCTCGTCTACCACCGCGTCCGGGTCAGCGAGCGCCACCAGCCGGCGCCGCCCACGTCGGGAACGCTGGCCGCGAAGCTCGAGCTGCGCGAGAGCCCGTATGCCGCCTGGCTGGCGGCCGAGCTCGCGGCGCGAGCCGCGCACGAGTGTGTCGAGAGCCTCGACGACTTCAGGCGGGTCAGTCGAGCCGTAACCGTGCGGGGTCAGGTGAAGTCAGGCAGCCGACACGAGAAGGACGACCGCCGCGCCGTCGACGACCGCTCCACCTACGTCCTCGGCTGGGACAACAAGGCGAAGCAGGACGCCCTCATCGAGCGCGGCACCCGAGTGCAGGAGGAGCTGAACAACGTCGACGAGGCGATCCGGCAGGCGAGGGCTCGGCAGAACGAGCTCCAGCAAAGGCGCGACGCCCTGAAGGCGGTGCTCTTCGTCGATGACGTGCGCGACCTCGACTGGTGGGCGTCAGCCCGGGCACTCCACGAGGTCGAGCGCGGGCTGGCGCTGCTCGTCGAGGCCTCGGGGGAGCTGGCCGAGATCGAGGCGCGTCTGGCCGTCGTCGAGGCGGAGCTCGCGACCGCCGAGGAGCAGCGCGGCAAGCACGAGCGCGCCCTGGGTGCACTCGAGGGGCGGCTTGGTGATCTCGAGGCGCAGCGGGTGCGCAACACCGAGGTGCTCGCTAGGGTCGAGGAGGCGGATCGCCCGGCGATCGACCGCGCCGCCGCGACGATGCGGTCCCGGGGTGTGCGGCGGGTCGATGCCGTCCAGGGCCTCGTCGACGAGCTGCGGGCAGAGCTGGTGGCGCAGGGTGACTCACTCTCCAACCGGCTGCGCAACGCATCAATCAAGACGGTCCGGCTGATGGAGGCCTTTCGCCGGGACCACCCGGCCGAGACGACCGACATGGACGCGAGCATTGAGGCCGCTGCAGAGTTCCGCGAGTTCCGCGAGCGGGTGGCTCGGGACGACCTGCCGCGGTTCGAGGCGGACTTCAAGCGGTATCTCAACCAGAACACGATCCGCGAGATCGCCGGCTTCCAGACTCGGCTCAACCAGCAGTCGAAGGAGATCAGCGAGCGGATCAGGGTCATCAACGCGTCACTGCGCGACATCGACTACAACACCGACCGCTTCATCCGTCTCGACGCCGTGTCCACCCCGCTCAGCGAGGTCCGGGAGTTCCGGGCGCAGCTGCGGGCGTGCACTGAAGGGGCCCTCCTGGGCGGTGCTGCCGACGATCTGTACTCGGAAGAGAAGTTCGAGCAGGTCCGCGAGCTGATCGCCCGTTTCAAGGGGCGCGAGGGCTTCGCCGAGCACGACCGGCAGTGGACCGCCCGCGTCACCGACGTGCGCAACTGGTTCGTCTTCAACGCGTCGGAGCGGTGGCGCGAGACCGACCAGGAGCACGAGACGTATGCCGACTCCGACGGGAAGTCCGGCGGTCAGAAGGAGAAGCTGGCCTACACGATCCTCGCCGCGTCGCTCGCCTACCAGTTCCGGCTCGATGCGCCGGGCGGCTCGGGCCGGACCTTCCGGTTCGCGGTCATCGACGAGGCCTTCGGCCGAGGCTCCGACGAGTCGACTCGGTTCGCCCTCCGGCTCTTCGCCCGGCTCGGCCTGCAGCTGCTCGTCGTGACGCCGCTCCAGAAGGTGCACACCATCGAGCCCTTCGTGCGGCGGGTCGGCTTCGTCGACAACCCCGGTGGCCGCTCGTCCCGCCTGCACAACCTGACGATCGAGCAGTACCAGCAGGAGCGCGCCGGGGCGGCGCTCATCCGGGCCGGTGAGCGCCAGTCATGAGTGCCGCCCGCCGCCCTGGCTCGCCGACGTCGGCGAGCCGGCGCTGGTCGACGGCCGACGACATCCGGGCAGCCCTCCAGCGGCGGTGGGACCGTGGCGAGCTGCTCCGCGCGGTCGCCAGCAACCAGTCCTGGGAGCCGATCCGGATATCTCTCAGGACACCAAGCGCCCGAGAGCTGGCCAGCGATTTCGGCGCCGTCCAGGAATGGGCGGTGCGGCTCCATCAGGCAGCGGACGCAGGGCGGTCGCCCGCCTTCCGCCTCGAGACGCGGAGTGTGGGTGGACGGCTCGTCGGCGCCAACGCGGTGCCCGCCGCCGCGTGGTTCGACGAGCCCGAGCAAGTATGGCGGCTGCTTGGTGTCGCCCAGGAGGTCCTGGCACTTGCCGGTCTGCATTCTCTTTCAGAGTCTGCGCACCCGGCGATCGCAGCCTGGGTCGCCGAGCATCCACTGCGCGCGCTCGTCCACCAGGCGGCCTGGCCAAAGGTCACTGCGACGGTCCTGTGGCTGCGCTCGAGGGTCGGGTCAGCCGCATATCTCCGCCAGATCGACGTGCCCGGAGTGGACACCAAGTTCATTGAGAGCCACCGGGCCCTCCTCGCCGAGCTGCTCGACGCCGTCATTCCGGGCGCCGCTGATGAATCGCGCTCGCCCGGAAAGGACTTCGCGCGGCGGTACGGCTTCAGCGGCAAGCCGGCGATGACGAGGGTCCGGTCGCTCGACGGGAGTCCCCTCTTCGGTGCGATCACCGATGCGCTGGTCCGGGTGGACGAGCTGGCGGGGATCGAGCTGCCGGCTCGACGCGTCATCATCGTGGAGAACGAAGTGACCTTCCTCGCCCTGCCGTTCGTGCCCGGTGCCCTGGCCTTCTTCGGGGCCGGCTTCGACGTGCTGCGGCTCGGACGCATCCCATGGCTGCGCGACCGCGACGTCATCTACTGGGGAGACCTCGACACCGACGGCTTTGTCATCCTGGACCGGTTGCGAGGCCAGCTGCCGCACGTGCGCAGCGTGCTCATGGACCTCGACACGCTGGGGGCCCATGAGAGCCAGTGGACAACCGATCCGACCCCGTCGCGCGCGATCCTCCAGCGGCTCACCCCGGACGAGGCTGCGGCCCACCGCGTGTTGCGCGACAACGAGCTAGGGACGTCGGTCCGGTTGGAGCAGGAGCGTGTCAGCTACGCGTGCATCGTCGCCGCCCTCGGCGCTGTCTGGACTGCGCCGGTGACTGTCCGCTAGAAACCCCCTCGTCGACCGCACCTGCGAAACCGCTCACCTCGCGTTAGCGTGAACGCGTGCGAGGTGATCGGGTTGAGGTCGTCATCGACGCCGGGGGCGAGGTGCGAATCTACGTGATCGAGGCGACGCGCAACGGGCGTCGCGTCGAGATCACGACGAGCCGGGGGGTCGTCGAGGTTGCCGAGGTCACCAGAGGTGGCACTCCCGTGCGCACCGCACGGTTCATGTCGAGTCGCGTCCTCGCGCTCGTCGAGCACCCGGCAAGCGAACCACCCATCGGTCAGCAGGTCATCGGGCCGTAACCCTCAGGAGCCCAGCAGGGCGTACCAGCTGTCGGTGAGCTCGTCGAGCATCTGCTCGCGGCTGAGCTTCCAGTCCGACTCTCCCCAGTGCTGCGCCACGTAGTCGAGCTGCGACATGGCGAGCACGCCGCGGAATCGCCGCTGGTGTGGCTGGAACCGGTCCGCCTGGTCGAGGCCCTCCTCGATGTCTCCGGTCGCCTCGGAGAGCCAGCGTTCCACGAGGTCACGTAGCTCGGGGTCGACCGCGGCGGCATCCCGGCCGATCCGGATGATCGAGTGGATCGACGGCCAGCGGTCGGCGGTTTGGGTGAGCCAGCCGTGAATCGCTTCTCTTCGTCCGTCCCGGACGGCTGCGACGAGGTCCTCGGCGGTGGACCCACGGTGGGCGGACCGGATCCGCTGGAGACGCTCGTTCAGCTTCTCGTCGATCAACGCTCTCATCAGGTCGCTCCGAGAGGGGAAGTACGCGTAGAAGGTCGCCCGTGTGGTGCCGGCCGCAGTCGCGATGTCGTCCACGGTCGTGGCGGCATACCCCCTGCTGCTGAACAGCTCCAGACCTGCATCGAGCAGCAGGCGGCGGGTCATCTGCTTCTGCGCTTCACGAAGGCTCACCACGGGTCCAACAGTAGGGCCCGGCCGCCGCTGCCGTGATTGGCTCGGTTCACCGACTGTCTTACATATCGTCCAAATCATTGACATTACGTATAGGCACCTGTCACTTTCCATGCCTAGGTGGCCGGCCTCGCAGCGCCGCGCTGTCGTGAGGACCTGAAACCACGCGCAACCCCGCTATCCACAGGAGTTCAACGATGAACCAGGTCCCCGTGCGCACGCGCGGCTACACGGCAACGGTCGTGGCCGGCTCGTTCGCCGTGTTGTTGGCGCAAGTCGCGTACTCGCTTCCGGGCGCTCTCAACGGCACGTTCCAGCAGGAGTTCCAGGCCACCGGCGCGCAGCTGACGTGGATCACCGCCGCCTTTGCCATCCCCATGGTGGTCTTCGAGCTGACCACCGGCGTGATCGGTGACCTGTTCGGTCGAAAGCGGCTTCTGCAAGCCGGAGCGGCACTCACCGTGGTGGGCTCGTTGATCTGCGCGGTGGCGGCGACGGTACAGGTCATGTGGCTGGGCCAGATCGTGGCCGGGCTCGGGGCGGCCATCCTCTATCCCATCTCGCTCGCGATGATCGCCGCCCTCGCCCCGGACAACGACGCCCGGGCCAAGGCGATCGCGCTGTGGGCCGGCTTCCTGTCCATCGGCGCGGCAATCTCACCGCTCATGGGTGGTGCCTTCGCCGCGAGTGGCTACTGGCGTCGTGCCTACGTCGTGGTGATCGTCCTTGCCATCGCATCGATACTCATCACCACCAAGGCCACCGACTCCTCGGCCCCGCAAGGTCGACCTGCCCGGTCAGGCGACGCTGGCCCTCGGCCTCATCGCCGTCCTCTACGCCGCGACCCAGGGCTCCGAGTCGGGCTTCGGAACGCCGATCGTGGTCGCCGCCCTGGTGGCGGGAGTGCTGCTGCTCGCCGCTTTCGTCGTCATCGAGCTGCGCACCGAGTCCCCACTGCTGCACCTGCACGTGTTCGGCAACCGCGCCTACGCCGTGGTTGCGATCGCGACGGTCATCGGCATGTTCGCCTTCCTCGCGACCTGTTTCT
>NZ_DATEEY010000017.1:0-9782 GCF_035280925.1 Intrasporangium sp. | reverse complement strand
CACCTCGCCCGGCCCGCCGGGCCCGCCCCGCGCCGGCCGGGGCGGGCGCGACGATGCGACGAGCTCGGCCGGATCG
Source organism: Intrasporangium sp. (assembly GCF_035280925.1). GTDB lineage: Bacteria > Actinomycetota > Actinomycetes > Actinomycetales > Dermatophilaceae > Intrasporangium. The sequence goes on along the minus strand of NZ_DATEEY010000017.1, from coordinate 9,706 downwards.
GCACTGCCCGGGTCGAGCGCGGCAGGAGGGGGGACCGTCGCCATCCAAGCGCCCAGCCGGTCCTTCTCGTGCAGCAGGTCACGGATGTCGAGCTCGGCGTACTCGAACTCCGGGCTCCACCACAGCGCGTCGAACGGGCACACCTCGACGCAGATCCCGCAGTACATGCACAACGAGAAGTCGATCGCGAAGCGGTCCAGCACGTTGCGCTGGCGCGCCCGCCCGCCCGGTGTGGTCGCTGGGATCTCCTCCTTGTGGGAGTCGATGTAGATGCACCAGTCGGGGCACTCGCGCGCGCACAGCATGCAGGACGTGCAGTTCTCCTCGGTGAGCGCGATGACGCCGCGCGACCGCGGTGGCAGCTTGGGGGCGACGTCGGGGTACTCCGCCGTGTGCGTGTGGCGGGTCATCGTGCGCGCCGTCGCCGCGAGGCCCTTGACGAGACCCGGCAGTATGCCGCTGGGCTTGCTCGCGTGCCGCCCTCCCTGTCGGGTGGACCGGGTCTCCATCGGTCCGCTCGACGTCGAGTGTGCAGGTGGCGTCGTACCAGCTTCGGTCGAGTGCGCAGAATCTGCCGACTCGGTCATCGCATCATCACCACCCCCACAGCCGTGATCGCGAGCTGCAGCAGCGCGATCGGGACGAGCCAGACCCAGGCGAGGCGCTGGAGCTGGTCCTCGCGCAGCCGCGGCCACGACACGCGGAGCCAGATGATGACCACTGCGACGACGAAGCCCTTGAGCAGCGTCCAGAGCCAGCCGAGCCAGTCCTCCACCGGCCCCGACCAGCCGCCGAGCCAGGCGACCGCGAACAGGAGGGAGAAGACGACGATCCCGGCGTACTCGGCGAGCAGGAAGAAGGCGAAGCGCAGGCCGGTGTACTCGGTGAAGACGCCGAACACGAGCTCGGAGTCGGCGATCGGCATGTCGAAGGGCGGACGCTGCAGCTCCGCGACCGCCGCCACGAAGAAGACGAGCGCACCCGGGGCCTGCCAGAGCAGCCACCAGGGCGTCCAGGCCTCGGCGATGCCGACGAGCGACAGCGTTCCGGCCGCCAGCGCGACGGATGCGACGGCGAGCACCATGGGCAGCTCATAGCTGAGCAGCTGGGCGGCCGCGCGCATGGCACCGAGGAGGGAGTACTTGCTCGCCGAGGCCCACCCGCCCATGAGGAGCCCGATGATCCCTACGCCCGTCGCGGCGAGGACGAGCAGCGCGCTGCCCGGCACGTCGGCGCCGACCACGGTGGGCGACAGCGGGATCACCGCCAGGGCGACGAGGTAGGGGATGAGCGCGACGAAGGGAGCGAGCCGGTACACCCACCGGTCGGCGCGCGCCGGTGTGATGTCCTCCTTCTGGACGAACTTCACGCCGTCGGCGACGAGCTGGGCCCACCCGTGGAAGCCACCGGCGTACATCGGCCCGAGCCGGCCCTGCATGTGGGCCATCACCTTGTGCTCGGTCTGCCCGACGAGCAGGGGCAGCACGAGGAACGCCGCGAGCACCGCGACGGCGCGCAGCACGACCTCGAGAATGGTCCAGCCCTCGCTCATCGCGGTCCCCACTCCGGCCCGGGCACGCCGGGAGCCTGCACGCGTCGACGTCCGGGTGACCCCTCGCCGTGCCCCTCACCCGGCTCCTTCGCGCCGGGCCACGGTTTGGACGCACGTGCCGCAAGGACGAACGACTTGCGCAGCGGGGTGCCCACGAACCCGTCGGGCAGAAGGAGCGGCCGCAGGCCGAGACCGGTCCCGTCGTCGAAGCCGTCGAAGTCGACGCCGAACATCTCGTGGGTCTCGCGCTCGTGCCAGGCCGCCCCGTGGAAGACGCCGGTGATCGACGGGACCGGCAGGCCCTCGGGGGCCCGAGTGCGCAGGAGGACGGACTCGAGGCGGCCGGGCCCACCCGCACCCGCCACACGGATGAGGTGGCAGACGATGTCGAAGCCGGCAACAGCGGCCTCGTGCTCGGTCTGCAGGGCGTCCGTCTGGTCGACGGCGGTGAGCCAGTCGAAGTAGGAGTAGCCCTCGTCGCGGAGGGTGAGCACGGTCGAGGACCACTCCCCGAAGGGCACGTCGCGGACGTCAGTGACCTTCACGGGTCACCGCCTCGCCATCAGTCCGTATGCCGCTGGGCTTGGTCACGATCGGACGGCTCACATCGCCTGCGGTGGCCAACCGGGTCCCCGCGTAGCGGCTGCGAAGCTTGGCGCCGGACAGTCGCTCCTTGGCGATCTGCTCCTGGAGCCGGATGATGCCGTGGAGCAGGGCCTCGGGGCGCGGGGGGCACCCGGGCACGTAGACGTCGACCGGGATGACGGTGTCGACGCCCTTGGTGACGGAGTACGAGTCCCAGTAGGGGCCGCCGGAGTTCGAGCAGGCGCCGAAGGAGATGACGTACTTCGGCTCGGGCATCTGGTCGTAGAGTCGCCGGATCGCCGGGGCCATCTTGTCGGTCACCGTCCCCGAGACGACCATCAGGTCCGCCTGGCGCGGACCGGGGGCGAACGGGATGACGCCCAGACGGATGAAGTCGTGCCGGCCCATGGACGTTGCGATGAACTCGATCGCGCAACACGCGAGCCCGAAGTTGAAGACCCACAGCGAGTAGCGGCGGCCCCAGTTGAGCACGACCTTGATGGGCTTCGGGGCATGCTCGCCGAGTACGCCCACCCGACCCTCGAGGGGGCGGACCGTCGGCATCGGCAGACCAACCGGATCGCTCATCGCACCCACCTCATCACACCCACCTGAGCAGACCACGGCGGGCCGCGTGTGCCAGCCCGAGGACGATGACGCCGATGAAGATGCCCATCTCGACGAGGCTGGCCATGCCGATGTCCGCCGACCTCAGCACGTGGGCCCAGGGGAAGAGGTAGACCGCGTCGACGGCGAAGACGACATAGAGGAAGGCGTAGACGAAGTAGCGGACCTTCGTCTGCGCCCAGCCCTCACCAACCGGGTCCACGCCGGACTCGTAGGTGGTCAGCTTGCCCACGTGCGGGGCGTGGGGGGCGAGCAGCCGGCGGACGACCATGGCGACCGTCACGAGCAGCACGCCGGCCACGAGGACGGCTGCGACGGCGACATACCCGGACATGCCGGCCAGCCTAGCGATGCCGGAACCGCCGTGGTGTCGAGTCAGGGCCGCACCCTGAACCGCTCCGGCCACATCGAGTGTGCAGCACGCGCCGCTCCGGCCTCGTCGAGTGTGCATTACCCGCCGGTCAGGCCTCGTCGAGTGTGCAGTACCCGCCGCCTCCGGGCATCGCAGGCCGGCGCGAAGTGCACACTCGACGAGGTGGGTGCGGCACTCCCGGGCGTGGGGCTGGGAGCGGGCCCAGCGGCATCCGGCCACGTCTGGGGAGGCACCACGTACGCAGGGCGACATGTCCATCAAGTGACAACCTGCACAAACCTGAACGTAGCGCGAACTAGCATGGGTAATGGCCCCTCGGGAAGACCTCGGCCAATGTCTAGGAAACGCATAGGACGTCGCAGAGCATGAGTACCAAACTGGTCCAGAAGCTCGATCGCGTGGTCATCAGGTTCGCCGGGGACTCCGGCGACGGCATGCAGCTGACCGGCGACCGGTTCACCTCGCAGACCGCGTTGTTGGGCAACGACCTGTCCACGTTGCCGAACTTCCCGGCGGAGATCCGTGCTCCGCAGGGGACGTTGCCGGGGGTGTCGAGCTTCCAGCTGCATTTCGCCGACCACAATGTCCTGACGCCGGGGGACCGGCCGGACGTCTTGGTGGCGATGAACCCGGCCGCGTTGAAGGCGAACCTGCGCGACCTGCCCCGTGGGGGCACGATCATCGTGAACACGGACGAGTTCAGCAAGCGCAACCTGGCCAAGGTGGGGTACGGCACGAACCCGCTCGAGGACGGCTCGCTGGAGAGCTATCACGTGCATGCGGTGGCGTTGACCTCGATCACGGTGGAGGCGCTGGCGCCGTTCGCGTTGCTGACCCGCAAGGAGAAGGAGCGGGCGAAGAACATGTTCGCGCTGGGCCTGCTGTCGTGGCTGTACACGCGGCCGATGCAGGGCACGGAGGCGTTCCTGAAGAGCAAGTTCGGCAGCAAGCCGGACATCCTCGAGGCGAACCTGGCGGCGTTGCACGCGGGCTTCCACTACGGGGAGACGACCGAGGACTTCGCGGTGTCCTACGAGGTATCGGCGGCGCCGATGCGGGCGGGGTCGTACCGCAACGTGACCGGCAACGTGGCGCTCTCGCTGGGGCTGGTGGCCGCGGCGCACCGGGCCGGGCTGCCGCTGTTCCTCGGGTCGTACCCGATCACCCCGGCCAGCGACATCCTGCACACGCTGGCCGCGCTGAAGCGGTACGGGGTGGCGACGATGCAGGCGGAGGACGAGATCGCCGGGGTCGGTGCCGCGCTGGGCGCCTCGTTCGGTGGCGCGTTGGGGGTGACGACGACCTCCGGGCCGGGGCTGGCGCTCAAGGCCGAGACCATCGGGCTGGCGGTGTCGCTGGAGCTGCCGCTGGTGGTGTGCGACATCCAGCGGGGCGGCCCGTCGACCGGGTTGCCGACCAAGACGGAGCAGGCCGACCTGCTGCAGGCGCTGTTCGGGCGCAACGGGGAGTCCCCGGTGGCGGTGGTGGCCCCGTCGACCCCGGCGGACTGTTTCGACATCGCGGTGGAGGCGGTCCGGATCGCGACGACCTACCGCACCCCGGTCATCGTGCTGTCGGACGGGTACCTGGCCAACGGGTCGGAGCCGTGGCGGCTGCCCAGGACCGCGGAGCTGCCCGACCTGACCGTGGAGTTCGCGACCGAGCCGAACGACGTGACGGCCGACGGGGCGCCGGTGTACCACCCGTACCGGCGGGACCCGCAGACGCTGGCCCGGCCGTGGGCGATCCCGGGCACGCCCGGCCTGGAGCACCGGATCGGCGGGATCGAGAAAGCCGACGTGACCGGCAACATCTCCTACGACCCGGACAACCACGACAAGATGGTCCGGCTGCGCCAGGCCAAGATCGACGGCGTCGCGGACACGATCGACCCGCTGGCGGTGGACGACCCGACCGGCGACGCGGAGGTCCTCGTGCTGGGCTGGGGCTCGACCTACGGCCCGGTCGCGGCCGGGGTGCGCCTGGCCCGGGCGACCGGGACCCGGGTGGCCCAGGCCCACCTGCGCCACCTCAACCCGTTCCCGGCCAACACCGGCGACGTGCTGCGCCGCTACCGCCGCGTGATCGTGCCGGAGATGAACCTCGGGCAGCTGGCGATGCTGCTGCGCGCGCAGTTCCTCGTCGACGTCCAGTCGCACACCGCGGTGCGGGGGCTGCCGTTCCAGGCCAGCGAGATCGCCGAGGTCATCAGCCATGTCATCGGAGACGCCGTGCCGGGCGCCAGCCCCGTTCCAGGGAGGGTGCCCGAGAGTGTGCCGGGGAACATGAACGAGAGCATGAAGGAGATGGCCAAGTGAGCACCACCGACCTCGGCCTGCCGGCCCACCCGGTGTCCCCGGACGCGGCCGGCGAGCGCCGCAGCGGCGTCGCCGGCGTGCCCGTCCTCGGCGAGGGCGAGGCGCTGAGCAAGAAGGACTTCACCTCCGACCAGGAGGTCCGCTGGTGCCCCGGCTGCGGGGACTACGCGATCCTTGCCGCGGTCCAGGGGTTCCTGCCGGACCTGGGCCTCAAGCGGGAGAACATGGTCTTCGTCTCCGGGATCGGCTGCTCCTCCCGGTTCCCGTACTACCTGGACACCTACGGGATGCACTCGATCCACGGCCGGGCCCCGGCGATCGCGACCGGGTTGGCGGCCACTCGCGAGGACCTGTCGGTCTGGGTCGTGACCGGGGACGGCGATGCGCTCTCGATCGGCGGCAACCACCTGATCCATGCGCTGCGCCGCAACGTCAACCTCAAGATCCTGCTGTTCAACAACGAGATCTACGGCCTGACCAAGGGGCAGTACTCGCCCACCTCGCAGCTGGGCCAGGTGACCAAGTCCACCCCGTTCGGCTCGCTCGACACACCGTTCAACCCGGTGTCCCTCGCGCTCGGCGCGGAGGCCGGCTTCGTCGCGCGGACCCTGGACTCGGACCGGCAGCACCTGACGTCGGTGCTGCGCCGGGCCGCGGAGCACCGCGGGTCCGCGTTCGTGGAGATCTACCAGAACTGCCCGATCTTCAACGATGGCGTCTTCGACGTCCTCAAGGACCGCACCCAGGCGCAGGCCCGGATCTTCCACCTGACCGACGGGCAGGAGGTCGTCGCGGGCGACGGCCCGGACCAGAAGGTCGTGGTGCGCGACGACCAGGGCGTCATGACGGTCGTCCCGCGCGCCGATGCCGACCCGACGCGCATCGTCGTCCACGACGCGTCGGCGACCAACCCCGCCGCCGCGTTCGCCCTCTCCCGGCTCGACTCGCACGAGCTGACCAGCGTGCCGATGGGCGTGTTCCGCGACGTGACCCGGCCCACCTACGACGACCTGCTCCGCGAGCAGGTCGACGCGGCCCGCACCGGCGAGATCACCGACGCCGACATCGACGCCCTGCTCGCCGGCCGGGACTCGTGGCAGGTGGGCGAAGCGACCGGAGCGTGACGACCGCCCCATCGGGCAGCCAGCAGCTCGCGTCGCCCCCGGAGCCGCACGGCGAGGTCGGGCGGGGCATGCTGTTCGGCTTCGCGGCCTACGGCATCTGGGGTCTCTTCCCGCTCTACTTCGATGCGCTGAAGCCTGCCAGCCCATGGGAGATCCTCGCGCACCGCATCCTCTGGACCCTGCTCTTCTGCATGATCCTGCTTGCGGTTCTGCGCGACATCGCCTGGCTGCGCCCGCTCCTGCGACGGCCGCGACTCATGGCGGGCATCACCATCGCCGCCGTCGTCATCGCCTTCAACTGGGTTCTCTATGTCACCGCCGTGACATCCGGGAACACGAGCGAAGCGGCCCTCGGCTACTTCCTCAACCCCCTGGTGACCGTCGCCCTCGGGGTCATCCTCCTCGGGGAGCAGCTTCGGCCGCTCCAGTGGGTCGCGGTGGCGATCGGGCTCGTGGCCGGGATCTACCTGGCCCTGGTGGGCGGTCGCGTCCCCCTCATGGCCCTCGGCATGGCCTTCTCCTTCGCGATCTACAGCCTGACCAAGAAGAAGGTCGGCGCGTCCCTCCAGGCGGTCCAGGGCCTGACGCTCGAGACCGTCATCCTCGCTCCCGTCGCAGCCGGGATCCTCCTCGTGATCTCGAGCCGGGGCGGCCTGGCGTTCGGGGCCCATGGCGCGACGCACACCTGGCTGCTCGTCGGGACCGGCGTCGCGACTGCGGTGCCCCTGCTGTTCTTCGCGGCTGCGGCGCGGCGCATCCCGCTCGTCAGCGTCGGGCTCATCCAGTTCATCACCCCGGTCATGCAGCTGCTCGTCGCGGTGCTCCTGCTCGGGGAGGTGATGTCAGCCCAACGGTGGATCGGCTTCGGCATCGTCTGGGTCGCGCTGGTCGTCCTCAGCATCGACTCCGTCCTCGCATTGCGCCGCGGCCGCCGAGCGGCTGCCGCCATCCCCGCCGACGACTACCCGCGCTGACCCGCGCTGCTGTCCATTCAAGGGGACAAACCACTCCCCCGATTGGGAGAGTGGGGGGATGGTCGGCATCGAGCTTCGGACCCGCACCGGACGACTCGTCATCACCGCTGCGGTGCTCGGATCCGGCATGGCCCTGCTCGACGGCACGGTCGTCAACGTCGCGCTCGTGCGCATCGGCGAGGACCTCGACGCGAGCCTGGCACAGCTCCAGTGGATCTCGAACGGCTACCTGCTGGCGCTCGCGTCGCTCATCCTGCTGGGCGGCTCGCTCGGCGACCGGTTCGGGCGACGCCGGGTCTTCGTCATCGGCGTCGTCTGGTTCGCCCTTGCCTCTCTCGCCTGCGGTCTCGCGCAGAGCCCCGGGCAGCTCATCGCGGCACGGATCCTCCAGGGTGTCGGCGGCGCGCTGCTCACGCCCGGCAGCCTGTCGATCATCCAGTCGGTCTTCCGGGAGGCCGACCGTGCCAAGGCCATTGGCGCGTGGTCCGGACTCGGTGGGATCGCGACGGCCATCGGCCCCTTCGTCGGCGGGTGGCTCGTCGAGTACGCCTCGTGGCGCTGGGCCTTCCTGCTCAACCTGCCCCTGGGCGCGGTCACCGTCTGGTTCGCCCAGACCGCCGTGCCGGAGACCCTTGACGAGGGCGCGCCTCGGCGGTTCGACGTCCTCGGTGCGACGCTGGCCACCGTGGCTCTGGCGCTCTTGACCTTCGCGCTGATCCAGTACGAGTCGCTCGGCCCCGGGGTCACCGTGACGCTCATCTTCCTCGCCCTGGCGGTCGGCGTCGCCTTCGTGGTCGTCGAGCAACGCAGCTCCCACCCGATGGTCCAGCCATCGCTCTTCCGTTCCCGCCAGTTCACCGCGGCCAACATCATGACGCTGCTCGTCTATGCGGCCCTCGGGGCGATGTTCTTCTTCCTCACCCTCCAGCTGCAGACCGTGCTCGGCTACGGGCCCTTGCTGGCTGGACTCGCCTCCCTGCCCGTCACGGTGATGATGCTCCTGCTGGCAGCCAAGGGCGGCGAGGTCGGGGCCCGCATCGGTCCGCGCCTGCCGATGACCATCGGGCCGATCGTGTGCGCGATCGGCACGTGGCTGCTCACGGGAGTGGGGGCCGGCGACTCGTACTGGACCTCCATCTTTCCCGGCGTCACCGTCTTCGGCCTCGGCCTCAGCATCCTCGTCGCGCCCCTCACCGCGACCGTTCTCGCCGCGGCCCCGGACCGGTGGGCGGGAGTCGCGAGCGGGGTGAACAACGCCGTGGCCCGGTCAGGCAGCCTGCTCGCGGTCGCCGCCCTTCCGGCCGTCGTCGGCCTCAGCGGGGCCGACTACCAGCGGCCGGAGGAGTTCGATGCGGGCTACGTGAGCGCCATGTGGATCTGCGCCGTCATGCTCGCCGGCGGCGGCGTCGTGTCCTGGCTGCTCATCCGGAACCCCGAGCCCAGCAAGATCTCCGGGGCCCAGCCCCCGACGCAGGTCACGGCCGGCGGGGAGCCAGCCCAGCGGCATACGGCACCTGCGGGGTGGTCCTGCGCGGGCTCGGAGGGGTGCCCCGGCACGGCGATCGGGAATGCAGCTCCTGTCACTGACATCGATGTGGTGCGAGGATCGGGACACTGACATCAGAAGCCCGAGGAGGCAGAGTGATGACCAGTCCGACCGCCACCACGGCGATCGCCGACTACTCGGACGACGACCTGGCCCTGGACCTGCGGTGGTGGGCCGCCGCGAACTACCTCACGGTCGGGCAGATCTACCTGAAGGACAACGCGCTGCTGCGCGAGCCGCTCACCATCGACCACATCAAGCCGAGGCTGCTCGGCCACTGGGGCACCTGCCCGGGCCTCTCGATGCTCTACGCCCTGCTCAACCGGCTCATCAAGCGCACCGGGTCCGACTGGCTCTACATCACCGGACCGGGACACGGTGGGCCCGCCCTCGTCGCGAACGCCTACCTCGAGGGCACCTACTCCGAGATCTACCCGGACGTGACCACCGACGCCGACGGCCTGCTCCGGCTGTTCCGCCAGTTCTCCACTCCCGGCGGCGTGCCGAGCCATGTCAGTGTCCAGACGCCCGGCAGCATCCACGAGGGCGGCGAGCTCGGCTATGCGCTCGCCCATGCCGCCGGGGCGGCGTTCGACCACCCGGACCT
>NZ_DATEEY010000016.1:0-82188 GCF_035280925.1 Intrasporangium sp. | reverse complement strand
GCCGAGCGGGCGGCGGCCGACGCCGTCGCGGCCACCGGCCAGCTCCGGGGGCAGCTAGCCATCGGTCTCATCCCCACCGTCACCGCCATCGACGTCCCGGCCGCGCTGCGCGAGTTCCACCATGCGCATCCGGCGGTGCGCATCGCCCTGCGAGGCGGTGGGAGCGATGAGCTCGTTGCCGCCATCGACATCGGGGAGGTCGACATCGCCGTCCTCGGTCTCCCGGAGACTGCTCCGCCGCAACGGGTCCGGACCCGGGAGCTGTTGCGCGACCGGCTCGTCGCCGTCCTCAGCGCGCGCCATCGCCTCTCCGGACGGGACGCCCTCGACCTGCATGACCTGGCCGAGGAGTCCTTCGCGGACTTCCCGGCCGGGACCCCGGGCCGGGCCCAGAGCGACCTCGCCTTCGCAGCCGCGGGACTCCGGCGCGAGGTCGCCTTCGAGGCCATGGACGCGGGGCTCATCCTCGGCCTCGTGAGACAGGACCTCGCCATCGCGCTCCTGGCGCCGGCGCTCGTTCCCCCGGGACCGGACCTCACAGCGATCCGCGTCACCAACGGACCGACCCGCATCGAGTACCTCGCGTGGAGCAGCTTCAATCCGAGCCGCGCGACCCTCGCCTTCCTCGAGGCGCTCGAACCGCAGCTAGGATCGGGCGGTGACTGAGATCGAGATCGGCAGGGGCAAGCGCGGACGGCGGGCCTACTCCTTCGACGACATCGCCGTGGTGCCGTCTCGGCGCACCCGCGATCCCGAGGAGGTGTCGGTCTCGTGGCAGATCGACGCGTACCACTTCGACACCCCCGTGATGGCCGCGCCGATGGACTCGGTCGTCTCGCCCGAGTCCGCGATCGCGCTCGGCAAGCTCGGCGCGCTGCCCGTCCTCGACCTCGAGGGGCTCTGGACCCGCTACGAGGACCCGACGACTCAGCTGGCCGAGATCGCCGGGCTCGATCCGGTGCACGCGACCCCGCGCATGCAGGAGATCTACGCGGAGCCGATCAAGCCGGAGCTCGTCACCGAGCGACTTCACCAGCTGCGCGAGGCTGGCGTCACGGTGGCCGGCGCCCTGTCGCCGCAGCGCACCCAGCAGCACTGGAAGACAGTCGTCGACGCGGGGGTCGACCTCTTCGTCATCCGCGGCACGACGGTGTCCGCCGAGCACGTCTCCGGGCGGGCCGAGCCGCTCAACCTCAAGCGGTTCATCTATGAGCTGGACGTTCCGGTCATCGTCGGCGGGGCCGCCTCGTACACCGCGGCGCTGCACCTGATGCGCACGGGCGCGGCTGGAGTGCTCGTCGGTTTCGGCGGGGGAGCGGCACACACGACCCGCAAGACGCTCGGGATCCACGCGCCGATGGCCTCGGCCGTGGCGGATGTCGCGGCCGCCCGGCGTGACTATCTCGACGAGTCCGGTGGCCGGTACGTCCACGTCATCGCCGACGGAGGCGTCGGGACCTCGGGTGACATCGTCAAGGCCGTTGCCTGCGGTGCCGACGCCGTCATGCTCGGGGCCGCGCTGGCCCGCGCGACGGACGCACCCGGGCGCGGGTACCACTGGGGCCCAGAGGCGCACCATTCCGAGCTGCCGCGCGGTGTGCGCATGGAGCTCGGCATGCAGGCCTCGATCGAGGAGATCCTCTTCGGCCCGGGGCGTCAGGCCGACGGCACGACCAACCTCGTCGGCGCCCTGCGGCGGGCCATGGCCACGACCGGCTACAGCGATGTCAAGGAGTTCCAGCGGGTCGAGGTGGTCGTCTCGCCCTACCTCGGGCAGTAGGCCGTTCCTCCTGCCGTATGCCGCTGGGCTCGCTGCCGTACGTCCGCTCGGTAGGCCTGTGGGGTTCGTTACTCGGCGGTAGTCTTGGCCTCGCGGGCGTCTAGGCTGCGAGTATGACGCAGGTGTACGACCACGATGTCGTGGTCATCGGGTCGGGCTTCGGCGGCTCGGTCGCGGCGCTCCGGCTGGCCGAGAAGGGCTACCGCGTCCACGTCTACGAGGCCGGCCGCCGGTTCGCGGACGAGGACTTCGCGGACACGAGCTGGAACCTGCGGCGCTATCTCTGGGCGCCGCGGCTCGGCTGCTACGGCGTGCAGCGGATCCACCGGCTGCCGGAATGTCTGATCCTGGGCGGAGCCGGCGTCGGCGGTGGCTCGCTCAACTACGCCAACACCCTGTACGTGCCCCCGGAGCCGTTCTTCCGCGACCCGCAGTGGGCCGACATCACCGACTGGCAGGCCGAGCTCGCGCCGCACTACGCGACGGCGCAGCGCATGCTCGGAGTGGTCGAGAACCCGTGCTGGGGGCCGGTCGAGCAGGTCATGAAGGACACGGCGAGCGATCTGGGAGTCGGGGACACGTTCCGCAAGACCCCCGTGGCCGTCTACTTCGGCGAGCCCGGCAAGCGAGCGCCGGACCCGTTCTTCGGCGGTGAGGGCCCGGACCGCGTCGGCTGCACCCAGTGCGGGAACTGCATGGTCGGCTGCAAGGTCGGCGCCAAGAACACGCTCGTCAAGAACTACCTGGCCCTGGCCGAGCGTCGTGGCGTGACGATCGAGCCGCTGCGCACGGTGACCGAGGTCCGCCCACTCGACCGCGCTCGACCTGAGAGCGGTTACGCCGTCACCACTGAGCGCACCGGTGCGTGGACCAAGCGAGGCAAGGACCGCCGGACGGCGACCGCCGACCAGGTCGTCATCGCTGCCGGTGCCTGGGGGACCGCACAGCTGCTCCACGCCATGCGAGAAAGCCACCTGCCGCACCTGTCGGGCAGGCTCGGGGAGCTCACGCGGACGAACTCGGAGGCGCTCGCGGGGGCGACCACGGCGCGCGTGCCGCGAGGGATGGACCTGTCGAAGGGAGTCGCGATCACCTCGAGCTTCCATGTGAACGAGACCACTCACGTCGAGAACGTCCGCTACGGCAAGGGCTCCAACGCCATGGGGCTGCTCGCGATCCTGCAGGTCGACGGTGGCGGCCGGGTGCCCCGATGGGCGAGGTTCCTGGGCCAGGCGCTGGCCCACCCGGCCCTCTTCCTCAGGTCCCTGTCGAAACGCCGGTGGAGCGAGCGCACCATCATCGCGCTCGTCATGCAGACGACGGACAACTCCATCACCGTCCGACGCCGACGTGGCCTGTTGGGCACGCACCTGACGTCGACCCAGGGCTACGGCGCGCCCAACCCGACGTACATCCCTGAGGGCAACGCCGCGGTACGCGCTCTGGCGGGCCGGCTCGGGCGGGCGACCGGCGAGCGGGCCGTCCCTGGGTCCAGCATCGGCGAGATCCTCGACATCCCGATGACCGCCCACTTCCTCGGGGGCGCGGTGATCTCCGGCTCGCCCGACCGGGGCGTCCTCGATCCGTACCACCGCGTCTGGAACTACCCGGGCCTGCACGTCGTCGACGGCGCAGCCATCTCGGCGAACCTCGGCGTGAACCCGAGCCTGACGATCACCGCACAGGCCGAGCGAGCGATGTCGCTGTGGCCGGCCTGTGGAGGGCAGGACGATCGCCCGGCCCAGGGACTGCCCTACCGTGTGGTTCAGCGGGAGCAGGCCTCCTGACGTCACACTCTGGGTCGCCCCACTCGGCCCCCACGAGCACCTCGCCCCGTGACGTCGGCGCGCTCCACCTCGCGCGAACCCAGCTGTATCCCGCTCAGCCGGCTCAGCGGCATACGGAATGGGCCCGTATGCCGCTGAGCTTGCTTCACGACGAAGGCGGCTGTTGCGAGGTGGCTGAGTCGCCCCGCTCGAGGGCCTCGGACAGTTCGTCGACGTCGAGGGTTCGTGCGTCGACGCGACGGTTGCGGTAGGCCGTTCGTCCGACGAGATGGGCGGACACCGGAGAGGTGAAGAACTGCGCGGCCGCGGCGATGATGAGCGTTGAAGCGGCGGCCCACGTGCGCAGTGTCAGGGCCAGGGCGACGAGGACGAGGACGAGCCCGAGGCTCTGTGGCTTGGTGACGGCGTGGAGCCGGGAGAGGGTGTCAGGGAAGCGGACCAGCCCGACGGCCCCCGCGAGGCAGAGCGCCGCGCCGAGGAGCAGGCAGATCCCACCCACGATGTCGAGCACGGAGGACCAGTTCACGAGGCGACTCCGTCCGACTCGGATGGCTGGTCGTCGGAGTCGCGGGAGAGCAGCCGGGTCACCGCCACGCCCCCGACGAAGTTGACCATGGCCAGGATCATGATCAGGGGCAGGTTGGTGGCGTGGTGGTTCCACACCGACTCGAGGGCGACCCCGGCGATGAAGATGACGAGGAGGACGTCGATCGCGAGGATGCGATCCAGGGCGCTCGGGCCCCGGTAGAGCCGGAAGAGGCACAAGGCAGCGGCAACCCCGAGCATGACCGTCGCGGCGGCGGTGACGAGCGTCATCGGCCCTCCTTCTTGAGTCGTTCGACGGTGGCGATCTCGCCGGGCGAGCCGAACACGCGCACGACCCGTTCCTCGATCTCGAGCACGTGGTCGTGGAAGTGCTTGGTCGCCTCCTGTCCCCAGACGTCGAGCAGGTGCAGGTAGATGATCGAGCTCGATCGCCGGGCCTCGATGACCGTGGAGCCGGGCACGAGGCCGACGAGCTCTGACGTCAGGGTGAGGTAGAAGTCCGAGTGCGTCCGGAGCTTGACCTCGATGACGGAGTTGCGCGGCGGGCGGGAACGGAAGGCCAAGATGGCGACCTGAACCGATGCAACGGCGAGGTCGCGGAAGAAGTGGCTCAACAACACGAGCAGCTGGGGGAGCCGCAGCCGCCCTCCGAACTCGATCGATGGCAGCGGGAAGGCGAGGGTGACCAGGAGACCCACCACCAGGCCGGACAGGACGTTGCCCCAGGAGATGCGGTCCCAGAGCAGGCACCAGGCCAGCGCGACGACGAGGATGGCACGCGGCTGGAAGGAGCGCCGCCGTCGGTGTGGCGTGTCGGTCGCCCGGGTGCCCTCGGTGGGCTCGGGTAGCGTGCTCACCGGCGCACCTCCGGGGGCAGCACGCTCGTGATGTACGGATCCCGCTGCATGAGGTCGGTCGCGGCGCGCTGGGTGTAGGCGAAGAGGGGACCGGCCACGAGCGTGATGAGGATGCCCACTGCAGTCATCGCTGCCGTCGCCCACAGCATCGCGTTGGGCAGGGGGTGCGCGGCCTGCGCAGTTGCGCTCCTGCGACGTCGCGGCGGGTCGGTGTAGAAGTCGCGCGGCCCGGTCGCGAGGGCTTCCCCCCTCGAGTCGGTCCGTGCTGCGGCACCGTGCCCGACCGGGACCGGTCTGGTCTCGAACTCCTTCGAGCCCGCGCCGTCCACCTCCTCGCCCGCAGCCTCACGGGGGGCGCTGCGCCAGAATGCCTGGCTCCACACCTTCATGAGCGCATAGAGCGTGAGCAGGCTCGTGACGATGCCGGCCACGACGAGGACCCAGGACATCGGCGTGCCGACCTCGAGGCCGGCGTGGAGCAGGCCGATCTTCGCGAGGAACCCGGAGAGCGGGGGGATCCCGGAAAGGTTCACGGCCGAGGTGAAGAACAGGATGGCCAGGACCGGTGAGGCTGCCGCGAGGCCCCCGAGCCGGTCGAGAGAGGTCGTCCCGCCAAGCCGCTCAACGAGACCGGTGATGAGGAACAGCGCAGTCTGGATCGTGATGTGGTGTGTGACGTAGAAGATCGCGCCCGCGATCCCGTGCTCTGTCGCGAGTGAGACGCCGAAGATCATGTAGCCGATGTGGCTGACCAGCGTGAAGGACAGCATCCGCTTGAGTCCCGTCTGGGACACCGCGCCGAGGATGCCGACGATCATCGTCAGGAGCGCTGCCCACATCAGCAGGCCGGTGAGCGGCGACTCGGGGAAAAGGAGGGTCTGGGTGCGGATGATCGCGTACACACCGACCTTGGTGAGCAACCCGGCGAAGACTGCCGTCACCGGCGCTGGAGCAGTCGGGTAGCTGTCGGGAAGCCACGACGACATCGGGAACACCGCTGCCTTGATTGCGAAGGTCGTGAGCAGGGCCAGCTGGACGGCGAGGGCCACACCGGCCGGCAGCCCCTCGATGCGCAGGGCCAGCTGTGCCAGGTTGACGGTTCCAGTCGCTGCATAGGCCGCCGCGATGGCAATGAGGAACAGGGACGAGCTGACCAGGCTGACGACGACGTACGTCGTGCCGGCGTGGATGCGCGGACCCGAGCCGCCCAGGGTCAGCAGGACGTACGACGAGAACAGCAGGATCTCGAACCCGACGAAGAGGTTGAAGAGGTCGCCCGCGAGGAACGCGTTGGACACGCCGGCCATGAGCACGAGGTAGGTCGGGTGGAAGATCGACATCGGCGTGTCTTCCTCGTCGTCCGCCTGTCCCTGGCCGATGGCGAAGATGAGGACGAGCAGCGAGACGACGGCCGACACGAGGAGCATGAGTGAGCTGAGCCGGTCGGCGACGAGGGAGATCCCGAGCGGCTCCGGCCAGTCACCGAGCCAGAGCACCTGGGGGCCGTGCGCGTCGGTCTGGTGGATGAGGACTGCGGCGACAACGACGACAGTGGCGAGGACCCCGACACTGATGGTCCGCTGGAGAGCCGGTGAGCGCCGGAAGGAGAGGGTGAGGGCCGCACCCAGCAGGGGGAGCAGCACGGCCATCGGCACGAGATTGGGGACCCAGGAGCTCATGGGGTGGTCTCCTGGGCGCTCTCGTCGGCGGTCGTGGTCGGGGTCACGTTGGGGTCGTACGTCGAGGACGTCTCGTTGGCCAGGGCCAGGTCGAGGATCCGTGCGTCCTCGGCGTCGTCGGGCACGTCATCCGTCCCAGCCACCTGCCAGAGCCGGTAGGCGAGCGCCATCAGGAAGCCCATGGTCGCCAGGGAGATGACGATGGCCGTCAGCACCATGGCCTGGGGCAACGGGTCGCTCATCTCGTTGGGGTCGGCGTCGCCGACGAACGGGGGACGTCCAGCCGCGCCCGCGACGACCATGTAGAGGATCGACACGCCGTTGCCGACCATGAGCAGCCCGAGCAGGATCCGCACGAGGCTTCGGTCCAGCACGAGGACCGTCCCGGCTGCGATGAGCGCGGCCACGACGACGATGAGCGTGACGTTGGGGTGGATCGTGGGCTCGATGAGGGCGGTCATGACGCGGCCCCTCTCGGTCGAGGTGGGGCCAGATCGGCGTCCGCTGCGGGAGTGGGAGTGGCCTCCCCGGCCGGGGCGGTGTCATAGGCCGCAGCGGTACTCGGGTCGGACGTCTCCTCCGCGATCTGGCGGTCGATGCCGCTGCCGAGGCTCCGGACGATGTCGAGCATCATCCCGACGACGATGAGATAGACGCCGCAGTCGAAGAAGAGGGAGGTGACCAGGTGCACGTCGCCCCAGACCGGCAGCTCGAAGTCCACCGCCGTCGTCTCGAGTATCGTGCCCCCGAAGGCCAGCGGGGCGAGCGCCGAGGTGGCGACGACGAGCAGACCGAGCCCCACGAGGAGGCCGGCGTCGAAGGGGGCCGCCTCGTCGAGCTCGTAGCGGCCGCCCGCGAGATACCGGATCACGAGGGCGAGACCCGCGACCAGGCCGCCCGAGAAACCGCCTCCCGGCTGGTTGTGGCCGGCGAAGAGGAGGAAGAGCGACGCCGCGAGCATGACGTGGAAGACGAGCCGGGTCACGACCTCGAAGATGACCGATCGACGCTCGGGCCGTAGCGTGCGCCCACCGTGCAGCCAGGTGCCCCGGCCCGGCTCTGTCGGAGGGAGGTTCTTGGCCGTGGCCCGCGACAGTCGGGCGTTCCGGGTGTTGACGAAGATGAGGCTGGCGATGCCGGTCGCCGCGACGACGAGCACGGAGACCTCGCCCAGCGTGTCCCAGGCACGGATGTCGACGAGGGTCACGTTGACGATGTTCCGGCCGTGGCCGAAGGCGTACGCCTCCCTGGGGAAACCCTCGGAGGTC
Source organism: Intrasporangium sp. (assembly GCF_035280925.1). Lineage (GTDB taxonomy): Bacteria > Actinomycetota > Actinomycetes > Actinomycetales > Dermatophilaceae > Intrasporangium. The sequence goes on along the minus strand of NZ_DATEEY010000016.1, from coordinate 74,271 downwards.
GGCAGCTGGTTGCGGGCGCTCGTGGTCACGAGGGCCAGGCTGGCGACCCCGAGTCCGACGGCGAGGCCGAGGGCGAGACGCCAGGACCGGACCGGCGACTGTGGGTGGCGGGTGAACTTCGTCGGGAGCCTGCGGAGGACGAGGACGAAGACGACCAGGGCGACGGTCTCGACGAGCATCTGGGTGATGCCGAGGTCGGGGGCACCGGCAATGATGAAAGTCATCGCCGTGCCGTAGCCGGTGACCCCCACGAGCATGATGCTCGTGACCCGCCTGCGCGAGAAGAGGACGAGGAGCGCGGCGGAGACGACGATCGCCCCGACGACGACTTGGGCGGGGGAGTCCCACAGGCGGACGGGACCGATCGTGCCTCCGAGCACGGCTGCGCCACCGGGCAGCGCGACGAACATGACGAGGATGGCCATGACGTAGAGCGGGAGCGAGCCGCGTTGCGTCACCGCAGTCGCCTCGACTGCGCCCCTGTCGACCCCCCGCAGGACGTGACCGAAGATGCGCTCGCCGTCGACGAGGTCGGGGACACGAGCCTGCGCCCGGGCGACGTCCTCCCGGGCCAGGAACAGGAGACCGCCGGCGAGGATCGAGACGACGGACAGCGCAAGAGGCACGGTCAGGCCGTGCCACAGGGCGAGCGGCTCGGCGGCGTCGCCCACGGTGAACTCGTCCGCGTACGGCATGAGCCAGGTGGACTCGATGGGTGCGAGCAGGCCAAGGAACAGCGAGGCCACGCCGAGCAGGAGCGGTGCCGCGACGAATCCGGGATGCGGCACGGTGAAGCGGGTGGGCGGAACGTCGGGCTTGGTCGCGAACGCGCCCCACATGAACCGCGCCGTGTAGGCCACCGTCAGGGCAGAGCCGATGAGAATGACCGCCAGGGCGAGCCATCCCCACGCCTTGGGGAGCGGCTCGGCGTCCTCGATGCCGCCCAGCACCGCGCCGAGCACGCTCTCCTTCGCGACGAAGCCGGTCAGGGGCGCCACACCGGCCATCGAGAGCGCCGCCAGGCCCGCCGGGATGCTGATCGGGAGGAAGCGGCGGCCGACGCCGGAGAGGCGCCTCAGGTCGCGGGTTCCCGTCGTCTTGTCGATGATCCCGACGATGAGGAAGAGCGTGGACTTGAAGAGGGCGTGCCCGATGATGAGCGCGAGGGCCGAGAGAGCGGCGGCGCGCGTGCCGATCCCGGTGATCGCCACCATGAATCCCAGCTGGCTCACGGTGCCATAGGCGAGCAGCAGCTTGAGGTCGTGCTGGCGCATGGCCCGCCACCCGCCGAGGAGCATCGTGCCGAGGCCGAGGCCGACGGTGAGGGCATGCCAGGCCGGGACCCCGGCGAAGGCCGGCGCGAGCAGGGCGACGAGGTAGACGCCGGCCTTGACCATCGCGGCTGCGTGGAGGTAGGCGCTCACCGGTGTCGGCGCCGCCATGGCGCCGGGAAGCCAGAAGTGGAACGGGATGAGCGCCGACTTCGACAGCGCCCCGACGAGCAGGAGGACGATGGCGGCAATGAGGATCCCGTCCAGCGGGGGAGGGGAGTCGAGGAGCTCGCTGATCGAGTACGTGTGGTGCACCCCGATGGCGATGATCCCGATGAGCATCGCGAGACCGCCGAAGGTCGTCACGAGCAGGGCCTGCATGGCGGCTCGTCGGTTGGTCGAGCTCGCCGGGTTGTGTCCGATGAGCAGGTAGGAGAAGACCGTCGTCAGCTCCCAGAAGACGTAGAGCACGAGGAAGTTGTCGGTCAGGACGAGGCCGAGCATCGCACCGGCGAAGGCCGTGAACACCGAGGTGAAGCGCCACAGGGTGTCGTCGTCCGGCTTGAAGTACCAGGTGCAGTAGAGGAGGACGAGGGCGCCGACTCCGGTGACGAGCAGCCCGAGGACCCAGGACAGGGTCGTGACCCGGAAGTCGAGGTCGAGCCCGAGTCCGGGGACCCAGGAGAACTGCTGGGTCGGGCCGTACCCCTCCCGCACCTCGGTGGACACGCTGACGAGCCAGCCGAACGCGGTGGCCGGGACCAGCGCGAGGACCACGAAGGCCTTCCGGTGGAGGAGGCGGACGAGCAGGGGGGCGACGACGGCTGCCAGCAGGTGCAGGAGCAGCAGTTGCGCCACGGGTCTCCTCGAAACATCGGTTGGGAAGAGTCCGGCTCGGCCGCGCCGGAGTGACGATTCTACGGGGATGCCTCGGCCCCGCCGACCGTGGTGTCGGCGGGGCCGGGCTGTCGGTGGATCATCCCCATGTGCCCGCGAGGTCGTCCGCAGGACGGACGCTGACGGGTCACGCGGGCCGGATCACCCGACCAGGTGGATCACTTGGGAGCCACGAGAACGTTCATCGAGTTCCCCTGCTTCGACGTGCCCACCACCCGGATGACCTGGGCCGCATGGTTCAGAAGGTGGTGAAGGTCCCCCGGGCGATGAAGAAACCGTGCTCGCTGTTCGGGTCGACGCAGGTGACTCCCGACTCCTCACTGAGACAGGTGACGTCCACCCCCGGCACCTCGGCGATGCGACCGTAGGCCAGCTTCCGCGCCTCCGGGTCCCGGATGGAGTCGGTGTTGCACACGGGGGTCACCGCGCCGGCCACGAGCTCGAGTCGGCCGACGTCGTCTGCGTCCGAGTCCCGGCAGATCCCGTCGACAGGGGGCTCGACGCGGCCCTCCTCGACCTCGCAGGCTGCGAAGTCGGGGCCGAGCTGGCAGTAGATGTTGCCGCTCGGGCTGCGGAAGGCGGCCACCTCGACCGACTTGTCGGCCTCCTCGAAGTGCTCCTGCGCCTGCTCGTAGGAGGACACCGCGTCATTCAGGTGCCCGGCGCGCAACGTGGCGGCGATGGTGGGCTCCTCCTCCGTCGTGGGGGTCGCCTGCTCGGGCGTGCTCTGGGAGGCGGGATCCACGGGCGGCTCGACCCAGACGGTGACGGTCGCAGCGGCAAGGGGCTCGGCCCCGCCGCAGGCCGTGAGGCCGCCGACCGAGAGGGCAGCCACGGCAACGGCGAGCAGGATCCGGGAGCGCCGGCGGTGGAGGGACGTGCAGCCGGTCATGAACGTCGAGTGTGTCACGGCCGGGCGGGCGGTGACACGGCGGCTTCACGCGGTGACCTACGCTTGACGCGTGTTCCGTGGCCTGCTCACCTCGCGCTGGGTGGGCTTGACGATCGTCATGCTCATCGTTGTCGCTGGATGCGTCTTCCTCGGACTCTGGCAGCTCGGCGTCGCGCAGGACGAGGGCCGCAAGGAGGCCGTCTCCGCGGCCGCCGCGTTGCCACGCGCCCCCCTCACCGAGGTGGCGACCACCCACTCCGCGTTCAAGGCCGAGTTCTCGAACCGGCCCGTCAGCGCCACCGGGACGTATGCCGCTGAGCTGGGTTTCGTGGTCCCCGACCGTCGGCTGGGTGGCCGGGTCGGCTCGTGGGTCGTGACCCCGCTCGAGACGCCGGTCGGCACGGTTGCCGTGCTGCGTGGCTTCGTCGACGGCACACCGACCACCGTGCCACCCCCGCCCGAGGGGACGGTCACCGTGCTCGGCACGCTCGGACCGGGAGAGTCGCCGCGCAGCGGCCCACCCCTTCCCGATGGCCAGCGGCGCGGCATCGACCTGGCGCAGCTGGTCAACGAGTGGCCGGGTGACCTCTACAACGTCGTGCTGTTGGCCTCATCGGAGTCCGGGCACACCGCTGCGGCGCTGGCCCGAGTGCCGCCCCCGGAGGCCGACGCACCGCTGAACCTCAAGAACCTCGCCTATGCCATCCAGTGGTGGGTCTTCGGTCTCTTCGCGATCTGGATGTGGTGGAAGATGTTCCGAGCAGAGCAGCAGCCGGCCGTCCCTGAGTCGGCCGCACCGAGAGAGGACGCGCACGCGTGAGCACGTACCCGACCAACCTGGCCAAGCCGACGCAGATCAGGACGGCCCTTAACATCTATCGGGTCATGGCGATCATCGCCGGCATCGCGCTGTTCATCCTCATCGCCGAGATGATCATGAAGTACGGCTTCGACCAGGAGAACTTCCTCACGGAGAACTGGAGCTACATCCACGGCTTCATCTACATGGCGTTCGCGGTCTCGGTCGCGAACCTCGGTGTCAAGGCCGCCTGGGGCCTCAAGCGGATCATCCTCAACCTGCTCGCAGGCTTCGTGCCCATCGTCCCGTGGGTCGCGGAGCACCGGAACACGCAGGAGGTCAACGCGATGCTCCAACGCGCCTACGTCGCCTGACCCCCGCGTCGCCCCCGCGTCGAGCGTGCAGTCCGCGTCGCCTCCGATGCGGGCGGCTAGGCTTCGTGCGTGAGTGAAGCGCACGACCTCCAGGCCCACCCCGTCCTCGTCGTCGACTTCGGCGCACAGTACGCCCAGCTCATCGCGCGGCGCGTCCGCGAGGCCCAGGTCTACAGCGAGGTCGTGCCACACTCCACGCCGGTTGCCGACCTGCTCGCCAGGCAGCCCGCCGCGATCATCCTCTCCGGCGGCCCCAGCTCGGTCTACGAGGAGGGCGCACCGCGCCTCGACCCCGCGTTGCTTGAAGCGGGCGTGCCGGTCCTCGGCATGTGCTACGGGTTCCAGTCCATGGCCCGGGCGCTCGGCGGCACGGTCGACCGCACGGGAGCGCGGGAGTACGGCAAGACCGATGCCTCGATCTCGCGCACCGACTCCACGCTCTTCGACGGCCAACCGGACGAGCAGGTCGTGTGGATGTCGCACGGCGACTCGGTCGGCGAGGCGCCGGACGGTTTCCTCGTGACCGCCTCGACGCTGGCCACACCGGTCGCGGCGTTCGAGGACGACGAGCGCCGGCTGTACGGAGTCCAGTGGCACCCTGAGGTGCTTCACTCCGAGCACGGCCAGCGGGTCATCGAGAACTTCCTCCGGCAGGGCGCGGGCATCGAGCCGCAATGGACTCCCGGCAACGTCGTCGAGGAGCTCGTCGAGTCGATCCGCGAGCAGGTGGGCGAGGACCGCGTCCTCTGCGCCCTGTCCGGCGGTGTCGACTCGTCCGTCGCGGCGGCCCTCGTCCAGAGGGCGGTGGGCGACCAGCTGACCTGCGTGTTCGTCGACCACGGCCTGCTCCGTGAGGGAGAGGCCGAGCAGGTCGAGAAGGACTTCGTCGAGGCGACCGGCGTCGACCTCGTCGTCGTCGACGCCCAGGAGCGCTTCCTCAGCGCTCTCTCCGGCGTCATGGACCCCGAGACGAAGCGCAAGGCCATCGGTGAGCAGTTCATCCGCGTCTTCGAGCAGGCGGCCCGCGACGTCGTCGGCAGCCACGCGGATGAGGTGCACCCAGTCAAGTGGCTCGTCCAGGGCACGCTCTACCCCGACGTCGTCGAGTCCGGTGGCGGCGAAGGCGCGGCGAACATCAAGAGCCACCACAACGTCGGCGGTCTGCCCGACGACCTCCAGTTCAAGCTCGTCGAGCCGCTTCGCACCCTCTTCAAGGACGAGGTCCGCCAGGTCGGTCTCGAGCTCGGCGTCCCCGAGGCGATCGTGTGGCGCCAGCCGTTCCCCGGGCCGGGACTCGGCATCCGCATCATCGGCGCCGTCGACGCCGAGCGGCTGGCCATCCTCCGGCGCGCGGACGCGATCGCGCGCGAGGAGCTGACCAGGGCCGGCCTCGACCGCGACATCTGGCAGTGCCCGGTCGTGCTCCTCGCCGACGTCCGGTCGGTCGGCGTCCAGGGCGATGGTCGCACCTACGGCCACCCGGTCGTGCTGCGGCCGGTGGCCTCGGAGGACGCGATGACCGCCGACTGGGCGCGGGTGCCGTACGACGTGCTGGCGCACATCTCGACGCGGATCACCAACGAGGTCCCGGAGGTCAACCGGGTCGTGCTCGACGTGACGAGCAAGCCGCCTGGCACGATCGAGTGGGAATGACCTGAGCCGTCAGTGGCCGGTTGCCGCGATGTAGACCGCGGCGTTCCCGTTCGGGTTGATCAGGACGGCCGGCGCGAGGCAACGGTCCGGCAGCGTGACGTCGTCCTTGATCGTGGCGTCGCCCGCGGCACTCAGCGGTGCCGCTGCGGTCGTTGCGACCCGCTCGCCGTTGCAGGCCACCGTCGCCGTCACGGTGCGGACCGGTCCGACGCCGACACCGGGGATGAGCAGGCCGGTGATCGTGATCTTCACCGTGCCGTCGAGCTCGAGCTTCGCCTCGCTGGGGCCGATCTCCCACGGCGCGCCACCCCGCGTCGCGCCGAAGAGCGGTGGGTCGCTGAGGATGCTGCCCTGGAGCGGCGCCTTGAGCAGCGCATCCGCATCAGCGGCGATGGCGGCGCCCCCGGTCACGAGCGTGGCGGCCGCGAGGCCACCGAGGACGAATGACGCAGTTCGGGACGGACGGTGCATGCTGAGCTCGCTTCCGTGGGAAGGATCGGTCGCTGCGGAAGACGCTGGGGCATCGAGCGCGGTTCACGGCGATCCAGGCCCACCCTCCGCGCGCGGAGCATCCGGTCGATCACCGCTCCGATGACGACCGCCACGCCGATCCCGGCCGCTGCGCCCAGGAGCGGGTTGTCCTGCAGCCAGGCACCGGCCAGGGCCCCGACGCCGACGCTGTAGGCCGACCACGTGGTCCCCGCCAACGCCGTCAGCCCGAGGAAGCGCCGCCGAGGGAACTCACTCGCTCCGGCCGTCAGGTTGACCGCCACCCGACCGACCGGGATGTAGCGCCCGACGACGATGAAGAGCCCGCCCCGACGATCGAGCTCGCCCGCGGCGAAGCCGAACGCGCTCCGCAGTCGGGGCGATCGCGTGTCGCGCAACCGGCGCATCGGAGAGTGCCGGGCCAGCGTGTAGGCCAGGTTGTCCCCGCTCCAGGCGCCGAGGGCGGCGACCCCGGCGAGGACGACGAGCGGCGGCGATCCCGTGCTCGCCCCGAAGGCGGCGAGGGCGATGAGCACGGACTCGCTCGGCAGGGGCGGCAGGGTCGAGTCCACGACGGTCAGGACGAACAGCACGACGAGGGCCCACGGGGTGGAGGCGTTGGCCTCGATGAACGAGTTGACGGCGTCGATCACGTCGAGCATGGTCGACGGTAAGGAGATCGCCTCCGCCAAAGCCATCAGTTTTCTCCCCGGTACCACCCTGATTGGCCCCCCGTGACCCCGAGTGGGTCAACTCAGCCGGCGCGTGGGGCCACGTTGTCGCGGGTGCGAGCTCAGCGGCATACGCCATTAGGGTGTTCGGCATGTGCGGAATCGCTGGGTACCACGGGCTGACGGCCGACGACGCGCTGCTGCGCCGGATGAACGACTGCCAGGTCCACCGTGGTCCCGACGGCGACGGCATCTTCACGGACGGCCTGGTCGGACTTGCGCATCGGCGGCTGTCGATCATCGACCGCGCCCACGGCCAGCAGCCCATGACGACGCGCGACGGGCGCTACACGATCGTCTACAACGGCGAGGTCTACAACTACCTGGATCTGCGCGCCGAGCTCGAGCCGCTCGGCCACACGTTCGAGACGGACAGCGACACGGAGGTCGTTCTGCAGGCCTTCGCCGCGTGGGGGGCGGACGCGTTCGACCGCTTCAACGGGATGTTCGGGCTGGCGATCTGGGACGCCCAGGAGCGCTCGCTGACGCTCGCTCGCGACCACTTCGGGATCAAGCCCCTGTACGTGTGCCGCTCGGCTGGCTCGGGTGCGGACGGCAATGAGGGCTCAGTCGCGTGGGCCTTTGCAAGTGAGATCAAGCCCCTGCTGGCGTCGGGCCTCTACGAGAAGCGGCCGAACGACCGGACCATCTACCGGTACCTGCGCTTCCGGATCCACGAGGACGGGCGCGAGACGTTCTTCGACGGGATCGAGCGGCTCGAGCCGGGCGAGATGATGACCATCGCGGCGGACGGGTCGGTGGCGAGGCGGCGGTTCACGCGGCTGCGCGAGGAGCTGCTCGAGCTCGCCCAGGAGCAGCGGCCCTACGACGAGGCGGCGGTGCGCGAGTACCGCGAGCGGCTGACCGAGGCCGTGCGGCTGCGGCTGCAGTCGGAGGTGCCGGTCGGGACCTCGCTGTCCGGCGGGCTCGACTCGTCGGCGGTCGCCGTCATCATCAACCGGCTGCTCGGTGAGCACGACGAGACGGCCGAGGGGTCGGTGGGCCAGCAGCAGAACACCTTCTCCGCGGTCTTCCCGAACTCGATCAACGACGAGGAGCGCTACGTCGACGACGTCCTCGAGATCTGCCGGGGGCACGTCAGCGGACACAAGATCAAGCCGACCGCCTCCGAGTTCAAGGAGGACCTCGTCGACTTCGTCCGCACCCAGGAGGAGCCGCTCATCTCGAGCGGCCCGTACGCGCAGTACCAGGTGATGCGCGAGGCCACGAAGCACGTCACCGTCCTGCTCGACGGCCAGGGCGCAGACGAGATGATGGCCGGCTACATCCCCTACTACTTCGTCTACCTGCGCCAGCTTCGAGCGCAGGGTGCGGTCACGGCGGCGCGTGAGCTGTCCAAGTCGCTCGACGTGCTGTACCGCCTGGGGCGGTTCAAGCTCAAGGCGAGGCTGCGCGGGCGCAAGGACGTCCCGACGACCCAGCTCCTCGGCCAGGGGTTCGTGGCCGACTACAAGGGGGAGCGGTACGCGGTCGAGGGGTCGAACCTCAAGAAGCGCCTCGTCGAGGACCTCTTCGTCGGCTCGCTCCCGTCGCTGCTCCGTTACGAGGACAAGAACACGATGCGCTTCTCGCTCGAGGGGCGCGTGCCGTTCCTCGACAAGGAGGTCGTCAAGTTCATCTTCTCGCTGTCCGACGAGGCGATCATCAAGGACGGCTGGAACAAGCGCATCCTGCGCGATGCGACCCGCGACCTGCTGCCCGACTCGATCAACCGGCGCCGCAACAAGATCGGCTTCACGACGCCGCAGGGCGAGTGGTTCATGCGGCTGAAGAACCACTTCTACGGGATCTTCCTGTCGGAGTCCTTCGCGACCCGGCCCTACTTCAACCAGACCGAGGTGCTGCACGCCTTCGAGGGGTGGATCAAGGGCACGAACGACGTCGACTCGATGACCTTCTGGCGCCTGATCAACCTCGAGCTGTGGCTGCAGGAGTACTTCGACGAGAAGCCGTCGGAGGCCGACGTCGCCCCCCGGGTGAAGACGGACTACGAGCCGAACGCCCGCAAGGAGCTCGACCTCGTGCTCGACGCCGCCGAGGGAGCCGGTGCCGACGCCGGCAGCACGGTGCGGCGGTATCCGTTGCGCACCGAGCTCTACGCACGGGAGGACGATCTCGAGGAGAAGACCCTCGGCTACCTCGAGCGGTTCTTCGCGGGGCTGCCGTCGGCCGGCGGGGACCACGACGTCGCGACCAAGGGCCGGTGGTACTTCTTCATCTCGGAGAAGATCGTGGCCATCACCCAGGGCCGCTCGTACTTCATCTGGGACATCAAGGTCTCGCGCCCGGCGCGCATCCTGTCGCGCTACGTGACACGCACTCCCGCCGGGATCGGCCTCGGCTCGCCCTTCACGATGCAGCTCGCCATCGAGGAGGCCGGTCTGCCGCGCGTGCTCTACGCCTCGGCCGGTGGGGCAATCGGCAAGCTCGTCGGCAGGCGCGGCCTCTTCTACGAGCTCGTCGGGGGCGACATCCGCGCCATCGACGGCCCGACGGAGTACTCCGTCTACCCGGCCAACGTCTCGGCCAAGCTCGCCCCCAAGGACCCGGACGCCGTGGCAGCACGGCTGTCGGCGCTGATCCGGGAACGGGTCCCCGCGGCGTGGCGCGACACCTTCGCCGGGACCGTCGTCATGGACGCCAACGACATCGGCCGCAACGTCCTCGGCACGGACGCGCCCGGCCCCACGGAGCGCTACGAGGCGATGTTCGCGGACAACCCCCTCGGCCAGGGGTCGGAGCAGACGCCGATGGCCGTCGTCTTCGAGCAGTCCTGAGCCGACCCCCTGCCCTTTCGAGTGAACAGCTTTCGGGCCCGAAAGCTGTTCACTCGATTGGGCAGGGGAGGCAGAGTCCGGTGCGTCAGCCCGCGAGCAGCTGGTCGCGCACCTGTCGCCGCAGGACCTTGCCGATGATCGTCTTGGGCAGGTCGTCGACGACCTCGACGCGCCGGGGGATCTTGTAGGCAGCGAGCCGCTCGCGGCAGTGGTCGCGCGCCGCCTCGGGGTCGAAGGCGTTGCGGTCCTCGACCGTGACTGCGGCGACGACCTCCTCGCTGCCGTCGTCCCTCGGCATGCCGACGACGGCCGCGTCCGTCACGCCCGGGAAGTGCTTGAGGGCTGTCTCGACCTCGGAGGGCATGACGTTGAATCCGCCGGTGATGATGATCTCCTTGATCCGGTCGACCACCGACACGAAACCGTCGCCGTCGACCTCCACGATGTCGCCCGTGCGCACCCAGCCCCCATCGAGGAGGCTCTCAGCCGTCTCCGCTGGCTTGCCCCAGTAGCCGGTGAAGACCTGGGGTCCGCGGATGAGCAGCTCACCGCGCTCGCCGGGAGGCCGGTCCTCGTCCGGGTTGTCCGGGTCGACGACCCGGATCTCCGTGCTGGGGAAGGGGACCCCGACAGCGCCGGTGCGGCGCGACGGGCCGATGGGGTTGCCGAGGGCGACGGGGGAGGTCTCGGTGAGGCCGTACCCCTCCACGAGGAGGCCGCCGGTCACGGACTCCCAGAGCTCGAGGGTCTCAGGTGGCAGGGTCATGGCGCCCGAGATGGCCCAGCGGGTCGCCGACAGGTCGACACCGCGCTCCCGGGCGGCCGTGGCGAGCTTCTCGTAGATAGGGGGCACCGCCGGCAGGAACGTCGGCGGGTGCTTCCGGGCGGCGGTGAGGACGAGGTCGACGTCGAACCGGGGGAAGAGCACGACCCGGGCGCCGGCGCTCATCCCGAAGGTGAGACAGAGGGTGAGGCCGTAGGCGTGGAACATCGGCAGGATCGCGTAGATCGTCTCGTCGCCGGGCGCCATCCCAGGTACCCATGCCCGACCCTGGGCGGCGTTCGCGGCGAGGTTGCGGTGGGTGAGCATCGCTCCCTTGGGCACTCCGGTCGTGCCGCTCGTGTACTGGATCACGGCGAGGTCGTCCACCGTCGGCTTGGGATGCGCCGGTTCGATCTTCCCCTGCCGGAGCAGCTGACCCCACGGGATGCTGCCCGGGGCCGGTCCGGTCAGGGCGGAACGCAGGGAGCGCGCCTTCGGGATCGGCAGAGCGAGGGCCAGTCGCTTCGCGAGCGGCATGGCGTGGATGAGGTTGACGGCGATGACGCGCGTGACGCCCGGCAGGCCGCTCACCATGGGAGCGACCTTGTCCCAGGCGATGGCCACCGTGGCCTCGTGATCGGCGAACTGCGTCGCCATCTCCGTCTCGGTGTACAGCGGGTTGTGCTCGACCACCACCGCGCCGAGGCGCAGGACCGCGTAGAAGGCAACGACGTGCTGAGGGCAGTTCGGCAGGACGAGGGCGACCCGGTCCCCTTTGGCGACCCCGAGGCGGCGCAACCCCTCCGCCGCCCGGGCCACCTGGTCACCGAGCTGGGTGTAGGTCGTCTCAGCGCCGAAGAACTCCAGTGCGGTTCGCTCCGCGTACTGCGTCACGGACGAGTCGAGCAGGTCCGTCAGCGACTCGGTGACCGGCTCGATGTCGTGCGGCACCCCCTCGGCGTAGCTGCTCAGCCAGATCCGTTCCATTGCCTCGGCCACGACTCGCTCCCTTCGCAGGCGACTCTGCACCACCTGCATCAACCGTAGTGCCCGGAACCGCCCCACCAAGGCTGGTGGCCCGCCGCCCCAGTCGAGTGAACAGCTTTCGGGTCTCCCTGAATCGAGTGAACAGCTTTCGGGTCCCCCTCAATCGAGTGAACAGCTTTCGGCCCCGAAAGCTGGTCACTCGATTGGGCTAGATCCGCTCGGGCCGGGGACCGCGGTGCTGCTCGAGCTGCCCACCGCCAATGGGGCGCGGACGGAGCCCTCGTCCTCGTCGTAGACCGCATCCGACGGGATCTTCTTGGGGCTGACCCACCACAGCGCCCAGCCGAGCACGCCCAGGGGCACCTCGAAGAAGTGCGTGTACAGCGAGAAGAGCACGACGCCGGCGGTCGCCTGGGTCGGGTCCGCGCCCCACCCGACGAGAACGGCGGCGGTGCCGGCCTCGGTGACGCCCAGCCCGCCGGGCGTGATGCCGACGGCCGTCAGCAGCCGACCGACCGTGTAGGCCCCGAACATGTAGGCGAACGGCATCTGCACGCCCATCGAGTTGAGGCAGAACCAGAAGAGGATGTAGTAGACGCCGAAGAAGCCGACGAGTCCGTAGGTCATCTCGAGCCAGCCGTAGCGGACGATCTCGATGATGTCGTGGCGCATCCCGACGAGGGTCTTCTCGACGTCGGTGTCGGCGGCCTTCTTCCCGCGGACCCGGCGCCACACGCGGGTGGACCACCGGCCCAGCTTGTGGGCGAAGTCCTCGGAGGCGAGGACCCCCCAGAAGGCGACGATGACGGCGAGGCCGATGAGCGCGCCGATGATGGCAGCCTGTGCGACGACCGGGTTGAGCTCCCCGATGCCGATGACGATGGCAAGGATTCCGACGACGGGCAGGACGACCCGGGCGAGGACGTTCCAGACGCCGGTGACGATGACCATGGTGGAGATGTCGCGGCGCAGGAAGCCCCAGGAGCGCAGCTGGTGGTAGGTGACGACGACCCCGGCGGCGCCCCCGCCCGGCAGGAGGTTGCCGATCGAGGACCCGCACGCGTTGACGATCATCGCCTTTCCATGGGACAGCCCCTTGAGCGACCCGGTGTAGAGAAAGGTGACGAGCCACAGCCCCGAGACCATCAGGATGGTCAGCCCGACGACCGTGCTGGCCTGCAGGCCGGACAGGGTGGCCCACACGTCGGTCCACGTGGTGTGGGCGATGTGGGGGAGGCCCCACCAGAGCAGGAAGACGGCCAGGCCGATGCCGACGACGAACTGCAGCACCTTGCGCACCAACGCGGCCGTCACGTCAGCCCCTCAAACACGTCATGCCGTATGCCGCTGGGCTCGCTCCCCGGGTCACCGCCCCTCAGGTGGGGCGTGGCGTCGACAAACCACTCCCGGCCGAAGACGACGTCGTAGACCGGGCGGGGGATGCGGAGGAAGGCGGCCAGGGTGCGGTCTGCCCCGCCGTCGGCGCTCGCCTGGGACGCATGGGCCCGCATCGAGGCCCGCTTGGCGGCGATGTGGCGGCGCACGTTGATCCGATGGGTGATGTCGCGGCGTGCCGAGAAGGCGCGGTCGAAGCTGTGCCGGTCGAAGTCCGGGGGAAAGCGGTACACCTTGGCGGCGAGGTCGAGGGCGCGGCAGATGGTGTCCCGCGGCACGGTGGCCTCGAGCAGGCGGGACGTGCCGGCGAGCTCGGCCGCCCGGCGTGCGACGTGGTGGACCTTCTTGTGGTCCGGATGGCCGTAGCCGCCGTTGGCGTCGTAGCCGAGGAGGACGTCCACCCGCTCCTCGTCGAGGATGGCAGCGAGGCGTTGGCCAGCCTGCTCCGTCTCGGCCCGGACGAAGCGGGTGCGTCCGGGTGGGTCCGGGAGCAGCTCGGGGCCGAGGCCGCTGTCCGCGTAGCCGAGGTGCTCGACGCGAGCGACTCCCAGCGCCCGGGCGCTCGTCTCGAGCTCCCCACGTCGCCGCGCGGCCAGGCCGCCCGCGACGTACGCCTGTGATGCCAGCCCGAGCTCGCCGTCCGTCGCGACGACGAGGATGACGCGATGACCCTCGGCCGCGGCGCGCGCCATCGTCCCGGACGTGAGCAGGGCCTCATCGTCAGGATGTGCGTGGAACGCGAGGAGGGTGTGGGACATAAGTGGGTCCATCTTGGCGCATGACAGAGTGTTCCCCGTGAAAGTGGCGCTGCTGTCCGACTGCTATCTGCCAAGATTGGGCGGAATCGAGGTCCAGACCCACGACTTGGCGCGCCACCTCGTCGCCCTGGGGCACGAGGTCGAGGTCTTCACCGCGACCCCCGGACCCGAGGGCGAGATGCGCGGCGAGATCACGGTCATCGATGGCATCCCGGTGCACCGCCTTGCCATCCGCCTGCCGTGGGAGCTTCCCGTCAACCCGCTCGCCCCGCGCGAGCTGCGCCGCAGACTCACGGGAGGCGGCTTCGACGTCGCCCACGTCCAGACCGGTGTCGTCTCTCCCTTCGCGTGGGACAGCACTCGCGTCACCATCGGGATGGGGTTGCCCACGGCGATGACGTGGCACTGCATGCTCGGGCCCGTGGCGCCCGGCTTCGGTGCCGTCGGCTTCGTCAAGAGGTGGGCCGCGAAGGGCGTCGCGATGTCGGCCGTGTCGGCGGTGGCGGCCGCTCCGCTGCGCGAGCTGGTGGGGCCGTCGGCGTCGGTCTCCGTGCTGCCCAACGGGATCGACGTGGCCCGCTGGCGGCTCCCCCCATCGGGCCCCACCCCCACCACCCAATCGAGTGAACAAGAATCGGGCCCGATTGTTGTTCACTCGATCGGGGGTGAGCGGCAGGCGGACCGCCCCAGCCTCACCGCCCAACCGAGTGAACAAGAAATGCCGCTGCGGCTGGTCACCGCGATGCGGCTCGCCGCACGGAAGCGTCCCCGCGCGCTCGTCAAGCTCGTCGCCCGGGCCGAGCAGCTGGCCGGTCGCGGCTCCTTCAGCCTGACCGTCCTCGGTGAAGGGCCGGACCGAGGCAAGGTCGAGTCCCATCTGGCCGACGAGGGCATCGGATGGGTGTCCCTGCCCGGCCGGGTCTCGCGCGAGGAGCTGCGAGCCAGGTATGCCGCCGCGGACGTCTACGTGTCACCGTCGGCTCTCGAGTCATTCGGGATCGCGGCCCTCGAGGCCAGGACCGCCGGGCTGCCAGTCGTGGGCCGGTCCGGGTCGGGGATCGGCGAGTTCGTCACGCACGGCCAAGGCGGTCTCATCGTGCCGGACGACGCCGCCATGGCGGGCGCCCTCGCGGGCCTCGCCGTCGACCGCGACCGGCTCGCTGCGATGCGCCGCTGGAACCTCGAGCACCCTCCCGAGCAGGACTGGCCCCACGTCGCGGCGCTCGCGCTCGCCGAGTACGAGCGGGCGATCGAGCTCTCCACAGCGCCTGGCCGCCGATGAGGACGAACATTCCAGGCGGGATACGCGTCGTCGCGCGGACGCCGGACGGAGCCCTCCTGGAGGCCGGTCGACTCGCCCACGGCCAGCACCCCGCCACCCTCCTGGGACAGCACGGCTTGCGCATCGAAGCCCCTTGGGCCGCAGACGTAGTGAACGGCGGGGCGCTCGAGCTGGCGTTCAGCGTGAGCGAGCTCAGCGGCATACCCCTCACTGAGGAGGACGTCCCGCGAGACCCGGACGTGGCGCCGGATGAGACTGGTGATCCCTTCCAGCGGGTGGCGGCCTACGCCCTCGTCACGAGCGAGCATGGGCTGCTGCTGACGCAGTTCAACGACCAGACCCACATTCCTGGCGAGTGGGGACTACCCGGAGGTGGCCTCGAGGAGGGCGAGACTCCGGCCGAGGGCGTCCACCGGGAGGTGTGGGAGGAGACCGGGCAGCGCATCGCTCTCGACCGCCTCGTCGACGTGCAGTCCTCGCACTGGATCGGCCGCGCCCCCAACGGCGTGGTCGAGGACTTCCACGCGATCCGCATCGTCTATCGCGCCACCTGTCGCGAGCCCCGTGACATCGTCATCCACGACGTGGGCGGCACCACGGCTGACGCCCGTTGGGTGCCGGTCGCACGGCTCGGTGACTACCGGCTCAGTCGCTCGTGGCACCACCTGTCCGAGGCGTACCTGGGCCGTCCGTAGGATGCCCGCCATGGACTTCCTCTACGACCTCGTCGTCGCCCTCCACCTGCTCGGCATGGCCGTCATCGTCGGCGGTTGGGTGGTGGCACGAGGCGCAGACCGGTTCCCGGTCGCCATCGTCTGGGCCGCGCGAGCCCAGTTCGTCCTGGGCATCATCATCGTCGGCCTGGCCGAGTCCATGCGCGAGGAGGGAGACCCCCGCCTCAACTACCCGAAGATCGGCGTCAAGATCATCCTCTCCCTCGTCGTCGTGGCGATGGCCGAGATCGGGAACGCCCGGTCGCGCAGGGGCGAGTCGGCCAGGACGCAGCTCGACGCTGCCGGTGGCGCCGGGCTGCTGGCCGCGCTCGTCGCCGCTCTCTGGTGAGGCGGCCGGACCGGTGCGCTGGAACGCCGGAGTCCTTGCCGGACTCCTCATCGGGCTGGTCTGGGTCGTCTCAGGCACGGTCCTCGTCGTCGTGGGACGGCGCCGCCGGCTGCACTCCACGGCGGACGGCGCCGGCAGCGTCGGGATCATCGGCGTCTTCCTGCTCGTCGTCGGGGCACTGACCCTCTTCGCGACGCTCCTGCTCAGCATTGTCCCCGGCAACGACTGACGCGGCGGCGCTCTACTGGCCGTCGCGGGCGGCCCCGGGCGGCGAGCCGAACTGCTCCCGGTACGTGACGGGGTGGTGGCTGAGGATCGAGATCCGGTTGAAGGCGTTGATCATCGACGCCGCGTAGACGAGCAGGGCGAGCTGGTCGTCGGTGAGGTCCTCGCGCAACAGGTCGTACTCGTCGTCGCTGAGGTGGCGCTCGGCGACGAGGGTGACGGCCTCCGCGACCTTCAGTGCCGCCTGCTCGACCCTCGTGAAGAGCCCGGACTCCCGCCACGCGGGCAGCACGGCGATCCGTTGTGGCGACTCGCCCTCGCGCAGGGCGAGGTGAGTGTGCAGGTGGAGGCAGAATGCGCACCCGTTGATCTGCGAGGCCCGAAGGTTCACCAGCTCGAGCGCGATCCGGTCGAGACCGTGCTCCGTCGCCCGGGCGCGGATCTCGTTGGACACCTGGGCCATGGCCCCATGGACCGTGGGCATCTGCTTGTCCGTGTACACGTACCGGTAACCGGCCATGGCCCGACCGTACCCTTCCCGCGCGGACGCCGGACGACCGTTGCTCGACGACTCCGTGGCTCTGGGTGGCTCGTCCGAGGGAGTTCGTGACCAACGGTCGTTGGCCCACCGTCAGAGACAGTGCCGTATGCCGCTGGGCTCAGTCCTGCTCGAAGGCGAGCGCCCCGCCCACCCAGGTCTGGAGTACCTGCGTTTCCCTGATCGCCATCGGGTCAGTGCTCTCGAGCTCCCAGATGTCGCGGTCGACGCAGACGAGGTCGGCCAGCTGACCGGGGCTGAGTCGACCGACGTCGTCGCGCCCGACCGACTCGTGCGCCACGACGGTGTGGGCGTGCACGGCCTCGTCGAGCGTGATCCGCTCCTCCGGATGCCAGCCGCCGATCGGGTGGCCGTCCGCCCGCCGACGGGTGACAGCGGCGTGCAGCCCAAGGAAGGGATTGGGGTCCTCGACCGGAGCGTCCGACCCGAAGGCGACCCGGACCCCCGCGTCGAGGAAGGACCGCCACGCATAGGAGGCCAGGCGGCGGGGGCCGATGATGTCATCGGCGAGCTCGAGGTCGGCGGTGCAGTGGCTGGGCTGCATCGAGGCGACGACGTCGAGGGACCGGAAGCGCGGGATGTCGACCGGCCGGACGTGCTGGGCGTGCTCGATCCGGAGCAGCCCGTGGTGCCCCTCCTCCCGCATGGCCTGGAACGCGTCGAGGACCAGCCGGTTCGCCTCGTCACCGATCGCATGCGTGATGACATCGAGCCCGGCCTCCAGGCAGATCCGGATCCGTTCCAGGAGCACGGGATACGGCGTGACGGCGATGCCGCACGTCTCGTGGCCGGCGATGCTGCCGACGTAGGGCTCGGTCATGTGGGCGGTGTGCGACCCCAACGCGCCGTCGCTGAAGAACTTCACCGGTCCCACGCGGAAGCGATCGTCGCCCTCGCCGGAGCGGCGCCCCTCCGAGACGGCGAGCTCGAGGTCGCCGTCTCGGACGCACTTCGTCACGCGCAGCCTGAGGGTGCCATCCTGCTGCATCCCCAGATAGGCGGCGCGCGCGTCCTCGCCGTCGATGTCCGTGATGCTCGTCAGCCCGACGGACAGCAGCCACTCCTGGCAGCGCTCGAGGAGCGGACGCAGCGGCTCGGCGTCCGGCCCCTCGATGAGCGGGTCCAGCAGACGCTGCGCCGACTCACGCAGGATGCCCGTCGGCTCGCCGCCGGCATCGCGCACGATCTCGCCGCCGACCGGGTCAGGGGTGCCGCGAGTGATGCCGGCCCGCTGCAGGGCAAGGGAGTTCGCCCAGACGGTGTGGCCGTCGACGGAGTCGAGGACCGCGACCCGGTCGCCGGTCACCGAGTCCAACGCGTGCCGGTCGGGCTGGACCGGCACGGACCATCTGTTGCTGTTCCAACGACCGGAGCTGAGCGGGCGGCCGGCGGGGGACGAGGCGACGTGGCCGCGGATCAGCCCGAGCGCCTCCTCGAGCGAGCGGGCCTCCCGCAGGTCGACCTCAGCGAGGTCGCGGGCGACCCACTCGGTGTGGATGTGCGCGTCGTGCAGGCCCGGCATGACGAGCGCGCCCGGCAGGTCGACGACCTCGCCGGCGTCACCACCCAGCGCGTCGGACCCCACCGCCACGACATGGCCGTCCTCGACGAGCAGGGCGTCGGTCCACGGCGAGGTGGGGTTGCCGGTCCAGATGCGCCGGTGCCGCAGCAGCGTCCGGCTCATCTCGCGCGATTCCCGTCCGGCACGACGATCAGCTTGCCCGTGGTGCGGCGGCCCTCCAGCGCCTCGTAGGCGTCGGCGACCTCGTCGAAGGAGTAGCGCCCGCCCACCGCGACCTTGAGGCTCCCGTCGGTGATGGCGGCGAAGAGCTCGCGCGCCCGCCACTCGAGCTCCTGGCGATCAGCGAGGTGGTCACCGAGCTTCGGGCGCGTGACGAAGAGGGACCCGCCGGAGTTCAGCCGTTGCAGGTCGAAGGGCGGCACCTGGCCGCTCGCGCCGCCGAAGAGCACCAGCAGGCCCCGGGGTCGGAGCGACGCGAGCGAGGCGTCGAAGGTGGCCTTGCCCACGCCGTCGTAGACGACGTCCACACCGCGGCCGGCGGCCTCGCGCACCGCTCCGGACAGGTCCTCCGCCCGGGAGAAGCGCGAGTAGTTGATCTTGTGTGCCGCCCCGAGCTCCCTTGCGATCTCGCACTTCTCGTCAGACCCAGCGGTCGCGACGACAGTGCAGCCCTTGGTGACGAGCAGCTGCACGAGCAGCTGGCCAACCCCGCCGGCAGCGGCGTGCACGAGGGCCACGTCACCCGGCCCAGCGGCATACGTGCTGGTGACGAGGTAGTGGGCCGTGAGGCCCTGGAGCATGGCGGCGGCCGCCGTCTCGAGGTCGACCCCCTCGGGCACGGGCACGACGAGGGCGGCGGGCTGGTTCGCGAGGGTGGTCTCGCTCCCGTTCGCCTGGGCCCATGCCACGCGGTCACCCACCGTGAACGAGTCGACGCCGGCGCCCACCGCGACGACCGTGCCCGCGCCCTCCTCGCCGAGGACGAACGGCGTCGTCCCGGCGTAGACGCCCTGACGTCGGTAGACGTCGATGAAGTTCACCCCGGCGGCCGCCACCTCGACCTGGACCTCGCCCGGCGCGGGATCCGGGACGTCGTGCTCGCGCACCTCGAGGACGTCACGCTCACCGTGCTCTCGGACGAAGACACCCCTAGCAGTCGTCATGCCGACACCCTAGACGCTGCCGGATCGACCGATCGCGTTGCTCAGCGAGCGCCCTCGAGCCGGGACCGGAGGCCCTTGAGCGTCTCGTCCACGAGGCCCTTGATGACGCGCGACCGGAGGAAGCCCGGAAGCGGCAGGTTGTGGTGGATCGTCAGGTCGTAGGTGACCCGGGTCCGTCCGGGGTCCAGGCGCTCGAGGGTGTAACGGCCCTCCTGACCGGTCTGCAGCCGGCCCTCGACCATGGACCAGCTCAGGCCCTCGGGCGCGTGCTCGTAGGCGAGCGTGTACCGGTCGGTCCCCACGGCGGTGGAGGCGGCGAAGCGCGCCGTCCTGGGCAGGCCCGACGCGTCTGCCTCGTCCACCTCCGCCTCCTTGATCGTGGGGATCCACTCCGGCTGGCTGCCCACGTCGCGGATGGTGACGAGGACGGTGTCGAGATCCGCTGCCACCTCGATGGCCTGACGAGCGTTATCGGTCGGCATCGCGCTTCCCTCCCCGTTGTGGAAGGGGCCGGCCCATGTGGATGATGTGTTCCACCTCGTCCTCGAAGGCCTCGAGGAGTCGCTCGGGATCCGGGATGACGGCCGCATCGCTGATGAACCCGACACGCACCGTGCCGGCATAGGTGAAGATGCACACCCCCAGCGTCTGGCGGCCAGAGCCGGGCACCCAGCCGAGGATGCCGGTCACCGGCACGCCGGCCAGGGTCCGGCTGGAGCGCGGCCCGGCGACGTTGGTCGTCACGCCGATGGTCTTGTTCGCGAAGAAGTCGACGAAGATGCGCGCGACGTGGGCGCTCAGGTGGCCGATGGCGTTGATGAGGGCGAAGGTGATGACCGCCTCTGGCGAGCGCTTGATCCGGTCCATCCGGCGCTTCGTCTCGGCGAGCCGGTCGAGGGGCGCACTGAGACCACTGGGGAACCGGAACAGGACCAGCGCGAAGGCGTTCCCGAGCTCCGGCGGCAGTGGCTCGTCGAGGGGCCGGATGTTGACCGGCACCATCGTGATGAGGTCCACCGGCTCCTGGCCGCTCTCGAGCTGGTAGCGGTGCAGCGCTGCGGCCACGGCACTCATGAGCACGTCGTTGAGCGTCGCCCCCGCAAGGCGCCCCAGCTGCTTGGCGTCGGCGAGGGGCAACGGGCCGCTCCAGCGGATGCGTTTCGTCCCGCCCGGCTCGCCGGACAACGGAGTGTCGGGGTTGTGGGACAAGAGCAGGTCACCGAGGACTCGTGTCGTGCGCACCATCTCGCGGGTTGCGGCCATGGCGCCGTCCGGGGTGGCCAGGCGCAGCAGCTGGCCGACGCCGTCCCGTGCGAGCTGGAGTCCCGAGCCCACCAGCCCGGCCAGGTCCTCGATCACGCCGGCGCCGTTCCCGTCAGCGGCGTCGACGAGGTTCTCGTCCGGCCTGACCTCGGTGGTCACCGCGACCTCGGTCGTCGCGTCAGGGTCGCCCCTCGTCAGCGAGAGCAGCACCCGCGTCAGCGCGATCCCGTCCCCGAGGGAGTGGTGGATGCGCAGGAAGATCGCGGAGCCGGACCCGTAGCCGCTGATGAGGTGCACGCGCCACAGCGGGTGGTCCCGGTCCAGGGGCACGTCGAGCTCCTGCTCCATGTGGACCTGGAGCGTGTCGTCGTCGCCGGGCTCCGACAGGTGCACGCGGATGATGTGCCGGTCCAGCGAGAAGTCCTGGTCCTCCACCCACCACGGCTGGCCCATTGGGGCGGACTGCTCCGGGCGCTGCCTGAAGACGGGGAACTGCTCGAGGACCTCGCGACGGAACAGCTCGATGACCTCGTCCCAGTCGGGCACGCCGTCGAGCAGGATGAGGGCCTCGATGACCATCAGGTTGTTGGGCCGGTCCATGTTCAGCCACATGGTGTCCACGGGTCCGACCCGTCGCTTGCGAAGTGCTGGCATGGTGGCTCCGGTCTTCAGGGGTGCTATTGGTCAGCATCCTCTCTGCCTCGGCGCGGTGGCAGGGCCGAATGGCCCACGTCACGTGTCGTGAGGTCGCGAAGTGCCGCACCGCTCACCCGATAGGTCGTCCAGTCGTCGAGCGCCGTCGCGCCCAGAGACCGGTAGAACTCGATCGCCGGGGAGTTCCAGTCGAGCACGACCCACTCGAGCCTGGTCCAGCCGCGCTCGGTGCAGATCGCGGCCAGCCGCGCGAGCAGCGCCCTGCCGATGCCGAAGCCCCGCTGGGTGGGGTCGACGAACAGGTCCTCGAGCCACAGCCCGTGCCGCCCCGTCCACGTGGAGAAGCTGACGAACCACACGGCCATCCCGACCACGGCTCCGTCCCGCTCGGCCACATGGGCGTATGCCGCTGGGCTCGCTTCCCGGGGAAAGAGCGCCTTGCGGAAGTGGTCGGGTGTCGCCGTGACCGCTTCGGGCGCCTTCTCGTAGAGAGCGAGCTCCCGGACGAGGCGGGCGATGTCCTCGACGTCGTCGACCGTTGCCTCCCGGATGCTGAACGCTGGGGAGGCCGTCACTGCAGATGGGTCGGACACGTCCCCATCCTTGCGCACCGCCGCAAGGAGGTGTCGGCCTTGCGACGTAGTCTGGAGGCACCATGAGCACGCTCTTCGACGACCTCTTCGGGCCCGACGGGCCGCAGTCCGCCTCCACCGTCCCGCAGGTCACCGAGCGTGGGGTCCCGACGTGGGCTGACGCAGCCGCGCGCGGAGGTCAGGTGGGCGCGGAGCCGGCTCAGCGGCATACGGCACCTGCGTGGGGCTCAGCCGACCCGGAGACGCTGCTCGAGGGCCTCAACCCGCAGCAGCGGGAGGCCGTCGTGCACGAGGGAAGCCCCCTGCTGATCGTCGCCGGGGCCGGCTCCGGCAAGACGCGGGTGCTGACGCACCGGATCGCGTGGCTGCTCGGGAAGCGCGGCGCCCAGCCGGGGCAGATCCTCGCGATCACGTTCACCAACAAGGCCGCTGCCGAGATGCGAGAGCGTGTAGAGTCCCTCGTCGGCCCGCGCGCCCGCTCGATGTGGGTCATGACGTTCCACTCGGCGTGCGTGCGCATCCTGCGTCGCGAGGCGGCCAAGGTCGGGATGAAGTCGACGTTCTCCATCTACGACGCCGCCGACAGCCAGCGGCTCATGAGCCTGGTCATCCGCGACCTCGACCTCGACCCGAAGCGTTATGCGCCGCGCAGCTTCTCGGCCCAGGTGAGCAACCTCAAGAACGAGCTCATCGACGACGAGACCTACGCGAGCCAGGTGTCCGAGGGCAACCATCACGAGCGGACCCTGTCCGCGGCCTACACCCAGTACCAGCGGCGGCTCCGGCAGGCCAACGCCCTCGACTTCGACGACATCATCATGATGACCGTCAACATGCTGCAGGCCTTCCCGGACGTCGCGGAGTACTACCGCCGTCGCTTCCGGCACCTCCTCGTCGACGAGTACCAGGACACGAACCAGGCGCAGTACCAGCTCATCAAGGAGCTCGTCGGCGTGGGCGTACCGGGCCCCGGCGAGGGCGACTACGTCGTCCCACCTGCGGAGCTGTGCGTCGTCGGCGACTCCGACCAGTCGATCTACGCGTTCCGGGGAGCCTCGATCCGCAACATCCTCGAGTTCGAGCAGGACTACCCGGACGCGCGGACCATCCTGCTCGAGCAGAACTACCGCTCGACCCAGCGCATCCTGCGCGCCGCGAACTCCGTCATCGCCCGCAACGAGAGCCGGCGCGCCAAGAACCTCTGGACCGACTCCGGGGACGGGCCGCTCATCGTGGGGTACGTCGCCGACAACGAGCACGACGAGGCAGCGTTCGTGGCGAAGCAGATCGACGACCTCGCCGAGCACGGGGTGCGGCCGGGGGACGTGGCGGTGTTCTATCGCACCAACGCCCAGTCCCGAGCGATCGAGGAGGTGCTCGTCCGGGTCGGCCTGCCCTACAAGGTGGTCGGCGGCACCAGGTTCTACGAGCGGCGCGAGGTCAAGGATGCGCTCGCCTATCTGCGCGTCATCTCCAACCCGACCGACACGGTCAACCTGCGCCGGATCCTCAACGTGCCGAAGCGTGGCATCGGTGACCGCGCCGAGGCCTGCGTCGCCGCGCTCGCCGAGCGGGAGCGGACTCCCTTCGTCGCCGCACTGGGGCGAGCGGAGGATGCGCCGGGGATCGCGACCCGGTCGGTCGCCGCGATCAAGGGGTTCACCGCCCTCCTCGAGGAGCTGAGGACCGTCCATGAGAGCGGTGGCGGGATCGCGCTGCTGCTCGAGGCGGTCCTCGAGCAGAGCGGCTACCTTGCCGAGCTCCGCGCCAGCCACGACCCGCAGGACGAGACCCGGGTCGAGAACCTCGCCGAGCTCGTCGCCGTCGCCCAGGAGTTCGACGAGCGACGCGCCCTCGAGGGCCCGGCGTCCGGCCAGGAGCCCGAGGACATCGGGCCGGCGGGAGCGCTGGAGGAGTTCCTCGAGCAGGTCTCCCTCGTCGCCGACGCCGACGAGGTGCCGGACGAGCCGGACGCGCAGGCACAGGGCGTCGTGACGCTGATGACGTTGCACACCGCGAAGGGCCTGGAGTTCCCTGTCGTCTTCCTCACCGGGATGGAGGACGGCACGTTTCCCCACCTCCGATCGCTCGGGGACCCGAAGGAGCTCGAGGAAGAGCGCCGGTTGGCGTATGTCG
The DNA here is from genome assembly GCF_035280925.1 of Intrasporangium sp. Lineage (GTDB taxonomy): Bacteria > Actinomycetota > Actinomycetes > Actinomycetales > Dermatophilaceae > Intrasporangium. Next base: position 50,005 of record NZ_DATEEY010000016.1, on the reverse strand, counting down.
GCATCACCAGGGCGCGCGAGCGGCTCTATCTGACGCGGGCGGCCGTGCGCTCGGCCTGGGGGTCACCGCAGTACGGCCCACCGTCGCGGTTCCTCGACGAGATCCCCGGCGACCTGCTCGACTGGCACCGGCTCGGGCCATCCTTCTCGGGGGCTCGGGGCTCGGGCCAGCCTGCGGTCGCGACCCTGGCGGCTCGCCCGGGTGTGCGTAGTCCCGGCACCCGGGCGATCGTCGCGCTCAAGCCCGGAGACCGCGTCACCCACGATGCCTTCGGGCTGGGCACAGTGGTGCGGGTCGAGGGCGAGGGCGACAAGTCGCTGGCGCACGTGGACTTCGGCGCAGACCTCGGCGTCAAGCGACTGCTGCTGCGCTACGCCCCTGTCGTCAAGCTCTGACCCGCCCGCCAGGGAGTGCAGTTCGCGAACTCCAGTCCCGATCCAGCTCTCAGAGGTAGACGCCGCGCGCGGCGAGCCAGCTCCGGGGGGCCACCGGGCCACTTCCGTCGGGATGGATCTCAAGGTGCAGGTGCGGGCCGGTGGAGTTGCCGGTGTTGCCGCTGTAGGAGACCTTCTGACCGGGAGTGACCTGCTCGCCGACGCTCACGAGCAGTCGGCTGTTGTGGGCGAACCAGGACACGGTCCCGTCCCAGTAGCGGATCTTCACCATGTAGCCGTAGCCCTCGTTGGACCAGCCGGAGAAGATGACGGTGCCCGTCGACAACGAATGGACCGGGGTGCCAGTCGGGGCCGCGAGGTCCTGGGCCGGGTGCATCCGGCCCCAGCGCCAGCCATAGCCGGACGTGAGCGTGTAGCCGTGGAAGGGTGCGATCCAACGCTGGGCAAGAGCGAGGCGGCGCTTGCGCTCCGCCTCCTTCTTCTTCTTGTCCGCGGCGGCCTTCGCCGCGGCGGCCTTCTTGGCCGCGGCCTTCTCGGCGGCGATGCGCTGCAGTGCTGCCTTCGCCGCGTCCGCGCCGGCCTCGGCCGCAGAGCTGGCCGCGAGGCCCAGGGCCGCCTCGGCGCGCACGCCGTCACGGGATGCGCGGAGGTTGCCCCGGTCGCCGGCCGCAACCGCGACGGCGTCCGGATCGGCTGCCAGTCCGAGACCCGCCACGGAGTTGGACACGTTCTTCATCGCCGCCGCCTCGGCGCTCAGCGGGCTCGCTCCCGCGTCACGGACGATGAGCCCGGCGGCGACAGTTGATGAGAGCAGATCGACGGGGATGACGAACTGACGACCCCGTGCAGGCTTGGTCGCGGGCCGGTGACGACCCACATACATATTGTTGGACACGCAGCGCTTACCTATCTCAGACCGATTGCGGGTCCGAGGCTAACGTGACCGATTCGTGATCGAGAAATCGGGCACTGTTCTCCTTCGGGGGTCCGCGTCGTGGAGGAGGGATCACAACCAGGGCTGACACTAGGGGATCCGAGAGAGAAGCGAAAGCCGACCCGCAACCGAATTTCTCCCGATTTGCGTCCAGGTCAACGAAATCAGCGGCGTGGTCTCGGAGACCGTGTTGGATCCTCATCCGCAGCACTGACTCGACGACGTGTGAACTCGCTCACACCCCGAGTCACGGTCGCTCCGGACGAGTCGAGATGTGCCAGGGCGCTGGAGATTCCGTGGACCACGGTGCGCGTGAACGGGAGGCTGCCGTGGCCGACCCCGTGCAGCTCGATGTTGTGGACGTTGAGGTCCTCGTGGTGCAGCGCCGCGTTCCCCTGGGGAAGGACGACCTGGTCGAGGTCGGACCAGTAGACGATGAAGCGCGTCTGGCAGTCCCGGACCGGCTGGGCCAGCTCCTGGAGCAGGCCGCTGCCCGGACGCAGCTGCCGGGTCAGGCTGTTGTTCCAGGCGTAGGCCAGATAGCTGCCGCGGTGCGGCGTGCCGAGCGTGACGAGGGTGTGCACTCGCGCGTCTCCACCGAGCCGTGTCACGTAGTAGCGCGCAATGAGCCCGCCGAGTGAGTGGCCGATGACGTGGATCCGCTCGTAGCCGGTCTCGCTGGCGATTCGCTCGACCTCGTCGCCGAGTCGTGCCGCAGCAGCCCGGATGTCCGTCGTGAGGACCGGGTAGTTGATCGTCTCGATCCGGCCGAAGCCGCGGTTGACCAGACCACGCCGCAGCACCGTGAAGATCGACCGGTTGTCGACCATGCCGTGGACGAGCAGGATCGGCGTCTCCGCGGCCTCGACGTCCCGAACGGCCAGGCCCCGCTGGGTCGGCGACAGGTGGTCCACGCGGTAGCCCCGGCGCTGATGGGAGGCGCGTGCGCCGATGAGGCCGAGCGGATAGGTGCCGAGGTGCAGACCCAGCCAGGTCGCCTCGAGCGCGGCTCCGGCCAGGCCAGTGGGCGTCAGCAGCGCCTTCGCCACCAGACCCAGGCTCCCGAGCAGGCCCGGCGGCTCGCCGGACCCCGTGGTTGGGACCGCCTGCTGGGGGGTCTGCGCTGACCGCACCGCGAGTGCCACGGAACGGACGGTACCCGCCGGACTGGGCGATCGATCACTTTTCGTCGATCGACACGGCGGCCGTGACTAGAGTGCCCCGCATGACTTCCCCCTCTGACTCCTCCAGCGCGACCTCCGCAGCGGTCGTTCGCGTCATCGTCGCCAAGCCGGGACTGGACGGTCACGATCGCGGCGCGAAGGTGGTCGCCCGCGCCCTGCGTGACGCCGGCATGGAGGTCATCTACACGGGGCTGCACCAGACGCCCGAGCAGATCGTCGAGGCGGCGATCCAGGAGGACGCCGACGCGATCGGCCTCTCGGTGCTCAGTGGTGCGCACCTGACCCTCTTCGCCCGCGTTGTCGAGCTGCTCAAGGAGCGCGACGCCGGCGACATCCTCGTCTTCGGCGGCGGCATCATCCCCGCTGACGACATCCCCCAGCTCGAGGGACTCGGCGTGGCAAGGATCTTCACGCCGGGCGCCACCACCCACGAGATCGTGGACTGGGTCCGCGAGAACGTCACCCCCGCCTGACGCGCCCGGCCGGCCGAGCCGCACACCGCCCGGGCGTGGCGGGGCCGCGCCGGTCACGCGCGGGGGTGGGTCAGGGCCGGTCGCCGAGCCGCTCCCCGTGGCGGTCGACGCGACGGTTGAGCGAGAAGAGCCGTCCGAGCACCGGCATGAGCACGATGTTCAGGCCGTGCAGGATCCCGATGATGAGCAGGATCCCGCCGATCCGGGCGACCTCGACGGTCAGCTGCTCCGCCGTCACGAGGCCGGTGAACTCGTTGTTCCACGTCGACTGTGGTGCGAAGCGCACGGTGAACAGGATGTATGCCGAGAAGATGAGGTAGTAGACGATGTCGGTCAGGACGATGTAGCTCTTCCCGGTGAGCGGGTTGTCGTGGAAGACGTCTGCGGCGTAAGCCCGGCCGAACCGCTTGATGAACGGCCCGAGCCAGAGGGCGATGGCGACGAGCGCGAGGTTGGTGGCGACCTCGAGGATCCACCAGGGCATGTGCAGTTCTCCGTTCGAACGTGGGGTGAGGACGAGGACGAGCGTGGTGGCGGCGGCGACTCCGGCGACCCAGGCCGCGACGTCCCGGCGCAGCCGCCGACGTCGGGCCTGGTCGTCGTGGACCGAGTCGAGGACCCGGGCGAAGAGGTCAGGGGAGGGCGGGGGAGGGGCGGCACCCGGCGGCTTGAGCGCATCCTCGATCAGGTGCTCGATGTCGCTCATCGCTTCTCCTCGAGGATGGTCGCGAGGGTTCTCAGGCCTCGCTGGAGATGGGTCTTGACCGAGTTGACCGACAGCTCGAGGCCGTCCGCGATCTCTGCCGGTGACATGTCGTAGTAGTAACGGAGCGTCAGGCAGTCGCGCTGCCGGCCGGGCAGCTCGCGAAGTGCGTCGATGACGTCCTGTCGCACGCTCCGACCCAGCGCCTCCTCCTCCGCAGACGGCTCGTCGACGACGGCGGGCGGGTGGTGCCTCAGGGACACGAGGCCTCGCCGGTTGTGGTCGCGGGCCAGGTTGATGACGATCGAGCGCAGGTATGCCGCTGACCTCGCTTGGTCGGCGATGCGAGCCATGTTCCGGCTGAGTCTGATGAACGCCTCCTGCACAAGGTCCTCCGCCGCCGTCTTGTCGTCGACGTAGAACCGGGCCAGGTGCAGCAGCGATGCAGCCTCCGCTTCGAACAGCGCGGCGGCTCGCGACTCGAAGCGGTCGTCCTCCGTGGCCACGGGCCCCGTCACGGCACCAACCAGACAGACATCCATCACCTCGACAGACGATCGACGAACAGGTCCGGGTGACAAGGAAAATCGAGCAGTTCCTCACCCCCGGCCTGTCACCCCGAGACCGTGGCCATCCCGTCTGTCCCAGTGTACGAACCACACCACGGAAAGGTGCAGCAAGCCATGAATCGCAAGAGAATTCGTGGGGGGATGGCTGGGTTGGTCGCGTTCTCAGCAGCCATGGCGGTCGGATCGACGGCCATCGCGGCGGGAGCAGTCATCAATCGCTTCTCCGACCCGCTCCGGGACTACGACACCACGTCGGCAGGCCCGTTCGACTCCGCAACCGCACGGCTCCAGCTCGTCGGGCAGGCAAGCGGCACGAAGGCGGTCCTCCACCTCCGGGGCATCGACCCCAGCGTGTCGGGGCGGACCTTCGGGGCGCACCTGCACAATGCCGCCTGCGCGACGGACCAGCCGCTGCTGTCAGGCGGCCACTACAACCACGACGCGCACTCCGGGGCTCCGAAGGTCGCCGTCTCCGACCAGACCGAGGTCTGGCTCGACTTCACCGTCGACGCGTCGGGCGCGGGCGACTCGAACTCGGTGGTGCGGTTCACGCCCACGCCGGGGGCCCGATCGGTCGTCATCCACGCCAAGCCGACGGACCCGGCCAGCGGTGGCGCCGGTGACCGACTTGCCTGCCTCCCGGTGGAGTGGTGATGCGCGCCCTGTTCGCCGGCTTCGCCCGGTGGTTCGCGGTCGGGGTCGCCTGGGGTGCCCTCGCCCGGCTCTTCATGAGGCTCGTCTCCACCTCGCCGGAGTTCTCCTGGGCCGGCACTGGCCTGATCCTCGCCTTCGCCGGACTCTTCTGGGGACTCATCGGGGTCGTCGCCGCCGCCCGTGCCAGTGGTCGGAGCCGCTGGTGGCGCGTGGCGCCGCTGCCAGGTCTCATCCTGTTCGCGGGTCCAGGGATGATCCTGCTCCCGGGCGCCATCGTCGTGTCCGCGGCCCTGGCGATGCGCCGGGTGGGCCTCCGGGTAGCGCTCCTCGCGATCGGGCTGGGTGGGACCTTCTGGGCCTTCAACGCCTTCGACGACGACCGGTTCCTCCCGGCGCGGACGCAGACGTTGGGCTACCTGCTCGCCGTTGTGACCGTCGCGTGGCTCGGCGCCGGCGTGCACCTGTGGTGGCGGCGCTGGGCGCCCGACGCGAGGCCCGCCACGGCGGCAGGAGAGCGGACCGTGGGAGCGAGCCCAGCGGCATACGGCATCAACTGAGGTTGACCAGGGGGAGGCAGCCGCCGGCGCCACTGGCCCGGCGGCTGCGGTCGTCCACGCTGCTGCCCGGTCGCTGAGACCGGTGTGTGATCTTCGTCCGGTCGGCACGTTGCCGGGTTCTGGCGTCAACCGGCTGGGGTCTAGAGTCCGAGGGACACTCCGCATCGACGACGAGGACGGACTCCCCCCGTGGATCTCTTCGAGTACCAAGCCCGCGACATGTTCGAGGCGCACGGCGTTCCGGTTCTGGCAGGCGCCATCGCCACCACCCCTGACGAAGCCCGCGCAGCGGCCGAGGAGATCGGCGCCAGGTCCGGTGGCGTGACGGTGGTCAAGGCCCAGGTCAAGACGGGTGGTCGCGGCAAGGCCGGGGGCGTCAAGGTCGCGAAGTCCCCCGACGAGGCGAAGTCGCACGCCGAGCAGATCCTCGGAATGGACATCAAGGGCCACACCGTGCACCGCGTCATGATCGCCGCAGGCGCCCGCATCACCGAGGAGTACTACTTCTCGCTCCTGCTCGACCGCGCGAACCGCAGCTACCTCGCCATGTGCTCCAAGGAGGGCGGCATGGACATCGAGCAGCTCGCCGTCGAGCGGCCCGAGGCGCTCGCCAAGATCAACGTCGACCCCAACATCGGCATCGACGACGCCAAGGCGCAGGAGATCGTCGACGCCGCCGGCTTCGACGAGGCAGACAAGCCCGGTCTCGTGGACGTCATGAAGCGGCTGTGGGAGGTCTACCGCGACGAGGACGCCACGCTCGTCGAGGTCAACCCGCTCGTCAAGACCGACGACGGCCGGTTCATCGCACTCGACGGCAAGGTGTCGCTCGACGAGAACGCCTTCTTCCGCCACCCGGACCACGCGGCGCTCGAGGACAAGGAGGCCGCCGACCCGCTCGAGGCGGCCGCCAAGGAGAAGGACCTCAACTACGTCAAGCTCGACGGCTCAGTGGGCATCATCGGCAACGGCGCCGGCCTCGTCATGAGCACGCTCGACGTCGTCGCCTACGCCGGCGAGGAGTTCGGTGGCCAGAAGCCGGCCAACTTCCTCGACATCGGGGGTGGGGCGAGCGCCGAGGTCATGTCGAACGGCCTGCACATCATCCTGTCCGACCCCCAGGTCAAGAGCGTCTTCGTCAACGTGTTCGGTGGCATCACGGCGTGCGACGAGGTGGCCAAGGGCATCGTCGGCGCCCTCGACGCGCTCGGCGACGAGGAGGACCGTCCACTGGTGGTGCGACTCGACGGCAACAACGTCGAGGAGGGCCGCCGCATCCTCGCCGCGCGCAACCACCCGCGGGTCATCATCGAGGAGACCATGGACGGCGCGGCTCGCAAGGCCGCCGAGCTCGCCGCCGCCGCGAACTGACCGCCGAGACAGCACAGACAACGAAGGAAGAGGCTTTCTCCCATGTCGATCTTTTTGAACGCTGACTCCAAGGTCATCGTCCAGGGCATGACGGGCTCCGAGGGCATGAAGCACACGCAGCGCATGCTCAGGTCCGGCACGAACGTCGTCGGCGGCGTCAACCCGCGCAAGGCGGGCACGAAGGTCGACTTCGAGGATGGCGTCACGGTGCCGGTCTTCGGCACCGTCCAGGAGGCCATGGACACGACCGGCGCCAACGTATCGGTCATCTTCGTACCGGCCGCCTTCACCAAGGCCGCCGCCGTCGAGGCGATCGATGCCGCGATGCCGCTCGTCGTCGTCATCACCGAGGGCGTGGCGGTCAAGGACACGGCGGAGTTCTTCACCTACGCACAGTCCAAGGGCACGACCCGCATCATCGGCCCGAACTGCCCGGGCCTCATCACGCCCGGCGTCTCCAACGCCGGCATCATCCCGGCGACCATCTCGGGCGGCGGCCGCGTCGGGCTCGTCTCGAAGTCCGGCACGCTGACGTACCAGATGATGTACGAGCTGCGTGACTTCGGCTTCTCGACGGCCGTGGGCATCGGCGGTGACCCCGTCATCGGCACCACCCACATCGACTGCCTCGAGGCGTTCCAGAACGACCCCGACACCGACGCGATCGTCATGATCGGCGAGATCGGCGGCGACGCCGAGGAACGCGCGGCGGAGTACATCAGGGAGCACGTGACCAAGCCCGTCGTCGGCTACGTGGCCGGGTTCACTGCTCCCGAGGGCAAGACGATGGGCCACGCCGGTGCCATCGTGTCCGGCTCGTCCGGCACCGCCCAGGCGAAGAAGGAGGCCCTCGAGGCCGCCGGTGTCAAGGTCGGCAAGACGCCGTCCGAGACCGCCCAGCTCATGCGCGAGATCATGGAGAGCCTGTCCACGTAGCGACCGCAGTCCTGCATCCTTCAGATGGCGGCCATCCCTTGCGGGGTGGCCGCCTTGGTCCGTGGGGCCGTATGCCGCTGGGCCTGCTCCCAGCCGACGGCCGAGTTCGCGACCCGGACCTGCGAACTGCATCTCCACCGGCGTGGGTGCTGGCTCGAGGGGTGCCTGCTTGTGACGATGGGGGCACCGCCCCGAGCCGCCGACTGGAGTGAGCCAGCTGTCCAACCCGCCGCACGTCTCCGCCACCGCGAGCGCCCGGTCCGCGGCGATCCGCTCCGGGGCCCTCGCCGCGATCGGCACGTGGGCCGTCGTCGTCCTGCCGGCCCTCGTCGGCTGGCTCGCGGCGCCGGAGGGCAGCCTCGGGTGGTTCTCGGCGGTGCAGGTCGGCACGGCGATCTGGTTCGTCGGCCACGGCCAGTCGATCGGGGGCAGCGGGGTGACCATCTCGCTGACGCCTGTCGCCCTGTTCCTCGTGTTCGTCTATGTCACTGCGCGGTGGGGCCGGCGCCTCATCGGCACGGAGCGAGCCATCGTCTCGGAAGGGGAGTGGGGCCGTGTGGCCAGGCTCGGCATCGTGCCCGGGTTCGTCATCGGCTACAGCGGCGCGGCGGCCGTCTTCTCGCTCCTCACCCTCGGTGGGAGCGTGACGCCCGGCGTGGCCGCCCTGCCGGGCACTGCGCTCGTGCCGGTCGTGGCCCTGGGCTACCTGCTGCTTCGACCGGGTGACCCTGACGCGCCCGGCTTCGTGAGGGGATGGTTCCGGCGCGGCCCCGCGTGGCTGCCCTCGGCGTGGGCGATCGGCTGGCGTGGGGCGGGCCTCCTGTTCGGCGCCGGGCTCGCGGTCGTGGTGCTGCGCATCCTGCTCAACCTCGACGAGGTACTGCGGATCCATCGGGAGTACGGGCTCAGCCCCGCTGCCGGGGCGATCGTCGTCCTCGCCCAGGTCATGCTCCTCGGCAATGCCGCGACGTGGGTCCTGGCGTTCCTGGCCGGTCCCGGCTTCTCGATCGCGGCCGGCTCCGTCATCTCCCCAGCCGCCGCGCATCCGGGGCTCATGCCGCTGGTTCCCGTTCTCGGGGCCCTGCCTGGCGAGGCCGACTATTCCAGTGCCATGTACGCGGTCGTGCTCGTCCCATTCCTGTGTGGGGTCCTCATCGGGCGGTGGGTCGACCGTGACCTCGAGTTCTTCGGCAACACCCGTGCCCGGTTGCTTGCCACGTCCGTCGCCGGGGCGATCGCGGTGGGCGCGATCGGGCTGCTCACCTGGCTCGGCAACGGCTCGATCGGCGTCGAACGGCTGGCCTCGGTTGGGCCGGCGGTGCTGCCAGTCGTCGCGGCCCTCCTGGTCGAGGTGGTTGCCGGCGGCGTGGTCTGGGCCGCGTGGCGGGCGTGGGTTGAGCGCGGCAGCACGGGGACGGCGACCCCTACTCGAACAGGAAGCGGCTCCCGAGCGGGCTCTGCTCCTTGAGCTGCTCGCAGTCCCCCCGTGCCTGCTGCGTCTGCGCTGACTCGATGCAGGCCTCGTAGGCGCTGACGTCGTCGTAGAACGCCAGCTGCATCGCCAGCGTGGACAACATCATCGCGACGATCCCCAACGTGATGGCGGGCCAGATCTTCTCCCGCCCGCTTCGATGGGCCAGGAAACGGAGCAGCCGCACCGTGAGCACGGCGGCGATGAGGAAGGGGATCGCGGCGACGAACCGCTTCGGCAACGGCAGGTACATCGCGATGATGCCGAGGAGCACGAGGAGCGTCACCGGAAGGGTGCGCTTGGCCTTCTCGCGCGCGAACCCGATGTCGTGCCGCTCGTCTGGACTGCTCACCCACCCATCCTGACCCATGGGACGCCGCGGTCGCTCAACGGGTCCGAAGGGTCACGGCTAGACTCCGCCCGTGGCGTCCGAGGTCCCCCCAGCGAGCGGCCCAGTCGACATCGTCGTCCTCGTGTCCGGCTCGGGCACGCTGCTCCAGGCCCTCATCGACGCTGCGGGCGACCCGGCATACGGGGTGCGGATCGCGGCGGTCGGTTCGGATCGCCCGTGCAGCGGGCTGGACCGGGCCGAACGGGCCGGGATCCCCTTGTTCATCTGCGCTCCGGCCGAGTTCCCGTCGCGTGGGGAGTGGGACGCCGCGCTGGCGGAGCGGCTCCGAGAGGTGCGGCCCCGCTTCGTCGTCTCCGCCGGCTTCATGCGGATCCTGGGTGAGCGCGTCCTCTCCGAGCAGACGGTGATCAACACCCATCCGGCCCTGCTGCCGAGCTTCCCCGGCGCGCATGGGGTGCGGGATGCGCTGGCGTATGGCGTCAAGGTGACCGGGACGACCTGTCACCTCGTCGACGCCGGCATCGACACGGGGCCGGTCATCGACCAGCGCGTCGTGGCGGTCGCTGAGGACGACACGGAGGAGTCGCTCCACGAGCGGATCAAGGTGCAGGAGCGGGCCATGCTCGTGGACGTCGTCCGCCGGCTGGCCCACGGGGGCTTCACCGTCGAGGGACACCGGGTCCGCCTCGGCCCCCCTTCGTCGAGTGTGCAGTAAGCGCCGCAGGCCCCCACTTGGTCGACTGTGCACTACGCGCCGGGCTTCCTGGGCCAAGTGCACACTCGACGTCAGCCCAGCCAGCGGCTGCCCACCCAATTCGTCGAGTGCGCGGTGTGTCCGTGTGGCACGAGACATTTCTGGGCGGCTCGGTTGGATGAGTAGGCTGGGCGGACACGACTGGCGCAGGTGGGGAACCACCAGGGAGTGAACGTCGGGGCATCGCCCGCCTGGGTGCTCCCGGAACCTGATGTCCTTCTGATCAGCGCAGGAGCCACCACATGCCCGACGGTCGCCGCCCGATCCAGCGCGCACTCATCTCCGTCTACGACAAGACCGGTCTCGAGGACCTTGCGAGGACGCTCGACTCGGCGGGTGTCTCGATCGTCTCGACGGGATCGACGGCCCAGACGATCGCCTCCCTCGGGATCGCGGTCACGCCGGTCGAGGAGCTGACCGGCTTCCCGGAGTGCCTCGAGGGGCGGGTCAAGACGCTGCACCCCAAGGTGCACGCCGGCATCCTCGCCGACACCCGCAAGCCGGGCCACCTCGGGCAGCTGGCCGACCTCGGTGTCGAGGCCTTCGAGCTCGTCGTCGTCAACCTCTATCCCTTCCGGGAGACCGTGGTGTCCGGCGCCAGCGAGGACGAGTGCGTCGAGCAGATCGACATCGGTGGCCCCACGTTGGTGCGGGCCGCCGCCAAGAACCACCCCAGCGTGGCGATCGTGACGAGCCCAGCGGCATACGGCCACATTGTCGACGCGCTGGGAGCCGGCGGTTTCACGCTCGACCAGCGCAAGCGGCTGGCGGCGGAGGCGTTCGTGCACACGGCGAGCTACGACACCGCAGTCGCGAGCTGGATGCAGGACTACGCGGGCGCCGGGAGCGACGGCTTCCCCATGTGGACCGGGGGCGACTCCGCGCTGGCCTCGACGCTGCGCTACGGCGAGAACCCGCACCAGCGAGCCGCTCTCTACCGCAATGGAACCGCGGGCGTGGCCTCGGCGGAGCAGTTGCACGGCAAGGAGATGTCCTACAACAACTACGTCGACACGGACGCCGCGGTGCGGGCCGCCTACGACCACGGCGACCAGCCCACGGTCGCGATCGTCAAGCACGCCAACCCCTGTGGCATCGCAGTCGGCGAGACGATCGAGGAGGCCTACGCGCGCGCACATGCGACGGATCCCATATCCGCTTTCGGCGGGATCATCGCGACGAACCGCACGGTGACCGCTGGCATGGCCGGCAAGGTCAAGGACGTCTTCACCGAGGTCATCATCGCGCCGGACTTCGAGGACGAGGCCCTGTCGATCCTCCAGGGCAAGAAGAACATCCGCATCCTGCGGCTGCCCGCCGAGGACGCGATCCGTACCACGTCGATGGAGACGCGTCCGATCTCCGGGGGACTGCTCATGCAGGACGTCGACCGGGTTGACGCCCTGGTGCATGACGCGACCGGCGCGGTGACCGGTGGTGACCAGGCGGACTCCTGGCGGCTGGTTTCCGGTGCCGCAGCCGACGAGGCGATGCTGGCGGGCCTGCAGTTCGCGTGGCGCGCGGTCCGCGCGGTCAAGTCCAATGCCATCCTCCTGGCCAGGGACGGGGCGGCGGTCGGGATCGGCATGGGGCAGGTCAACCGGGTCGACTCGTGCTATCTCGCCGTGCGTCGCGCGGGCGAGGAGCGAGCCCGCGGGGCGGTCGCGGCATCGGACGCGTTCTTCCCGTTCGCCGACGGGCTGCAGATCCTGCTCGACGCGGGAGTGCGAGCCGTCGTGGCCCCGGGTGGTTCGGTCCGGGACGCCGAGGTCATCGAGGCGGCCCAGGCGGCGGGCGTGACGATGTACTTCACCGGGACCCGGCACTTCGCCCACTGACCCAGCGTCGGGGGAGAGCCGCGCGCGCCCCACCCACCCATGCCGCAACACACCGGCCTACCGCGCGGTCACCCCTCCTGCACGTGGGGAGGCACGCGACGAGCGGGTGTGTTGCGGTGGTGTCCCGAGGGGATCAGGCCGGCGGCGCCCACTGGTAACCGGTCGGCTCGCCCTCGCCGAGGTCCACGATGGCTGCGACCGGGCCACCACCGTCCGGTCCCTGGTGAGCGGCCGACACCGACACGAACACGGCCGGGTCGCCGGTCACCGCAGCGGTGACGCCGCCCACGGCTGACTTGATCTGGCGGTGCCAGTGAACGTCCGAGTCGTCGAGCATGGCGTTGCGGCGCCCGTGCACGGTCCCGTCCTGGCTGACCTCGCACTTGAGGAAGACGTTGACGAGCCGGCCCTTGAGGTCCGTCCAGTGCGGGCGCTCGGGCAGGTCGAGCCCGGCGCCCTTGATGGCCTCCCAGATGCCGTCCTGGTCCAGGGCGTCGCGCATGACGGAGTGGCCGATCCGGTACCGCCCCCCGATGCCGCGGGTGTTGCCGACGACGACGATCTGCGCCTGGTCGAGCTCCACGCCCGACGAGCAGGACGCGACGGACGAGTAGAGCGAGCGGTTGTGCATGACGTCCTCGTCCGTCGGCATCTCGATCTCGCCGAGAGCGACGGCGATGCCGAGGCCGGTCGTGCCGTTGGACAGGTCCATCGACTCGTGCGTGTGCTCGGTCCAGACCTTCATCCCGCGGGACTTGGCGTCGCGGATGGTGTGGATCGTCAGCAGCGGGGTCTTCGTCTGGACGTAGTGGACGTCCTTGGGGTCGGAGATCCCCGCCCGCTCCATCGCGACCGTCACGCCGTCTGCAACCTTCTTGATCATCCCGACGTAGCCGATCTCCTCCGGATTGATCGGCTCGCTCATCGCGAACCCCACGGTGAGGCGCAGGTCGTCGGACGGCTCCGTCCGGTCAGCTGGCACCGTGGCGAAGATCGTCGCGTGCGGGCTGATGACTCCATCGGTTCCGCCGGACCACACGATCGGGATTTGCTTCACCTGGTCGGCGGGGGCGCCCTTCTCGACGAGCACCTCGCGGAAGGCGCGGTCGGCGATGATGCGGGTGTAGTCGTTGACCCCGCCGTTGCCCTCCGTCTTGCCGATGATGGCGATGACCCGGCTGGCCTCCATGACTCCGGCGTCGATGAGGTGGGCGAGCTCGGATGCGTCGGCGACGGAGTGGATCGGGACCTTGCGTACCTCGATGGCTTCTGGCACGTGACTCACCTTTCGTAGTCGTCTGGGGGCGTGGGGTTCTCGATGACGGTTCCGACGCCGTGGTCCACGGCCTCGGTGATCTGGTCCAGCGCGGTGATGATGCTGCGGCGGCCACCGGACCGCACGAACCGCATGGCCGCGTCGACCTTCGGCCCCATCGAGCCGGAGGCGAAGTGCCCTGCCGCGGCGTACCCCTCGAGCTCGGCCAGCGTCACGCGCTCGAGTGGCCTCGCCTCGGGCGTGCCCCAGCCGACGACCGCGTGGGGGACGTCCGTCGCGATGACGAGCGCATCGGCGTCGATGGCGCGGGCGAGCAGGGCCGCCGTGAGGTCCTTGTCGATGACGGCCTCTACTCCGTGCACGGTGGCAGCGTCCGACCGCACGACGGGGATGCCGCCCCCGCCGGCGGCCACGGCGACGTAACCCGCCTGCATGAGCGTGAGCAAGGTGTGAGCGTCGAGCACCTCGAGTGGCTCGGGCGAGGCGACGACCCGCCGCCAGCCCTTGGCTCCCCGGTCCTCCCAGACCTGCCCCAGCGCGATGAGCGGCTCAGCGTCGGCCTTGCTGAGGTAGCGCCCGACGGGCTTGGTCGGCTTCGTGAAGCCTGGGTCGTCGGGGTCGACGAGGGTGCGCGTCACGATGGCGGCGACGGGCCGCTGGGCTCCCCGCCGCGCGAGGGACGCCTCGAGCGCGTCGAGCATGGTGAAGCCGATGGTGCCCTGCGTCTGCGCGCCGCACCAGTCGAGGGGCACGGGCGGGACGACGTGGGCGGCGAGCTCGTTCTTGACCAGGATGTTGCCGACCTGAGGGCCGTTGCCATGGGTGATGGCGACCTCGTGGCCCGCGGCAACGAGGTCGGCGACATGGGACATCGCCCTCCGAATCGCCCGCCGCTGCTCGTGCGGAGCCGCGCTCCCGTCGGGCCCGGTCATCGCGTTGCCGCCGAGTGCGACGAGCACCCTCATGCCACTCTCCTCGATGTCATTGCGGGTGAGCCTAGGGAGCGGGCGGGGCCGGGCGCGTTGGCAGGTCCTGCCCAACCCGGGGGCGTTCGTTGTCAGTTGTACGTATGCCGCTGAGCTCGCTCCCCACGCACGCGCGCTCCTGCTCCTGCCGCACTTCGCCTGCCCTCAGCGGGTGGTCGGCGTCGTCGTGATGCCGTGGGTCTGGACTCGGCGCAGGGCGCGGGCGATGATGCGCAGCTCGTCGTCGGTCAGGCCGGCGGCGAAGCGCCGCTCGATCTGCCCGACGTAGTGCGGCGCACTCACCTCGAAACGCTGCCTGCCCTCGGTGGTGATGACGGCATAGGACGACCGGGCGTCGACCGGGTTGGGCTCCTTGGCGACGAGGCCGGCCCGGACGAGCTCGTCGACGACCCGGCTGATCCGGGTCCGGCTGAGGACCGCGCGCTGGGCGAGCTCTGACATGCGCAGTCGGCCGTCATGGGCTGCCGACAGCTCGAGGAGGACGTCGTACCAGGCGAGCGGGAGTCCGGAGTGCGACCGCAGCGACCGGTCGAGCTCCGGCACCAGCGTGGCGTGCGTCTGGAGCAGCGCTCCCCAGGCGTCGGCCGCGAGCTGTCGTCGGGAACGGGAGGCCATGGGGGAGAGAGTACCCCTTGATTGCGTGCGCCCGCACCTTTATAGTTACGTGCGCACGCACATTCCTATCAGGAGGTCACCATGACCCGACTACTTCACATCTCCGCCTCACCACGAGGCGGAGCGTCCGAGTCTCTTGCACTGGCAGAGGCCTACGTTGCAGCGGTCGTCGACCGCCCGGACGTCCAGGTCGAGCACTGGGATCTCTGGGACGGCTCTCTGCCCGGCTTCGGTCCCGATGCCAGTGCAGCCAAGATGGCCGTCTTTGCAGGACAGGAGCCTACCGGCGCCGCAGCCGCCGCCTGGGAGCGAGCCAGCGCGGCGTTCCGGCGCCTCGATGCCGCCGACGCGTACCTGTTGTCCGTGCCGATGTGGAACGGGAGCATTCCCTATGTCCTCAAGCAGCTCATCGATGTCGTGAGCCAGCCGGGAATGCTCTTCCGGTTCGACGCCGAGGTCGGGTACTCCGGGCTGCTCACCGGCAAGAAGGCCGTCCTCGTTCTCACGAGCGCGGTCTATGGCGAGGGTAGGCCGACGCCCTTCGGCATCGACTTCCAACGCCCCTACCTCGAGTGGTGGCTCGACTGGGCCGGCATCGAGGACGTGACGACGATCGAGTTCCGGCCCAATCTCGTCACCGACCAGGCAGACCCGCTTCGTGCCGCGGCTCTCCACGAGGTCCGCGAGGCCGCCCTCAAGCTCTGATGGCGAGTTCTGCACACTCGACGAGGAGCGGGCCAAGTGTCGTCGAGTGTGCAGTCCGCGCCGGTCGAGTGTGCAGCCCGCGCCGGTCGAGTGTGCAAGAGAGCGTCAGAGGTGGCGGTACCGGGCGAGGCGCGCCTCCAGACGTGCCGCCGGCTCCTCGCGGACGAGGACCGCCAGCTCGTGCTGGATCGCCTGGCTCATCCGCTGGCAGAACTCCGCCGGCTCCTCGGCCGCATCGGGGCGCTCGGCGACGATGCGGTCGACGATGCCATCGGCGAGCAGGTCCAACGACCTGACTCGCTGCGCCGCGGCGAGCTCGGGCGCATGTGTCGTGTCCCGGTGCAGGATCGCGGAGGCGCCCTCGGGGGGCAGCGGCGAGAGCCACGAGTGCTGTGCGCAGATGACGCGGTCGGCGGGCATGAGGGCCAGTGCCCCACCGCCCGTGCCCTGCCCGAGCAGGACGCACAGCGTGGGCGCTTGGAGGGTGACGAGCTCGGCGAGGCACCGGGCGATCTCACCCGCCATGCCACCCTCCTCCGCCTCCTTCGACAGGGCGGCACCAGCGGTGTCGATGACGCTGACCAGCGGCAGGTCGAGCTCGCGCGCCAGCGCCATCCCACGCCGGGCAACGCGAAGCCCCTTGGGGGACAGAGGCTCATCCAGGGTCTGGCCTCGCCGGTCCTGGCCGAGCACGATGCACGGCGCGCCGCCGAACCGCGCCAGGGCCATGAGCAACCCTGGGTCGTACTCGCCGGAGCCCGTCCCGTGCAGGGGCAGCACGTCCGTCGCACCGAGCTTGAGCAGGGCGCGCACGCCGGGTCGATCGGTCCGGCGGGAGCGTTCGATGGAGTCCCACGCCGGGAGGTCGGCCAGGTGCTCCCTCGGCACGTCGGCAACCACGGGCGGCTCCTCCCGTGCGCCCATGAGCACGTTGAGCGCCCGGTCGGCGGTCTCGGCGAGGGCCTCCACCGGCAGGATCGCGTCGATGAGCCCGTGCTCGAAGAGGTTCTCGGCCGTCTGCACGTCCTCGGGGAAGGCGCGACCGTAGAGCGCCTCGTAGACCCGGGCGCCGAGGAAGCCGATCATCGCCCCTGGCTCCGCCACGGTGACCTGCCCGAGGGAGCCCCACGAGGCGAAGACGCCGCCGGTCGTGGGGTGACGAAGGTAGACGAGGTAGGGCAGCCGGGCCGCCTTGAACTGCGCACAGGCCGCGCTGATCTTCACCATCCCGACGAAGGCCGGCGTCCCCTCCTGCATCCGGGTCCCGCCCGAGGCCGGTGCCGCGAACATCGGCAGCTCCTCCCGTCGGGCGCGCTCGAATGCCAGCACGATCCGCTCGGCCGCGACCGCACCGATGGACCCCGCCAGGAAGCGGAACTCCCCGGCGATGATCGCCACCCGTCGTCCACGGATCCGGCCCTCGCCAGTGATGATCGCCTCGTCGCACCCACTGCGCTCGCGAGCGGCAGCCAGCTCAGCGGCATACGGCGAACCCTCCGGCGCGAGCTGCGCCGGCGTAGTGTCCCAGCTGGCCCACGAACCCTCGTCGAGGACGGTGTCGAGAAGCTCTCGCGCGCCAAGGCGCTTGGCGGACGTCGACATGGCTACCTCCCTGTGGATGAGCGCCGACCCGGCCGCACCGGTTTGGGCCACCCTTGGACGACGGACGAAGAAGGGGGACGATGATGCCTCCCGACCGCCCCAGCGTTCGCCGCAGTGGTGTTGTCGCCAGCACGCGGCCCGTCGACCGCAACCTCGAGCGGGTCCGCTACGAGGCGGCTGGTTTCCCGGTGACCGTGCGACCCAGCCGCCTGCTCGCTTGACAAGCCAGGGTCACCCATGGGCGTCCTGCTCGTCGAGCCAGGTGCGAACCGACTCGTTGTGCTCGCCCAACATCGGGGGGTGCAGGTGCTCCTCGCGCCCACCGGCAAAAGCATTGTCGTCGAGGCGGATCGGAGGCCCCGGGATCGTGATCGACCCGAGCACCGGATGGTCGACGTCGAGGACCAGCCCCTGGGACCTGGTCTGCTCCCACTCGTAGACGTGGTCCAGCGTCCGGACCTGGCCCGCCGGGACGCCCACCTCGGCGAGCCGCTCGACGAGCTCGTCGAGGCCGTGGGGCGCAAAGGCCGCGTCGATGATCTCGATGAGGTGGTCCCGGTTGGCAACCCTCTCGCGGTTCGTGGCCAGGCCGGGCGTCGCGGGGTCGATGCCGAAAGCGTTGGCGAGCTTGACCCACAGCCCCTCGCTGCCACAGGAGATCTGGACCATGCCGTCCTTGCAGGTGAACAGGCCATAGGGGGCGATCGAGGGGTGGTGGTTTCCCTGCGCCCGTCCGACCTCGCCGGCAACGGTGTACCGCGTGCCCTGGAAGGCGTGCACCCCGACGATGGCGGCGAGCAGCGAGGTGCGCACGACGCGCCCCCGACCCGTCCGGTGGCGCTCGTGGAGGGCCGACGTGACTCCATGGGCGCCGTACATCCCGGCGAGGAGGTCACCGATCGGGACTCCGACTCGCTGCGGGTCGCCGGGACCGCTGCCGGTGAGCGACATCAAGCCGCCCTCGCCCTGGGCGATCTGGTCGTAGCCGGCGCGTCCCCCCTCCGGCCCGTCGTGCCCGAAGCCGCTGATCGACAGGATGACGAGGCGTGGGTTGATCTCGTGCAGTCGCTCGGTCGGGAAGCCGAGCCGGTCGAGGACACCGGGGCGGAAGTTCTCGATCAGGACGTCCCCGTGCCGCACGAGGCGGGTCAGCGTGTCGCGACCGTCATCCGACTTGAGGTCGAGAGTGACGGACTCCTTGTTGCGGTTGCACGAGAGGTAGTACGTCGAGATGGGATCGTCCTCCGGGCCCACGAAGGGCGGGCCCCACCCACGCGTGTCATCACCGTGTCCCGGTGTCTCCACCTTGATGACGCGCGCCCCCATGTCGCCGAGCATCATGCCGGCGTGCGGCCCCGCGAGGGCTCGTGAGAGGTCGATGACGACGATGTCGTCCAGGGGTCCGCTCACGTGCGCTCCTCGTGCATGGATGATGCCGTATGCCGCTGTGCCCGAGCCTAGGCGCGCGCACGACCTTCCCGTCGTGTCACTTTGTGGCAAGCGGGTCCGGAATCGGGTGGCAGGTGTTGCCAGCGGCGGGTCAGCGCTCGGCTTGGGTGACCCGCCAGTCGGCGAGGTAGCCGAGCATCGCGAGGAGGACGACCTGGGCGCCGGTGATGAGGGTCGCCCACAGGCCGATGGGCAGGTGGCTGATGGCCTCGTTCTCGAAGACACCTTCGCCGAGCAGCCCGATGCCGAACGCAAGGAAGAGCAGCAGGACGATGATCTGCACGCCGGCCCCGAGCAGGTGCAGCATCCGGTTGTCGACGACGAAGAGGATCACCGCTCCGATGGCATAGGCCACGGCGAGGCCGACGTAGCCCCCGTAGGTCGTCGTGTCGGTCGCGCCCGGCTCGAGCTCGGCGTTCCTCACGAGGAGCATGAGCACCACGTAGAGGATCGCGACGGCCGCGCTCATGGCGGCCGCGACGTAACGGACGGTTCGACGCGTGCCCGCGCTCTGGGAGTCGAGCTCGGCGTTGCGCTGACGGCCTGTCGCGTCCATGACCCACCTCTTCCTTGACGTCCTTCAACCCATCAAAGCAGCCGGCCGGCGGTGCCGCCATCCTCCAAATCCACTCTGTGGGCTCGGTTCAGAACAGCCGCTCGACGGCTTCGGTGGCTGAGCGGCGCCGGGTGCGCTGAGGGCCAAGGGGCACTACTCGGCGCCGGAAAGGGACTTGCGCAGGTGCACGAGCCGACCGGACTCGATCGGCTCGGTTCCGCTGATGACGTAGCCGAGCTGTTCGTACCAGGCGATATTTGCCGCCATCCGTTCGTGGGTGTAGAGCCGCACCGCAGCCAGTCCGCACGCGCGGGCTGTGTCCTCGGCGAACGTGACGAGCGCGAGACCCAGGCCGCGACGCTGGTGTGCTGGGTGAACCGCGACGTTCTCGATGAGGAGAGCGGATTCCTCGATCGCCTGCACGAGCACGCCAGCGACGGACGGGTGGAGGCCGGATGCTCCGAAGACAACCGCGACGTGGACCTTCCTGTCGCCAATCAGGGAGGCGAAATCGGCGTCCATCGGTCCCGGGCGACCACCGACGACCTCGACCCACGGTTGGTAGGCCGCGCAGGTGACCTCCTCGACGGCCTCCTGGTCGCTGGCGGTGGCCAGTCGGATCCGGAACTCCACTGTGCTGCTCCCAGTCGTACGGTCAGTGTCCGGTACGACTCTCCCTGTCGTAGTTGCGCCCCAGGAATGCCGGAACACTGGCCCAGCGCAGGGCGAACATCATGACCAGCAAGGTGGCGATGAACGGCAGCATCGAGACGAACTGATGTGGGATGTCGATGCCCGCGACCTGCACTCGCAGGGCAAGCACTTCCATGCCGGCGAAGAACGCGGCGCCCGCAAGAATGTACTGCGGTCGCCATCCGCCGAAGAAGGCAAGAGCGATCGCCAACCAACCCCGGCCTGCGACCATGCCCTCCGTGTACGTGCCCGTATAGGTCATGGGCAGGTAGGCGCCGGCCAGCGCCATCAGCGCACCACCGGCGGTTGACGCCCAGATCCTGGTCCCGGCGACGTTGACACCGAGGCTGTCTGCGGCCTTGGGGTTCTCGCCGACCGAGCGCAGCTTGAGACCGGGGCTGGTCCGGTAGAGGTACCAATACAGCAAGCCGGACACCAGGAATGCCGCGTAGACCATGACCGACTGGTCGAACAGGACGGGTCCGATCACGGGGATGGCGACAAGCCCTGGGATCTCGATCCGACCGAGCGTGGGGATCAGGGGTGGTTGGAGGGTCACGCCGATGACCACTTTGTAGAGCAACGAGGCGATCCCGGTGGCGGCGAAGAACAACGCCAAACCGATGACGAACTGGTCCAGCCGGAAGCGCGTCGTCACCCAGCCCAGAAACCAGCCCAGGATCGCGCCCGCCAAGGCTGCCACGAGAAGTCCCACGCCGTTGCCCCCCAGCTTGAGGGAGACGAGGAAGCCCACGCTCGCTCCGAGCATCATGATGCCCTCTTGCGCGACGTTGAAGACGCCGGCCCGGCCAGCAAGCATGGTGCCTTGCGCTGCGAGGATGAAGGGCACCATCGCCGTCACGACGAGCTGCAGGAAGGATTCAACCTCGGTCATCGGGACGACCTCCGCAGTCGGGCCCCGACGACGTCGGAGAACAGCAGGAACAGCAGGATCAGCGCCTCCACGATGAGCACCATCTCGCTCGGGACGCCGGCAGTGCGCTGCATGGCGCTGGCCCCCACCTCGAGAACGCTGATCCCGAAGGCGACGAAGGGGACGACGAGGACGTTGCCACGGGCGATGAGGCCGATGATGATCCCGAGAAGCAGGTAGTTGGACTGCATTCCCTCGATGAGCTTGCCGTGCACACCGGCGACTTCGATAGCGCCGGCGAGCCCGGCCAGAGCTCCACCGATGACCAGAGAGCCGACTGCGATCCGACCGATGCGCACCCCGTGGACCTGGGCCGCTCGCGGGTTGTCCCCGACCGCGCGCAGTTCGTAGCCGGGCACGGTGCGTCGCATGACGATGATGACGGCCACGGCGACGATCAGGGCGAGCACCACTCCCAGGTGGAGTGGCGGACGGCCCACCGTGGGGAGGAGGCCACCCTCGCCGATCGGGATGGTCGTGGGGTGACCGGCTGCCGGATCACTCCAAACCTCGCTCGCGACGTAGTCGACGATGCCGAAGCTGACGAAGTTCAGCAGCACCGTGCTGAGGATCTCGTTCACGCCGAAGCGGTCCATGAGCCACGCGGCGATCCAAGCGAAGAAGGATCCTGCGAGCAGCCCACCCAGAAGCACGAGTGGTAGAAGTGCGACGAGCGGGAGGTCGGCCAGCACGATCCCGATGGCCGCGCTGGCTGTGGCGCCGACGAGCAGCTGCCCCTCACCGCCGATGTTGTACTTCCCTGCGGCGAGGGGAATGGTGAAGGCGAGCGCGAGCAGGACGAGTGGAACCCACTTGTGGATGGTCTCGACGATCCCGAACGACGACTTGAAGGACGTGGTGAGGATCGCTCGGTAGGCATCGACAGGGGAGTGGCCGAGGAGGGCAATCACGATGCCAGCTACGGCAAAGGCCAAGAGGACGGCCACCACGTAAGACGCAACCTGCCATCCCAGGTCCGCTTGGCGGCCGAGACGAGGGGTCGTTCTCGTCGGAGGGGTTGCGGTGGTGGTCATGTCGGCTCCGCCAGGCCTGCCATGAGGTGGCCGAGCTCGTACTGGTCGTAGCTGCCCCTCGGGCGTTCCCCCACGATGCGCCCGGAGTAGATGACGAGGAGTCGGTCGCACAGACTGGTCAGCTCGTCGAGGTCCTCGGAGATGAGCAGGACCGCGGACCCCTTCTCGACGGCCTCTCGGGCGCGGTCGTAGACGAACTGGGTGGAGGCGATGTCGAGGCCGCGCGTCGGATTGTGCAGGATGAGGAAGCCGGGTCGGTGCGAGAACGCCCGCGCCAGGATCACGCGCTGGATGTTGCCGCCGGACAGCTGCCCAGCCGGCGTGCCGGCAGAAGGTGTCTTGATCGAGAACCTCTTGATCGACTCCTCGGCATGCTTTCGTGCACGCGACCAGTCCAGCAGCGGGCCCTTGCGGAACCGGGTGCCTCGCTGCGCACCGAGAACGAGGTTCTCGACGATGCTGGCTGAGGGAAGGATGCCGTCGCGGTGTCGGTCCTCAGGAACGTATGCGACGCCGGCGTCGATCCATTGGGCCGTCAGCTCACCGCTGAGGTCACGCCCGTCCAGCAACACCGCGCCGCTCGCGAGAGGTCGGATCCCGGCCAGCGCCTCCGCCAGCTCGACCTGCCCGTTCCCAGCCACGCCCGCGATACCGAGGATCTCGCCCTGCCGAAGCGCGAAGGACACGTCTGTGACCGCGGGGACGGCGTGATCGCTCAGTGCGCTGACGCCCTTGGCCTCGACGCGTACCACCGCGTTGTCCAGGTGAGAGTCGGTCAAGGCGACCGTGACCGTTCCGGGCTCCGCCATGCCAGCTGTGACGACCTCGGTGACCCGGGAGACCATGACGTCGTCGCCGACCATGAGCGTGGCGAGGTCGGTTGCCGTCGTGTCGCGTCGAGGCAGGGTGCCGACGCGTCGGCCGTCGCGCATGACCGTCAGGGCGTCGCAGACACTCAGGGTCTCGCGGATCTTGTGCGTGATGAACACGACACTCATCCCCTCGTCGACAATCGCACGTAGGGACCCGAAGAGGGACTCGACCTCCTGCGGCGTCAGATTGGTGGTCGGCTCGTCCAGCACGAGGACGCGAGCACCTCGGTAGAGCGCCTTGAGGATCTCGACTCGCTGGCGCAGGCCCACGGAGAGGTCGCCGACCCGGGCCGCGGGGTCCACGCGGAGACCGAACCGGGACGACAGCTCAGCGATGCGCTCGGCCGGCTCCTTGAGCCTCATGGCCGGCCAGGACGATAGGTCGGTGCCGAGGACGATGTTCTCGGTCACGGTGTACGTCTCGACCTGCAGGAAGTTCTGGTGGACCATGCCGATGCCGTGGTCGATGGCATCGCGCGGATCGCTGATGTCGACCGGTCGGCCCTCGAGCAGCACCTGCCCTCCGTCGGGTCGGTACAGGCCGTAGAGGACGTTCATCAGGGTCGTCTTGCCGGCCCCGTTGCCGCCGAGCAGTCCATGCACCTCGCTGCGGCCGACGGCGAAGTCGACGTCGTCGAGGGCGATCACCGGGCCGAAGGTCTTACGGATTCCCTCCATGCGGAGGAGGGCATCCGTGACCCGTGGCGTCTCTTGCGTCGTTTCCGAGTCGGACTGGTTCGCAGACTCGCTCACTTGATCGGGTTCAGGTTCTTCTCGACGGTGATCGTCCCAGCCTTGATGTCCGCCACCGCCTGGTTGACCTTGTCGGCGACGCCCGGCTGAACATTCTTCGGCTCCTGGATCGACACGCCGGCGTCGAAACCGAGGGGGTAGTAGCCGTTCGTCTCACCGGCCTCGATCTTGGTCAGCATGTCGTCGAGCGGCTTGGTGAAGTCGTAGATCGTCGATGTCGCGTAGTGCTCCGGGTCGAACTGCGACTTGTCCGTGTACTTCGCTGTGACGACGACGTTGACGTCCTTGCCCTTGACGGCCTGGAAGGCGCCGACCATCCCGAGGTTGAGAGAACCGATGATGACGTCGTTCCCCTGCCCGATGAGCTGCGACGTGATCTGCTGGGCCTTGGTGGGGTCGTTGAAGTCGCCGGTCCAGACCGGGGTCACCGTCGCGTTGGAGCCGCTGTCCTTGAGCGCCTGGTTGATGGCGTGGACCTCGGAGTAGGAGAAGGGTAGCGAGAGGCCGCCGACGTAGCCGATCTTGCCCGAGGTCGTCTGCGCGGCAGCGAGGATCCCGATCGGGTAGAAGGCGGTGTGGAAGTTCCGATCGAGGATCCAGAGGTTCGGGACGCTCTCCTTCGGCTTGTCATCGAACTCGCCGATGAACGTGACGTCGGGATACTGCTTGGCGAGCTTGTTCGTCGCCTCGAAGTACTGGCTGCCGTGACTCCAGATGACGGTGTAGCCGTCCGCGAGGTACTCCTTCATGACGCGCTCGGCGTCAGGCACGGGCACGCTCTCGGAGTGCGCCGTCTCGGCGCCGTGCTTCTTCTCGGCCTCCTGGAGGGCGAGCAGGCCAAGGGCGTTGTAGTCCGCATCAGTCGTCGACCCGGAGAAGATCGCGGCGACGCGCAGCGCCTCGCCGCCAGAGCCGTCGGTCCCGCCCGCGGAGCCGGGCTCATCAGCGCCGCACGCGCTCGCGAGAAGGGCGACGGCGACCATGGGGATGGCGACGCGGGAGAAGGAGGGACGTGCCATGGGGACCTCCAAGGATGAGCCGCCGCTGGGGAGTCGGCGATGCTGTTCGGCCCTGTGCCGTTTGGGAGACACTGCCAGCCCGCTTCCTAGCCTCACGTCGGCAACATCTGATAGTCAAGGCGGCTCGCCGCTGTGGACATGCGCCAGAAGTCACGAGAGGGTTCGAGCGGGTTCGAGGAGTGCCGGGTCCTGCTTAGCTTCCCAAGGGATCGTTCGGCTCAAACCAGCTGCGGCGAGGCCTCCGGCTGAGGCGCGCTCTGGGAGACCCGGCGCGGCCACCAGAAGCGGTCGCCCAGAACCAGCGCAATGGCGGGCACGAGCAGCGTCCGGACCACGAGGGTGTCCAGGAGCACGCCGACGCAGATGATGACGCCGACCTGTGCCAGCACGACGAGTGGCAGCACGCCGAGGACGGCGAAGACGGCCGCGAGCAGGATCCCGGCGCTGGTGATCACGCCACCAGTGGCAGCGAGAGCACGCAGCATGCCTTGCCGGACGCCGTGCTCGCGGGCCTCCTGCCGCGCGCGGCTGACGAGGAAGATGTTGTAGTCGACACCGAGGGCCACGAGGAACACGAAGGCATAGAGCGGCGCCGTGTCGTCGAGCCGCTCGAAGCCGAAGACCCGGGTGAACAGCACCCACGAGATCCCGAGGCTGGCGACATACGTGGCGACGACGGTGGCGACGAGGATGATGGGTGCGACGACCGAGCGCAGCAGCAGCATCAGGGCCACCAGCACGACGATCAGGATGATGGGCAGGATGAGGCGCAGGTCTTCCGCGGCCGCGGACGCGGTGTCGAGCGCGACGGCCTCGGTGCCGCCGACGTGGGTGCCGTCGAAGCCCGCCACGGCGTTTCGCAGGTTGGTCACGCCACGCTGGGACTCAGCGGACGACGGAGCGCCGGCGAGGACGGCGTCGATCTGCGCCACGCCGCCACCCTCGTTGCCGATGCGTGCGGAGGACACGCCGTCGGCGCTCTCCACTGCCGCGAGGACGGCCTGGGAATCGTCGGTCGTGACGACGATCGCAGGGTCGGCGCTGCTGGCCGGGAAGGACTCGGCCAGCCGCTCCGAGGCGGAGATCGCCTCTGGCTTCTCGAGGAACTGGTCGGAGACCGACAGCCCGGTCCGCAGACCCAACGCGCCGGCCGATGCGATGAGCAGGCCGATGAGGGTCACGGCGATGACCGTGCCCGGGCGGGCAGCCACGACGTCCCCGATTCGCTTCCACAGGGACCTGCGGTCTGCCAGTGCCGGCTCGCCCACGTGCGGGATCTTCGGCCAGAAGACCCACCGCCCGAAGACGACGAGAGCAGCGGGCAGGACGAGCAGTGCGAAGACTGCTGCCACGACGATCCCGACTGCCGACGCGACACCGAGGCCCCGTGTCGAGGGGAAGGCCGACAGGAGCAGCGTGAGGACACCGAGCACGACGGTGGACGCGCTGCTGACGACGGCCTCGGCCGTTCGGGACATTGCCGCAGCCATGGCGGGACGCCGGTCGGCATGCCGGCGCAGCTCGTCGCGATAGCGGGAGATGAGCAGGAGCGCGTAGTCCGTGCCCGCGCCGAAGACGAGGACCGAGAGGATGCCCACCGTCGACTCGTCCCAAGGGATGTCGAAGTAGTCCAGGGTGTGGGTCGCCACGACGGTGGCGACGCGATCCGCGACGCCGATGACGGTCAGCGGGATGAGCCAGAGAACGGGGCTGCGGTAGGTGATGACGAGCAGGAAGGCCACGATCGAGGCCGTCGCGATGAGCAACCGGAGGTTGGCGCCGTCGAACACCGCAGCGAGGTCTGCCTGGACGGCCGCCGGACCCGTCACCTGGGCAGTCAGCCCCGCTGGCAGGTCAGCCCGCGCGACGTCGCGGATCTCGGTCACCGCGGCCGAGGCAGCCGTGGCGTCTGCGGCGTCGACGGGAAGGACGACCAGGGCGGCCGTGCCGTCCTCGCTCGGAACCGGCGGCATCCCCGTCGCGCCCGGCAGCTCCGCCGCCCGCTCGGCAATGGCGGCGCGGTCGCTCTCGGTCAGCGCCTCGGCGTCACGGCTGAAGAGGACGACTGCGGCGGAGTCGTCCGAGCGGGGCAGCCGTTCACGAAGCTCCGCCGCCGCGGCGCTGTCCGACCCGGCCGCCAAGGTGTCGGTGGGCGAGGGGCTGCTCTCGGCCTCGCCCACGAGCCCGATGACGGCTCCGGAGAGGAGCAGGGCGATGGTGGCGAAAAGGCCGGCCCACCACCGCGCGGTGAGACGATCGGCAAGGTGAGACACGGGTTCCTCCGCTAAGGTTGGGCAAGTCGTTAAGGATCTTACTAAGTTGGTTAGCGAAATGGAAAGCACACCTTCGCGAGCGATGCAGGACGCAGTACCCGCGTGGCGCCCAGCTCGCACCTTGGAGGCCCTCCAGGAGCTGATCGACGTCGCCGAGGCGCTGCCTGAGGTGGTGGCTCGGCGGGCCGGCATGTCGATCACCGAGCTGCATGCGCTCAGGCACCTGTCCGCCGAGCCGATGGGGCCGGTCGAGCTCGCCCGCCGGCTCCGTATCACGTCCGCCGCCTCGTCCGGAGTCGTCGACCGCCTCGTCTCCCATGGCCACGCGGAGCGGCGCGCGCACCCGGAGGACGGTCGGCGGACGGTCGTCGTCGTCACCGACTCCGGGCGTGCCGAGGTCATCGGCTGGCTGCGGCCGATGTTCCAGTCGCTGGCCGCCCTGGACCAGTCGCTGACCGACACCGACCGAGCAGTCGTCGAGCGCTACCTGACCGGAGCGATCAAGGCCATGAGACAGCTGCTCTAGGTGTACCCGGCTCGTGCAACGGTGGCGCTCCACGGGGTGGCTGGACGGCCGAGCAGTCGCTCGAGCGTCGATGCATCACCCGTCAGCCCGTCGCGGTCATAGGCCCGGAACATCGCCAGCAGGTCCTCGCGTGCCTGCTCGGACATGGCCGAGCCGGACCCGGCCGTCCACTCCTCCAAGGAGATCCGCCGTGCGTCGACCGGACGACCGAGCACGTCCCCCGCGATGCTGGCCTGCTCACGCACGCTGAGCGACTCCGGCCCGCAGAGCTCATGGGTGGCGCCCTCGTGGCCCGGCCCGGTGAGGACCAGCGCGGCAACCTCGGCGACATCGTCCAGGTCGACGTTGGTGAACGGCGCGTCGATCGAGTACGGCACCGCCATCCGCCCCGCGAGCGCCGCGTCCAAGAGATTCTGGCCGTATGCCGCTGGGCGCAGTACCGTCGCCGCGCTGAGTCGGGCATGGATGACCTTCTCGGCCTCCGCCTTGCGCACGTGGTGCGGCATCGACGCATCCTCCGGGTGGAGGACGGAGTGGTACACGAACCGGGAGACGCCTGCGGCCCGAGCGGACTCGACGACGCGGGCCGCGATCCCGGCTTCGTCCGGATGGACGTTCGGCGCCAAGTGGTAGACCGCCTCCACACCGCGCATCGCCTCTTCCAGACCCAGCCCCGTCGTGAGCTCCACGGTGACCGGGGAAGCGAGCTCAGCGGCATACGGCATCCCCCGCGACCCGGGACGGACCGCAGCGCGCACGCGAGCTCCGCGAGTCACGAGGGCGCGAGTCACGGCGCGACCGGTCTTGCCGGCCGAGCCGATGACGAGAACCTCCGTCACACCCAGTCGACCTCGGCGGCCTCCGCGCCCGCTGCGAGGACGGCATAGCCAGGTCCGCGGTCGAAGAACGGCTGCGGCTGGGCCTCGCGCTCGGCTCGCAGCGACGCACGCAACGCGTCCGAGGCGGCCACGTCCACCACCGGCTCGTCCTTCGTGCCCGAGGCGACGACGCCGTAGTCAGAGCGCGCGCCCTCGAAGGAGACCTTCCCCCAGCGCAGGTCGCGCTCGACCTCGCCGTACGGCCGCTCGAGGGGGTCGCCCCAGCCACCCCCGCCCGTCGTACGGATCCGGATCACCTGCCCAGCCTTGACGACCTCGGCGTTGGCCAGCGCGTCGACGACCCGTTCGTCCGCCCCGCCGACGTCGATGGTCACCTCGAAGGGCCGGCCGGCGCGACCCCCCTTGACGCCCCAGCAGGCGAGGATCGAGCGGTCCGCGATCGACATGAAGTGGGCGTCTCGCAGCATCCGCAGGTGCTTCTCGTAGCCCAGGCCACCGCGGTAGCGCCCCGCCCCACCCGAGTCGACCGCCAGCCCGAGCCGCTCCACGATGAAGGGGAACCGGCTCTCGGTGAACTCGGTCGGCAGGTTCCGGGAGTCAGGCACGACGTGGATCGTGTCCTCGCCGTCGGCGTAGTAGCGCCCACCCGAACCGCCGCCGAGCACCTCGCGCATGAGGTAGTCGTTGCCGTCGCGGTCCTTGCCGTAGACGCCGGTGTAGCGGATCGTCTCCTGGTCCGCCGGCATCCGCCCGTCCACGGCCTTGGCGACCACCCCCGCGAGCACCCCCAGCAGCCGCAGGATGACGAAGGTGCGCGCGTTGGTCGGCGCAGGATAGATCGGTGTCAGCAGCGTGCCCTTCGGCGGGAACTTCATCTCGATCAGCGGAACGATGCCCTCGTTGACGTCGAGCTCGGCCATCCGCTCCGGGGTGTCGGCCAGGTTGCGAAGGATCGGGGCGAGCCACTTCTTGAGGAAGTTGCCGCCAACGTAGTCGCCGCAGTGGTTGATCGGGCCCTTGGCCTGCGGGCTGGTCCCGGTGAAGTCGATGAGGATCTTCCCGCCGTCCTCCGACGTCTTGGTCAGGGTGATCCGTTGCGTGTGCAGCTGCGGCTCGTCGACGCCGTCGTGCTCGGCGTAGTCCTCCCACACGTACGTCCCGTCGGGGATCTTGGACAGGATCTCGCGGCGGTACGTCTCGGTCGTCTTGTCGAGGATCGCGTCGAAGGCCGCCTCGACCGTCTCTCGTCCGTACCGCTCGAAGAGCTCCGACAGGCGCCGCGCCCCCATGAGGCACGCCGAGCACTCCGCGTCGAGGTCCGCGGCGAGCGAGTCCGGCATGCGCGAGTTGCGCGTCATGATTCGGAGCGCAGCCTTGTTGGGAACCCCCTTGTCCCACAGCTGGATCGGCGGTACCGAGAGGCCCTCCTCGAACACCGACTGGGCGTTGCTCGGCATCGACCCAGGTACCGCGCCCCCGATGTCGTCGTGGTGGCCGAACGCCTGGACGAACGCCACGACCTCGCCTTGGTGGAAGACCGGCACGGTGACGCAGAGGTCGGGCAGGTGACCGATGCCGCCCTCCGACTCGTACACGTCGTTGTGGAAGAACACGTCTCCCTCGGCCATCTGGTCGATGGGGAAGTCGCGCACGATCGGGTGCACGAGGGCGCTGTAGGACCGGCCGGTGAGCTTGCGCAGCTGCCGGTCGTGGATGCCGGCGCGGAAGTCGTGCGCGTCGCGGATCATGGGGGACCGCGAGGTCCGCGAGATGGCCGTCTCGACCTCCATCTCGACGCTCGCCAAGGTGCCCTCGACGATCTCGATGACGATCGGGTCGACCGTGGTGCCCTCCGGGGTCAGGCGGTTGCCGTGCTCGTACGACGTGGGAAGACCAGCTGGGTTCTCCTGTGGCTCAGTCGGATCAGGCCGTATGCCGCTGCGCTGGCTCCCGCTCGAGGCGGCGCCGTCCACCGGGGCGAGCTTGACGTGGGCGGTCTGGCAGGACAGGCACATGGTCAGACCTCCGTGCTGTTCGTGAGCCTGGTGATGACGAGGTTTCCGAGGTCGTCGACGCGCAGGGCGAAGCCCGGGTGGATGGGGATGGTAGAGCCGAACTCCTCGATGATGGCCGGGCCCTGGATCGTGTCGCCGGAGCGGAGGCCCGGTCGCCACAACACACCCGTGTCGACGTACCCGTCGGCGGCGTCGAAGCAGACCGGGCGTCGACTCTTGAGTGCCCGGTCCGCCAGGGCAGCGGCCTCGGCTGATGCCGAAGAGAGCTCCTGCAGCTCGGGCCGTGTGATCGGGCCGATCCCTGTGACGCGGAGGTTGACCCACTCGACCTGCTGCGTGGGGTCATCGCGGAAGTCGTAGCCGTAGAGGGCTCGGTGCGCGTCGTGGAAGCGGGCGGCCACGTCTGCGGCATACGCCTCGTCGATGGTTCCTGAGGCGGCCGGCACCCGGACCTCGTAGGCCTGGCCGAAGTACCGCAGGTCGACGGTGCGTGTGTAGCGGTGGACGTCGCGTGTGAAGCCCTCGGCGTCGAGTGCGTGCGCGGCGCGGTGGGTCAGCTCGTCGAAGGTCTTCTGGACGGCGGCGTGGTCGAGGGTTGCATGGCGCGCGACGGCGGTCTGGACGTAGTCGTTCTTCACGTCGACGGTGAGCAGGCCGAAGGCCGAGACGTTGCCCGGGTTCTGCGGGACGACGACGCCGGCGAGGCCGAGGATGTCGACGAGGCGGCAGGCGAGGAGCGACCCCGAGCCACCGAAGGTCGTGAGCATGAAGTCGCGCACGTCGAGCCCCCGCTTGACGCTCACCTGGCGCAGGGCGTTGGCCTGGTTCCAGGCGGAGATCTCGAGGATGCCCGTAGCGCAGCGCTCGAAGTCGAGGCCGAGGCGGCCGGCAAGGGCCTCGATGCCCGCGCGGGCGGCGTCGACGTCGAGGGAGATCTCCCCACCGAGCAGGTGCGGCGGGATCCGGCCGAGGACGACGTGGGCGTCGGTGATGGTCGGCTCGGTGCCGCCCTTGGCGTAGCAGAGGGGACCGGGGTCGGCGCCGGCTGACTGCGGGCCTACCTTGAGCGAGCCCTCGGGTGAGATCCAGGCGATGGAGCCGCCCCCGGCTCCGACGGTCACGACGTCGATCATCGGGATCTTGCTGGGGTAGGCGCCGACGGTTCCCTCCGTCGTCAGCGTCGGCTCGCCGTCGAGGACGACGGAGACGTCGGTCGAGGTGCCGCCGCCGTCGCACGTGAGGACCTTGGGGAAGCCGGCCTTTTTCGCGATGAGGCCCGCGCCGAGGGCTCCTGCGGCCGGACCGGACAGGACTGTCGTGATCGGCTGGTGGACGACCTCATCGGCCGACAGCACGCCGCCATTCGACTTCATCACGTAGAACGGCAACCCACGGGGGCTCACGGCCGTGGCCGGCCTGCGCCCCCGTGAACCCTCGACGGACCCGCTCGGCTGAGTGAGGAACTGGTCGAGACGCTCGTGGATGTTGGCGACGTAGCGGGAGACGTTGGGCTTCACGGCGGCATCGACGAGCGTCGTCATCGAGCGCTCGTACTCGCGGTACTCCCGGAGCACCTCCGAGCTGATCGACACCACGGCCTCCGGGTGCTCGCGGCGGAGGATGTCGCGCATGGCCAGCTCGTGGCTGTCGTCCGCGTAGGAGTGCAGGAAGCAGACCCCGATCGTCGTGATCCCGCGGTCGCGGAACCACCCGGCCACCTCGACGGCCCCGGTCTCGTCGAAGGGTCGGATCTCGTTGCCCTCGAAGTCGAGCCGGCCCCCGACTGTCCTGACGAAGTCCGCCGGCACGATTCGGGGCGGCTTCACCCAGAAGTACGAGTTGCCGTAGCCGTCCGGGACGGCCTGTCGGGCAATCTCGAGGATGAACTCGTAGCCCTCGGTGGTGATGAATCCGAGCCGCTCGACCTTGCCCTCGAGCAGCTTGTTGGTCGCGACCGTCGTGCCGTGGGAGACGGCGGTGACGTCCTCGCCCGTCGCGTCCATGAGGTCCAGGACCTTCCGGACGCCGGTGATGAAGCCGTCGGCCGGGTTGCTCGGCGTGGATGGCGTCTTCGTCGTGACCAGCTCACCGGAGTCCTCATCGAGGGCCACG
This sequence comes from Intrasporangium sp., assembly GCF_035280925.1. Taxonomy (GTDB): domain Bacteria; phylum Actinomycetota; class Actinomycetes; order Actinomycetales; family Dermatophilaceae; genus Intrasporangium. The sequence continues at coordinate 17,555 of NZ_DATEEY010000016.1, read as the reverse complement.
ACGTCGGTGAACGTGCCCCCGGTGTCGATGCCGATCCTGATCCGTCGCGAAGTCATGGGAAGGATTCAACAGTCGGCGGTGTACCGATGCGTTGGCACAAACTGCCAACGGAGGGTGGTAAAGGCGCCAGACATCGCCAGTGGATCGACTCCCCCGCCGAGAATGAAGCGGCACGGGGTGATCGTGGCGGATGATCGACGTGTCAGCAACGCCACATGACAGGAGGGGCGTCGTGTCCAGTACACCTTCCGACAGCCCCACGTTGGACGACCAGGCCGCCCTGCTGACCCCGGAGCGGAGGTCGACCTCGGACCCGGTCAAGCTGATGGACGCTGCACTGGGTCTGGCGGTCGTGGCCCTGGCGGCATCACGTCAGGCCGCCGGCCGAGCGGGCTTCGTGCTGCGTCCCATCAGCGCGGTCGCCCACACGCCGCTCAGGCTGGGGCGCCGCGTGGTCGGGGACCGTCGCGTCGGCGAGCTGCTGGCGCGAGGGAGGTCGGAGCGTCAGCACGCGGCGACAGCCCTGTCGCGGCTGGCCGACCGCCTGACGCCCCGGGTGGTCGAGGCCGTCCTGGCCCGCGTGGACGCAACCGACTTGGTGCTCAGGCACGTGGACCTCGACACGCTCGTCCAGCACGTCGAGCTCGATGCGATCGTGGCCCAGGTGGACCTGCAGGCGGTGCTGGACCGGGTGGACGTGGACGCGATCGTGGCGGACGTGGATCTGCAGGCGGTGATCGACCGGGTGGACGTCGACGCGATCATGGCGCGGGCGGACCTGCAGGCGGTGCTGGACCGGGTGGACGTCGACGCGATCGTGGCGCGGGCGGACCTCGAGGCAGTGCTCGACCGGGTGGATGTCGACCAGGTGATGTCCCGCGCCGACCTGGATGCGGTGATCGCCAGGATCGACCTCATCCGCCTGGCTGAGTACGTCGTCGAGGGCATCGACCTGCCCGGCATCATCCGCAGCTCGACCGGCTCGATGGCGTCGGAGGGTCTGCTGGAGGTGCGGCGCCAGGGCATTCGAGCGGACGAACGAGTCGCCCACGCGGTCGACCGGCTGCTGCGCCGATCCGACCGAACGCCCGCTGCCGCCCTCGAGGCCGACACCGCGACGGCGACGCCGGCCGCTTCGGATGGTCAGTCGCCGACCCCTGTGGTCGGCCATGGATACGTGCACTGAGAGGGCGGGCTGATGGAGCCACCCACTGACCCCGGTAGTGGCACGCTTGCGCGCATCGTCGTCCCGGTGGGCGCCCGGTCGATGCAAGGTCACCGCGCGGGCATCGTCACCCGCCTCCTCGCGGGCGCGGTCGACACAGTCGTCGCCGTCATCGGCGTCGGCCTCGGTTACGTCGGGGTGCTGGCGGTCAGGTACGTCATCAGCCCTCGCGACTTCCGGCTCGTCGAGCCAGGGTTCGGTTTGCTCCTGCTCTGCTTCCTGTGGTTGCTCACCGTCTACCTCACGCTTGCATGGGCCACCACGGGGCGCAGCTACGGTGCACGGTTGCTGGGGCTCCGCGTGGTGGACCAGCGCGGAGGACGACTCCGTCCCGGCATTGCCCTGCTGCGGGCGCTGCTCTGCGTCTTCGTCCCCATCGTGGTGTTCTGGGTGGTGGTCAGCCGTGAGAACCGCTCCGCCGCCGACGTTCTGCTGCGTACGTCGGTCATCTACGACTGGGCTCCCACGACGCACACCTCCCAGGGCAACCCCGGGAACGAGCCAGCGAGCGGCCATCCGGGTGGCACAGTGGCTCCATGAACGCAGACGTGACCGCCCACCTCGCGTCCGTCCAGTCGCCTGTGCGACGGCGCGACGCGGACACGCTGATCGACCTGATGCAGCGAGTGACCGGCCAGGAGCCGCGGATGTGGTCCTCCATCGTCGGCTTCGGGGAGTACCACTACCGGTACGCCAGCGGACGAGAAGGAGACGCTCCGGCGGCCGGATTCGCGCCGCGCAAGGCCGCGACCACGGTCTATGTCCTGGATGGCGTCGACGGCTACCGAGACCTGCTCGACCGACTGGGGCCGCACACGACCGGCGTTGGATGCATCTACATCAAGGACCTGGACAAGGTCGACCTCGACGCGCTCGAGTCCATCGTCCGGGGCTCCTACGAGCGGCTCACCGCCGGAGTCTGGCCCAGCCGGGCCGCCGAGTCGGGCTGACAGCCCGCACGAGTGGAAACAGACCCGGGCCAGGACGCGGGCTTCCTTCCACACCGATGCCGTATGCCGCTCAGCTCGCTTCCAGGGACACGGCACCTCGGGTGGAGCCGACCTCTCAGGGACGGCGCCAGCCAGAGCCCGCGTCGTCGTGCCCGTGGGCGGCCATGAGCATGAGCCCGCCGTCGACCGCATAGGAGGAGCCCGTGACATACGCGGACCGGGGCGATGCGAGGAACCCGATGACGGACGCGACCTCGTTGACGTGGCCGGGCCGGCCGAGCGGGTTCCCCGGCCGCGACACGCGGTAGGCGTCCTCTTCGTCCTGGCCGGTCATCTCGGTCGCGATCTCTCCGGGCGCGACGGAGTTGACCGTGATCCCGTGCTCGGCGAGCTCGAGGGCGAGCACCTGGGTCAGCATCCCGAGACCCGCCTTGGCTGCGCAGTAGGCGGACGACCCCACGCGGGGGATGTGCTCGTGCACGCTCGTGACGTTGATGATGCGACCACCGTGGTCGTGGGCCACCATCCAGCGGGCCGCTCGCTGGGCGCAGAGGAACGGTCCCGTGAGGTCGGTCGCCAGGACGTGCTGCCACCGGTCGAGCGTCAGGTCCAGCGCCATCTCGGACTGCCCGGTGCCGGCGACGTTGACCAGCACGCCCAGCCCCCCGAGCTGGGTCGCGAGCTCGTCGACTGTCGAGGCCGCGTCGGGGGAGGCTGCGTCGAAGCGTGCTTGGACGCAGCGCTGGCCGCGTTGCTCGATCTCTCGGGCGGTCTCCTCGGCACCCTCGAGGTCCTCGTGGGCCGTCAGGCCGATGTCGAAGCCCTCCGTCGCGAGGAGCAGGGCAGTCGCGCGTCCGATGCCGGAGTCCGCGCCGGTGACCATGGCCAGGCGGGGAAAGGGGTTCGGGACGTTCGTCGTGCCGTCGGTCGTCATGGGCTCGAACTACCCAGCGCGGCAGCCCCCAATCCGCCGCTCCGCATGTACGTTCGGTCCGTTCTCCGGCTCCTAGGCTGGGTCCCATCGGCACGAGCAAGGAGGACGCGTGGCTCGTCACGTTCTCGTCGTTGACGACGAGGCCCAGATCCGGACCGTGCTCCGGGCCTATCTCGAGGCGGACGGGTTCGTCGTCTCCGAGGCCGGCGGCGGCGCAGAGGCGTTGCGCCAGATGACCGCGCCCGACGCGCAGCGCGCTGATCTCGTCCTCCTCGACGTCGGGCTCCCCGACCTGGACGGACTCGAGGTGCTGCGCCGGGTCCGGACCCGGTCCGACGTCTTCGTCATCCTCGTGACCGCTCGTTCGGAGGAGGTTGACAAGCTCGTCGGACTGGGGGTCGGCGCCGACGACTACATCACCAAGCCGTTCAGCCCGCGCGAGGTCGTCGCGCGCGTCAAGACAGTCCTGCGCCGGACAGGTACGAGGGGCTCGGCCGATGCCGACCCGGCGCCGCCCGCCAACGTCCTTCACTTCGACGGCCTGACCATCGACGAGGGCCGCCGTGAGGTCAGGATCGGTCCCGACTCCGTCACCCTCTCGACCCTGGAGTTCGACCTGCTGGTCTCGCTCGCGCACGCCCCCGGGCGGGTGTTCTCGCGGGCACAGCTCCTCGAGAAGGTGTGGGGCTACGACTTCTACGGCGACGAGAGGGTGGTCGACGTGCACATCCGGAGCATGCGCAAGGCACTTGCCGACGATGCGACCTCACCGCACGTCATAGGGACGGTGCGGGGCGTTGGCTACAAGTTCCTCCTCGAGCCGACGGGGGCGCCGGCATGAATCGCCTCGTCACCCGCCTCGTTGCGTCGCACGTGCTCGTCGCGCTCATCGGGGCAGCGGCGACGTTCTTCATCGTCCGACAGATCGCGCCCCCGCTCTTCGACGAGAACATGCGGATGAGCGGGATGGGCGCTGTGATGCACGGCCGGGGCCAGCAAGGGGGTACGTTCCGGGCGCAGTTCGCCGACGCGGTCACCCAGGCCCTTCTCATCGGAGCACTCATCGGCGCCGTCGCCGCCGCGATCTTCGGAGTGTTCGCGGCGCGACGCGTCATCCGCCCGCTCGGCGCCGTCCGGGCGGCGACCCGCCAGCTGGCCCTCGGACGCTACGACGTGCCCGTGCCCGTGCCCCACGAGTCCGAGCTCGCCGAGCTCGCCACCGACGTCAACACGCTGGGGCGTGGCCTGGCGGACACCGAAGCACGTCGCGTCCGGCTCCTCGGTGAGGTCGGGCACGAGATGCGCACGCCGCTGACGGTCATCGACGGCTACGTCGAGGCGATGATCGACGGCATCCTGCCTGCCACGCCCGAGCAGCTCGACCACGTGAGCGAGGAGGTCCGCCGGCTGCGGAGGCTGTCGGAGGACCTGTCCACCCTGTCCCGAGCCGAGGAGGGGCGCATCGGCCTGTCAAGGCAGGACGTCGACCTGACTCCGGTGGTCCGGGCCGCCGCCGAGCGGCTGCGCCCCCAGGCCGAGGACTCGGGGCTGGGTCTCACCGTCGACGTCAGCACCACCGAGCTCAGGGCGCTCGCGGACCCAGACCGGATCGCCCAGGTCGTCACCAACCTCGTGGGCAACGCGATCCGGGCCACTCCGTCCGGGGGCGAGCTGCGTGTCTCCTGCCGGCGTGACGGCGATGACGCGCTGCTCGAGGTCAGCGACACGGGCGAGGGCCTCGATGCCGCCGAGCTCGAGCGGGTCTTCGAGCGCTTCTACCGCGTGCCGGGCCGCCGCGTGGGCGAGCACGACACCGGGTCGGGCATTGGTCTGACCATCGCTCGGGGCATCGTGCGTGAGCACGGGGGCGAGCTGACGGCCGCGTCATCGGGCCGTGGCCGGGGTGCCACCTTCACGGCGCGCCTGCCCGTGAAGCAGTAGGCGCTGCCCCGAGAGCAAGGCTCTCGGGGGCGCATCGGCCACTTCGGATCAGGCCTCCGACCCACGGCCCGTGCTCGCCCCTCCTGGTCAGCCGCTCGTCGTGCCGACCGGGTGGCCGGGGTTCTGTCAGGCGTCGTCGTCCACGAGCGGACAGTCGGCCGAGCCGATGCCGGCGCCCGGGCCCATGCCGGCGCCCGGGCCCATGCCGGCGCCCGGACCCATGCCGGGTCCCATGCCGGCCCCCGGAACCCTCTCGTCACCGTCTGCGGGGCCCATCCGACCGCCCATCATGCCGCCGCCGCGGCCTTGGCCCATCATGCCGCCACCGACCCCGTCCGCAGGCAGGTCGCCCGCGGCCGCGGCCTCGAAGGCGGCCAGGTGGTGCTCCGAGGCAGCCTTCAGCCGCGTGAAGAGCGTCTTGGCGTCCGCGTCCTTCGTCGTCCCGATGAGCTTCTCCAGGTCGGCGATGTCGCGCTTCTCCAAGGCGATCCCGACGTCGTATGCGGCGTCGAGGGACGTCTTGCCCTCCGCCAGCCAGCCGTCGTAGAGCTTCTGCAGCTCCGGGTACGCGTACGTGCCGGCAGCCATGCCGGTCGACGGGTCGCTCACCCGGTAGCGGGTGAGGAGCGCACCGACGGCGTCGAAGTGCCGCTGCTCGCTGCGCTTGATGTGGCTGAACGGGACCGCTTGGTCATACTGCGCCGCCAGGGCAGTGTAGAGATCGCGGGCCATCCGCTCCTCCTCACGGGTCAACTGCAGGTCCTTCGCCACCGTCCCGTCGACTGCCGTGGCAGTCGCGACGCTCGGCGCGGCGGCTTCGGACGCGTTGGTGACGGCCCGTGCGACGCCTTGCACTCCAGCCGCGGTCACGAGGACCGCACCGGCTGCTGCCATGGCCCTGGTCTTCCATGTCCTCGACATGATGTCCTCCTCGAATCGTGCCTTCGGACCCGCTTCCCGGGCTCCTGATTCGAGTCAACGTCCGCTCGGTGAAGGGTCGACTGGCCCCTGCGTGAAGCCTTCGTGAAGGTGTCAGGCCGCTCCGTCATGAACAACCGAGCGCGGCACTGCACGCAGCGCGCCCCGCCCGCCCAACGGCATACGGCATGCATGCTGTTCCCTCGGAATGATACCCCTGGGGGTATGCGTTAGGATCCGTGACAGCGACTCAGCATCGTCCAAGGAGCATTCATGCGGTTCACCCAGTACTACCTCGACTGTCTCTCCCAGGCGTCGTACCTCATCGCGGACGAGGTCACCGGCCAAGCGGTCGTGGTCGATCCCCGGCGTGACGTCGCTGAGTACCTCGACGACGCGAGAGCCTACGGCCTGAGCATCGTCGGGATCATCAACACGCACTTCCACGCCGACTTCGTCTCCGGCCACCTCGAGCTGGCCCGCGAGACCGGTGCCTGGATCGGCTACGGCGAGGCCGCCTCGCCGGAGTTCGAGGTCCGCTCACTGGGGGACGGCGAGCGGATCAGCCTCGGAGACGTGACCCTCGAGATCATGGCCACGCCCGGGCACACGCCCGAGTCCATCAGCGTCCTCGTCCGCGAGCACGACGATGACGACGTGCCGTACGGCGTCCTCACGGGTGACGCGCTCTTCATCGGCGACGTCGGCCGGCCCGACCTGCTCGCCTCCGTCGGCGTCACCGGGGACCAGCTCGGCCGGATGCTCTACGACTCGGTGCAGCACAAGCTCATGGGCCTGCCTGACGAGGTCCGGGTCTTCCCGGCGCACGGTGCCGGCTCCGCCTGCGGCAAGAACCTGTCCACCGAGAAGCAGTCGACCATCGGCGAACAGCGGCGCTTCAACTACGCCTGCCAGCCGACGAGCGAGTCAGCCTTCGTCGACCTGGTCACCGAGGGGCAGCCCGCCGCGCCCGCGTACTTCATCTACAACGCGACGCTGAACAAGGCGGAGCGGGGCGTCCGCGACACCGATGCCACCGTCCCCGCCCTCACGGACGAGCAGGTCGACGAGGCCCTGGCCGGTGGCGCGATCCTCGTCGACGCGCGCGACCAGCAGGAGTTCGCGGCCGGGCACCTCGGGGGCTCGATCAGCATCCCGACCGACGGTCGCCTCGCGGAGACCGTGGGGACCGTCCTCGAGCCCACCCAGGCCTTCGTCCTGCTCGCCCCTGCGGAGCAGGTGCAGGAGGTCGCCGTCCGGTTCGCCCGGATCGGCTTCGACCAGGTCCTCGGCCACGTCACGGACGTCGAGGCCTACCTGCTCGCCCGCGAGGACCGGGTGGAGCGCGCGAGCCGGCTCACGGTCGCCCAGGTCGAGGAGGTGTGTGATCGGGACTCGGTTCAGGTCGTCGACATCCGCAACGTCGGTGAGCTCGCACAGGGCAGCATCCCGGGCTCGACCCACCTGCCGCTCGCGGAGCTGAGGACCCGGATCGGCGAGCTCGACCCGGCCCGCCCCGTAGTGCTCTACTGCGCCGGCGGCTGGCGGAGCAACGTCGGTGCGAGCGTGCTGCGCGCCCAAGGCTTCTCGGACGTGTCGGACCTGATCGGCGGCTACAACGCCTGGGCCCTGACGCACTCGCTGGCCTCTTGAGGTGTCGTTGTGCCGCAGGTTCGGCTCGGCCCGCGGCACAACGCAGCTCCGTCATCGGTGCTCGTAGCGGTCAATGCCTCGTCGGCGGCGTCCTGCGGAGCAAGGATGCCGAGACCTCTGGTCGCGGCTGGGCGGCACCGTCGGACGCCCGTCGCCCGGTCACTCCAGAACCAAGGCAGGGACGTCACCGTGGAAGTTCGCCCACGTCCCAAGGCGGGCAAGCTTCCACAGAGGACCAGCTGCTCAGCCGTCGTTGCCGTGCCGAGGGCGCTCGTGCCAGAACGAGCTGCTCGCGGCCCGCTCGAGCTCGTCCCGGTGCCCGCGGATGAGGTCGAGGTTGCGGTCACGCAGGTGGTCGAAGCCCTGTCCGACGTTCGAGCCCGGCGTCAGTGAGGCGAGCGCCTCCTTGGGGTCGAGGCGGGCCGAGACCCAGCCCTCGTGGCTCGCCGCCTTGGCGACGACGTGCCCGATCGGCGTCACGATGTGCGAGTTGCCGAAGAAGATCGTGCCCGCCGGATCGATACCGGTGGCGTTGGCCCCGATGACGTAGACGTGGTTGTCGTAGGCCCGGGCCCGCGACGTGAGGTCCCAGATGTCGGCCGAGCGCAGCAGCGCCGAGGGCCGGCAGATGACCTCCGCCCCCTGGACGGCCTGGATCCGCGACAGCTCGGGGTAGTCGCCGTCGAAGCAGATGATCATCCCGATCTTGCCGAGGTCCGTGTCGCAGACGGTGACCGTGTCACCGGGGGTGACCCAGCCGCCGCCGTCGACCGCCTCGGAGCAGAACGGGTGCGTCTTGCGGTAGACGCCGAGCACCTCGCCGGTGGGCGAGACGAGGACGGACGCGTTGTAGACGACCCCGCGCTCCGGCCCCCGCTCGTAGGTGCCGACGCACACGTGGGCGCCCGTCTCTCGGGCCACCGCCTGGATCGGCTCGACGATGCCGCCGGGGATCTCCGTGACGAGGTCCCACAGCTCCTCCTTCGAGCAACCTGGCGTGAAGCCGGTCGTCGCCGACTCCGGAAGCACGACGAGCTCGGCGCCCGTGGCGTCGACGCACCGGCGGGTGAAGTCGACGCAGCGGTCGAGGTTGTCCGTGATGGACTCCTTGGTGAGCGCACCCGGGACCGGGGCGACCTGGACAGCTGCAGCGGTGAAGGCACGCATTTCTCATCCTCTTCCGATGGCCCAGCCGATGACGACGCCGAGGAAGGCGATGCCGGCACCGGTGAACGTTCCCATGACGAAGTCCTTGACCCGGGTGGAGTCGCCGCTCGCGGCTGCCCTGCCCGCGTAGACCGTTCCCGCACCAGCGGGCCGTATGCCGCTGGGCTCGCTGACCGCGGACGTGCCGGCTTCCGCGGTGGCCGGCTCTGCCACGCCGACTCCCAGCGCGACCGGGGCGGGTGCCTGGGCGCGCAGCTCGGGTGGGACACCGGCGATCTCGGCGTCGAGGGCGGCGAAGAACTGGCCGGCCATCTTCTTCGTGACCCCGGACAGCATGCGCTGCCCGACGCCGCCGATCGGGCCGCCGACCGTGGCGTCGGCGTCGTAGCTGACGAGCGTCCCGCCGTCTTCACTGGGCGCGACCCGGACGTCGACGTCAGCGGCCACCGTGCCCGGCGTGCCCGACCCGGAGGCCTTCATGGTGAACGACTCGGGGTGCTGCGGGTTGAGCAGGCGCACCTCGCCGTCGTACGAGCCCTTGATGGCGGCGACCCCGGCGGTGACGGTCATCGCGTAGTGGTTGGGCGCGATCTCGACGAGTCGGTCGCAGCCGGGCAGCGAGCGGGCGAGAACCGCGGGGTCGTGGATGGCGTCCCAGACCTTGAGCGGGTCGGCGGAGAGGGCGGCGGTGCCGGAGATCTTCATGCGGACGGCTCCTGGGTCGAAGGGTCTGACGCCGGGTCGGTTGCCGGGTCGGCTGCCGGGTCGGTTGCCGGGTCGGATGACGTCGAGTGTGCAGTTCGGGCCCGCCGGAGCGAGGGCAGGTCCCCGGCCTGGTGGCGGCGCCGGAGCTCCCACAGGTCGTTCGGGGAGATCGGCATCCGGCTGATCGGGAACCCCTCGGCGTCCTCGATCGCCGAGGCGATGACGGCCGACACCGGGATGCACCCCGCCTCGCCGGCGCCCTTGATGCCCAAGGGGTTGAGCGGCGACGGGGTCTCCAGGTGGTCGGTCTCGACGTGCGGGACCTCGGAGGCGTAGGGCATGAGGAAGTCCATGAACGACGCGTTGAGCAGCTGCCCGGACTCGTCGTAGGCCATCCGCTCGTAGAGCGCGCCGCCGACCCCCTGGGCGACGCCGCCATGGACCTGCCCCTCGACGATCATCGGGTTGATCATCGGGCCGCAGTCGTGGATCACGCAGTAGCGCAGGATCCTGATGTCGGCCGTGACCGGGTCCGTCTCGACGACGGCGGCGTGCATCCCGTTGGCGAAGGTCGCCTGGGTCGGGGAGTAGAAGTCCTTGCCCTCGAGGCCGGGCTCGTCGTCGTCGGCGACCGGCGGCTTGTCCGGGTCGAAGGTGCCCGCGAACTGGGTGGCCGCCTTGGCCGCCTCGTCGAAGGCGTAGCGAAGCGGGTTCGACAGGACGGACACCGTCCCGAGCGACATCGAGGTGTGCGGTGCACCCTTGACGCTGATCGTCCCGTCGACGATGTCGAGGTCGTCCACCGACACCTCGAGCGCGTCGGCCGCGATGCGCAGGGCCTTCGCCCGGACGTTGCGTGCGGCGAGCGCGATGGCGTTGCCCGACATGACGGCAGCTCGGGACGCGAACGTCCCCACGGCGTAGGGCATCCGGCGCGTGTCACCCGTCGTGACATGGACGTCCTCGATGCGGACGCCGAGCTCCTGGGCGACGATCTGGGCGAAGGCCGTCTCGTGACCCTGGCCCTGGGACGTCAGACCGGTCGAGACGTTGACCCGCCCCGAGGTCTCGATCTGGATGTGGCCGCCCTCGTAGGGGCCGACGCCGGTCCCCTCGACATAGCAGCCCATCCCGAGACCAACCTTGCGCCCCTCGGCCTCGGCCTGCGCGCGGTACTCGCCGAAGTCGTCCCAGCCGACCAGCTTCTTGAGCTTGTCCAGCGTCGCCGGGAAGTCCCCCGAGTCGTACTTGAGCGGGCGGCCGTCCTGGAAGAGCAGTCCGTGGTCGTAGGGCATCTCGGACGGCAGGATGAAGTTGCGGGACCGGACCTCGGCGCGGTCGAGCCCGAGGTGGTCGGCGATCGCGTCCATGGTCCGCTCCATCGCGAAAACGCCCTGGGGCCGCCCGGCGCCGCGGTACGGCGTGACGATGACGGTGTTGGTGTAGAGCGACCAGAACTCGACCCGGTAGGTGCCGGGCTTGTAGGGGCCGAGCAGCTGGGTCGAGGTGATGATCGGGACGATGATCCCGTAGGGCGTGTAGGCGCCGTTGTCGTGCCAGAACTTCACGTCGAGGCCGAGCAGGCGGCCCTCGTCGTCGAACCCGACCATGACCCGCTGGTGCTGGCCACGCTCGTGCGCGGACGACACGAAGTGCTCACGCCGGTCCTCCGTCCACTTGACCGGCTGCCCGAGCAGGCGCGCCGACCAGGCTACGAGGACCTCCTCGGGCCAGGGGTGCATGATCTTGACGCCGAAGCCGCCGCCGACGTCCGGCGCGATGCACTCGACCTTGGCGAGCGGCAGCTCGAGACGGGCGGCGACGGCTGCCCGGACCCCGGTGGAGGTCTGCGTGGACGAGTACATGCGCAGCTCGCCCCGCTCGTCGTCCCAACGCGCGTAGACCCCCTTGCCCTCCATCGGCGTCGAGGCGCTCCGTTCGATGTCGAGGTCGAGCGTCAGCGTGTGCGGCGCGGCGGCCAGGGCCGCCTCGACATCGCCGACCTCCTGCAGCATGTGGGCCGAGACGTTGCCGGGGACGTCCTCGTGGACGAGGTGCTCCCCGTCCCGGGCGGCTTCGACACCGACGACGACAGGCAGCTGCTCGTAGGTCACGCGGATCCGCTGGCAGGCGTCCTCGGCGACGTAGCGGTTCGTCGCGACGACCATGGCGATGGCTTCGCCAACGTGGTTGACCTCATCCTTGGCCAGGGCGTGGGTCGTCCGGCCGTGCGTCAGCGTCGGATGAGGGATGAGGAGCGGGAGCGCCTCTGCCATCGGACCGGTGAGGTCCTCGTGGAGGTAGATGCCAGCGACGCCCTCGACGTCGATCGCGTCGGCCACGTCGATGTCCACGATCCGCGCATGCGCATGGGGGCTGCGGACAAAGGCCGCCTCGAGGGCGTCGTGGCCGAGATCGTCGAGGTAGCGGCCACCGCCCGTGACGAGCCGTGGGTCCTCGCGGCGCTTGATGGGCGCCCCGAACATCTGCGTGGTCATGCTGAGTCTCCCTCGGCCACAACCAAACTGGACGTATGCTGCTGAGCCGGCTCCGCAGCAGACGACATTGTGTTCTCCTCCCGGAGCTCGGCCGCACGCAGGACGCTCTTGACGATGTTCTGGTAGCCGGTGCACCGGCAGAGGTTGCCGGAGATGGCCTCGCGCGCCTCCTCGGCCGTCGGTGACGGGTTCTCGTCGAGGAACGCGGTGACGGTCGTGAGGAAACCGGGCGTGCAGAAGCCGCACTGGAGCCCGTGACACTCGGTGAAGGCCCGCTGGACCGGGTTCATGTGCTCGAGCGTGCCGAGCCCTTCGACGGTGGTGATCGCGTGGTCCTGGGCGGTGACCGCGAACATGAGGCAGGAGCGCATCGGTTCGCCGTCGACGAGGACGGTGCAGGCGCCGCAGGCCCCGTGCTCGCAGCCGACGTGCGTACCGGTCAGCTTGAGGTCGTGGCGCAGGAAGTCGGACAGGAGGCGCCGCGCCGGAACGGACGCGGTGCGCGCGACCCCGTTGACGACGACCGATACGTCGTGGAGTGCCTCGTGGAGACCTTCGGTCGTGGCGTGCTCAGTCATCGCGCTCGCCCCTTCCTTCCGTCGAGTGTGCAGTTCGCGCCGGCTGCCCCTGCGTCGAGTGTGCAGTTCGAGTCGCCTGAGTCAGTGCCCGGCGGGTCAGCTCGCCGGCGAGCATGCGGCGGTACTCGGCGCTCGCGTGGAGATCCGACTCTGGCTCGACGTGCGCCCGGACCGCTTCGGCGACGGCATCGAGTGCGAGGGCCCATTCGCCCGAGCCCGGCTCGACTCCCGTGAGGTGCGGGTCGAGGTCGAGGACCGAGGGGACGTCCGTCAGCGACACGAACGAGGCGCGAGCGCCGGAGACCGTGCCATCGGTCACGGTCACGGCGACTCCGACCCCGGCGAGCGCGTAGTCGCCGGACCGTCGTGCCGACTCGAGGAAGGCGGTGCCGGTGCCCTCGACGAAGCGTCCGAACCGCACCGCGACGGCGAGCTCCTGCGGCCCGCAGGACGACTCGAGCGCGCCGAGGAAGAAGTCCTCCCACGACGTCTCCCGCCGGCCGGCCTGCCCGACCATCTCGACGACCCCGTTGGTCAGCGCGAGGATGGCGGGCATCTCTCCGGCCGTGTCGGCGTGCACGATCGAGCCGACCGTCGTGCCGCGGTTGCGGATGGCCGGGTGCGCCACGTTGACCAGGGCCTGGCGCAGGACCGGCTGGGCGGCGTGGGCCTCGTCCGACCGCTCGAGCGCCCGGTGGCGGACCAGCGCACCGACCCGCACCCAGCCGTCCTCGACGGTGATGTCCGAGAGCCCGTCGACCCGGTTGATGTCGACGAGGTGGCCGGGCGAGGCGAGGCGCATGTTGAGGATCGGGATGAGGCTCTGGCCGCCGGCGAGGATCTTGCCGTCGTGGCCGACCTCGCCGAGGACGGCAATGGCCTCCTCCACCGAGCGAGGTGCGTGGTGCACGAAGGGGGCGGGCTTCACCGAACTGATCCTGCCTTCCGGAGGCGTGTGGGACTAGAGGGTCTTGTGCATCGCTGGGCGTGCCCCTTTGGCACAACTTGCCAGCGCCTTTGCGGGACCCTCACAGCCTGCCAAACTCGAGTGGCCCGATAGGCACACGGGCCCTCGATTGCTCGAGGGCCCGTGTGGGAGCTGGCGTGTCGAAGCGGGTCGTCAGAGCTTCGGCTCCCGCGGGCCGTCGTTCTGGTAGAGGTCATCGATCCGGTCGGCGTCGCCGTAGGTGCCCTCCTCCTCGCCGAGCGAGATCATCGTGCCGTGCGCAGTCTCCGCTCGGGCTCGGAGCTCAGCAGGGGCGATGGCCTTGGCGAGGTGCCAGCCGGCGATGGTGACGATGGTGCCGAGCGCGATGCCGCCGAGGGTGAAGTCGTCGGTGATCTGCAGCTCGACGTTGCCGATGCCGATGATGATGCCCGCGGCGATCGGCACGAGGTTGATCGGGTTGCCGAAGTCGACGCCGTTCTCCTTCCAGATCTTGGCGCCGAGCAGGCCGATCATGCCGTAGAGGACGACGGTGATGCCGCCGAGGACGCCGCCGGGCACGGCCGCGACGAGTGCGCCGAACTTCGGCGAGAGGCCGAAGAGGATCGCCACGATCGCAGCGACGTAGTAGGCGGCCGTCGAGTAGACCCTCGTCGCCGCCATGACGCCGATGTTCTCGGCGTAGGTCGTCGTCGGCGAGCCTCCGACCGAGGAGGCCAGGGCCGTGCCGACACCGTCCGCGGCGATGGCGCGTCCCATGTACGGGTCGAGGTCGTGGCCGGTCATCTCGGCCACCGCCTTGACGTGGCCGGTGTTCTCCGCGATGAGCGCGATGACGGCGGGCAGCACGAGCAGGATCGCGGCGACGGAGAAGCTCGGCGTGTGCCAGCCCACGACCTCCTTGCCGTCCGCGGCGACCATGGTCTCGGGCGGGAAGCCGATCCAGGACGCTGCTCCGACCGCGTCGAAGTTGGTGCGGAAGTGCTCCGTCGCCTGGGTGGCGCCGGGCAGCGGGCTGGTGAGCATCCCGACGGTCTTGTCGAGGACCCACGAGAGCACGAAGCCGAAGACGAGGGCCAGGAAGACGGCGATGCGCGATACGAAGCCCCGGAACGCAACCGCGCAGACGATCGTGAAGAGCATCACGAGGATGGCCACCCACTGGTCCTGCGGCCAGTAGATGCCGGCCACGACGGGGGCGAGGTTGAAGCCGATGAGCATGACGACCGCACCGGTGACGACGGGCGGCAGCACGCGGTGCAGCACCGACGAACCCATGAAGTGGATGAGCAGGCCGACGCCGGCGAGGACGATGCCGGCGACGAGGATCGCGCCGGTCACCTCGGACGAGTCCCCGCCCTGCGCCCGGATGGCCGCAACACCACCGACGAAGCTCGCGGACGTGCCGAGGTAGCTCGGCACCTTCCCGTTGACGATGAGCAGGAAGATGATCGTCGCGATACCGCTCATCATGATCGCGAGCTGCGGGTTGAGGCCCATGACGATCGGGAAGACGAACGTCGCACCGAACATCGCGACGACGTGCTGCGCACCGAGCCCGACCGTCTTGCCCCACGAGAGACGTTCGTCGGGGGCGACGACGTCGTCGGGGCCCATCGTCTTGCCGTCCCCGTGCAGTTTCCAGCCCAAAGCCATCGAAGACTCCTCAGCGAATTGCGGCCGGTCACCTCTTGTGACTCGGCTCACTCCCACGGCGGGATTGGGCGCAAACTACTCCGATTCGCGGGGGTGGAGTTCGGCATTTGGTGATAACGAGTTGGTCCCGTTACCTGTCAAACCTGACGTACCGTCGGCCGGCCACCTCGGAACGTTTCGTATGCCGCTGAGCCGGCTCGGCGGCATACGTCTCGTCGGTCTTGTGCCGGCTCCCGGTCGAGTGTGCAGGCCGCGCCGCCCACGTCGGGCCGGCCCCTGGTCGAGTGTGCAGTCCGCGCCGCCCCACGTCGGCCCGACTCCTGGTCGAGTGTGCACTTCGTGACATGCGTATCCGCACGAACTGCACACTCGACGGGGGGCGGGCGGGCGGAGTGCACTCGACGGGTCAGAGACCGCGCATCTGGTGGACCTTGAGCGCCAGGGCCAGCGTGAGCCGCAGCTCGGGGTCGGACGTGAAGGGCCCCAGCATCTTCTCGAGCTTGCCGATCCGGTAGCGAAGCGTGTTGTAGTGGAAGAAGAGGAGACGCGCCGTCTCGGCGACGTTCATGTTGGTGTCGATGAGGATGCTGAGCGTCTGGCGCAGGTCGGCGTACTCCGGCTGGTCGTCCGTGGCCAGCTCGCCCAGCGACTCCCGGACGAAGCGGCGCAGGTCCGCCCCGTCGGGGATCAGGGCCAGCAACCGGTAGATCCCGAGCCCGTCGACATGGGCGAGGGCGCCGTCGCCCTGCATCTGGCGACCGACCGATACGGCTGACAGCGCCTCGTCGTAGGCCTGCGGGAGCTGTTCCGGTGAGGTGATCGTCCGTGAGACGCCGGCGGAGAAGCTGCGCCGCCCACCGCCGCCGTCGCCGCGGACGACTCGGACGAGGTCGCCGACGGTGCGCATGACCCGTTCCGTGTCGGCGGACGCGGGCACGGCGATGAGCGCCACGACCTCTCGGCTGAAGCCGACGACCGGCGAGCTCGGGTCGCGGACCCCGACGGCGTGCGTCCACGCCCGGGCGAAACGCTGCTGGAGGAAGCGGATCTCGTCCCGGTCGCGCTCGGTCCGGTCGTCGTCCTCATCCGTCTCAGCCACGACGACGACCATGGGCCGGTCGATGTCCCAGCCGAGGGAGGCCGCGTGGGAGACGGCGTCGATGGGCGTGCCGGCCCGGCCCGAGAGGGCATCGCGCAGGAACTCGGCGCGGTACTTGCTCTCGACCGCGGCGACCGCCTGGTCCTTGGTGATGGCGAGGGCGGCGACGGTCGCGGCGCGCTCGAGCAGGCGGACGTCATCCTCGGTGAGGTTCCGGTGACTCGTGAAGGCGAGGATGACGCCGTGGTCGAGCTGTCCGGCGATGATCCGCACCGCCGCACGGTCCGCGTCCGCGCCGTCGTCGCGCGGGCCCATCGGCTCGGACTCGACGACGAACCGCCCGGACCGGTCGAAGCAGGGCAGGGCCTCGGCCCGGGCGAGCTCGTCCGGCGCGCCCGCACGGACCACGACCCGGCCATCCGTCGTCGTCACCATCGCCGCTGCACGTGACGTCGGGTCGAGGAACGACACGACGCGCTCGCACAGCTCGCCCAGGGTGCCGCCGGTCAGGACGATCTGGACGAGGGCCCGGTCGGCATCCTCGAGGCGGCGCAGTGCAGCCGTCTGTCGGTCGAGCTGCTCCCTGACCAGGGCCAGCTCGGCAGCGGACTCCACTGGCGAGTCCGGCAAGTCTGGCGAGTCTGGCAAGTCACTGTCGATCAAGCCGGCATCGTTGGCAACATTCACCATGAGCGCACCCTAACCTGCCTAGGTAGCGTCGGTCATCGATCTGGCTGGAACGGAAGGAGAGCGCGTGCTGACCGCTGCCGCACGAACGCAGTGGCCCGCGGCCGTGTCGTCGCTCGTCCACGAGGCCGTCACCGGTCCCAGACGTCAGGCACGGGTGCTCGGTACCTTCCCGACCTGCGTCTACCTCGACCTCGGCGAGCACGACGCGGTACTGGCACTGCTGGCGCGGGACGCCCTGGTGCAGCCGATCGGACTGCGCCTGGCGGCGTCATCGACGGAGCTCCGTTGGGGGGTCGTGCCGGGCGAAACGGTCGCGGTCGGAGATGGTCGGGTGCACCTGCCCGGCGCTGACATCGTCGCCGCACGAGTGCATCACCCGGCCCGCGTCACCTCGCCCCCAAACCCCGATGGAGTGAACAGCTTTCGGGGTCATCTCGACGCAGAAGTTGTCCACTCGATCGGGTGGGGAGGGCTCGCGCGCGCCCTCGACGCCGGCGACGGTGCGCTCGCTGAGCTGGCGCGGGACCTGGCCGCCGCCGCCCTCGCCGGCCGACCCGTCAGGCCCCACCTGCGCAGCCTCATCGGCGCCGGGCCG
>NZ_DATEEY010000015.1:0-55843 GCF_035280925.1 Intrasporangium sp. | reverse complement strand
CCAGGACATGGCTGCCCACGGGGACATCGGTGAAGTCGACGATGAGGTCCGCCCGCTCCGCGAGCCCCATGAGGAGTTGGTTGCGGTTGTCCGCCGTGAGGTTGACC
Source organism: Intrasporangium sp. (assembly GCF_035280925.1). Classification (GTDB taxonomy): domain Bacteria; phylum Actinomycetota; class Actinomycetes; order Actinomycetales; family Dermatophilaceae; genus Intrasporangium. The sequence continues at coordinate 55,736 of NZ_DATEEY010000015.1, read as the reverse complement.
GGTGCGGCCAGGAAGCCGCCCTCGTTCCCGATGGTCCAGACCTGCACGCCCGGGATCGAGCTGAAGTCGAGGATGAGGAACCGGGACTGGCAGCCGTTGAGGAACCGGAGACGGTACCGCCGCTGCTCGACCGTCTGGTACGGCCAGGTGTTGCCGTTGACCATGATCGTGTTGCCGAAGAACTCGGGGTTCCACATCGGCGACAGGTCGGTGTCGGGAATGAACCCGGGGTCCTCGGCGGTGGCGCCGTCGAAGTACTCACGACTGTCGGGGTAGAACAGCGACCCGTCGTCGTTGAAGGCCCGGTCCTGGATGGCGATCGGGATCTCGTGGTACGTCTTGTTGGAGGGGAAGGCATCTCCCTCCATCGGCGCCGGGCCGGGCAGCACCGCGGTGGCGCCGGAGCGGCTGTCGAGGATGGCCTTGTCGCCCTCGGGGCCACCCCGGACGAGGAAGAAGCCCGCCGGGCCGGCATACACGTTGAGGCGAGTCATGCCCAGCGTGTGGTCGTGGTACCAGAGGGTCGACTCGCGCTGGTTGTTCGGGTACTGGAAGATGGCGAACCCCGGACCCCAGGTAGCGCCGTAGCTGGCCGCGGCCTTGCCCTTGAAGAAGTCGTACCACGTGCCTTCCGTCGCATACCCCGAGGAGAGGTTGTTCGCCGCCGGCAGGTACCACGCCTCCGCGTAGCCGTCGCTCTCGTCACCGACCCCGACAGCACCGTGGACGTGCGTGATGATCGGCACCGGCCCGGTGTACGCATCGGGTGTCGAGTCGAAAGTGGGCCGTGAGTCACGACCGGTCGTGCCGCCGGGCGGGTTCGCCCAGTGCAGGGTCGGGTCCACGGGCAGCAGGTGGGGTAGATACCCACCCGACTGGTCCACCAGGTCGTTGATCCACTTGATCCGCACGGGCCGGTTCCACGTCGTCTCGATGGTCAACGACGGCGCGTTGTGGACCAGCAGACCCCTCTTGCTCGCTGACGCGATGGCGCCGTAGCCCCAGACCGTGGTGGCGGGCATCCCGGCCGGGAGGATCTGCTGCGAGAACTGCTTCACCGAGATCTCGTAGTAGTCGATCGGCTTGCCGCCCTTCGCCCTGATCGTCCCCGCCCGTGGCATGACGGGCGGGATGAGCAGCGGCGTGACGAACTTCTGCACACCGGCCGGGTCGAGCGTGTCGCCGGGTATGGCGGCAACCGCCCGTTTCGTGCCTCCCGGCGCGTAGGCGTAGAGGACGAAACCGGCCCCCGCCACACCCGCTGCCTTGATGAATGCTCGCCGGCCCAGCGGTCGACGCACCTCATTGCGGAACTCTTTCATCTCGGTCACCACCCAGTGCGATTGACCGATGGCTCGCGTGGCCCGGCGCCCCACGTGCCTCCATCGTGACGGAACTCTTCGACGTGCCGCGACCCCTGACGTTCGCCTGCGTCAACAGCGTCTCACCGGTGGTCCCGGCGTGTGGGTGGATCGCGAAAACGCTACGTTGTCGAGTTGTGAGGATCGACATCTGGACCGACATCGTGTGCCCGTACTGCTACCTCGGGCGCCGCCGCTTCGAGGAGGCGCTCGAGCGGTTCGAGCACCGCGACGAGGTGGAGGTCCAGTGGCACAGCTTCGAGCTGGACCGCACCGCGGACCCGGTCTCCGAGCACGACCTGCCCGGGCTCATCGCGGCCAAGTACGGCACGTCGCGAAAGGAGGCAGTGGCCCAGCACGAGGGCCTCGCCGCGCAGGCCGCCGAGGTGGGTCTCGAGCTCAACTGGCAGGCCGCCCGATCCGGCAACACCTTCGACGCGCACCGGCTCGTCCACCTGGCTGCCGATGTGGGCGGCCAGGCCCTCGCCGGCCGCACCCACGAGCGCCTCCTGCGCGCCTACTTCAGCGAGGGCCGCGCCATCGGCGACCGCGACACCCTCGTGGCCCTCGCCGCCGAGGTCGGACTCGACCCCGAGGCCGTCCGGGACGTGCTCGAGTCGGACGACTACGGCAACCACGTCCGCAGCGACGAGGCGACCGCCAAGATGCTCGGCATCACGAGCGTGCCGTTCTTCGTCCTCGACCGCCGCTACGGGGTCCCCGGCGCCCAGCCCATGGAGGTCTTCGAGCAGGCCCTCGCGCAGGCATGGGCGAGCAAGGACGAGGACCGCGAGCCGGCCATGGCGGCGGGAGGCTGTGGCGGATGCGGTCCGGGCGGCTGTGGCGGCGTCTGCAGCGCCTGAGCCTCACATAGCGTTGGGGCCATGTCGCATCCACTGATGTTCGACGAGAGGGATCCCTACCTCGCTCGCGTTCGGGAGATCTGTCTTGCCTTCCCGGGCGCCGACGAGAAGATCTCGCACGGTCGCCCGAACTTCTTCACCCGCAAGGTCTTCGCCACCTTCGGCGGCTCGCTGAAGGGCGACCACTTCTCTCCCCTCGCGCGCAGCTCGCTGCTCTTCCTGCCCGACGCCAGCGAGCGGGAGGCGCTGCTCGAGCGGGAGCCCTTCTTCGTGCCGGCCTACTTCGGACCCTCCGGCTGGCTGGGTTTGAGCTTCCACGTCGTGGGCGCTGTGGACCGGGTCGACTGGGACGAGGTCGGCGAGCTCGTCGACGCCTCCTACCGGCTCACCGCGCCCGCCCGCCTGGTCAAGGAGCTGGACGCCCGCCTGGTCAAGGAGCTGGACGCCCGTGCGTGACTGCTGGAGTCAGGACGACGGCACGATCCGTGTCGAGTGGGGTCCCGTCGGGGCCGAGTCGTTGGTGTCGTATGCCGCTGAGCGCGGTCCCGTCGTCGCGGTCGTCGTCGACGTGCTGAGCTTCACGACTGCCGTGTCCGTCGCCGTCGACGGGGGGATGACGGTGTGGCCGTACCGGTGGCAGGACGACTCGGTGGCGGAGTTCGCTCGCGGACACGACGCCGTGCTCGCACTTGGTCGCCGGGCAGCGGCCGCGCAGGGCGGGATGAGCCTGTCCCCGAGGTCGATCCGGGAGTCGGGCGGGTCGGTGCAGCGCCTCGTCCTGCCGTCTCCCAACGGGTCGACGATCAGCGCCCTGCTCGACCGCGCCGGTGCTGTCGTCGCGGCTGGGTCGCTCCGGAACCGCACCGCGGTGGCAGGCTGGGTGATCAAGCGGCTCGATGCCCTGGCGGCCGCGGCCGGCCGTGAAGGGCCGCTCGGCGATCCGGCGGTCGTCATCGTGCCGGCCGGGGAACGGTGGCCGGACGGCACGCTGCGGCCCGCGGTCGAGGACCTCTGGGGCGCCGGCGCCGTGGTCGACGCCATCGTCTCGAGGCTCGAGCACCGGGCCGGGCCCATGCTGCTCAGCGCGGAGGCGGCCGTTGCGCTGGCTGCGTGGTCGTGGGTCGCGGACCGGGTTGGCCCGTCGCTCGAGGCCTGCGCGAGCGGACGCGAGCTGATCGACGGGGGCTTCGGCGACGACGTCCGCATCGCCGCGGAGGTGGACGAGAGCGACCACGTGCCCGTTCTCGTGGCGGGCGCCTTCGTCAATGCCGTGATCGGGTGAACAGCTTCGGGGCCCACCACGTGATCGAGTGAACAGCTTCGGGGCCCACCACGCGATCGAGTGAACAGCTTCGGGGCGCACCACGCGATCGAGTGAACAGCTTCGGGGTCGTTCTCTCCCCAAAAGCTGTTCACTCGATCGGTCGGTGGTGGCTACTGGCCCATCGCGCTCCAGAACGCGGCGGCCGCGCGAGACGGTCGCCCGGAGCGGCGCTCCGATCGATCGGCGGAGCCCATGAGCGCGGTGACGGCATTGACGCCGAGCCACCGCAGCGGCTCCGGCTCCCACTGTCGGGACGTCCGTCCCGCCCACGGGAGCGACGTGAGGTCCTCGGGGTCGTCGTCGCGGATCATCGCGGCGAGCGTGCGGCCGGCGAGCGCGGCGGTTGCGACGCCGTCCCCGACGTAGCCGCCGGCGAAGGCGAGTCCCGTGCGTCGGTCATGGCGCACGGCTGGGTACCAGTCACGCGGCACACCGAGGTTGCCACCCCAGCAGTGCGTGAACTCCACGTCGCGAAGCATCGGGAAGAGCTCGACGAGGATCCGGCGGAGCATCGTGTGGACGCGCTCGTCCCGTTCGTAGGCCGGCGACACCTTGGACGCGTAGTGGTAGGGCGCGCCGCGGCCCCCGAACGCGATGCGACCGTCGCGGGTGCGCTGGCCGTAGATGACCAGGTGCCGGTTGTCGGCGAAGGTCGACCGCTCCCGGAGCCCGATCTGCTCCCACACGTCGTCAGCCAGCGGCTCGGTTGCCGTCATGAGGGAGTAGACCGGAGCCAGGCTCCTGCGTCGTCCGGCGACGGTCGCGGTGTACCCCTCCGTCGCGAGTACGACGTGCTCGGCGCGAACCGTCCCGTGCGGCGTGATCACCCGGCGGCTGTGCACGTCCACGGCCTCTGTCTGCTCGTAGATCGTCGCCCCCCGTCTCTCGACGGCGTCCGCGAGCCCGCGCACGAGCCGAGCAGGGTGGATCGCGGCACAGTGCGGGGTCCAGGCGCCGCCGAGGGCCCCGTCGACGGCCGCGATCTCCTGCACGCCGTCCGCGTCCAGGAGCTGGTGGTCCTCCTCGCCGAACCCCCAGGCTGCATAGTCGGCGACCTGGCTCCGGAGCCGCTCGAGCTGGGCCGCGTTGCGCGCCACGGACAGCGACCCGCCCTGGTCGAAGTGGCAGTCGATGCCCTCGACCGCGGCGATGCGGCCGACCTCGGGGACGGTGTCGTTGAGGAGGCGCTGCATCCGTACTGACGCCTCCCGGCCGCGTTCGACCGCCATCCGTCGCAGCGAGGTCGGGAACAACGCGGAGCACCAGCCCCCGTTGCGCCCTGATGCCCCGTAGCCCGCAATCTCCTTGTCGATGACGACGATCCGCATCGTGGGATCGGCCACGGCGAGGTGGAAGGCGGTCCACAGCCCGGTGTACCCGGCCCCGATGACCACGACATCGGCGTCGACGTCGCCGCCGAGGGCCGGCCTCGGAGTCAGGTCATCCGGCGTGGTGTCGTGCCACAGGCTGAGCTCTCGGTAATGCGACGAAGCCGACGGGGGCATGAGCCGCAGTATGCCCCGATTCGGTCGAGTTGACGATGGGTAGGTTCACCGATCTCAGACTTCAAGGGGGGATGACCTTCGGAATCAGTGGCGTCGGGCTGTTGAAACGACCCCTTCCGTATGCGGTCGGCGACTGTGCACGATGGGGCCATGCCCGAACGCGCCACCATCGACCGCGTCACCATCGACCGCGCCCGCCTCGCCCAGCTGCACGGGCGTGAGCTCGCCTCGTTCCGGGCGGCCCGCCCGCGATCCGCCGCCCTCGCCGAGCGCGCCCGAGCGCATCTGCCGGGAGGGGTGCCGATGTGCTGGATGGTGAAGTGGCCGGGAGAGTTTCCCGTCTTCGTCGAGCAGGCCGCGGGTGCGCACTTCACGTGCGTCGACGGGATCGACCACATCGATCTCTGCCTGGGCGACACCGGCGCGATGATGGGGCACTCGCCAGCGCCAACCGTGGAGGCCGTGACCGCCCAGCTCGCCCGCGGGATCACGACGATGCTCCCGACCGAGGACGCGATCGCCGTCTCGACCGGCCTCTCCGAGCGGTTCGGCTTGCCCTACTGGCAGTTCACGCTCACGGCCACCGACGCAAACCGGCACGCGATCCGCTATGCCAGGCATCTGACTGGCCGGCCCACGATCGTCGTGCACAACCACTGTTACCACGGCTCGGTCGACGAGACCTTCGCGACGCTCGACGACGCCGGACGAACGGCCAACCGCCGCAACAGCATCGGCCCGCCGGTGGACACGTCGGAGACGACCCGCGTCGTCGAGTTCAACGACGTGGACGGCCTCGAGAAGGCGCTCGCCGAGGGTGACGTGGCGGCCATCCTCGTCGAGCCTGCCCTGACGAACATCGGGATCGTCCTGCCGGACGACGGCTACAACGAGGCGGTCCGCGAGCTGGCGACGAAGCACGGCGTCCTCCTCATCAACGACGAGACGCACACCATCTGCGCCGGCCCCGGTGGCATCACTCGCCGCGACAACCTGCACCCTGACCTCCTCGTCATCGGCAAGTCAATCGGTGGCGGGGTGCCCTGCGGCACTTTCGGATTCACCCAGGACGTGGCGGACCGCATCACCCGTTCGGTCGAGCTGGAGGACATCGACGTGGGCGGCATCGGTGGCACCCTCGCCGGGAACGGCCTGTCGATGGCGGCCATGAGGGCGACCCTCGAGCACGTCATGACGCAGGGCGCCTTTGACGGCATGATCCCGCTGGCGGACGCCTGGGCGGACGGCGTCCAGGCCGGTATCGACGCCGCCGGAGCGCCCTGGCACGTGACCCGTTTGGGCGCGCGAGCCGAGTACAACTTCGCTCCCGAGCCACCACGGAACGGGCAGGAGGCGCACGCCGCCGACGACTTCGAGCTGCAGCAGTACCTCCACCTCTACGCGCTCAACCGGGGCATCCTTCTCACGCCGTTCCACAACATGGCCCTCATGTCGCCCGCCACGACGCGCGCTGACGTCACCGCCCACACCGCGATGTTCGACGAGTGCGTGCGCGAGCTCTTCAGCCAACCCTAGCCGAGCAGGCTTGCGCTGGAAGTGAACTCAGCGGCATACGCGATGCTGTCCGTATGCCGCTGGGCTGGCGTCCGCTCGTGAGCCGGCCCCGTCCTTGGGTACCCTGACAGTCATGTCGTTCCTCTCGATGGACGAGCTGCTGGCCGTGGAGCACGCCGGGTGGCGGTCCCTGTGCGAGGGCCAGGGGGGCGCCTTCTACGGTGAGCTCATGACCGCGGACGGCCTCATGGTGCTCGTCAACGGCATGGTGCTCGACCGCGAGCAGGTGGTGGAGAGCCTTGACCAGAGTCCGCCGTGGGACTCCTACGAGGTCGACAGGCCTCGGTTGGTGTCGCTGTGCGACGAGGGAGCCGCGCTCGTCTACCGGGCTGCGGCGGTGCGCGGTGAGGAGGAGCCGTTCACAGCCTTGATGTCGAGCGTGTACCGCTTGGTCGGTGGGCGGCCGCGACTGGCCCTCTACCAGCAGACGTCGGCTCCCCGCGGCTAGGAGTCACCTGTGAAGCTCGGTCGATGAGGGGTGGTCGACGGTGGCTGGGCACTGGATGACGACCCTCACCCTTCTGAACCTGCTGGGATGACTCGGGAGTTCTCACGCACCAGTGGAAATCGACTGCTGGACCGGCGCGGCCACTCTCCGGACGTGTTCCTGGTCCCCGGAGAGGAGCCAGTCGACCGCCTGCGTGGCCGACCATCCGTCGGGGTGATCTGCCAAGAGCCGGCGGGCGCCCTCGAGATCCTGTCCCAAGGTGACGGCCGGCAGCTCGTCGTAGCCGTCGCGGCGGTGCTGCCCCAGCCCGACGTCCGCCATGAGCGCGTTGCAGAGGCACTTGCGGCCCACCGTGGCCTCGATGGTCCCGCCCTTGCGGACGTAGGCGTCGATCGGCTCGGCCGCACAGCGGTAGCCCACCGACCCATCTGCCCGCTCGAACGGCTCGCGGAGGTAGGACAGGTCGCAGAGCCGCTCCCGCGCCTGATAGAGCTCCTCGTCAGCCAGGGTGCCCGGGAGGCCGGCGACCTTGAACGGGAATCCCGTCGGTGAGGCGGCCGCGTCGTTGCGGACGGCCAACGTGCCGGCGGCGAGCTCGGCCAGGGTCTGGCGTCGCAACGGTTCAGCGATGCCCGACTCCGTGCAGAGCGCGAAGATCGTGCCGCACTGCACGCCAGCGGCACCGGCCTCGAGGGCGTCAGCCACCCGCTCGGGCGTGCCGTAGGCCCCCGCGAGCCAGAAGGGCAGACCGAAGCGCGCCATCGCCGCGAGATCCGCGAGGTCACGGTCGCTGTAGATCGGCTGCCCCGCGTCGTCGAGCGTCAGGCGGCCACGCGGGGGCGCACTGTGGCCTCCCGCGGTGGGCCCTTCCACGACAAAGCCGTCCGGCCGGATCGACGGGTCCCGGTTCAGGTAGCCGGCCAGGCTGTGCAGGGAGATGATCGCGAGGAAGAGCGGCCGCGTCAGCACCGGCAGGTGCGCGCCGAGCACCTCGACCGGGTCGATCGTGCCCGTGTGGGCCCTCGTCGACTCGTGCACGTCGATCGAAAGGGTCCCGGCCCTTCCGGCGGCGAGGTCCGTCAGCAGCTGGGGGATCTCGCGCGGGATGCCCGCACCCATGAGGACGTAGTCGACGCCGGCGACCATGGCGCCGAGCGCCGCGGAGGGCGTGGCCATCTGGACCTTCTCGAGGAAGTTGATCCCGACGAGCCCCTCATGCCCCTCCTTCGCGAGCCACACATGGGCGAAGTTGCCGAGGACGGAGAGCTCGACGGCGCCGCGGCTCGGCCTGATCGTCAAGGTCGGGTTGGGACGGTAGGGGACGTCAGGTGCACGTCCGCCGGCGATGAAGTAGCGGTCGAGGGCCCGCTGGGCCATGTCCCGGTCCGGGAATGCGCCGAGCGCCCGTCGCAGGTGGCCGCCAGGGTCGCCGTCCTGGAGGCCGCGCGCCAGCACCGCGTCGAGGGCAGTGCCCGACACGACGCCGAGCTGCCCGTGCCGCGAGACGGCTCGGGCCAGCTGCCAGGACGACACGTTGACGCCCATCCCGCCCTGGATGACGACCGGGACCCGGTGCTCGTCCATCTAAACCTCCGCTACCGTAACCTACGCTTCCGTAGGTAACGGTACGCCTGTTTCGGACCCCACCGGGCCACGCGGTGTCACTCGGACACTGACCAGGACACCTCGTCACCGACGCTGATGGTTACGGAGCCGAGCAGACCGAGCACGGTCCCGGCCCCTGCCTCGATGCTCGGCACCGATCTGGTGGGGAGGCGCCGTCCGGGGGCGACGTGGTGGACACCACCGTGGGAGTCATGGCGTGGTCGCCTCCGCGACGAGGCGGGGCATCGCGACCGCGGCGGTCTCGCGCCACACCTGATGGGCGATGTGGGACACCTCGGTCTCGAGCGGGTTCACCTCCACGACGACGGCACCGCAGCCGCGAGCGATGGCGGGCAGCCCGGCGGCAGGGTGGACGATCCCCGACGTCCCCACGACGAGGACGAGGTCGGCTTTCTCGACGAGCGCCACGGCCTGGTACCAGTCGCCCATGGGAAGTGGCTCACCGAACCAGACCACCCCCGGCCGCACTGCCGCAGTGCACTCGGGACACCGCGGCGGCTCAACCCGGTCGGCCCCTTCGTCCACCGTCGGGAGCGCACCCCGGTAGGGCGTCCCGCACTCCTCGCAGCGCCAGTTCGCCAGCGCCCCGTGCAGGTGGACGACGTCGGCGCTGCCGGCCCGTTCGTGCAGGTCGTCGACGTTCTGCGTCACCACCGAGACGCGCGGGCCGCCGAGCACCCGGGCCCACCGAGCGATCGCGACGTGGCCGGCGTGTGGCTCGACCTCCGACGCGAGGCGGAACCGCCAGAGATACCAGGCCAGGACGAAGGCGCGGTCCCGGCGCCAGGCCTCCATCGTCGCCAGGTCCTCTGCCGCGAACCGCTCCCAGAGCCCGGTCTGCGCATCCCGGAACGTCGGCACCCCACTCTCCGCCGACATCCCGGCCCCGGACAGCACGACGACGCGGCTCGCTGAGCGCGCGGCGGCAGCGACCGCCTCGGGCACCGTCATGCGCACAAGGGTGGCACAGCACCCCTGGACCCGTGTCCCGGCTGTGACGCGTCACCGCCCTCGGGCTTTACCACTTCCACGGCGTATGCCGCTGAGCTGGCTTCCAGCGCAAGCGCGCTCAGCGGCATACGACTTCCTGTTCCGCAGGCGGGGTCACGCAGTCCAGTCGGAACGGAGGGCGTCGGCCGTGGTCCGGTGCTGGTGGAAGATGAGGACGAGGACTCGGCTGCCGAGGACGAAGCCGAAGAACAGCAGGGTGAAGCCAAGGAAGGCGTTGAGCGGGACCGTCTCGGTCATCATTGGTCCGCCCTCGGCGGCGACGAGCAGGATGCCGCCCAGGACGCACGCGGCTGCCAGCGCTGTCAGGACGAGCTGGTGGACGATCCCGGTGATGAACGCGCGGTCGCGCAGGTCTGCGAGGGCACGGACGTTGACCGTGAGGCGCCCGGCCTCGATGTCCTCGGTGATCTTGTTGATCCGGCGGGGCAGCCGCTGGATGACGGGCAGCAGGTTCGCGAGCTGCGCCTCGAGGGTCTCCCGGGCTGCCGCGGGAGTGATCCGCTGCGTGACCAGGCCCCGGCCCTGCTGGCGAGCGGCCTCGACGAGGTCCAGCCCGGGGCAGATGATCCGCAGGCTGCCCTCCAGGGAGCCGAGGGCGCGGAACGCCGCAGCCACCTGGGACGGCACGGCGAAGCCGTGGTCGAGCACGAGCCGGAAGAGGTCCACGAAGAGGGCTGCGCTCCCCGTGGGCGACAGCCCCGAGCCGTGACGGAGGATGAGCTGTCCGATCTCCCGCTCGAGCTTCCGGTCGTCGAGGTAGTCGCCGCGGTCGAGCAGGTCGAGGAGAGCATCGGCCGCAGCGAGGGAGTCCTGGCGGTCGACCGCGGCGAGGAGCAGCCCGATCGAGGTGCGGGCGCCCCGGTCGAGCCGGCCCACCGCGCCGAGGTCGAGCAGACCCAGCTCTCCCTCCTCGGACACGAAGATGTTGCCGGGGTGCAGGTCGGCGTGAAAGACCCCGGTCACCACGACCTGGTGGAGCACCACAGCGAGCAGGTCCTCGGCCATCGACCGTCGTTCGGCGGCACTGAGGCGGCCCAGGAGCTCGTCGGCCGCCGACACGGACCGACCGGGCATCCGCTCCATGACGATGACCCGCGCTGACGACAGGTCCTCGCGCGCACGAGGAACGTGCACGCGGGGGCGGCCGGCATGGGAGACGCCCTCCGCGACAGCACGCATGTTGCCGAGCTCCACCCGGTAGTCCAGCTCCTCCTCGAGCGAGCGCGCGAACCCCTTGGCCAGGGACTCGACACCGAGGCGCCGGCCCCAGCTCGTCCTCCGTTCCAGCCAGGCCCCGAGCCGCAGCACGATGTCGAGGTCTGCGAGCGCCTGTCGACGGGCATCCGGCCGCTGGACCTTGACGACGACCTCCTCGCCGCCGACGAGCCGGGCGAGATGGACCTGGGCGACGGACGCCGCCGCCACAGGAACGTCGTCGATGTGCTCGAAGACCTCGTCGATGGGCCGATCGAGCTCGCGCTCGAGCACAGCGCGGACCCTCGGCCACGCGGCCGGCGGCACGTTGCTCTGCAGCTGCGACAGCTCCCGGACGTAGGCCTCGGGCAGCAGGTCCGGTCGCGACGAGAGCATCTGGCCGAGCTTGATGAAGGTGACCCCACCGTCGGTCAGAGCCTCGCGCAGCGACCGGGCCACCTTGGAGTCGGGCACGTCAGTGCCGGTGCGCGTCGGGCGGAGGTAGGCGCCGAGGCCATGCGCAGCGGCGATGCGGACAATGGCTGTGTAGCGCGCCGCCCGCCTCCGCCTGGTCGGCAGCGAACGAAGCAGCGAGATCGGGCCGGGCAGGGTGCCCGTGGGGACCATGGCCTCGAGGATCGCGAGCACCATGACCTGGGCGGCGAGAAGCCAGGCCGTCGCCAGGATGACGATGGCCCCCGTCGCGGCCACGGACGGACCCGTGGGCCGCAGGTCGAGGTTCAGGGCCGTGCTGATCCAGTTGAGCAGGCCGGTCCCCACGCTGATCATCGTCAGGCTGACGATGATCGTGCGCGGCCACCCGACCGGCACCCCAAGCAGGCGACGGGTGACCACCGCGACGACGGCGACGTTGACGACGGTCGCAAGTGCGTAGGCCAGGAAGTCCATCGGTCCCCTCGGGCGGTGGGTCGCTGTCGCGCCCTACTCTGCCCCACCAGCCGCGCGGGCGGACCGCCGTTGGGCGGAGATGCGGTTGTGGGCGACGCCACGGCGCCGACCGGAAGTAGGTCGCCACGCGGCGGGCCATCATGAGGGGGTGAGCATCGCGCGTGCGACCTACCACCACGGGGATCTGCGCCGGGCCCTGCTGGAGGCCGGGCTCGAGCTGGCCCGCGAGGGCGGGCCGGACGCGGTCGTGCTGCGAGAGGCCACGCGCCGGGTGGGCGTGTCCGCCAACGCCGCCTACCGGCACTTCGCCGACCGCGATGACCTCCTCGACGACGTCGTCTCCCTCGCACAGGGGCGCGCAGCCGACGTCATCGAGCAGGCGATGGCCGAGGTGGAAGACGGTGGCGACCCTCGGGCACAGGCGCGGGCGCGGTTCCGGGCCGTCGGAGTCGGCTACCTGCGTTTCGCCCTGACCGAGCCGGGCCTGTTCCGCACGGCGTTCGCGGTGCCGACCGACCTGAGCAGGGCCGCGTCGGCCGACGCGGCAGGCGCCGGCGGCCGGACGCCCTTCCAGCTCCTGTCCGACCAGCTCGACGAGATGCTGGAGACGGGCGCGCTGCCCCCCGGTCAGCGGGAGGGCGCCGAGCTGCTGGCCTGGTCCGCGGTCCACGGCCTCGCCATGCTCGCCATCGAGGGGCCGCTCCGGGACCTGCCCCGCAGCGCCATCGAGGCACTCGTTCCCCGGCTCGTCCGGATGGTCGACCTGGGCCTCGGCCTCGTCAACCCCGCCGACTCCTAGCCGACTCCCAGCCGACTCCCAGCCGACTCCCAGCCGACTCCCAACCTGGCGTCGCCCAGCTGGCCGAGTCCTACCCGCTGGAACCCTCAACCAAGAGGGTGCCACCGGCAGCCAGCGGCTCCATTGCCGCGTCCAGGTCCGCGTAGGCCAGTTCCCAGCGGTCGATGAACTGCTGCCAGGCCGCCTTGCTCCTCCACCCGTCCACGGTGATGAACCGGGTAGGACTCCCAGCGCTGCGGTACAGCTCCGTCCGCACGAACCCATCACCCCGAGCGAACAGCCTCGCCCAGTCACCGGTCGGACCGTACGCCGCGACGAAGCCGTCGACCCGGTCGGCGGGCACCTCGTACTCCCAGACGCGAAGGAACACAGCGCGCAGCCTGCCATGGTCGGCGAGGCCGGATCCATCAGGGGTCATAGGGTTGACGGGTGGGCACGACGAACGTCTCTCCGGAACAGCAGCCCGACCCCGAGTTCGCGCTCGAGGACGTGCCCGCCTTCTACCGGCGACTCGACGATGCCGTGTTCGCGCCCACCGTCCACGTCCAGGGCGCTTGGCGCGACGACGAGCAGCACATGGCCCCGGTCGGCGGCCTCCTCACGCATGTCATCGACCTCCACGAGCCGCGCGACGACATGCAGCTCGCGCGAGTGAGCTTCGACATCCTCGGCGTGATCCCGGCTCGACCGAGCCACGTGTCCGTGCGGACGACCCGGCCGGGGCGCAGCATCGAGCTGCTCGAGGCGACGCTCTCCGTCGACGATCGCGCCGTCGTCCGAGCGAACGCCTGGCGCCTGGCCGCCCACGACTCGTCACCGGCGGCCGGCATCGAGTTCGAGTCGATGCCCGGCCCCGAGTCCTTCCCGGCTTGGCACGCCACCGAGGTCTGGGAGGGCGGCTACATCCGCGGCGTGGAGTTCCGCGCCGACCCCGAGCGCCGCCCCGGCCGCACTCGCACGTGGATCCGCAGCCCCCACCCCCTGGTCGAGGGTGAGGCCTGCTCTCCCACCGCCGACCTCATCCGCCTCGTCGACACGGCCAACGGCATTGCCGTGCGAGTCTCGCCGCAGGAGTGGATGTTCCCCAACGTCGACCTCACGATCCACCTCTTCCGCGAGCCCGTGCGCGGCTGGGTCGGCTTCGACACCAAGGTGACCATGGGCACGACGGGGATGGGCCTGACCTCCACGACCCTGCATGACGAGCTCGGGCCGGTCGGCCGGGCAGAGCAGCTCCTCACCGTGCGCCCGATCGGCAAGACCTGAGGTGTGACCCGCGCAGGACCAGCCCGAGACGGATCACTCGATGCGGGCGGTCACCTCGGCGCCGAGCATGACGGTCCGGCTCACGGTGCAGAACTCCTCGTGCGACCGCCTGACCAGGCTCGGCAGGATCTTGCGAGCGGCGTCGCCGCCGTCGCCGTCCGGGAAGCGGATCCGGAAGGTCACCTCGATGTCCTTGAGGTGGTTGCCGTGCTCGTCCTTGACCTTGTCTGCGGTCACGTCGATCTGGAAGCTGTCCGGCTCCGCACGGCGCGTCGTCACGGTGTCGACGTCGACGGCCGTGCAGGCGGCGATCCCGGCGAGCAGGAGCTCGACCGGTGAGAGCTCCTCGGTGCCCGAGCTCGTCGTGATGGAGCCGCCACGGTCGTTACGGACGGTGTAGCGGCCCACGCTGTCCCGGGTCAGCGTGACGTGACGCACGTCCGCAGCTCGGGGACCGGAGGAGTCCGTGGCGCGTGGGTCACGGGTGTGATCAGAGGTCTGCTCGGACATGGGCCCAGCCTTCCAGACGGTGGATCGGGGGTCAGGACCACACGTCCGCGAGCAGCTCCAGCGAGCGCTTGCGGATCTCGGGGTCGAAGGCGCCGCACGTCACGATGACCTCGTCGACGCCGGTGGCCTTGGTGAACACCTCGAGGTCCTCGCGCACCTGTTCCGGCGTGCCCACGAACGAGACCCGGGTCATCTCCGCGACGGCGGCCCGCTCGGCCGGCGACCAGGAGGCCAGCAGCTCGTCCGGGGTGGCGTCGGCCGGAGGCAGCAAACCGCTCCTTCGGTTCGTCACGATGCTGCGGAACCGCTCGAGCACCGACGTGAACTGCCGCTCGGCCTCTGCCTGGGTGTCAGCGACCATGACATTGGCGCCGGCCATGGTGTGGGCCGCGTCGAGGCCACCGGTCAACGGGGAGGGCTGGAAGCCGCGCCGGTACACCTCCAGGGCGCTCATCAGCGCTGCCGGCGCGAAGTGCGACGCGAACGAGTACGGCAGCCCGAGGGCGGCGGCCACCTGCGCGCCGCCGTGGCTCGACCCGAGGATCCAGATCGGCACGTTGGTCCCCTCACCGGGGATGGCCCGCACGGCCGCGGCGGGGTCCGGGTCGCCGAGGTAGCCCATCAGCTCCCGGACCTCGGCGCCGAAGTTCATCGCGGCGGCTTCGTTCCGTCGCAGGGCCCGCGCCGTCGCAGGATCGGTGCCCGGGGCTCGTCCGAGGCCGAGGTCGATCCGACCCGGGTGCATCGTCGCCAGGGTGCCGAACTGCTCGGCGACGACGTAGGGGGCATGGTTCGGCAGCATGATGCCGCCGGCCCCCACGCGGATCGTCGTGGTGTGGTTGGCAACGTGGCCGATCAGCACGGCTGTGGACGACGACGCAACCCCACGGAAGTTGTGGTGCTCGGCCATCCAGTACCGGCCATAGCCCCACTGCTCGGCGTGCTGGGCGAGGTCGACGGTCTGCTCGATCGCTTCGGCCGCGGCGCCGCCCTCCGCAATCGGGACGAGGTCGAGGATGTTCAGCTGGGCACGGTTCGCATCGGTCACGTGGGTGCCAACCGGATCGGGCCGGGACTTCTTCCGGGCCTCTCACCCGAAAGCTGTTCACTCGATCGGGAGAAGGGGAGGTCAGGGGAGGTTGAGCTCGGCGACCTGGTCCGTGTAGTCGGGGCACAGCGAGTCGACGGCCGCTGCCATGAGCTGCTTGGTCCGCAGCTGCTCGCCCTCGTTGCCGAGCGGCTGGTCCGCATCGTTCCTGGCGATCTCGCCCAGCGTGACGCCGCCGTTCTGGAGCGCCCAGCAGACGGTGGTCGCGGTCTCGAGGTCGTCGGCGACCGTCGCGCCGGTCACCGCCGCCCCACGCTCGCGCGCGGCCAGCACGAACTCCGCCTGCTCGGCCGAGATGGTCGGCATCGCGGCCACGACGTCGGACGGCAGGTCCGCGCGCCTGGGAGCCGAGCTGCAGCCGGCGAGGCCGCCTCCGAGCAGACCCACGACGAGCCCCGTGGCGAGCACCTTGGCGAGCACCGTGGCGAGCACCGTGGCAGACCTGGGGGGACGGCGGACGTGCAGCGAGCGACGTGGCATTCGGTTCTCCATCGTTAGGCTGAACGCGTGGGTCCAGCTGATCATCCCCGCCTGGCGTCCGAGGCGCCGCTGGCGAGGTCCGCTCTCGCGGTCGCCGTCGCGGGAGTGATCTTCGGTTTCTGCTTCGTGCCGCAGCTGCTCGGGATCGCCCTCGGCGGGATCAGCCTCACCCGGGAGCCGAAGGGACGCCGCCACGCCACCCTCGCCATCGCCCTGTCGCTCGTGCTCACCGTCGGCTGGGGCATCGTGCTCGGCGCCCTGCTGAAGTGGTGGGCCACCTCCCAGATCTGAGCATCCGGGTCAACCAACCGGATGTCCAGGGCGGCTCCCGCACAGTTGGCGGCCGGAGCGCGCCTACTTCCGGTTGGTTGACCCGTGCCCCTCACTGGGAGTAGGTGGACAGGAAGCGCTCGAGGCGTCCGACCGCGTCCTCGAGGTCCTCGATCCTGGGCAGGAAGACGATCCGGAAGTGGTCATGGGTCGGCCAGTTGAAGCCGGTGCCGTGCACGACGAGCAGCTTCTCCTCGCTCAGCAGGTCGTAGGCGAAGCGCTCGTCGTCGAGGATGCGATGCACCTTGGGATCGAGCCTCGGGAACAGGTACAGCGCACCCTGCGGCTTGGTGCACGACACACCGGGAACCTGGTTGAGCAGCTCCCACGCCCGGTCTCGCTGCTCGACCAGCCGCCCGCCCGGGAGGATCAGCTCGTTGATCGACTGGTAGCCCCCGAGGGCGACCTGGATCGCGTGCTGGGCCGGCACGTTCGCGCACAGGCGCATGTTGGCCAGGATCTCGAGGCCCTCGATGTAGCTGCGCGCGTGCTCCTTGGGGCCGGTGAGCACGAGCCAGCCCGCCCGGAACCCGGCCACCCGGTAGGCCTTGGAGAGGCCGTTGAACGTGAGGCAGAACAGGTCACGTGCCAGCGAGGCGATCGACGTGTGCTTCGCGTCGTCGTAGAGGATCTTGTCGTAGATCTCGTCCGCCATGATGATCAGCTGGTGCTTGCGGGCCAGCTCGGCAATCCCCGCCAGCACCTCGGTCGGATACACCGCTCCCGTCGGGTTGTTGGGGTTGATGACGACGATGGCCTTGGTGCGGTCGGTGACCTTGCGGGCGATGTCGTCGAGATCGGGTGCCCAGTCGGCCTGCTCGTCGCAGAGGTAGTGGACCGGCGTCCCACCCGACAGCGACGCGGCGGCAGTCCACAACGGGTAGTCCGGCGCCGGGATGAGCACCTCGTCACCGTTGTCCAGCAGCCCCTGCATCGCCATGACGATCAGCTCGCTGACGCCGTTGCCGAGGTAGATGTCCTCGATGTCGACACGCGGGAAGGCGCGGACCTCGTAGTGCTGCGCGATGGCCCGTCGGGCGCTGACGATCCCCTTGCTGTCGCTGTAGCCCTGCGCGGTCGGCAGGGCCTGGATCACGTCGACGAGGATGTCCTCGGGCGCCTCGAAACCGAAGGGCGCCGGGTTGCCGATGTTGAGCTTGAGGATGCGATGCCCCTCGTCCTCGAGTCGCTTGGCCTCGGCGAGCACCGGTCCGCGGATCTCGTAGCAGACCGTCGCGAGCTTCTTCGACTGGGAGACCAAACGCATTCGTACAGGTTCTCAGGTGGTCGCCCCAGCGGCGCCGTGATTCTCGTCATGTGGCCTTCCCGCGTGGCCGAGGCGGCAGGAGTGGCCGTATGCCGCTGAGCTCGCCGGGTGCCTCAGTGCAGGAGGCACGCCAGCGAGTTGGCCTCACTCGTGGCCGTGAGTCGGACGCCGACGTCACCGCTTGGCGGGCTGACTCGTGCCGTGAGCTCCCGGCCGCCCTCGAACGCATGCAGCACCGCCGTGCCGCCCTCCTGCTGCCCCCGTGCCCAGCCGAAGGCTCGGAGCCACGTCTCGACGTCGTCGACGGACGGTCCGGTGAGCGAACCCCACGTGAGCTCGGCCCACCCCTCGTCGGTGATGCCGCACGGTGACCGAGAGCTCGCTCCGAGCGGTGGGAACTCCCGTCCCACGTCGCGGATGCGGGCCATCATCGCGTCATGGGCCGCGACGTCGTCAGCGGCGACCCTGGCCGTCCACGCCCAGACGACGAAGCCGATCAGCACGAGGAGTGGCAGCGCGAAGAGGAGCCAACCACGGCCGCCGCGTCGCCGTGGGACGGTCGTCGTTGTCGTCGCCCATCCCGAGCCGGCTCCCTGGAAGGCCGATCCGGGCTCGGAGGGTGAGGGCCGCGCGCGCACGCGGCCATCATTCCGCACGGGGGCGGATGTCAAGGGCCGGTTGAGGTCGAGGATTCCTGACCACTCGACCCGCCGGGCCCAGCGCAGGCCGCTCCACGCCAGGAGCACCGCGGCGACGACGGCGACGGGAACTCCGATCGCCGTGGTGGTCAGGCCGAGGCTGTAGCCGTCGGGCAGCTGTGCAAAGCACAGGACGGTTGCCACCACGGGCAGCCAGCGCTCGAGACGATCGGAGGACGACGCTGTCCCAAGGGTGGCGGCGAGCAGGGGCAGCGCCCAGAGGAAGTACCAGCCGAGGAAGACCGGCGCGAGGATGATCAGGGCGAGGAAGGCCCAGCCGGCCGCCCGCACCACCCGGGCGCGCTCTGCCTCGACGCCCTCGACCGTCCCGGCCGGCTTGGCCACCCCGAGCCAGACGAGGACGAGGATGACCACAAGCAGGACGAGACCGAGGGCGCGTGCGACGGAGATCGCGGGGTCACGCCACTCGGGTCGACCGAGGACGTGGCCGACGGCTCCGACGGCCATCCCCAGGCTGGTCGGCAGGGAGGTCCACTGTTCGTTGCGCCCGGCCGTGTCGGCCGGGTTGAGCCAGGCGAACCCGAGGCCCGATGCCCGGCTCACGAGGGCCATCGGGATCGCCGCCGCGACAGCGGTGAGCGCCAGGCCGGACAGCACCTCCCGTGGCCGGAGTGCCGCCAGCCACGGCTCGCCGGGGTCGCTGGTGTCGTCCGTCCCCAGCCGGGTCGCGGCCATGCGGCGGGCCCAGATGAGGGCGATGAAGGGCAGTGCGACCACTGCCGTGACCTTGACCATGGCGCCCAGAGCCACGACGAGCGCGGCGCGGACGAGCAGGCCGCGCAGGGCCAGGGCGAAACCGGCGACGACCGCGGCCACCATGACGGCGTCGTTGTGGGCACCGCTGACGAAGTGAGCCCCGACGAGCGGTGCCGCCACGGCCAGCCACGCGGCGGTGCGTGGCGACGTGCCGACGCGACGCGCCAGGTCCGAGACCGCCCACGCCATGACGACGACCCCGAGGACGGCGACGAGGCGGAGCAGGAGCAGGGCCACCCACAGTCGGTCACCGGCCAGGGTGGCCGCACCGCGCGCGATGAGCAGCCACACCGGTCCGTAGGGTGCCGGCGTGTCGAGCCAGGTGGGAGCGGTCGACGCCGCCCATTCCGACTCCAGGTCACGCACGCCGTGCTCGTAGGGGCTGAGGCCCTCGGCCCACAGCGCACCCTGCGCGGCATAGGAGTAGAGGTCTCGGCTGTAGAGCGGGACCGATGCGAGCAGCGGCGTGAACCACAGCGCCGCCGTCACCCACCACCACCGCTCCGTGAGCGGCGCCGCCCGCAGCCGCCACCACGCGAGGACGAGCACCGCCATGGCCACGATGGAGACGGTGGCGGCCAGCGGCGATCCACCGGTCTCGGCGGTGGGCGAGAGGCCGGGCCAGAGGATCCGCGAGTGCAGCTCCGGCCTCGAGCCGGACCCCCAGGAGGATGCCGCGAGCGCGACCGCCGCTGCCACGCCGACGAGACGCCACGCAGTGGACCGTCGAGTGGATGACGGCTCTGGCGCCTCAGCCATGGGTGATCGGCTCATCACCCCATGCGAGGAGCCGCCAGCCGGCGTCGGGGTCGCCTTCGAGCGTCAGGACCAGGGTGTTGTCGACCCGGCGCGCCTGGAGGAAGGCCGGCTCGAGGCGGACCGCCGCCGCGACCCAGACCCGCATGGCCGCGCCGTGGCTGACCGCGACGGCGGACTCGTGCCCGTCGCCGGCGATCCGTCGGATCGCGGCCTCGTAGCGAGCCATGAACCGGATGCCCGAGTCCCCGCCCGGGATGGTGTGCTCGGGGTCGTCGCGCCACCGCTGGACGGCGTCGACGAAGGGTCCCCACTCCGTCGCCATCTCGTAGTCGCCGGCCTGGATCTCCCGCAGACCGGGGAGCACGACCACGCCGAGCCGGAGCGCGGATGCCAACGGCTCGGCCGTCTGCTGCGCGCGGACGAGGTCGGACGTGTAGATCGCGCCGAGGTCCTCACCGGAGAGCCGCTCGGCGAGCGCCCGAGCCTGGTTCCGGCCCGCATCCGTCAGGTCCAGTCCCGGCACGGCCGTGTCGAGCTGGCGGGCCACGTTGGCGTGGGTCTCGCCGTGCCGGACGAGGAAGAGCCGCATGGT
Source organism: Intrasporangium sp. (assembly GCF_035280925.1). GTDB lineage: Bacteria > Actinomycetota > Actinomycetes > Actinomycetales > Dermatophilaceae > Intrasporangium. The sequence continues at coordinate 35,334 of NZ_DATEEY010000015.1, read as the reverse complement.
CATTCGTCCTTGTCGGTGACGCCGGTGAGGCACTGGACGGTGGCCGGGTCGACGTCCTCGTCGGAGTAGAAGCTGGCCGCCTCGACCGGCACGGTTTCGCCGGCAGGGACACGGAGGTCGAGCTCATGGACGGTGAGCAGCGTGGCGTCGGCGGACGAGACGAGGGAGATCGCGATCGTGACGTCGAGCTCCTCGCCCGTCTCGTTGGCGAGGGTGCCCCGATAGCTCCACACACCGCCCGACTCGTCGCAGGAGGTCGTCGTGAGCAGCTCGCCGAGGTCGAAGAGGCCGCCCGTCCCCGCGGCCGAGGTGCCCACCGACTCCGGCTCCGTCCGAAGCGGAGTGATCGTCGGCTGGATCGGAACGCTGACGGTGCCTTCGTCCGTCGGCCCCGGGTCGGGCTGACCGCAGCCAGCCACCCCGAGCAGGGTGGTGGCCGCGAGAGCGAGCCCAGCGGCATACGTCATCGGCGTGCGCACGTGGCCATTCTGCACTGTGCCGACCCTCCCTCCTGTCGGCGTCAGGCGGGCAGGAGGACGCGAGCCGCGACCCCTGAGACGATGATGACCACCCCGGCGAGCAGGGCGAGGTTGTCGGCGCGGCCCCACGGCGCGTCGGACGCCCACGTGCGGCGGCGGGCCTCGGCGAAGCCGCGGGCATCCATGGCCAGGGCCAGGTTCGCGGCCTGGCCGAGCGCACCGACGAGCAGCCCGCCGGTGACGACGACGGCCTCGCGGAACCGGGCGACGACACCACGGTCGGCGCGGATGCCACGGACCCGCCGCGTCCTCGTCAGGTCATCCCAGAGGGCGTCGAATGCCTGGACCCGCTGTAGCGCGGCCGTGGCAGCGACCACGGGCCGAGCCGGGAGTCGGAGCCGCTGGGCCAGCTGGTCGCCGAGGCGCTCGGGGTCGATGTAGCCGACGACGAACGCTGAGGGCACGACAAGGCAGAGCACCCGAAGGGCGGCCCCGGCGGCGACCTCGAGGTCGCGTCCGCCGAGCAGCCACGCGGACCATGCGACACCGACGACGGCGAGGCCCGCCGGGGCGAGGCGGGCGAGGACCCGCCGGATCCGGCCAGTCGGGCGGCGTCCCGGGCCCGGCGCGATGAGTGCGAGGAGGCCGAGGATCACCTCGACGCCGAGTACGGCGAGGCCCTGGCGCCAGGTCTCGAGGACGGCGGGCAGCGGGAGGACGCTGAGCCCGACCGCGAGCAGGGCCAGCGGTCCGGCGCGGGCCACGAGCGGCAGGCGCTCTGGCTCCGCGGGAGCCGGTCCGGGCTGGGGTGCGCTGAGTCGGAGCGTCTGGTCCGCTCGGTCGATGGCGCCGTCGTCGTGGGTCGTCACGACGAGGGCGGCCCCCTCGTCGCGCGCGGCCTCGAGCACCCCCACGACGGCGGCCCAGGTGAGGCGGTCCTGCCCTACGGTCGGCTCGTCGGCGAGGAGGAGCGCCGGGGCGTGCAGAATCGCCGAGGCGACGGCGAGGCGACGCTGCTCACCCCCGGAGAGGTGTCGTGGATCCACCTCGGCGAGGCCACTCAGGCCGAGGGCGGCGAGGACCTCGTCGGCGCGTCGCTCGCCCACCTGCGGGTCCAGGCCGAGCGCCCGCGGGGTGGTCAGCACGTCGTCGCGGACCGTGCGCCCGACGAGGGCGGACGCGGCCCGCTGCGGGACCCAGGCGACGACTCGGGCGAGTTCGGTTGAGGACCATTCGTGCGGAGGCGTCACCCGCTGCTGCGGCGTCGCCTCGCCACCGGAACCCGCCGGCGTGAGCGGCAGCGCGAAGTCGACCCGGCCCGACGACGGCGCCGTCAGCCCGCCGAGCGCTCCCATGAGGGAGGTCTTCCCGGAGCCGCTCGGGCCGACGAGCGCGAGGACCCGGCCGGCCCGGACATCGACGTCGAGGTCGCGGACCGCCGTGGTGGTCCGGCTCTCTGCGCCGAGCAGGCGCGAGCGGTGCTCGATCGAGACGTCCCGCGCCGCGACGACGACGTCGGCCGGGTGAATGCTTCCCGCCGCGACGCCGGAGTGGTCGTGCCAAGCGGTGAGCCGCAGGTCGAGCGGCTCGGGCTCGTCGACTCCGGGCACCCAGATCCCTTCGGCCACAAGCCGATTCCCGTGTGCAGCGAGCACGGAGGCCGGCGGACCGTCGGCGATGACGGCTCCCCCGGCATCGAGGACGACGAGCCGGTCGACCAGGTCGACCCAGCCGGTCAGGCGGTGCTCGACGACGACGAGCGTCAGGCTGCGGCGGCGGGTCACCTCGTCGACGAGGTCGCGCACGGTGCCCGCTGTCACGGCGTCGAGCATCGCGGTCGGCTCGTCGAGCAACAGCACGCTCGGCTCCATCGTGAGCGCTCCGGCGAGCGCCAACCGCTGGGACTCACCACCGCTGAGCGTCGTCGGGGCGCTGTCGGGGCCCATGGTGAGCCCCACCTCCGTCAACGTCGAGGCGACCCGGGGCGGCATCTCACCACGAGGCACCTCGACGTTCTCCAGCCCGAAGGCGACGTCGCGCCCGATCGTCGAGGCGACCACGCCCGCACCCGGGTCCTGCAGGACCAGGCCGACCGCTCCGGGCCGGTCCTGCGGAGCCCGGCCATCGATGGTCACCTCGCCCGAGAGGTCCCCGGAGTCCGCGGTGAGCAGCAGCCCCGCGATGCCTCGCAGGAGCGTCGACTTGCCGGAGCCGCTCGGCCCGGCGAGCAGGACCCGCTCGCCGGGCGCGATCGTCAGGTCGAGCCCGTCGAGGACCGGCCGGCTCCGGCCGTAGGGACGCCACGTGAGGCCGCTCACCGTGACCTTCCCGGCCTGAACCTCCCCGGCCGGCGCCTCCCCGAGGTTGAGGCATTCGGCCGTGGGTTCCCTCGGCGTGTTCACCTCAGCCGGATTCGGATCGGGCATGGCACATCAGACCGCGTGGCGCTCCCTGGCCTCCTGTCCCGGCGGGAACGCGTTGAGCGCGCCGGCCGCCGCGAGCCCGCGCGTCAGGGCGACCGCGAGGAGCGAGCCGAAGATCGCGACCGACCCGCCGAGGAGGAACAGGTAGGCCCACTTGTACCCCATGCTCCACTCCTGCCAGTACGAGTACCACTCGTAGACGGCCTCCAACGCGCCGCCGAGGAAGCCGCCGAGCAGGAGCGGCCCCCAGCGGAACGTCGCGTAGCCGAAGGCCGCGAAGCCGAGCTCGACGCCGAGGCCCTGGACGATGCCGGAGACGAGCGTCGTCATGCCCCACTGGGTGCCGATGAGCATCGAGACGATCGCCGCGAGCACTTCCGTGAAGATGGCCGCGCCGGGCCGGCGGATGACGAGCATGCCGACGATCCCGGCCACGAGCCACGGCCAGGCGAAGAGCGCGCCGAGCGGTGGGAACCCGGCGGAGACGGCGCTCGACGGCGCCTCGTAGGCCAGGCCCCAGGCCCAGTAGGCGACGCCGAACGCGACGCCGAGGAAGGCGCAGGTGAGCAGGTCGATGGTCCGCCACCGAGTGAGCTGACCCGATGCGTGGATCTCGCGGTTCCCGGTGGGCTGGGTGACCGATTTGGACGTGGTCATGATGGGTGACTCCCGTGGTTTCCGATAAGGGTGGATACCTCGGGGAGGGCACCCAGCGGCATACGTCATCGAAGTGACGAGCCACGTGGGTGTCCTGAGAATTACCGACTCCCTTCGCCGGTGCTAACCGGAGCAGGTTCGAGGGTCTGCGGCCTCCGTGATGTCACCGGGCCGCACTCTCAGCGCTACTGCGCTCCCCTGTCGTGAAAAGGGTGGTGCTGTTCAGTTGTCCTGACGACTCTACCCCGCCGGTGGTGGGTACAGTCACTGCATGGCGAGGGCGGCGAACGAACCGACGCAGCAGGACGAGCAGAAGCAGTCAGCACTCGGCGGAATGGTGTGGGGGGTCTTCAGCTTCGGCTCCACGGTCATGGCGACAAAGCTCGCGACCACCATGGCCTCGAAGGGCTGGAAGCTCGCGACGGGCAGGTCGGTTCCCGTGAAGGGCGACTACGACAACGAGAAGACGCGAGACGTCGTCGCGTACACGGCCGTCTCGGGCATGCTCATGGGCGCCATGAAGGTCGCGGCTGAGCGGAAGGCCGCCGAGTACTTCCGCCAGTCCACCGGCCACCTGCCCAAGGGGCTCGTGCACACGAGGCTGACCCGCAGGGAGAAGAAGCAGCACAAGAAGCTCGAGAGGGCCAAGGCCAAGGCCGAGCAGGGGATCAAGAACCTCACCCGTTGACTCCTGCGCCACGTTCGCGGGCCTTCGAGCGCCGGCGGCCGGCGCCGGGTTCAGTGGTCGCCGACCCGGACCAGCCCGGTCTCGTAGGCGAGGACGACCATCTGCACCCGGTCGCGCAGTCCGAGCTTGGCCAGGATGCGCCCGATGTGGGTCTTCACGGTGGCTTCCGCCACGAAGAAGGAGTCGGCGATCTCGAGGTTGTTGAGTCCGCGGCCGACTGCGACGAGGACCTCGTGCTCTCGCTCGGTCAGGACGTCGAGCCGGGAGCGCGCGGCGTCCGGCGGCGGCGACTCGATGAGCGGCAGGAACTGGTCGAGCAGCCGACGTGTCGGCCCGGGCGCGACGACCGCGTCCCCGGTGTGCACCGCCCGGATCGCGGCGAGCAGCTCCGACGGGCCGGCGTCCTTGAGGAGGAAGCCCGCGGCGCCGGCCCGCAGCGCCGCGTAGACGTACTCGTCGAGGTCGAAGGTCGTGAGGACGAGGACCTTCGGCGCTGGGCGGTCGACCGTGCCGCGGGCCACGATCCGCCTCGTCGCCTCGATCCCGTCAAGGCGTGGCATCCGGACGTCCATGAGCACGACATCGACGTCGCGACCGGGTAGGGCGTCGAGCGCGGCCTGGCCGTCACCCAGCTCGGCGACCACGTCGACGTCCGGTTCCGCGTCGAGGACCATCCGGAAGCCGGCCCGCACGAGGGCCTGGTCGTCGACGATCATCACCCGGATCCGGTCCGTCACCGCTGCTTCTCCTGTGCCGTCCAGTACTCCGTCGGTGCGGGACTGTCGCTCGTCACCGGCAGTGTCACCGGCAGCGTCGCCCGCACCTGCCAGCCACCGCCCGAGCGAGCGCCGGCCGTGAGCACGCCACCGTGGAACGACACCCGCTCGCGCATCCCGGGGAGGCCATGACCGAGCCCGTCGTCGCGAGACGCACCACCGATCCCGTCGTCGGAGACGGTGATCCGGAGTGCGCCGGGAGTCCGCTCGACCGCCACCTCTGCCGCTGCTCCGGGGCCGGCGTGCTTCATGACATTGGTGAGGCCCTCCTGGACGACGCGGTACGCCGCCAGGCCCAGGCCGACCGGGACCGCGCCATGCCCATCCAGCTCCTCCCGCATCGTGACCCGGACGCCGGCAGCACGCACCCGCTCGACGAGCTCACCCACCTGTTCGAGGCCACCCGCGGGGGCGAGCTCGGCCCCCGACGTGGGGTCACGCAGCACCCCGACGAGCCGCCGGGTCTCCGAGAGGGCGTCGCGGGCCGTGGCACCGATCGTCGTGAGGGCGGCCACCGACTGAGGTGCGGTGTCCCGGGGACTGCGCTCAGCGGCATACGCCGCCCCGTCCGCTTGCACGACGATGACGGACAACGCGTGCGCGACGACGTCGTGCATCTCCCGCGCAATGGCCGCCCGCTCCTCCTGGGCGGCGAGCTGCAGCTCGCGTTCCCGCTCACGCTCGACGCGCTCCGCCCGATCCCGCAGGTCGGCGATGCGCTGGAGACGGGTGCGCTTGAGGTCCCCGAGCATCCAGGCCGAGAGCGCGGCGGTCGCGCAGGCGACGGTGGTCGCCACCATGGCGGTCCCGCTCGCGAGCTCGCCGTTGACGCTCGTGAAACGGAGGCCGGCGACCACCGATCCGACCGCCGCCACGCCCAGCCCGGACAGACGCAGCCTGCGGCTCGGCTCGTAGGCGGCGAGCGAGTAGATCGCGACGAGGAAGGCGACGTCTCCCGGTAGGACGTTGCTCACCGGGATGACGCGGAGCGCGAGGGCGAGGCTGACGGCGACGAAGGCGAGGGTGGGCCGCGTGCGCCGCACGACCAGGGTGAGGAGGAGCAGACCGAGAAGAACCCAGTAGCCGGGCAGCGAGCCGGTGTACGGCAGCCAGTTGAGCAGCGCCAGCACCGCGGCCAGCGGGATGTCGAGGAGCCAGGGTCGACGCTGGAACCAGTCGTAGACGGAGCCCTCCTTCACGCCCCGAGCCTAGATGGCCCGGTGAGCGACCGCGTCAGACCAGGGGCTGACACCGGTGATCCGCGCGTACCCCTTCCGGCAAGCCCACCGAGATGATGTGCTTGGACCGGTACATGTCGACCGTCTCGAGGAGGACCGGATCCATGAAGGCAGCCGTCGGAGACCGAATCACCATGGCGGCCGAGCACGTCGGCGAACGCGTCCGTGAGGGCACGATTCGCGAGGTGCACGGCGAGAGCGGGGCTCCGCCCTACCTCGTCGAGTGGTCGGACGGACACACGGGTCTGATCCACCCCGGCCCCGGATCCGTGCTCAAGTGCGAGCCGGCGGAGACCGGCAACCCCACGACGTGACGAACGCCAGGGACCAAGGTCCCTTCTGTCCCCCTGGGGTGTGCGGCGCAGGATGCGAGTAGGCGGGACCCCTCGTCAGCCTGCGCCATGAGGCAGGGCCCGCCGCGCAACAGCTGGAGAGTGCCATGACTGCCTCGGAGACCACCACCGCCCACCGCCCGTTCGTCCTCGAGTTCCACGAGGGCGATCGCACGATGGCCGAGCTGCTCGGCGGCAAGGGCGCCGGGTTGGCCGAGATGACCCGTCTGGGGCTGCCCGTCCCGCCCGGCTTCATCATCACGACGGACGCCTGCCGCGCCTTCCTCGCCGCCGGGGGCGACCCCGAGGGGCTGTGGGACCAGGTCGACGCCGCTCTGGCCGACCTCGAGCAGCGCTCCGGCCTCACGCTCGGCGACCCGGAACGACCCCTGCTCGTGTCGGTCCGGTCCGGAGCGAAGTTCTCCATGCCGGGCATGATGGAGACCGTCCTCAACATCGGGCTCAACGACGACGTCGTCGCCGCCCTGGCCGAGCGCGGGGAGGCGCACTTCGCCTGGGACAGCTACCGGCGCCTCGGCCAGATGTACGGACGCACTGTTCTCGGCGTCGAGGGCTCCCGCTTCGACGACCTGCTGACCCGGGCGCGTGCCGACGCCGGAGTCGCCACGGACGCGGAGCTCGACGTGGCGCACCTCCAACGCCTCGCGAACGACTTCCGGGCGATGATCGTCGAGGAGACCGGCCAGGAGCTGCCGCAGGACGCGCGGGTCCAGCTCCGTGAGGCGGTTCGCGCGGTCTTTCGCTCCTGGAACGGTGAGCGGGCCCGCCTCTACCGAGCCCACGAGGGCATTCCGGACGACCTCGGGACGGCCGTCAACGTCGTCCAGATGGTCTTCGGCAACCGTGGCGAGCGCTCCGGCAGCGGCGTCTGCTTCACCCGCAACCCGGTGACCGGCGAGGCCGGCGCATTCGGCGACTACCTGCCGGACGCCCAGGGCGAGGACGTCGTCAGCGGGGTGCGCAGCCCGATGGACCTCTCGGAGCTGCACCGGCGCGACCCGGAGATCCACGCGGAGCTCTCGCGCCACCTCGAGGCCCTGGAACGGCACTACCGCGACCTCTGCGACGTGGAGTTCACGGTGGAACGCGGCCGCCTCTGGATCCTGCAGACCCGCCTGGGCAAGCGCAGTCCGGCCGCAGCCTTCCGCATCGCGGCCGAGCTCACCGACGAGGGCGTGATCGACCTCGACGAAGCCCTGACCCGGGTGAACGGCCACCAGCTGACGACCCTGCTGCACCCCTCCTTCGGGGTGGGCGAGGCCGCACCGCTGGCGACCGGTCTGGCGGCGAGTCCCGGAGCGGCCGTCGGGCAGCTCGTCTTCGACGCCGCCACGGCGATGGAGTGGGCCGCGCTCGGGCGCGACGTCGTGCTGGCCCGTCCGGAGACGAGCCCCGACGACTTCGGCGGGATGCTCGCCGCCAAGGCGATCATCACCTCGCGCGGCGGGCTCACCTCGCACGCCGCAGTCGTGGCCCGGGGGCTCGGCAAGACCGCCGTGACCGGGGTCGAGTCCATGGCCGTCGACCCGGCAGCTCGGGTGGCCACCTTCAACGGGGACCACGTCCTCGGTGAGGGGGCCGTCGTCTCGGTGGACGGCGGCTCTGGCGAGCTCTTCGAGGGCAGCCGCGAGATCCAGGCGAGCGTCGTCGCGACGGCGATCGAGCAGGCCTCAACACCTGACTCGAGTGACTCGAGTGACATGCTCAGCCGGACCAACGACGCGACGGCTCGCGCCGTGCTGCGACTGCTGGAGCACGCCGACAAGAACCGGACCATGGGCGTCCGGGCCAACGCCGAGACGCCCGAGGAGGCGCGCGCGGCGCGCCGCTACGGCGCGGACGGCATCGGCCTGTGCCGCACCGAGCACATGCTCATGGGCCCCCGCCGGCAGCTCGTCGAGCGCGTCGTGACCGATGAGGACGCCGCTGGCGCCCTGGCCGAGATCGAGGCCACGGCGCTGGACGAGTTCACCACGCTGCTGACCGTCATGGAGGGCCTGCCGGTCGTCGTCCGGCTGCTCGACCCGCCGCTGCACGAGTTCCTGCCCAACCTCGTCGACCTGTCCGTGGAGGCGGCCGTCGCCGCTGCCATGGGCGAGGACGCCGATCCGGTGGCCGAGAAGCGCCTCGCGGCGGTCCGTCGGCTGCACGAGGCGAACCCGATGCTCGGGCTGCGGGGCGTCCGGCTGCTCCTGGTCCACCCCGAGGTCGCCGAGGTGCAGGTGCGTGCACTCGCCGAGGCCGTCGCCCGGCTCGCCGAGCAGGGCCGCGACGTCCGGCCCGAGGTCATGCTGCCGCTCGTCGCCGAGGTCGCCGAGCTGACCAAGGCGCGCGAACGACTCGAGACCGTCATCGCCGGCGTGGCCGCCAAGCACGGCCGGGACGTCGAGATCCCCGTCGGTGTCATGATCGAGCTGCCCCGCGCCGCGCTCACGGCGGGAGACCTGGCCGCCCACGCCGACTTCTTCTCCTTCGGCACCAACGACCTGACGCAGACGACGTGGGGCATCTCCCGGGACGACGCCGAGGCGAGCTTCCTGGCGCTCTACCGGGAGCAGGGCATCGTCGCCAGCGACCCGTTCGAGACGCTCGACGAGGTCGGCGTCGGGGCGCTCGTCCGCGAGGCCGTGGAGCAGGGTCGCCGCACCCGGCCGGACCTCGAGCTCGGGGTCTGTGGCGAGCACGCCGGTGATCCGACGTCGATCGGGTTCTTCGCCAGGGTCGGCATCGACTACCTGTCCTGCTCGCCGCCGCGGGTCCCCGTGGCCCGGCTCGAGGCGGGCCGCCAGGCCGTCCTCACGGCGGGTTCGCACGCCACGTCCGACACGAGGTGATGGGACGACGATGCCGTATGCCGCTGGGCGGGCTTGCCTGGCAAGCCCGCCCAGCGCTGCGGCTGGGTGCGTCGGCTCTCAGCTGGTCGGTCGGCCGTGCTGCTCGCGGTGGGTCGCGGCGTAGACGGCGGCCTGGGTGCGGGTCTCCATGCCCATCTTGCTGAGGACCGACGAGACATAGTTCTTCACGGTCTTCTCCGCGAGGCCGAGGCGGTCGCCGACCTGGCGGTTCGTCAGGCCGTCGGCGACGAGGTCGAGGATGCGACGCTCGACCGGTGAGAGCGACTTCAGGCGCGGGTCCCGCTCCTCGCGGGAGGCCCAGCGCTCGCGCAACGCCTTCGCGTGCGGATGGTCCGACAGGTCCTCGCCCGCGGCGACCCGCCGGATCGCGGCGACGATTCCCTCGCCGCTCAGCTGCTTGAGCAGGTAGCCGGACGCACCGGCGAGCACGGACGACACGAGCGCCTGGTCGTCGTCGTACGACGTCAGCATGAGGGCCCGGATCCGGGGGTCCACCGAGCGGATCTCACGGCACACCTCGATGCCGGACCCGTCCGGGAGCCGTACGTCGAGCACGGCGACATCAGGGAGCAGGGCCGGGATGCGTCGGGCCGCCTCCCGCGCCGAGCCGGACTCGCCGACGACCTCCATGTCCGCACTGCCCTCGACGAGCTCGCGCAGGCCCCGCCGGACTATCTCGTGGTCGTCGAGCAGGTAGACCCTGATGGGCCGCTGGGTGGCCTCTTCCGCACTCATCTGGTTCCCTCGCGTCCTTCCCTCGAGCCGATCCTCGGCACGTGCCAGCGCAGGGCCGTACCAGCGGACCCTCCTGTGCGGATCTCCAACGAGCCGCCGTGCGCCGTGGCCCGGTTTCGCAGGTTGACCAGGCCGCTGCGGGCCTCGGCCGGGTCGAAGCCGATCCCATCATCGACGACGTCGACCGACAGGCCACCAGAGCCACCAGAGCCACCAGAGCCCGCTGAGCCCCCTGAGCCCCCTGAGCCGGCTGAGCTGCCTGAGCCGCGTGAGCCCCCTGAGCCGCCCGAGCCGTCGACGCGGACCGTCGCCGAGCCGGCGTGGGCGTGCCGCGCCACGTTGGCCAGCCCCTCGCGGACGACGGCGACGACGTCAGCGCGGAGCTGCTCGGGCATGGGTGCCAGCCCCGGCGAGACCGTCACGTCGGGCACGAAACCCAGGCTCGCGGCATACGACTCCGCGATGCCGCGCAGGCTGGCGAGGAGGCTCTCGCCGGGGTCCTCCCTGTGCAGCTCGAAGATCGCCTGGCGGATCTGCCGGATGGCCCGGTCCAGGTCGTCGACGGCCTTGCTGACGCGAGTGCGGACGACTGGGTGCTGGGCCAACGGCACCGCCGACTGGAGGGACAGTCCGGTCGCGAAGAGCTGCTGGATGACGTTGTCGTGCATCTCGCGGGCGATCCGCTCGCGCTCCTCGAGCAAGGCGACCCGCCCCCGGTCGGCGTGGGCCTGGGCGGCGAGGATGGCGACACCGGCCTGCACCGCGTAGGCCGCCTGCAGCGGCAGGGCGTCGCGCGCGGTCGACTCCTCCTGCCGCTCCCACCCGGTGATGAGGACGCCGATGCCGCGAGGTCCGGTGCCGAGGGGCACGAGGGCCACCGCAGTCGTGGCGTCGAGCCCGAGGACGGCGCGAGCCTGCTCCGCCGGCCTGGCCCTGGGATCGGCCGGTCCACCGGGCACCTGGAGAAGCGGCTGGCGGGCCTCGAGCAGCTCTTCCCACTGGCGGCCGGGGAGGATGGCTCCGGACGGCTCACCCGACGATGGGACGCTCGACGCCGGTCCCCGGTCGATGGCCCGGATCTCGAGTCGCCCCGCCGGATCGAGGACGGCCACTGCCGTGACCAGGGCGTCGCTCAGCTCGCGCACCTGGGCGGCCATCAGGGCGACCGAGGGGTCATCGGACTCCGACTCGAGCAGGGACTGGACGAGCTCGCTCGTGGCCACGGACCACTGCTGACGGATCTCGCTCTGGGCCAGCAGGCGGGCGTTGTCGAGGGCCGCGCCGGCGGCACTGGCGAGCGAGACGAGCAGTGCCTCGTCGTCGCTCGTGAAGACGCCACCATCGAGCTTCTCGGCGACATAGATGTCGCCGAAGATCCGGTCGCGGATCCGGATCGGGGCACCGAGCAGGGTCCGCATCGGCGGATGGTTCGCCGGGAACCCCACCGACTGGGGATGCGCCGTCAGGTCGTGCAGGCGCAGGGGTCGCGGGTCGGTGAGGAGCAGACCGAGCACCCCGTGGCCCATGGGCGGGGGTCCGATCGCCGCCCCCTCCTCCGGGGTGATCCCGTGCGTGTAGAACCCCGACAGGGACCGTCCGTCTCGTCCGAGCACCCCGAGAGCGCCGTAGCGGGTGCCGAGCAGCTCGCACGCACCGGACACGATCCGGGAGAGGACGTCGGGGAGCTCCAGATCCGCGCTCAGCGGCGTGATGGCGTCGACCAGCGAGCCGAGCCGGTCGTCGACGACCTGCGCGCGCGTCACCGGGCTCGCCTCCATGTGCCGATCGTATGCGGGGCCGTCGTTCTCGGGCCGGTTCCTCCCAGACCGCACCATCGGGACCTTCGGCCCTCGTCGTCCGCCGGCCGCTTTGCTGTGCTGGATCCGTCGGTTCAGGATCCAAGGAGGCCACCATGCGCGCACGAGTCGGAGACCGCATCATTCTCGCTGCCGAGCACATCGACGAACCCACGAAGGACGGCGAGATCCTGGAGATCCGCGGTGCCGAGGGTGCGCCGCCCTACGTCGTGCGGTGGTCGAACGGCCACACCGGACTGATCTATCCCGGACCCGGTGCCGTGCTGAGGATCGGCGCGACGGAGGCCGCGCCGGCACAGACGGCTGCGGCACCACCCATCCCCGCCGCGGCGGCCAGCCCGGCGTCGGCGCCCATCCCCGCGTCGGTGCCAGTGACGGTGCGCAGGAGTCCCGAGGTGGGCCACGTCCGCGAGTGGAACGTGCGCGTGTCGATCTTCGAGTCGGGTGACGAGACGAGCGCGAACGTCGTGCTCATCGCGGACTCGCCGGAGCCCCTCAGCGCGAGGGGCACCGCACACCGGTCATCCCACGACCTGGGGGTGCCCGAGATCGGCGACGAGGTCGCCGTGGCCCGGGCGCTGCGGCACCTGGCCGACAAGCTCATGGAGACTGCCGAGACGGACGTCTCGGTGATGACAGGCGAGGAGGCCCATATCCGGGCCGTCTGAGCCGAGGCCGCGCGACGTCACCTCGGCGAGGCCTCAGGGCTCGTACGCCCGCACGAGTGGGACGCCGGCGCGGTACGACAGGTGCAGGTGGCTCGGGCCGTTGACCACCCCGAGCTCGGCGGGCTCGCCGACAGCGAGACGCCGGTCCAGCGCGAGCGACCTGCCCGATGCGGCCGTCGAGGCGTACAGCGCCTCGGCGGGCGTCATCCCCATCTCCCGCACGGCCAGGGCGATGACGAAGGGGATCGACGACGAGTAGCAGGTGCCCGGGTTGCAGTCCGAGGCCAGGGCGACATCGACCCCGGCCTCGATGAGCCGGCGCGCGTCCGGATAGGGCGACCGCGTGGAGAACTCGACGCCCGGCAGCAGCGTCGCCACCGTGGTGCCGCGCGCCGCCGCGAGCGCCTCGACGTCGTCGTCGGTGAGGTACGTGCAGTGGTCGACGCTCGCCGCCCCGAGCTCGCAGGCGAGCTGCACCCCGGGACCGTGGCCGAGCTGGTTGCCGTGGACGCGCAGGGCGAGGCCGCGGTCCCGGGCCGCCGTGAGGATGGTGCGTGCCTCGTCCCCGTCGAAGGCGTGCTTCGAGTGTGGCTCGCAGAACACGTCGACGTATGCCGCTGGGCTCGCTTCCAGCCCATCGGCGAGGAGGGCGTCGAGCATGGGTCCCGTGACGAGGTCGACGTAGTCCGCCCTGCGGTCGCGGTACTCCGGCGGGACCACGTGCGCGCCGAGGAACGTCGTGTGGGGCGTGAGCTCGCGCGCGATCCGCAGGGACCGGAGCTCGTCCTCGATGGTGAGCCCGTAGCCGCTCTTGATCTCGACCGTCGTCGTGCCCTGGGCCCGCATCTCCGTGACGCGGCCCGCCACCAGGGTGCGCAGCTCGTCGTCCGTCGCGGCGCGGGTCGCCGCCACCGAGACGGCGATGCCGCCGCCGTCGTACGCGGTTCCCGTCATCCGGGCCGCGAACTCGGCGGAGCGGTCGCCGGCGAAGACGAGGTGGGTGTGGGAGTCGACGAAGCCGGGGATGACGGCGCGTCCCCCGAGGTCCCGGCGGTCGTCCGCGTCGGGAGCGTCCGCAGCCCGGCCAACCCACGCGATCACGCCGCCACTGACGACCACGGCTGCCTCGCGGATGATCCCGAGCAGCCGGTCCGCCGGGTCGGCCTGCCCCTCCCCCCACGCCGGGTCGTTGGTGACGAGCTCCGCGATGCCCGTGAGCAGCGTGCTCACGCGCCGACCGCGGCGCTGACGACCCGCTCGATCGACGTCCCGAGCAGCCGGCCGACGTCGCCGAGCCGGTGCTCGCCATCGCGCACGACGATGTCGCCCCCGACGACGACGGCCGATACGTCAGACGCGACGCCGGAGTAGATGATCTGCTCCGGGGCCGAGCCGGCGGTGTTGACCGTGTCGGTCCGCACCGTCACGAAGTCGGCGAGCGCTCCCTTGGACAGGTGTCCCCCGTCGGACCAGCCGAGCGCGCGATAGCCGTTGAAGGACGCCGCCTGGAGCAGGTCGGCGGGTGTGAACCGGTCCCGCTCGTTGGTCACGAGCCGTTCGTGCATCTCGACGCCGCGCAGTTCTTCGAAGGGGTCGATGACCACGTGCTGGTCCGAACCGAGGGAGAGCGGGGTCCCCGCGTCGTGGAGCGCCCGGCCGGGCCCGATGCCATCGGCGAGGTCCCGCTCGGTCGTGGGGCAGAAGCACGCCCCCGTGCCCGTGCCACCGAGCAGCTCGATGTCGTGCTCCGTCAGGTGGGTGGCGTGGATGCTCGTGAGGTTGTGGCCGAGCGCGCCGGCGTCGTCGAGCAGCTCCGTGGGCGTGCAGCCGTAGTACATCTGGCAGGCCATGTTCTCGCCGGGCTGCTCGGACAGGTGGACGTGGAGCGGCATGGTGCCCGATGCCTCGACGACCTTGGGCAGGTCCTCCTTGCGCACCGCGCGGATCGAGTGGATCGCGGCACCGAGTCTCACCCGGTCGTTCTCGACCCGACGGGCCAGCATCCGCTCGGCCCAGGCGTCGACCGACCCGTCGCTGAACCGCCGTTGTCCGGGATGCAGCTCGACGTAGCCGCCGCCGTTGAGGCCACCCTCGAGGTAGCACGTGTCGAGCAGGGTCATCCGGATGCCGGCCTCATCCGCCGCCTGGCGCACGGCGAAGCCCATCGCGTTGGGGTCGCCGAACTTCTTGCCGCCGGGCCGGTGGTGCACGTAGTGGAACTCGCCGACGAGGGTGAAGCCCGCGAGCACCATCTCCGCGAAGACCGCGCGGGCGAGCGCGAGGTAGGTGTCCGGGTTGAGCTGGGCGGCGACCTGGTACATCTGCTCGCGCCAGTTCCAGAAATTGCCTCCGCCGCCGTTGACCCGTCCCCGCAGGGCGCGATGGAAGGCATGGCTGTGGGTGTTGGCCATCCCCGGCAGCGTGACGCCCTCGAGGATGACGTCGCCCGGCTCCGGGTCGGCGTCGACGAACACCTCCTTGAACAGGCCCGACGAGACGACGAGCCGGACCCGCTTGGCGAATCCACCTGTCAGGAAGGCGCTCTCGCACCAGAAAGCCGTCATGCGTGGAGTCCCTCCGTCTGCGTCCCTGCGTCTCGATGGCCCGACGTGCACAGCTCGGTGACGACCGCGGCGAGGGCCGCGACCCCGCGATGGCAGTCCTCAGGCTCGGCGAACTCGGCCGGTGAGTGCGAGACCCCCGTCGGGTTGCGGACGAAGAGCATCGCGGTGGGGATCCCATGGGTGGCGAGGATGCCCGCGTCGTGCCCCGCTCCGGTCCCGAGCAGGGGTGCATCAGGCAGTATGCCGGTCAGCCGGCTCACGAGCGCGGCGTCGAAGCGTGTCGTCGGGGTCCACGACTCCTCCTCATGCGTCCCACCGAGCCCGCTCGCCACGTCGAGGACGCCGGCCACGGTGGCCAGCACTGCGCGCTCCGCCGGGCCACGCGCGTCCAGCCACGCGGTCACGTGACTCGGCACGGCGTTGACCCCTCCCGGCTCGACGCGCACCTTGCCGACGGTGGCCACGCAGCCCAGCTCAGCGGCATACGACCTCGCCTCTTGGACGACGGTCGCGAGACCGAGCATGGCATCGCGGCGGTCCTCGAGGCGCGTCGTTCCGGCGTGGTTGGCCTCGCCCGGGAGCTCGATCCGCCACCGGCCGTGCGGCCAGATGTCCGTCCCGATGGCGACTGCACGCGTCGCGTCGCTGAGGTCGCCGGGAGTCGATCCGTCGGGGTCGAGCGCGAGCGCCCTGCCCTGCTCCACGTGCAGCTCGACGAAGGCGTGCACCCGTCGGAGGGCCTCCTCGTCGGGGCCGAGCGCAGCGGGGTCACGGCCCGCGGCGCGCCAGGCCTCGGCCATCGTGATGCCGTCGGCGTCGGTCAGGCCGCGGGCCCGGTCGGCGTCGAGAGCACCAGTGATGATGCGGGAGCCGGCGCAGGCGATCCCGAAGCGGGCCCCCTCCTCGTCGACGAAGTTGACGACGCCGACGGGCCGGGCCGGTGTGACGCCGGCCGCGCGCAGGGCGTCGATGGCGGCGAGGGCGCTGACGACGCCGAGCGGACCGTCGAAGCCGCCGCCCTCCGGCACCGAGTCGAGGTGGCTGCCCATGACGATGCCGGGGATCGAGTCCGGGTCACCCCACCAGGCCCACTGGTTGCCGGCGCGGTCCTCGGTGAGGGCGAGACCACGCTTCGCGCACTGCCCGGCGAACCACTCGCGCAGGTCGTGGTCCGTGCGGGTCCAGGCGAAGCGCCGGTAGCCGCCGGTCGAGCCGTCCCGACCGAGGGGCGCGAGCTCCGCCCACATCCGGTCGAACCCGGTCGTCACCATCGACTCCACACCCTTCAACTTAGGCTGTCTCCATGACGGACGACGAGCGCACCACACCGGCGATCGAGGCCGTGCGTGCCGCCGGTATTGACCACACGGTGACACGCCACGGCCGGGTTCGCTCGCTGGAGGAGGCCGCCGCCGCGCGTGGGATCGAGCCGCGAGACCTCATCAAGACCCTGGTGGTCCGGGTGTCGGAGGGCGAGCACGTCTTCGTCCTCGTGCCCGGCGACCGGATCTTCTCGTGGGCCAAGGTGCGCGCACTGCTCGGGACCAACCGGATCTCGATGCCCGACGCGGCAGAGGCGAAGTCGGTGACCGGGTACGAGCGGGGGACGATCACGCCGTTCGGGTCGACGACGCGCCTGCCGGTCATCGCGGACACCCACCTGCGCGGCCGAAGCATCTCGCTCGGCGGCGGGGACCACGGCGTGGGGCTCACGGTTGCCGGGGACGACGTCATCCGCGAGTTCGAGGCGACGGTCGCCGACATCTCGGACGAGGAGACCCGCCGCGCCTGACCCCGCAACACACCGAGTAGGTCACAACCCACCGGAACCCGGAGCCGGTGTGTCGTGATTTGCTCGGTGTGTTGCCGCAAGGGGGTCAGGACTCCTTCATCGGGACCCGGACCCCGCGCTCCCTCGCCACCTGCTCGGCCCGCTCGTATCCCGCGTCGACGTGCCGGATGACGCCCATGCCGGGGTCGTTCGTCAGGACCCGGGCCAGCTTCTCGGCCGCCAGCGTGGTGCCGTCGGCGACCGACACCTGCCCGGCGTGGATCGAGCGGCCGATGCCGACCCCGCCGCCGTGGTGGATGGACACCCAGGAGGCGCCCGAGGCCGTGTTGACCAGCGCGTTGAGCAGCGGCCAGTCGGCGATCGCGTCGGAGCCGTCGGCCATCGCCTCGGTCTCCCGGTAGGGGCTCGCCACGGAGCCGGCGTCGAGGTGGTCGCGCCCGATGACGACCGGCGCGGAGATCTCCCCGGAGGCCACCAGCTCGTTGAACCGCAGACCGGCCCTGTCCCGCTCGCCGTAGCCGAGCCAGCAGATCCGCGCCGGCAGCCCCTGGAACGCCACCCGCTCCTGCGCGCCGCGGATCCACTTGTGCAGCCGGTCGTTGTCCGGGAAGAGCTCGAGCACGGCCCGGTCGGTCACGGCGATGTCCTTGGCGTCCCCGGAGAGCGCCGCCCAGCGGAACGGGCCCTTGCCCTCGCAGAAGAGCGGCCGGATGTAGGCCGGCACGAAGCCGGGAAACTCGAACGCCCGGTCATACCCGCCCAGACGCGCCTCGTCCCGGATCGAGTTGCCGTAGTCGAAGACCTCGGCACCGCCGTCCTGGAACTCCACCATGGCCTGCACGTGCTTGGCCATGGACGCGCGGGCCCGGTCGGTGAACTCCTCGGGCTTCTTCTCGGCGTACTCGTGCCAGGCCTCGAGCGCCAGGCCCTCGGGCAGGTAGCTCAGCGGGTCATGGGCCGAGGTCTGGTCGGTGACGATGTCGATCGGCACCCCACGGCGCAGCAGCTCGGGGAACACCTCGGCTGCGTTGCCCACCACTCCGACGGACCAGCCTCGACGGTCGTGCTTGGCGGCCATCGCCTTCTCGACCGCGTCCTCGAGGTTGTCGGCGACCTCGTCGAGGTAGCGGTGCTCGACCCGACGGTGCAGCCGCGCGGGGTCGACGTCGACGATGAGGCAGGCGCCGTCGTTCATCGTCACGGCCAGCGGCTGCGCGCCCCCCATCCCGCCACAGCCACCGGTGAGGGTCAGGGTCCCGGCGAGCGTGCCACCGAAGCGCTTCCCCGCGACGGCCGCGAACGTCTCGTAGGTCCCCTGCACGATGCCCTGCGTGCCGATGTAGATCCACGAGCCCGCCGTCATCTGCCCGTACATCGTCAGCCCCAGGTGCTCGAGCCGCCGGAACTCCGGCCAGGTCGCCCAGTCGCCGACGAGGTTCGAGTTGGCGATGAGCACGCGGGGCGCCCACTCGTGCGTCTGCATGACACCGACCGGCCGCCCGCTCTGGACGAGCATCGTCTCGTCCTGCCTCAGCGTGGTCAGGGTGCGCACCATCGCGTCGAAGGACGTCCAGTCGCGCGCCGCGCGGCCCGTGCCGCCGTAGACGACGAGGTCGTCAGGCCGCTCGGCCACCTCCGGGTCGAGGTTGTTCATCAGCATCCGCAGCGGCGCCTCGGTCGCCCACGACTGCGCGGTCAGCTGCGTGCCGCGCGGAGCGCGGACAGGTCGTGCACCTTCCATGTCAGTTCCCTTCTCGTCCAAAGACTTTCAGATGTGTCCGTATGCCGCTGGGCTGGCTTCTCGTCGAGTGTGCAGTTCGCGCCCGTCAAGTCCTCGTCGAGTGTGCAGTTCCCGCCGCACCCCCTCGACCTGCCCTTCGTCGAAAGGGGCGGGAACTGCACACTCGACCATCAGCGGAGCGGGCCGGTGACCGACTCGGCGGCGCTGAGGTAGGAGCGGTCGAGGACGCCGAGATGGGCAGCGCCAAGCGTGTCCGCGACGACGCGGTCGGGCCCAGTGGTCTCGCCGACGAGGTCCTCGAGCGCACGGATCACCGCCTGCGACGCTGGGCCGGGCTCGAGCGGGGACCGC
This sequence comes from Intrasporangium sp., assembly GCF_035280925.1. GTDB lineage: Bacteria > Actinomycetota > Actinomycetes > Actinomycetales > Dermatophilaceae > Intrasporangium. The sequence goes on along the minus strand of NZ_DATEEY010000015.1, from coordinate 16,197 downwards.
AGCTGGAGCCCCCGGGCGGCGGTGACGAGCTCGATGGCGAGAACCCGGCCGAGCGCGTCAACCGACGTGCGCAGCTTGCGGGCGGCCGACCACCCCATCGAGACGTGGTCCTCCTGCATCGCCGAGCTCGGGATCGAGTCGACCGACGCGGGCGCCGCCAGCCGCTTCATCTCCGACACCATGGCCGCCTGGGTGTACTGCGCGATCATCAGTCCCGAGTCGACGCCGGGGTCGTGCGCGAGGAAGGCCGGCAGGCCCTGGTTGCGCGCCTTGTCGAGGAAGCGGTCGGTCCGCCGCTCCGACATCGAGGCGACGTCGGCCGCCACGATGGCGAGGAAGTCGAGCACGTACGCCACCGGCGCGCCGTGGAAGTTGCCGTTGGACTCGACGCGACCGTCCTTGGTCACGACCGGGTTGTCGATCGCCGACGCGAGCTCGGCGGCCGCCACCCCCGCCGCATGCTCGATCGTGTCGCGCGCACCACCGTGGACCTGGGGCGCGCACCGGAGCGAGTAGGCGTCCTGCACTCGCGTGCAGTCGTCCGTGCGATGGGACTCGCGGATCGGCGAGTCGGCCATGACCGCCCGGATGTTCGCTGCGGAGAGCGCCTGTCCCAGATGCGGCCTCAGCTCGTGCAGGTCCGCCGCGAAGACGTCGTCCGTCCCGAGCAGCCCCTCGACACTCATCGCAGCAGCGACGTCGGCAAGCTTGAGGAGCGAGCGCAGGTCGTCGATGGCGAGCACGAGCATGCCCAGCATGCCGTCCGTGCCGTTGATGAGGGCGAGTCCCTCCTTCTCCCGCAGCTGGACCGGCTCGATCCCCTCCTGTTCGAGCGCGAAGCGGGCATCCGACATCGATCCGGAGGCGTCGAGGACCGTGCCCTCACCCATCACGACGAGAGCGCAGTGCGCGAGCGGGGCGAGGTCACCCGAGCAGCCGAGCGAACCGTACTCGTGCACGAGGGGAGTGATCCCGGAACTCAGCACAGCGGCATACGCCCTCGCTGTCTCCAGGCGCACGCCGGTGCGCCCCGTGGCGAGGGTCGACAAGCGCAGCAGCATGAGCGCCCGCACGACCTCGCGCTCGACCGCGGACCCGGCGCCGGCGGCGTGCGACCGGATGAGGGAGCGTTGGAGCTGCTCACGCAGGTCCACGGGGATGTGCCGCGTGGCGAGTGCACCGAAGCCCGTCGAGACGCCGTAGTGCGGCTTCTCGTCGTCGGCCAGCGCCTCGACGACCTCGCGGCTGCGGCTGATCTCGGCCTCCGCCTCGGGTGACAGCTCGACGGGCGCGTCGTGGCGGGCGACGGCGATGACGTCCTCGAACGACAGCGGGCCGATGCCGACGGTGACGGGCGCCGCGCGTAGGTCCAGGTCCACGGAATGGGTCATGCCACCCATGGAACCGTGACTGCGCTGGCGGGGCACCCCACCGCGGTGCACAATCGTCTCGGATACGAGACATGCCGATGGAAAGGGCGGGATGACCAACGCTCCGGCCGCAGCCAGCGCGCTCGACGTGCTCGAGCACCTGTCCCGCCATGCCGAGCCGGTGCCGGCCGCCTCGATCGCCCGCGACCTGGCACTCCCCCGGTCGTCGGTCTACCACCTGCTCAAGGTGCTCTGCTCACGGGGCTACGTGACGCACTATGTCGAGGAGCGTCGCTACGGGCTGGGTTCCGCCGCCTACGAGCTCGGCTCGGCCTACCAGCGCCAAGCGCCGCTGGCCCGCGTGGCCCGCGCGGCGATCCGCCGTCTGGCCGACCAGTGCGGCCGGAACGCCCACTTCGCCACCCTGGACGGGCGCGACGTCATCTACGTGCTCGAGGAGCGGGCACCGGGCCAGCCGACCCTCGTGACCGACGTCGGGGTGCGGCTCCCCTCCCACCTGACGGCGAGCGGCGTGGCCATGCTCGCCGCGCTGCCGCCGGCGCAGGTCCGCGCCCTGTACCCGGATCGTGGGTCGTTCGCCCAGCGGCACGGCACCGGGCCCGCCTCGCTCAAGGAGCTACGGACCCTGCTCGCCCGGACCCGCGCGGCTGGCCACGCGCGCGAGGACGGGACCGTCACCCCCGACCTGTCATCCGTCGCCGTGGCCGTCGTGGACCGCGCCGACCGCCCGCTCGCTGCCGTCGCGGTGACCTTCCGGTCCGCCGATGCCGACGCTGACCACGTGTCAGAGCTGGTCGCGCGGGTGAGGACCACGGCCGACGACCTCGCACGCCGCCTCAGCCCGAACCGCTGAGCACGACCACCAGGCCGTATGCCGCTGGGCTCGGTGCCGAGGCAGGGCATTACAGTCCTGCGCATGCGCGCCATCACCATCCCCGAGCCGGGCGGGCCCGACGCCCTTGTCCCGGCGGACGTCCCAGCCCCCGAGGCAGGGCCGGACCAGGTCCTCGTCGACGTGGTGGCGGCCGGCGTCAACCGGGCGGATGTCATGCAGCGCCAAGGTTTCTACGACCCACCACCCGGGGGGTCGCCGTATCCGGGGCTCGAGGTCAGCGGCCGCATCGCCGCGCTGGGCGAGGGGGTCGACTCCTTCACGGTCGGCGACGAGGTCTGCGTCCTGCTCGAGGGGGGCGGCTATGCGGAGCAGGTCGCCGCGCCGGCCGGCCAGGTCCTCCCCAAGCCGGCCAACGTCGACCTGGTGGACTCGGCCGGCCTCGCCGAGGTCACGTGCACGGTCTGGTCCAACGTCTTCATGACCGCCAACATCCAGCCCGGCGAGTGGCTCCTCGTCCACGGCGGCGGCTCCGGCATCGGCACGATGGCGATCCAGCTGGCCAAGGCGGTCGGCGCCCACGTCGCGGTCACTGCCGGCAGCCAGGCGAAGCTCGACTTCTGCCGCGAGCTCGGCGCGGAGGTCCTCGTGAACTACACGGAGCAGGACTTCGACGAGGAGCTGCGCGCCGCCAACAACGGCCACGGCGCCGACGTCATCCTCGACAACATCGGCGCGAAGTACCTCGCCAGGAACGTCCACGCCCTGGCCGTCAACGGCCGCCTGGTGACGATCGGCCTCCAGGGCGGTCGCAAGGCCGAGCTCGACCTGGGCAGGCTGATGTCCAAGCGGGGGGCCGTCATCGCCACCACCCTGCGCGCACGGCCCGCCGCCGAGAAGGCCGCCATCGTGGCCGCCGTCCGGGAGCACGTCTGGCCGCTCATCGAAGCCGGTCGGGTCCGCCCCATCATCAACTCCCGCCACCCGCTCGACCGGGCGGCCGACGCGCACCGCGAGATGGAGGCGTCCACCCACATCGGCAAGATCCTCCTCACCAGCTGAACCGGGGACGACACTGGGCTCGCTTCACAGCGGAAGCGAGCCCAGCGGCATACGGCTGAGTCAGTCCGTGATCACACGCCGTGCTTGTGCCACGGGCCCCAGATCGCGAAGGTCATTCCGCGGCTCGCCTGGATGTTGACGTACAGGGTCTCCCCGTTCGGACTGAACGTGGACCCCGCGAACTCGTCTCCGAAGCGGGGGTCCCCAGTCGAGGACCTGAGCCGGTTGAGTGCGATGTCCCAGAGCTGACCACCGCGGTTGAGGCCGCGCAGGTAGTTGTCGCCGGTGCTGTCCTCGCAGACGACGAGGGTCCCTCGCGCGCTGACGGTGATGTTGTCGGGGAAGTCGAAGACCTCCTTGCCCGGCGACTGGTAGATCAGCTCGAGCTTCTCCGACCGGCAGTGGTAGGCCCAGACCTGCCCGAACCCGTTCCCGTAGCCGTTGACGTTGTCCGACGGCGCAGTCTCGGCCGGGCCGCCGCCCTGGGTCGAGGTGAAGTAGACGATGCCGTTGTCGTAGATCGCACCCTCGAGCCGGGAGAAACCCGCCGCTCCCTGGGCGCGGCCCTGGTTCCCGACGTAGGTGAGCGCCTGGTCATTGGTCGTGGGCGCCGTCTGCCCCGCCGTGTAGGGGAAGGTCGGGTCCGGGTCGTCGATGTCGACCCACTCGACGGTGAAGGTGGCCCGCTGCCGCTGAGCGGCCTCCAGGTGGGCATTGGGCATCCGCTTGACGGCGAGCATCTGGAGCGAGCCGTCGTTGTCGAGGTGCCCGGCCTCCATCGGGTGGTGACTCGGCCGGTATCGGTAGAAGCCGGAGGGAAAGCCGAAGTTGTCCTCGGTGAGGTAGAGGTAACCGTCGATCGGGTCGAGCGCCACCGCCTCGTGCGGGAAGCGTCCGGCACGCGTGATGGGTTCGCCGGAAGCGCGCCCCGTCGTGGGCACCTCGAAGACGTAGCCGTGCGGCCTGGTCAACGGGATGTTGGAGGCGCCGGTGAAGTCGGGCCCCACGTCCGGGCCGTTGACCGTCTCCTCACAGGTGATCCAGGCTCCCCACGGCATCGGGCCCCCGGAGCAGTTCATCATCGTGCCGTTGATGCCGGTATGGGCGGAGTCGACCTCCCCGTCGTGGGACACGTTGACCACGGTGCAACCGCCTTGGGCCATCGGGTCATAGGTCCAGTCACCGGTCGGGCCAAAGGCCGGGCCCGGGTTGTTGACCTCGTGGTTGCGCACGAGTGTGACGAGCCCGTCGGGCCCGTCGAAGGCCGCCATGCCGTCGTGGCGGCCGGGCAGGTTCGTCCCGTCGTCGAGGACGACCGGTGACTCGGTGTCGTGGAACGACCGGTACCTGAACCCTTCGGGCAGGTGGAGGCGAACCCGCCCGTCCCGCAGGTCCGGGATCGGGCGGAGGTTGCGGAAGGCCGGCGAGCCAAGGGCGTTGGCGGGTCCCGCCACGAGCCCCTGGAACGGGCCGCCGAGGGCGGCCGCCCCGGCAACGGCTGCGCTGCCCTTGAGCATGGTGCGTCTGTCGATGGCCACGGTGGTTCTCCTCCTGGTCAGTGAACTGTTGGCCCCCGAGTGTCGTGTAGGTGATCCGGCTCACACTAGGGCCAGCGGTCGCAGGTGTGAACCGATGCGGCCGGAATGATCACTCGCCCGGAGAACCTGCCCGGTTTCCACGTTTTCGGCCCGGTGACGTGCCAGAGCGCACGGCGTAACGTCGACACGTGGACCACTTCGACCTGAAGCGGCCCTCCCAACTCACACAGCGGGAGGTCAAGAGGTGTTCATTCAGGTGATTCAGGGCCAGGGCAACGACGCGGACCAGCTGCACCGTCGCATGGACCTGTGGCGTGAGGAGCTCGAGCCGGGCGCGGTGGGCTTCCTCGGAGGCACGTACGGGCTGACCGACGACAACGAGTTCATCGGCGTCGTCCGCTTCGACTCGAAGGAGTCGGCGATGCGCAACAGCAACCGGCCCGAGCAGGGCGCCTGGTGGTCGGAGACCGAGCAGTACTTCGACGGCCCGGTGACCTTCCACGACTGCGACGACGTGCAGCTGATGCTCGACGGTGGGTCGGACGACGCCGGCTTCGTCCAGGTCATCCAGGGTCGCATCAGTGACCCCGAGAAGTTCCGCATGATGATGGACCAGCCGATGGACATGATGCACCGCGAGCGTCCCGACATCATCGGCGGCACCATCGCGGTCGACGAGGACGGCTTCTTCACCCAGACGATCGCATTCCGTACAGAGGCCGAGGCCCGCGCGGGCGAGAAGAAGGAGATGCCCCAGGAGATGCAGGACCAGATGGCCGGCATGGACGACGCCATGACGGACATCTCGTACCACGACCTGCACCACCCCTGGTTCGCCACCGCGGGCAAGCGCTGACTCGAGGCTGGTGCGCCCCTGCACATCCTGCGTGCGCAATGCCCTCCCCTGACCGCACGCAGGATGTGCAGGCCCCCGTCCGGCCCGGGCTCGATTGATGATCTCCCCACGGGCCCCGCCGTCGACCGGTGGGGCAGGATGGGGACCATGAGTGACAACGCCAGCCAGCCAGTGCCCGGGCAGGACCCCACCGGCGAACAGCAGCGGGAGGACCAGCGCATCGTCGTGCTCACCCCCGATGGCATGGGCGTGGCCGATGCGCCCCGCAGCACGTCGGAGGGCGGCGCGGGCGGCGGCTCCGGTGACGGCGAGCGCGAGCGCAGGAACCCTGCGGACCTCGTCGAGGAGCCGGCGAAGGTCATGCGGATCGGGTCGATGATCAAGCAGCTGCTCGAGGAGGTCCGGAGCGCACCGCTCGACCCTGCCGGCCGCCGCCGCCTCGCCGATATCCACCACCAGTCGCTCGAGGAGCTCAAGGACGGGCTCTCCCCCGAGCTCGTCGAGGAGCTCGAGCGGATCGCGCAGCCGTTCCGCGAGGAGTCGCCGAGCGACGCCGAGCTCCGCATCGCCCAGGCCGCCCTGGTCGGCTGGCTCGAGGGCCTGTTCCACGGGATCCAGACCGCCCTCGTCGCCCAGCAGATGGCCGCGCAACAGCAGCTCCAGCAGATGCGGGCGCTGCCGGGCCCGGGCGCGTCCTACGGCTCGCCACCCGGGGCCGGCCACGGCCACCTGCATGGGCCCGACACCACCGGTCGCGAACCGGGTCCCACCGGCCAGTACCTGTGACCAACCGCGCGTGAGCGCGGGGCGAGCTCAACGGCATACGGCCGAATACCACGATGTCGTATGCCGCTGGGCTCGGTTCCCCGCTCACGCGGGGCGGGAGCGTGGCGAGGTCTCCAGCGGTCCGTGCATAGGGTGGACGCGATGCGACTGAGGACGGATCACCCCGGCTGGGCCCGGGCGGGCCTGGTGGCCCGCTGGGTCGCCATCGTCGTGGCCTGCTACCTCGGCGGTGTGGCCGCGACGAACCTGTCGCCGACCACGGTGGAGACCTCCAACTTCCGCGCGACGTTGCGCCTCGACCCGGTGCCGCGACACACGCCGGTGCTGCACAGCCCGACCATCGTCGGCGACGTTGACCTCGCGTTCCTGTCGCCCGCCCTCGCCCCGGGGCTCGACGTCGCCGTCTCCGTGCGGGAGGAGGTCACCGACCTCCTCAGTGGAGGCCCGGTGAGCGTGCGCTCACTGCAGCCCACGGACGCGGAGATCTCGGCAGCGATCCGGGAGGCCGCCGTGGGGGTGGGCTGGCGTTTCGGCCTGGGGGCGCTCATCGTTGCGGTGGGCCTGTCGGTCGCCGTGCACTACGCCCGGCGGCGGCGCCCCGAGCGGATGCACCTCGTCCTCGTGGCCGGGGCTCTCGTCCTCGTCTCCGGCGGCACGGCGCTGAGCACGGCCCTCACCTATCAACCGGACCGCTTCGCAGCCTTCACCACGACGGGCCTGCTCGGCACGGTCCAGCGCAACGCGGGGCTCCTGGCCGACGTGGAGACCCGCGCCGAGCAGGCCACGCCGTACCTGCGCAACCTGCTCGCGCTCTCGCAGGCGCTGCAGGAGAAGTTCGTCCCCACGGACCTGACCCAGCCGACCGTGTCGGCCCGCTTCCTGCTCGTCTCGGACATCCACGGCGCCAACCAGTACGCCCTGATGCGCACCATCATCGAGGAGGAGGGCGTCGACGCCGTCATCGACACGGGCGACATCATCAACTTCGGCCGGGTGCAGGAGGGCGAGGCGGGGGGCATCTTCCGCGGAATCGAGTCGCTCGGAGTCCCCTACATCTTCACCAGCGGCAACCACGACCAGTCGGCACCGGCCGACCGGGCGCTGCTGCGCCGGATGGCGGCGGTGCCCAACGTCGTGCTGCTCCAGGACCCCGAGGGCGTGCACCGGGAGCTGTCGTTCCATGGCCTGCGCATCACGGGGTTCAACGACCCGCGGTACTTCGGTGACGACAACCAGGACCCCGCGGGCAAGCAGGCACCGGCAGTCGATGCGTTCAACCTGGCGATGGAGGACGAGCCGGAGAGCGACATCGTGGTCACCCACGAGCCCTATGCAGCCACCGAGGTCGACCGCGGTCGGGTCGTCATCAACGGGCACATCCACACGCCGACCATCGACGGGTCCCGGATCCAGGTCGGGACCTTCACCGGCGGCGGCGTCGTGTCGCACTTCATCGCCACCGAGGACGAGGAGCTGAGGGGCCAGCCGTACGCCTTCGACCTGGCCAGCTTCGGCCCGCGATGCGCGCTCACCCAGCTGACCCGCTACACGTACCGCAACCTCATCGAGGGCCGACCGCTCTACGACAACATCCAGGTCATCAACGGCGCGATCATCGACCCGCGCGGGGCCCAGGAGACGAGGGACGCCGAGGCAGCCGCGCCGCCCGAACCCGCTGCGCCCGCTGAGCCAGCGGATCCCGGCGCGCCCGCCGGGCCCGGCCAAGAGGGTGAGCAGCCGCGCTCGTGCAGCCAGTTCAGGGAGACGACGATCCGGGAGATCGCCACCGCGACGCCCGACGACAACAGCACCTCGACCCCCGCCACCGTCAGGACGTCGACCCTGACACCGTCGCCGTCGCCATCGCCGTCGCCGTCGTCGTCGCCGTCGTCGGCGTCGCAGTCGGCCTCGCCGTCGCCCAGCGCGACGGTCACCCCCTGAGGTCAGGGAACTGGTCGTCGCGCCACTCGAGGTCCGGCTGCGCGGCACCGGACGCGTCGAGCTCCTCCTCCCGACCGCGCAGCTCGACCCGTCGGATCTTGCCCGAGATCGTCTTCGGCAGCTCGTAGAACTCGATGCGCCGGACCCGCTGCCAGGGCGCCAGCTTTTCCCGGCAGTGCGCAAGGATCGACCGGGCCACGTCCGCGCTCGGCTCGTAGCCGGCGACGAGGGCGACGTACGCCTTGGGCACTGCCAGCCGCACCGGGTCCGGCGACGGCACGACCGCAGCCTCGGCCACGGCGACGTGCTCGATGAGGACCGACTCGAGCTCGAACGGGCTGATCTTGTAGTCACTGGCCTTGAACACGTCGTCGGTCCGGCCGACATAGGTGATGTAGCCGTCGGCATCGACCGACGCGACGTCGCCGGTGTGGTACCAGCCGCCCGCCATCGCGGCGGCATGGCGCTCCGGATCACCCTGGTAGCCGGTCATCAGCGGCACCGGCCGCTGCGACAGGTCGAGGCAGATCTCGCCCTCCACCTTGCCGCCCGCGTCACGCTGGTTGGCGATCGCGTTGGTGAGCGGGTCGACGATGGCCACGGGCACGCCGGGCAATGGCCTGCCCATCGAGCCGGGCTTGATCCGCGCGCCCGGTGTGTTCCCGATGGCAGCGGTCATCTCGGTCTGGCCGTAGCCGTCACGGATGGTCATACCCCACGCCTTCTCGACCTGGGCGATCACCTCGGGGTTGAGCGGCTCGCCGGCGCCGAGCAGCTCGCGGAGCGCACCGGGGCCGCCCGACAGGTCGGCGTTGATGAGCATCCGCCACACCGTTGGCGGTGCGCACAGCGAGGTCACCTCGTGGGTGCGCAGGACGCGGAGCAGGGCCGCCGGGTCGAAGCGGGTGTAGTTGTAGAGGAAGATCGTCGCCTCGGCGATCCACGGGGCGAAGAAGCACGACCACGCGTGCTTGGCCCATCCCGGGCTCGAGATGTTGAGGTGGACGTCCCCGGGGCGCAGGCCGATCCAGTACATCGTCGACAGGTGCCCGACCGGGTACGAGACCTGGGTGTGCTCCACGAGCTTGGGCTTGCTCGTGGTGCCGGACGTGAAGTAGAGGAGCAGCCGGTCGTCAGGCACCGTTCCCGGGTGCTCGGCCGGCTCCGCATCGATGGCGTATGCCGCTGAGTACCCTTCCCAGCCCGCCGGACCTTCCGTCCCGGCTGGGTCGGCCGTCCCGGCCGGGTCGACGCCGACGGCGATGCGCAGGTAGTCGCCTGGGACGTCGTCGAACTTGTGCACCTCGGAGGCGTTGGTGACCACGGCTCGTGCCTCGCCCCGCTCCATCCGGTCGACAAGATCCCCGGGGCCGACCGCCACCGTCGTCGGCATGATGACGGCGCCGATCTTCATGACGCCGAGCATCGCCTCCCACAGCTCGACCTGGTTGCCGAGCATGAGGATGACGGAGTCACCCTTGCGGACGCCGAGCCGGCTCAGGTATGCCGCGACCTGGTCGGAGCGGCGGGCCATCTCGTCGAAGGTCACCGTCCGGACCGACTCGTCCTGCTCGACGATGGTCAGGGCAGGCCTGTTGTTGCCACGCGCGATGGCGTCGAACCAGTCGATGGCCCAGTTCCAGCGGTCGCCCCCGTCGGGGAAGCTGAACTCGGCGACGGCCCGGTCGTGGTCCTCCCGAAGGTCCACGAGGAGATCCCTCGCGGCCCGGAAACGGTCGGTCACGGACGCGTCGGCAGCGGCACTCGATGTCATGGTCCGACTCTGCCGGACCCTGCCGACCCTGTCACGGGCGGGGCGGAAACCTCATCGACTCCGGCGGCCCGGTCGTACAGGCTGTCCTCCATGACCTCGCGCGTCTCGCACACGTCGATCGACTGCCGCAACGCCTACGAGCTGTCCGAGTGGTGGAAGCAGGTGCTCGGCTATGAGGACATCCCCGACGATCCCAACGAGCCCGGCCACGAGGAGTGCATGATCCACTCCACGACCGACGGCCACCGCGTCCTGTTCATCGAGGTTCCCGAGCCGAAGTCGGTCAAGAACCGCATCCACTTCGACCTGCGCTCCACCGACCTGACCCAGGACGAGGAGTACGAGAGGCTGCTCGGCCTGGGCGCGAGCCTCGTCGCGGATCGCCGCGGCCTCTACGGTCCGGGCACCGGGTGGTACGTGATGGCCGATCCAGAGGGCAACGAGTTCTGCATCCTCAAGAGCGACGCCGAGCGCGCCGCGTCACTGGCCGGGCAGTGAGCCTGTCGCGACTCGCTCGTCACTGGCCGGGAGGCGGTCCCATGCCCCGCACGGAGAAGCCGCCGTCGCACTCGACGACGACGCCGGTCGTGGCGGCCGCATTGGCTCGCGAGGCGAGCTGGACGAAATGACCGGTGTAGTCGGACGGCTCGGGCAGGAACTGCATGGGCAGCACGGCACGCGCCAGCTCGTCGAGATCCGGCATCGAGCCCAAGGTGCGGTCCGCCAGCCCCAGGGCCCGAGGGCCCCGAATGTCAGTGCGCATGAAGCCCGGCGCGACGCCGTTGACGCGAACGTTCGGCGCGAGTTCGAAGGCCAGCTGCTCGACCAGGCCGACGACCGCATGCTTCGATGCGGTGTACACGGCACCGCCGACGCCGGCGTTCCGGGACGCCACCGAGGCGGTCAGCACGACACTGCCGGCGGACTCGATGAGGGCGTCGACTGCGGCCTTGACGCCCAGCAGGTAGCCCTTGACGTTGACCGCGAACAGTTCGTCGAAGCCGCGGCTCAGCGCCTCCATGGGTGTGTCGACCAGGCGCGCTCCGTAGTCGAACAGGCCCGCGTTGCCGACAAACGTGTCGAGGCGTCCAAAGACCGACAAGGCCCGGGCCACCGCCTTCTCGTTGTCCGCAGGAACGGTGACATCGCCCGCGATGCCCGCCACCTGGCCGGGGTACCTGGACTCGACGCTCCTCACCCGGTCAGCGTCACGGTCGAGTGCGAGCACTCGGGCGCCCTCGGCGACGAAGCGGTCCACCAACGCCAACCCGAGTCCCGAGCCCGCGCCCGAGATGAGTGCCACGTCGCCCTCCAGCCAGCCCATGCAGTCCTCCTTGGTTGTCAGTCGGCCCGCGCCGAGCTTGAGCGCTCGATCTCGGCCAGAGCACGAAGCGCGCCATCCACCGCCATCGCTTCAGCCTGGGCCCCTTCCTCCTCCACGACCCGCTGGCGCCCGTCCAGGAGCGCGCGGACCGCCGCGAGGTCACCAGTCTGACGCGGCGTCGCCACTGCGGTGCAGGAGCCGCGAATGCCCTCGGCCTCTGACAAGAGGGCCTCGGCGGTGGACGGGTCCACGCCGGCGATGACGGCCGCCGCGCCGACGAGCGATTCCGCCACGCTGAGCCGATCCCCCATGCTGTGGCGCAGCCCCAGTGCCTGTCGATGCAGCCTGGCAGCCTCCGGTGCATCGCCCGCGGCGAGGCTCACGCGCGCCAGACCCCACCTGCTGTTCGCCAGGTGACGCGGTGCGGCGGTGGCAGCGTTTCCGACACCGACCCGGAACTGGATGTCGGCCTCATTCAGGTCACCACGCTCCAGAGCCACCACACCAAGGACCCACTGCGGGAAGGTCGTGCGCATCGGGTATCCCAGGGCCCCGAGGGCGAGGGCGGATTCCGCCAGCTGTGCCGCGGCGCTGTGGTCTCGCTGCTCGAGGGCAGCGTGGGCCTGGGTGCACCTGACACCCGCGGTCTCGGCGGGGGCACCCAAGCCCTCGGCCACGCTGAGCGCGTGCTGCAGCTCCGCGTCCGCGTCCGCGAATCGGCCCCGTCGCAGCGAGGACTCGGCCATGAGCCGCAGGGCGCTGGTCATCGCCCTCCGGTTACCGAGATCCTCCGCCACCTCGAGCGCCGCACCGGCCAACCGCGCTGCTGTGGGCAGGTCACCGGTGAGCAGGGAGACCCAGCCCAGCTCGCAGAGCAGCAAGGCACGCGCAGAGACGTCACCGATGGCCGAGGCGATGCGGAGCGCCTCCCCGTAGAGATCCATCGCGTAGTCGTACCGGCCGAGCCAGAGGTCCATCTCGGCCCTCGAGCCGAGGAGCAGTCTGAGCAGCTGGTCATCCTGGACACGCTCGGCAGAGCGAATCGCGTGGTCGATCAGCTCGGCCGCCGCCGTCTGGTCACCGCGGGCGCCCGCGGCGATCGCGAGACTGCGGAGGATGCCTGCAGCAACGCGCTCGTCGCCCGCCCTGTCGGCGTGCGTCAGGGCGTCCCGCCAGTGCGTCTCGGCCCTCTCGAGGTCGGAGCGACGAAAGGCGACATAGCCAAGGCCGGAACGGGACCGGGCGAGCGTGATCTCGTCGTCGCTGCCGGCCGCGATCTCGGCCGCCTGCAGGAAGCACTGCTCGGCGTCGACCGTCTCGCCGCGCAGGATCAGCAAGTTCCCCAACGCAGTCAACGCCCGCCCACGCAGGGCCTCGGCCCCCGGCACGCCAAGCGCCTGGCGCAGGTGGGTGACACCAGCGCTCCAGTCTCCGTGCGATACCCAGAACGGCTCCATCGCGACGGCCATACGCAGCGAGCGGTCACTGTCACCGGCGCTCACGCCGCTGGCGAGAGCCAGACGGATGTTGTCGAGATCCGCCAGCAAGTCGGCCCGCGCCTCGGTGTGACCGCGCAGGCCGAGCTGGCTCCCGAGCGTCTCAGCGCGCCGGGCAAACCACTCACGGTGACGGGCGGCCAAGTCGTCGGACTCGTGTGAAGCGGCCAGCTCCATACTCGCGAGCTCGTGGACCGAGTCCAACATGACCCAGCCATCCACGTCCTCTCGGTAGGACAGCAGGGAGCTGCGGCGCAGCCGCCGCAGGAGCTGCGGGACGACTGCCTCACTCAGCGGCGGCGTCCCGCAGACAGCCTGTGCGGCGACGATCGTGCCGCTCCGGGCGAAGACTGCCAGCCTGCCGAAGAGGAGGCGCTCGTCCGGGGGGAGCAGGTCGAGGCTCCATCCGAGCGCCGCCCGGAGCGTCTGGTGACGAGCCGGCGCCGTACGGCGGCCATGCGTGAGGAGCGAGAACCGATCGGACAACCCGCGCAGGACTCCGGAGAGCGAGTTGTCAGCAAGTGCGGCCGCGGCCAGCTCGATGGCAAGAGGTATGCCATCGAGCTGCCAGACGATCTGGGCCACGATGGCCGCGTTGTCATCGTCAATGCGAAAGCCGTTACGCACCAATGCTGCTCGCTGCTCGAACAGCCGGATGGAGGCCTCCCCCGCTACATCTGCCTCACCGGCGATCGCTGTCGGGTCCGGCACCGGCAGGGGATCCAGCTGCCAGGCGACCTCTCCCTCGATGCCGAGGGGTTCCCGGCTGGTGGCGAGCACCGCGAGCTGGGGACAGCGCTGCGTCAGCACTTCGGTGAAGCCCGCGGCTGCATCGAGCACCTGCTCGCAGTTGTCGAGAATGAGCATGGCTGACTTGGCCGAGAGGTCGTCCAGCAGGACGTCCTCAAGACTGCGTCCAGGCACCTCTGTGATGTGCTGCACGGCGGCCACCGCACTCACAACGGCTTGCCGATCTGTGGCTGAGGCCAGTTCAACCAGCCACGCACCGTCATCAAACTCGTCCATCACGTCGAAGGCGACCTGAACCGCCAAACGTGTCTTGCCGACACCTCCCAGACCGACGACGGTCACCACTCGCGCCTGACGCATGTATTCGGCCAGTTCGCGGCGCTCGTCGGAACGCCCGAAGAATGCCGCTTTGTGGAACGGGAGGTTGTGGCGTGTGACGCCGTGGGCCCGCAGCGGTGGGAACTCCGTGGGCAGTTCAGCGTGACGCACCTGGAAGAGGCGGGCAGGTTCTACGAACCCGCGCAGCTGGAACATTCCCAGCGGGGCGAGGGCGACGTCCGCGGGAAGGTCTGCCGTCACCGCTCTCTCCGTCGCCTCCGACAGAACGATCTGGCCGCCGTGTGCCGCGGCACAGATCCGAGCCGCCTGGTGCAGCCCGAGCGACACGTAGTTGTCACCCGTCGGTGCGGCGTGAGCCGTGTGCACGCCCATCCTGACGCGGATCTGTGCACCGGGTGGCCAGTCGTGCGCCTGCAGGGCGAGCTGACCGGCCACACAGCCGCGAACCGCCTGCCCAGCGTCGTCGAAGGCCAGCACGAGCGCATCTCCCTCGGTGTTGATCTCGGCACCTCGATGAGCCGTGAAGGCCGCTCTCAGGAGGGCGTTGTGCGTAGCAAGGAGGCCGACATAGTCATCGCCCAGCTCGCGGAAGATCCGGGTCGAGGACTCGATGTCCGTCATCACGAACGTGACGATCCCGGCGGGCAACCGACGTGGCGCTTCAGCTGCCTTGTCCATGGGCCAGTCAGCGCCTCCCGCCGGCTTCTCGCATGCACGAACCTCGTCAGACGACGGTGCGGTTGCCCCACGATAAGGCGTCGATGGCGGCGCCGTCCGGGGTTCCGGCGCACTCCAGCAGGCACGGCACATGCCGCGGCGCCGGGACATACAGGAACCGACGGGACCGACCGCGGTGAACAGTTGCCTGTGTACCCACGCGTCGCGGCACTGGGCACCGGGGTCCAGGTCAGTCGTGCTCGGGGGTGCAACACGAAGAAGCCGAGGTCGCGACCGCCCGCTCCTCATGCGCCGTGTATCCGCGGTACCAGCCCAAGCCCGCCTCGCGCACACGGTCCTCCTCGACGCCGTGCACCTGCTCCGCTTGCATCCGGTGCGCGACCCCGTCCACCTGGAGCGAGGTGACGGGGTGGGCGCGAAGGTGGAAGAGCCCGCCGGTTGCCGCCTCGACCCGTAGTTCGACGCGATGACCGCCCAGCCGCTCTCGAGCGTGGTGACCAGTAGGGGCACGGTGGGCGGTTTCCCGGAGCGGGCACCGGTCGTCGTGAGCAGGCCCCCGGGCGCCGCGGCCAGCCACTGGCTTGGCGGGACGCAACCGGGTGCGACGCTGTAAGCGAGCCGGTCGATCCGGTGCAGGGCCCGCTGCGGCTCCCGGGTTGCTGACTTTGGACGTGACCCGGCGGGTGGCCGGCCATCGCTCTCCAGCCCCACCCGAGCGTCCATCGCCCTCCGCGAGAGCCGCCCCACGCGGTTTCCGCCACCTGGTCGGACCATCGAACGACGGAGCGGATGGCGGCACGTCCGGACCTCAGGTGTGGGCGGTCTCTCCGTTCCGCGCAGCCCACTCGTCGTCCAGGAGCGCGTATCCCACCTCGTCCAGCCATCCGCGCTCCCGGTGCCACAGCGCCTTGAGGGCGTGGCGCTCCCGACGCATGCCGGCGCGTTCAAGCACACCTACGGACGCCAGGTTGTCGGCATTCGCCGCGGCTGTGACTCGACGCAGATGGAGCCCGTCGAACGCCGCACGTAGGAGCGCGCGGGCAGTCACCGTCCCGATTCCCTGCCCGGCGGCCCTCGGATCCACGATGTAGCCGATGACACCCTCCGTGCCGGTGGGGTGACCGGGCTGGCCGGCACCATCCACGATCTCGAGGAAACCCATCGCCACGACCTGGCCGTCACGTTCGACGACACAGGAGTAGTCCGTCGGACTGCTCGGCACGGCGAGCCATTCACGATGCAAGTCGTCGGGATCGACGTAGGTGCGCACCATGAAATGGTTGACCCCAGGGTCGTTCCGGAAGGAGACCAGCGCATCAAGATCGGATTCCACGGCCTCGCGGAACAGCAGACCGTCCAGCACCATCGGCCAAGGACTCTCCTTCATGACCCGGAGGGTCCCAGCCCCCGATCTGCTCGGCAATCGGTTT
>NZ_DATEEY010000014.1:0-8043 GCF_035280925.1 Intrasporangium sp. | reverse complement strand
TGGATACGCGGGTTCGATTCCCGTCGCTCGCTCCACCAATTCGGTGCGTAAACGAGCGTTGCCGCCGAAAGTCCATCCACATCCCATCCACATCAGCCTCCGGAGACCTAACTTCGGAGCCATGACAGATGTGAACACGCGGCGCCGGAGCGACCCGGCGCACCCACCCAAGAGCGTGCGCCGGTTTCGCACCGAGCACCGCTTTCGGGGCTCCAGGAAGCTCGGCGCGATGCACGTCGGCAAGTACCAGCACGTCGGCTCGGAGAGGATCATTCGCTGGAAGTGCTGGACGCCCGCCTGCGCCACGGAGAAGCAGCTCGAGGGCTGGTGGTTGGGCGGGCCTCCGGGCCGCGTGCTGAGCGCAGGCGCCACCGCCGAGATCACCTTCCGGAAGTGCCTCAAGATGCTGGGCAGTGATGGCGCCTGAGCGGACCGCGGTGTGGACGCCCGCGCACATCCGGCACGTCCTCACCATGCGGACAGCGCGTACCCTCACCGACGCCGAGCGGCAGGATCTCGACCTCTGGCAACGGAGCCGACTACCGAATCCGTAGCGTTTACGATGGCGACGTGAGAACCAAGCGGGGCCATCTCGACGAGGACGACTTCAACCAGGCACTGGCGGCCGAGGTGCGGGCCCTGTTGGCACGGCACAGAAAGGTCCAGGCCGACGTGGCGCGTCAGCTGGGCATGAAGCCCAACGCCGCGAGCTTCCGGTGGCAGGGCAAGACGCCATGGAGCCTCGCCGAACTACTGCTGCTGTGCGACTGGCTCGACGTGGACGCCGCCGAAGTGATCTCCGCAGCCAAGGCTGCCGCGGTGGCGAGGACGCCCCAGACGCCGGCGGTCTCGAATTAGCGTGGATGGCATCCACACCAGCCTGTAACTGAGAGTCACTCTGAGCACGGGAGCGGGAACTGCTCCCGTGCTCAACCACATGGTGGGGAAGGGTTCGATCCCCGTCGCTCGCTCCACGTGACACCGGACCCAAATGGTCCTCCGGCGCGCCTCGCTGCCTTGCTCCAGGCCCTCAGCCGGCCGAGGCGAACTCCTCGAGGAACACGGCCTGGGTGACGATCAGCTTCTCGATCTCGCTCGGGTCGACGCTCTCGTCAGAGGCATGGATCCTGGCCTTCGCGACGTCCTCGGGCCCCACAAGGATGAACTCCGCACCGGGCACGAGCTGCTCCAGGGTGCGCAGCAGGGGGATCGAGCCCCCGCTTCCGGCATCCCCTGGCTCCTTGCCGTAGGCCGTCTTGAGCGCCGCGCGCGCGGCGGCATACGCCGGTCCATCAGTGCGGCACAGGAACGGCGGCGCCTCCTTGGTGCGCGTGACCTCGACCTGCGCCCCCCATGGCGCGTGCGACTCAAGGTGGGCCACGAGCGCGTCGAGCTCCTTGACGGGGTCGGCGCCCGGCACGATTCGCATCGAGATCTTCGCCCGGGCCTCTGGGATGAGGACGTTCGACGAGCCAGCGATCGTCGTCATGTCGAGACCGATGGCGGAGATCGACGGCCGCGACCACAGCCGGCTGCCGATCGAGCCAGTGCCGGTCAGCTGCACCCCGTCGAGCAGGTCGGCGCCGGCGCGGAAGGCACCCTCGGTGAGGTCCGCACCGGTCCACTCGTCCGAGGAGACGCCGTCGATGGCGACGTCGCCGTTCTCGTCATGCAGGGTTGCAAGGAGCCGGGCGAGCGCCATCATGGCGTCCGGCGCTGGTCCGCCGTGGACGCCGGAGTGCAGTGGGTGCTCCAAGGTCTTGACCGTGACGATGCAGGCGACATCCCCGCGCAGGGCCGTCGTCAGGACGGGCTCGCCGGCCTCGAGGTTGCCCATGTCGCACACGAGGAAGACGTCGCACTGAACGAGGTCGGGGTGGGCCTCGACGAAGGCTTCGAGGTTGCTCTCGGTCTCCTCCATTCCCTCCAACAGGAGCTTGACCGTGCACGGGGGCTTGCCGTCGAAGACGCGCAGCGTGCCCAGGTGCGCGGCGATGCCGCCCTTGTCGTCGGCCGCGCCGCGGCCGTAGATCCGCCCGTCGTCCTTGCGGGTGGGGGTCCACGGGTCGGAGGACCAACCCTGCTCCGGTGGCGCCGGCTGCACGTCGTAGTGGGCATACAGCAGCACTGTGGGGGCGCCGGGCGGCCCCGTGATCTCCCCGTAGATGGGCGGGTATCCGGTGGGCACGTCCATGAGCTCGGCGTTCTCGAAGCCGACAGAGCGGAACAGCTCGAGCGTCTCCGCGGCCATGGCGTGAACCGGCTCCGCCGGGTAGCCGGGGAACGCCACGGATGGAATGGCTACGAGTCGCTCGAGGTCACGCAGGACCTCGGGCATGAGTGTGGCGGCCTTGGTAGCGATGTCCTGGTGGTCCATGATTCCTCTTCGTCTTTGCTTCGGCTTGGCTTGTCCCCGACGGATCGGGCTCTGTCAGTAGAAGACCGCACCGATGACGGCACCGACGAGCACCGTGGTCACCGTCATGATGAGCATCGGAACGAAGAAGCTGTGGTCGAGCAGCTTGGTACCGAGCTTCGTGCTCCCGGTCAGGTCGAAGTTGGCAGCGGCGATCTGGGTACCGTTGGCCGGCAGGGTGTACACACCACCGAGGGCGCCGGCCCACATGCCGGTGAGTACGCCCGGGGCGAGCCCAGCGGCGAGGCCGATCGGCACAATCGTCCGGGTGGCGGTCGACTGGCTCGTCGTCAGCGCGGCGACGATGAACACCGCGACCGCGAAGATGAACACGTAATTCGTGACCCAGCTGCCGACGGTTTCCACGATGAACTCCTCGTGGGCGTTGATGAAGGTGGCCGTCAGCCACGCGATGCCGAACAGGGCGATCGCCGAGACCATGCCGGCCTTGAACACGGACTGGTCCGGCACGGTCTTCACGTCCGGGCGGGCGATGATCATGATGACCACGGCCGCGACGAACATGACGATCGAGATGGTCGTGGTCATGTCGATGGGCACGGACTCACCATCGGTCTCGAACGACGGGCGCAGGTCCGGGAAGAGGCCGAGAACGACGATGGCCAGCACACCGGCGAGGAATGCGAGCGCGGCATTGCGGCCCTCCTTCGTGGCCGTCAGCTGGGCCGAGGCCGGCGCTGGGCTGACCGGTCCGGGCGTGGCGCCCGTGGCCGCCTCGGTTCCGGTTGGGACAGTAGTGGTCCCGGTCGCGGCAGGCGCCGTCGTGGCGTGCTGGCGTGCCGCGACGATGGCCGGTGCTTCGAGTGCCCCAGAGGCGATCCTGGCCTGGACGTCCTCGTCGTCGTCGAGGTCCTTCCACATCCGGTTCACCACCAGCGAGGTGACCACGATACCGATGACGCACGCGGGTAACGTGATCGACAGGATCTGGGTGAGGCCGAGGTTGAACGGCGCGACGTCGGTCAGCGTCAGCATCGCAGCCATCGCCGCCGAAACCGGCGATGCGGCCAAGGCCATCCCGGACTGGACGACGGTGACCGTCAGTGGCCGTGCGGGTCGGATGTTGTTCCGGTAGGACACGTCATAGATGACCGGGAGCAGCGGGTAGAGGATGTTGCCGGTGCCCGAGCCGATCGAGAAGGCGAATGCCGTCAGCGGCGCGATGGTCGTGATCTGATTCGGCCTGCGTTCAATCACCCGGGCGGCCTGCAGGACCATCCAGTCGATGCCGCCGGCTGCTTGCATCATCGCCGCGGCAGTGACGACGGAGAGAATGATGAGCATCGCCGATCCGGGCGGCTCGCCCGGCGGTTCGCGGAACACGAAGACGAGCACCCCGACACCGAGGCCGCCCCAGAGGCCCACCCCGACGCCACCAGCGCGCGTACCCATGACGATGCACGCGATGACCACCAAGGCCTCGAGTACGAAGCTCACACTCATCTCGCTGTCCTCTCCGAGTGACCTTGCGGCAGTGCCGCCCAGACCCTGCCGTCTACGTTCTGCTGCTGCACTCCACGTCGATCTGCTGCTGCACGATTGCCCACTGGGTGCGAATGTTCTGCAGGTCCTCCTGCAGCAGCGCCTGCACCTGGGCGTCCGCCTGATTCGCCGCCGCTGCGACGTCGGCCCGAGCGTCGGCCAGCGCCGCACGAAGCCCGCTGACGGCAATGTCGAGGCTGCCGTCCGCGCTGGCCTGGAACTGGTCGACCTCGCTCCCGAAGTCGGCGAACAGCTTCTGGACGAACTCCGGCGAGTTCGCGGTCGTGTCCAGCTCCCGCAGCTTCTGTGCCGCCGTCTCGACGTCGGAGTACTGGCGGCACAGATCGCGCTGCGTGGTCACGCCACAGCCAGCGGTGACCAAGGTCGCGGCGACCGCGACGGTGACGGACAAACGTCTCGTCCGACGGCTGAAGTTCATGACGATTCCCCGTCGTGCTGCAGTTGGGTGGCGATGGCGACCAGGACCCGGCACGCGGTCACCAGGTCGTGGATGCTGATCCGTTCGGTCGTGGCATGTTCGTCGACCATCCCGGTCGGCAACGCCACACACGCGATTCCCTTGGCGTTGAAGAGGTTCGCATCCGTTCCACCGCCCGACTTGCGCGGGACCACGGTCAGCCCCACGGAGCGGATGGCAGCGGCTGCCTCCCGGTACGGGGCCGCGTCCTCCGGGATCCGGTACGTGCGGTAGATCTCTTCCACCGTGAACTCGACCCGGCCGCCGAGGCGAGCGGCGGCACCCTCGCACGCCTCACGCATGGCCTGCACCTGCTCGTCGAGCTTGCCCTGGTCGTGACTGCGCGCCATCCCCTCGAGGACCACGGACCCGGGCACGATGTTGCGTGCCTCGCCACCCGCGATGGTGCCGATGTTCGCGACGGTCTCCGCATCGATGCGCCCCAGTGGCATCGCGGCGATGGCCTCGGCCGCCATGCGGATCGCGCTGACGCCCTTCTCCGGCTCAACGCCGGCGTGGGCCTTGCGGCCGCTGAACGTCATCGTCAGGTAGACCGAAGTGGGGGTCCAGTAGGTGATGGAGCCGATCGGGCCGGCCGTGTCGAGCACGAATCCGTGACTCGCTTTCAGCCTCGACACGTCGAGATGCCGGGAGCCGACGAGCCCCCGCTCCTCCCCGACGCTGACGACGAACTCGATCGTCGGCCTCGGCTGAGCCGGGTGGTCTCGAAGCAGGGTAAGCAGCTCCAAGCAGCAGGCAATGCCTGACTTGTCGTCCGCGCCCAGGATCGTGGATCCGTCGGTGCGGACGAGTCCGTCGTCCACGATCGGCGTGATCCCGCGGTCCGAGCCTGCTGTGTCCATGTGGGTCGAGATCAGGATCGTGCCAGCCCGCGTGCCGGGCAGGACGGCAACCAGGTTGCCGACCTCGTCCCGCGACGTCTGGCAGCCCAGGCCAGCGAACCTGCTCTCGAGCAGCCGACCGATCTCGGTCTCGTGTCCGGTCGGGCTGTCGATCGACAGCAGCTCCAGGAACGACGCGATCAAGCGATCCCGGTCCACCGCGTCTGACAGCGAGAGCTCGGACGCGTCATGTCCCGTTGCCGGGCCACGAGACGCGGAGCCGTCCAACGCAAGCTCGCTTGAACCCATCCGTCTCCCGCTCCCCTCGCGACCTGGTCGGGCTCGACACTGACCAAACTGGCGGACGCTACAGTCCCGGCTACAACTGGATCCTCAACCCGATGGCGCCGAGACTCCCTCATCCACTTCGGGTGATCCCGTGTCACGCCTCAGGAGAAGGGGCGTCGAACTCTGAAACTGCTGCTGCTCGGGGTGGTCAGCAGCCTGCTCATCCCGTCGTTGCGGCGGCGGCGAACCTGCCGATGTCTGAGGCGCGCAGGCACGCTCGCCGGCGCGCTTGGAAGTACGCACTTCTGGCCGGTGAGCAGGCTCGCTGGCGGTTGGCGAGCGGTGTTGGGCACGGCAGACCTAGGCTGTGCCCGTGAACTCGCCGAGGATCTTCCGGGGTACGGCTCTCGCCGTCGGGGTGATGCTCGTTGCGGCCTGCACCGCCGGGAGCCCCGGGCCCACGACAACCGCGGGCGCCCCCTCGACGGGCAACACCTCGGTGACGAGCAGCGCGACGACGACGACCGAGGCAGAGCCCGTGGCCTTCCCGTTGGCCGTCGTCACCGGCATCACGAGCCTCAAGGCGACCACGACCGTCAAGGAGCTTGGCGCGCTGGCCAAACGGGGCGACCTGGTGTTCCCGTGCGGAGTCGTGGTGACGCAACCAGCCCTGACATCTGATGCCGCCTGTGTCGAGGCCGACGAGATCCCAGGGAAGCTGAAGAAGAGCCCGGGCCGCATCGCCCTGCTCCCGCCCGGCCTCGTGGAGCCGACGACCAAGGTGCTCTCGATAGCCGGGAAGGGACCCTTCGGGATGTTCGGCGCGGATCTGTTCGGCGACGCGAAGGCCCGGGCGATGGACTATCCCGTCCTCGCCACAGCGCAACCCGGCGCCGGGCTGGAACCGAGCTGGACGGCATACGACACGTCGGAGATCTGGACGATGACCAACCTCGGAAGCCTGTGCGCCGACCGCGGAGGCGCAACCCAGGCCGTGGCTCGGGACAGCGGCTGGGACTGGGTCTTCGGCGGGGGCACGGCCGAGTACGCCGGGAAGGCCGTTGTCGACCCACCGAACCGGGAGCCCTACCGAGCCGTGCAGCCGCGCGACACCGGCGACGACGGCGCCTTTGCCCAGGTGACCAAGCGCTCCGATGTGGCCATCGCTGACCACGAGTGCCCGGTCATCGCGGACGAGAACTGGGAGCCGCAGCTCGGCCGGACGCTGGTCTTCAGCGTCCCGGAGGCGGTCCTGCCTCACTGGCGTGACACGCTCGGCCTCGATGTCGTCTACCTCGCCGCAAACCACATGAGCGACAAGGGAGTCGGCGGCATCCGCTCGACGCTTCGGCTGATGGACGAGTACAAGATCCCGCGTACCGGCCTCGGCATGGACCTCGACGAGGCGCTCGAGCCGGCCTACGCCGAGGTCGCCGGCCTCAAGGTCGGGTTCGTCGCGTTCAACGACGTGGGTGGAGTGGCCAAGGCCGACGCCGACACGGCCGGCGTCCCGTGGATCACCCAGGAGAACATCGAGGCGGGCGTCAGCCGGGCCAGGGAGGGGGGCGCCGACCTGGTCATCTGCAACCCGCAGTGGTGGGGTGGCGCGGAGTACCACAACGACCTCTGGCCGACACAGGAGCAGCAGGTCGGCTGGTTCGACCAGGCCGGCTGCGACCACGTCATCGGATCCGGGACCCACGTGGCCGGCCCGCTCCTGCTCCGGGAGCGCGGAGACGACGCGAGTGTCGTGCTCGTCAGCCCGGGCAACCACTACTTCGGGCAGGGGTGGTGGCAGGAGACGCAGGAGGGCGTGGTCCTCGACCTGACGTTCCGCGGGACCACGCTGGTCAACGTCCGCATGCGCCCCACGGTGATGATCAACGAGGCGCGGCCCGCGCTGCTCGATCCGCGGGGCGACGGCCACTATGTCCTCGAGCGGGTGTGGAAGTACTCCGAGCTCGACGACACGCGCTGAGCGCGCTTTCGCCTCTGCACCAAGGGTTCCCCCAACCGCTGTGCCTTGACAGCCTCACGCCCGCGCCACCAACCTTGTGAAGAGCGGTGCATGAGAACGCCGCCATGTGCGGCCGTCAGAACGGGCAGTTCCTTACTCACCACCATCTTGGGGAGTGTGTGATGGCGCACGAAGTGGTCCGCAGTCGATCCCGCATCATGACAACGATCGCCGCTGTCGTCGCGGTCGTGGCCCTGGCCGGGGCCCAGTCGAGCTGCGAGGCGCAGCGAAACCAGCACTCCAGCTCCAAAGCGAAGGAATCCAACTCCCAAGTCGAGGACTCGGGCTCCAACGTCAACGTCAACGTCTCGGTCGTCGAGTACTCCGTGACCTCGGACGCCCAGATCGAGACCATCACGTTCCTCGACGAGGACGGCGACATGGTGACGAAGACCAATGTGGGCCGGTCCTGGTCGGGAACCGGCCCCGCGGACCACGGCACCGTGTTGATCTCTGCGACCACCGGGGACGGCAGCTCGATGATCAAGTGCTCGGTGCG
>NZ_DATEEY010000013.1:0-25838 GCF_035280925.1 Intrasporangium sp. | reverse complement strand
ATGATGAAGCGCATCATGTCCACCGTGACGACACTGCAGCAGCAGGGCACGACGATCCTGCTCGTCGAGCAGAATGCCCAGGCCGCGCTCCAACGAGCCGACCACGGCTACGTCCTCGAGGTCGGCAGGATCGTGCTCAAGGGCTCCGGCAAGGAGCTGCTCGCCAGCGACTCGGTCCGAAAGGCCTACCTCGGCGAGGACTGACGGGCAGGTCACGACCGTGCGGGGACTGCGGCGGATCGGGGCGCACCAGGTAGCGCGCCCCGATGGCGGCCGCCGTCCGCCGTGCGGACGTCGTCGTCGGCTGGCCGGGACCGTGCTGGTGGTCACCCTGTCTGTGGTCCTGACGGCCTGCCAGGGTGGACCACGCGAATTCGCGCCACCGACTGCCGCGACGAACGAGGAGGCTCTTGCGTGGACCGAGCAACCACTGCCTGACGGGATGGACGCGGTGACGCTCGCCTCTGCGGGCGATGCCCTGGTCATCGGTGCGTGGGCTCCCGACCGTCCCAACCCCCGCCTGCTCGTCCTCCGCGGCGGCAACCTCACGGAGGCCGAGGTCGACGGTGTGACCCCCTACGCGACCGTCGCGCGCTGGCTGTCCGTCGCCGCCCGTGACGGGCAGCTCGCTGCCGTGGGCGGCGCCAGGGGCGGAGCCCATGCCAACGTGCGGTGGACGGTCTGGGCGGGGGACCTGGGTGACCCGACGCCCCGGCTCGTCGAGCAGCCCCAGCCCTTCGGGGTCTTCGGCGGATGGGGTGCGGGCGACCTCACGGGCATCGCGTTCGCCGGGACGGAGCCGGTCGTGGCCGGGGCCTGGCAGAGCAGTCGGACCGGCAACGATGTCTCGCTCTGGTTCCGATCCGCAGATCGGTGGAAACGACAGGACTCGACCGGTTCGCCCCTGGGCAGCACTTCACGCGTTCTGAACGGTGCCCGCTTCATCACCACCACCGGTGACGGCCTGGCCCTCGCGGGCTCGGTCACGGACCTCGGTACTGGCGCCATCGCGTCCGTCCCCGCGCTCTGGACCGCCCCCGGCGCAGGCGGCCCATGGACGCTGGTCCGGCTGCCGGCCGCACAGTCGATCGCCGAGGCGCAGGCGGCGCGCTGCGATGGCGACACCTGCCTCGTCGTCGGTTCCGATGGCGGGACACTCGCTGTCTGGGAGGTGCAGGGCTCCACGGTGACGAGAGTCGCCACGCCTGCGTTCGCGGTGGCCGGCAAGCAGACCGTGCCGCCCCCGACCCGAATCCGGGACACCGATCTCGTCGTGATGCCCGGGACGGTCCTGCAACGTGGCTCATCGGGCTGGCGTCAGCGATCGGGGCCGCCCGGTGTGCCGATCGCGTCGGCCACGGTGGACGCCACGCTGTACGTCGCGACCACGGACGGCGACGGCAGGGGCCGACTGTGGTCGGCCCGACCCTGACCTCGATGACCCCGCAGCGCTGCCAAGGGCACGACACGACGCGAGCAAGCCCAGCGGCATACGGAATGTGTTGGGCACACTCACAAGGAAAATGGAGATGTGTCTTACCCCCTCTTTCGCTCCGAACGTCATGGTCGTATGGTCAGGCGGGTGGCTTCCGGGAGGACAACTTGGAGGGACGTATGGGTCGTTCGCTGGTGACCGTCCAGCGGGTCGACGCCGGACTGCAGACGCCGTTCATCGAGCTGTGGACCGCGCACCGCATCGAGGCGGGGACGACGCCCGAAGCGGCCGGTCGGCTGGCAGCCGACGGCACGCTGCGAAAAGCGTTGGCACGCAAGGATGTGAGCGCGTTCATCGCGTTCATGGATGGCCGACCCGCCGGCTACGTCGTCATCGCCGACACGACGCGCAGTCTGCTCGTCGCTGCCCCGAGCGTCTCGATCGACATGCTCTACGTCCACGTGGACTTCCGGCGACAAGGTGTGGGCAAGGCCCTGCTGGCCGCGGCCTCGCGCTACGCCGACCGGAACGGGTGCGACCACCTCGTCAGTGCGGTGCCCGCGCAGGACCGCGAGCTGAACCGGTTCTTCGCGCGGCTCGGCTTCGCCCCGGAGACGGTGCGTCGGGTCACCTCCTCGGCGGTTCTGCAGCGCAAGCTCGCTGGCGAGCCTCGGACACAACGGTATTCGCTCGACAAGGTGTTGCAGCGACGGCGTGACGTCCGGGCCCGCACGGCGTCGGTGCAGCCGCCCGGCGCGGTTGGCTGACTCGGTCGGATCCGGTCTCAGGCCCCGGGAGCCCGATCGCGCAGCAGGCAGCTGATGCGCGCGGTACAGACACGCCGGCCGTCCTCGTCCGTGATCACGACCTCGTAGCTGGCGACGGATCGGCCCCCGCTCAGCAGCGTCGCCGTGCCGGTCACGATGCCTGACCGGGCCGCCCGGTGGTGCGTCGCGTTGATGTCCAGTCCTACGGCGACGCGGTCCTCGCCTGCCACCAGCGCCGCACCGAACGACCCGAGGGTCTCGGCGAGCACGACGCTGGCGCCGCCGTGGAGCAGGCCGTAGGGCTGGGTGTTGCCCGCGACGGGCATGGTTCCCACGAGGCGCTCGGGAGTCGCTTCGGTGATCTCGATCCCCATGCGCTCGCCCAGGGCGCCGGGGCCCACCGCCCGGATCGACTCGAGGTGCGTGGCATCAGACATGGGGGGATCGTAGTGCGGCCCACCTGCGAGCCCGAACAGGGCTGCACCGCTGTCGGCACCGGACACTAGGCTCTGCGGGGTGAGCCGACTTCTCCTCCTCGACGGACATTCGCTTGCCTACCGCGCATTCTTCGCACTGCCGGCCGAGAACTTCTCGACGGTGACCGGGCAGCACACGAACGCCGTCTACGGCTTCACGTCGATGCTCATCAACATGCTGCGCGACGAGCAGCCGACGCACGTCGCCGTGGCGTTCGACAAGTCGCGCCAGACGTTCCGGACCGAGGAGTACGCCGAGTACAAGGCCGGGCGCGCTCGCACTCCGGACGAGTTCACCGGCCAGCTGCCCCTCGTCAAGGAAGTGCTCGACGCGCTCCGGATCCGCTACTGCGAGCTCGACGGCTACGAGGCCGACGACATCATCGCGACCATCGCGACCGAGGCGGACGCGAAGGGGATCGAGGTCCTCATCTGTTCGGGTGACCGGGACACCTTCCAGCTCGTCAGCGACAACGTCACGATCCTCTACCCGGTGCGCGGCGTGTCCGAGGTGTGGCGGATGGGGCCGACGCAGGTCGAGGAGAAGTACGGCGTGCCGCCGGCCCGCTACAGCGACCTCGCCGCCATGGTGGGGGAGACGTCCGACAACCTTCCCGGCGTGCCCGGGGTCGGCCCCAAGACCGCGGCGAAGTGGATCACGCAGTTCGGCAACCTCGACGGCATCGTTGCCAACATCGACCAGATCAGGGGCAAGGCGGGCGACGGACTGCGCGAGCACCTCGACCAGGTCCTGCGCAACCGGCGGCTCAACCAGCTCGTCAAGGACGTCCAGATCGGGTGTGTCGTCGACGACCTCGAACGGACCCAGTGGGCCCGTGAGGAGGTGCACGAGGTGTTCGACCGCCTCGAGTTCCGGGTGCTGCGTGACCGGCTGTTCGCCGAGGTGGAGGCCAGCTCGCCAGAGGCTGAGGAGGGTTTCGAGGTCGACGGCACGGTCCTCTCCACCGGGGACGTGCCGGACTGGATCACGCAGCACCTCGTGGAGGGGGAGCGGGCGGGACTCTCCGTCACCGGGACGTGGGCCCGCGGCACGGGGGACGCCGCCGCGCTTGCCATCGCCGCACCGGACGGCGCGGCGGCCTGGGTCGACCTGACCGCTCTCGACCCGGCCGGTGAGGCGGCCGTCGGCGCCTGGCTCGAGGACGAGAAGCGGCCCAAGGCCGTGCACGACGCGAAGGGCCCGATCGAGGCGCTGGCGGCGCGGGGCTGGACCCTGCGGGGGCTCACGAGCGAGACGCAGCTCGCGGCGTACCTGGTCAAGCCGGACCAACGGACCTACCACCTCGACGACCTCGTCCTGCGCAACCTGAGGCGCGAGCTCAGTGCGACCACCGACGCGCACGGGCAAGGGATGCTCGACTTCAGTGGCGACGCCGACGAGAAGGCGGCGATCCAGGAGATGGTCCGGGCCACCGCGGTGCGAGACCTGGCGGTGGTGCTCGACGAGCACATGGCCGCGACGGGCGGGGCCGAGCTGCTCTCCGAGGTCGAGCTGCCGCTCATCGACGTGCTCGCCAAGATGGAGCGGATCGGGATCGCGGTCGACGTGTCCGGCCTGGACGCCCTCGAGAAGGACTTCGCGGCCAAGGTGGCGCAAGCCCAGCAGGACGCCTGGGACGCGATCGACGGCAACCAGATCAACCTCGGCTCGCCCAAGCAGCTGCAGGAGGTGCTCTTCGGACAGCTGGGCATGCCGAAGACCAAGAAGACCAAGACCGGCTACACCACGGACGCCGACGCGCTCAACGAGCTCTACGCCAAGACCGAGCACCCCTTCCTCGAGGCGCTCCTGCGGCACCGGGACTCGGCACGCCTGCGGGTCACCGTCGAGGGCCTGCAGAAGTCGGTCGCGGACGACGGGCGGGTCCACACCACCTACCTCCAGACCATCGCCGCCACAGGCCGCCTGTCGTCGACCGACCCCAATCTGCAGAACGTCCCGATCCGCACCGAGGAGGGACGCCGCATCCGTGAGCTGTTCGTCGTCGGCGACGGCTACGAGGCCTTGATGTCGGCGGACTACTCCCAGATCGAGATGCGTGTCATGGCGCACCTGTCGGGCGACGAAGGGCTCATCGAGGCGTTCCGGTCGGGGGAGGACATGCACCGCTACGTCGGGTCGCAGGTCTTCGGTGTGGAGCCGGCCGACGTCACTCCCGAGATGCGCTCGAAGGTCAAGGCGATGTCCTACGGCCTCGCGTACGGCCTGTCTGCGTTCGGGCTGTCGAAGCAGCTGACGATCAGCACCGAGGAGGCTCGCGGCCTGATGGACGGCTACTTCGAGCGGTTCGGCGGCGTGAGCGACTACCTGCGTGACGTCGTCGCCGTGGCCCGTGGCACCGGCTACACGGCGACGATGCTCGGGCGGCGCCGCTACCTGCCCGACCTCACGTCGGACAACCGCCAGCGTCGCGAGGCCGCCGAGCGGATGGCTCTCAACGCGCCGATCCAGGGCTCGGCCGCGGACATCATGAAGGTCGCGATGATCGGCGTGGACCGGGCGCTGGCCAAGGCCGGCGCGACGTCGCGGATGCTGTTGCAGGTGCACGACGAGCTCATCCTCGAGATCGCGCCGGGGGAGCGCGCCGAGGTGGAGCAGCTGGTCCGCCACGAGATGGGCCACGCGGTCGAGATGGACGTTCCCCTCGACGTCAATGTCGGAGTTGGCCGCTCCTGGCACGACGCGGCCCACTGAGCTGGGTCGTGCGGCGGCTGGTCTGAGTGCCCGGGGTGACGGGTGTTCCGCGCAGAGTTTCCCGTTCGATGACCAAGCCGACCAGGACGAGCACCACTGTGCAGGCCAGCAGGATCGTGACGATGTCGACGGTGGTGCGGCCCGCCAACGACACCCAGGCGACCGCGAGGCCGCTCACCAGCCACATGGCCAGGCCCATGCGCACCGTTGCGGCCGCAACTCCGGCGTAGGCGAGGATCTGGACGAGTGACAGCGCCACACCGAGGGCGGTGAAGCGCCAGAGGTCCGGGGCGATGACCGTGAACTCCGGCCCACCGACGACTCGGATCAGGGGCTCGCCCAAGGCGACCGTCATCGCGATCCCCATGGCGCCGAGCCCACTGACGAGGGTCAGTGCCCGGAGGAGGGCAGCCCTGCGTCGTGGGGCATCGACCATGGCCGGGTAGAAGAGCGTGGCGAGGAAGCTCATCCCCCAGAAGGCGGCCTTCTCGAAAAGGGCTCCTACCGTGTACTGGCCGGACTCGGCGGGCGACAGATGTTGCCGGGCCAGCAGCACGTCAACGCTGGCGAGGAACAGCAGTCCCGAGGTGGGGACGACGGCGGCTGCGACCAGCCGCACCAGGCGTCCTGACCCCCCTCGTGGGCGGGACGTCGTGGAGGGCGAGCCACCTGCGGGTGTCGTCGTCCGAGGCGCACGCCGCACGAGCAGCGCACCCAGGGTCGCCACGACCACGAGGCCCAGGCCGTAGAGCAGGATGACGGTGGCAACAGGGCTGATGCCGCCCATCGGTGCCCCAGCAAGGAAAGCCGCGAGAACCTTGCCCAGGCCGGCAAGGGTCAGGACCACAGCCAGAGCCGCGAACCTTTCGCGCCCCTGGAGCAGGCCCTGGGCTCCGTGCAGCACGGTGAGGGGCACCAGTGCCGCCGCGAGAAGGACAACGGTGAGGATGCTGACCTCGAGCGTTGCCGCGAGAACGGGGGAGGCGGCTGACACGACCAGGGCAAGCACCACGCCGAAGAGGAGGGAGGCGTGGAGCATCCGGCGTTCGAGCTCGCGGGAGCGAGCCTCGTCTCCCCGACGGCTCGCCACGAGACGCGCAGCAACCAGCTGCAGTCCGAGCGCGGGGACGCTGGCGATGACGCCGAGGTTGACCATGGCCCCGACGCCCCCGAGATCGGCCGAGGTCAGCACCCGGCTGAGGACCACGAAGAACAGGTAGCTCAGGACGTTGGCCGCGAGCGTGCCGACGAGCAGCGCTGCGCCGGATCTCGCGTAGCGATTCGCCGCGGGTGCGTCGTGGGTGATGCGTTGTGCCATAGTGCCGAGCATGATGCCAGCCCGCCGGACCGTACCGGCGGCTGGAACCGTGGGCATTGCGGTGTCAGGGTTCGTGACCTTGGTCATGGTGTGGCCCGCCCTCGGCGGCGGCTACCTGCTGTACCGCGATTTCATCACGGTCCCGGATCCAGTGCTCGATGCACGGACATGGGGGTTCGACGGTGCGGCACCTCGAGCAGTGCCGCTCAACGCTGTGATGGCGCTGCTCGACCCCCTCGTCCCGACCTGGTTGCAGCAGAAGGCAATCCTCGTCGGGTCCCTCTGGGTCGCCGGTGCGGGAGTGGCACTTCTGCTTCGACGACGCGGGGTCCTGGTGGCAGCTCTGGGTGCCTTGTTGGCCACGTGGTCCCCCTTCGCAGCTGAGCGGCTGCTCCTTGGCCAACCGCCGACGCTACTCGCTTGGTCGATGCTCCCGTGGCTGGTGCTCGCCAGTCAGGTCAGTCGGAGCCCGCGGGTCCGGGTGTTCGCTCTCGCGCTCGCCGCCCTTCCTGCTGCCCTGACACCGTCAGGGGGTGTCACAGCTGCCGCGGCAGCGGTCCTGCTCACCTGGCTGGCCGGACGGAGAGCGGCGGAGGTCCTGACGGTCGCTGGCCTCGGGGTGCTCTGGTGCATCCCGTGGCTCGTGCCCGCCCTGGGCGGCCGGGCTGAAGCCGGGGTCAGTGATGGTGCTGCCGCGTTTCGGATCGAGGCGGACGGGGTGGCAGGGCTTCTCGACGTGCTCACGGGCGGCGGAGCGTGGGCTGCGGCCGCTCGCCTCGAGTCGCGTGAGACGGTGGTGACGCTCGGGGCGCTCGCGCTCCTCCTCCTGCTCGCCGGTCTCGGGCTGGCCCGGCCGGTCAACCCACGGCGGCGCCTGCTGGCCCTGTGCTTGCTGGCCCCGCCGGCGGTCGCCGTGTTCCTCTCCAGCCCCGTTGGTCTGCCGGCCTTTGCTGCGGCGCAGTCGGTCCCCGGAGTCGCGCTGTTCCGGGACGCTCACCGGCTCCTGGCGGTCTCCGCCTTTGCCCTCGTGCTCCTCGTGCCGCTGGGCACTGCCCTGGTCGTAGAGCGTGCTCGGGAGCTGCTGTCCCGTGTGTCTGGTCGGGGTCAAGGGGGACGACCGATGTCTGAGAGGGCGCAGGCCGCAGTTGCGGTCGGCCTTACCTGCGCTGTTGCCGCCACTGCTGTGCTGGCCGCCCCTGACGTCCCGGCGCGCCTTCACGCCGCCTACCGTCCTGTCGCCTTCCCCCCTGACTGGCGACGTGCCGTCGAGGCGGTCGGGGAGTCCGGCGCTCTGGTCCTTCCCTGGCAGCCACTGCGACGGGTCGCGTGGAACGACGACCGTCCCTTCCTGGACCCATTGCCGCTCGCCCTCCGGGGAGAAGTGGTCTCAGCGGCTGACCTCACCGTGCGGCGACAGGAGACGTTCCGAGTGGGAGCGTCTGATCCTCCCGCGAGTGCCACGTGGGTGGAGGGGCGCCTGAACGTCACGGACCTGCGAGACCTCGGCGTCGACGTGGTGGTCGAATGGTTGGGTACACCCGGTCCACGTGTTGACAGCCAACAGCTGCGGTTGACCTTCAACGGCACGAGCCTGCGGGTCTGGTCTGTCACCTGACACCTGGTCCGTCACCTGACACGTGCGAAAAAGGGCGTGCCGCCGCTTCTTGCCTTATCACCCCACCCCGCTAACATACTGACGAGTAAGTCGCGTCATGGTGGCGTGCTGAGAGGAAGTTCAGTGTCGAATCAGCCCCTACGAGGTCGCCTGTCTGCTCTTCTCATCGCCGCAGTGGCCCTGTTCGCAGGCGCCGGCATCGCAGCAGCAGCGATCAGCGCGGTGGTCTCGTCGACCGCGCCGGATGACAGCCTCGCGGTCGAGACCGGCCCGGCCGAGCTCGTTGGTCCCGAGCAGCTCATCAACTACGGCGGCTGACGCGCCGCACCCTGAGACACCGCACACGTGCGCATAGCCTTTCTCAACTGGCGCGACCTCAGCCATCCCGAAGGGGGTGGCGCGGAGCGCTACGCACAGACCATCTGCGCGGGACTCGCGACTCGGGGCCATGACGTCGTCCTCTTCTGTGCCGCGCACGGTGACGCACCCGCCCTCGATCACGTCGACGGTTACCGCATCGTTCGCTCAGGGGGCAGGGTCGGGGTGTATCCCTCGAGCCTCGTGGCGCTGCGTCGGGAGGCCTCCCGCGCCGCCCGCTTCGACGTCATCATCGACACGCAGAACGGAGTGCCCTTCTGGTCGCCACTCGTCTGCAGGACGCCGGTCATCTCGTTGGTCCACCACGTGCACCGCGAGCAGTGGCCGGTCGTCTTCGGGCCCGTGATGTCCAGGATCGGGTGGTGGCTCGAGTCTCGAGTGGCCCCGGTCGTCTACCGCCGCGTTCAGTGCGTCACCGTCTCGGATCGGAGCCGGGAGGAGCTCATTGCCCTCGGCCGCGACCCTGAGCGGATGCAGATCATCCACAACGGCGCAGACCGGCCCCTTGAGAGCCGCGTGCCCAGGGCCGAGCGCCCGACGGTCGTCGTGCTGGGTCGCCTCGTGCCCCACAAGCGCGTGGAGCTCGCGATCGACGTGCTCGCGAGATTGCGCACGGACCACCCGGATCTGGAGCTGCGCATCATCGGCGACGGGTGGTGGCGGCCGGAGATCGAGCGGCATGCTGCGAATTCGGAAGTAGCCGACCGCGTGCACCTGCTCGGCTACGTGGACGAGGCGAGGAAGCATCGGGAGCTCTCGGGGGCCTGGCTGGCGCTGGCCCCCAGCGCCAAGGAGGGGTGGGGGCTCAACGTGGTGGAGGCCGCCTCCCACGGGGTTCCGACCATCGCTCACCACGGAGCAGGGGGTCTCTCCGAGTCGATCGTCGACGGCGTGACGGGCATCCTCGTCGGGGACGTCGCGGAGATGGCTCGCGTTGCGCACCGGCTTCTCTCGGAGCACGCCGAGCGAGAAGAGCTCGGCAGGAACGCCAAGGCCCTGTCGGGCCGGTACTCCTGGATGGCTGCGGTGGACGAGTGGGAGCGCCTCTTGGAGGAGCATGCGCTGGATGTCCGCGACCTCCAGCGTGTCGACCAGGAGGAGGCCACGGCGTGACCGAGCACCTGCTCGCACCAGCAGGCTCACTACGGCGCTCGGTCCAGCTGTTCCAGGCCTTTCGCGTCGAGCAGAGCGACCCCGACTTCTTCTACTCCATGCTGGCCGAGGACTCGCTTCGTGAGCTGGGCCGATGGATGAACCTCGACGGGGCGACCGTGGTCGACGTCGGCGGCGGTCCCGGCTACTTCGCCGATGCCTTCGCTGCCGCCGGAGCGCGGTATGCGGGACTGGATCCTGATGTGGGTGAACTCGGCGGGCGCGGCGGAGTACCGGGCAACACCCTGCGCGCCTCCGGTCTCGAGATGCCGATAGCGACAGGCTCGGTCGATCTCGCCTACTCGAGCAACGTCCTGGAGCACGTCCCCGCGCCGGAGACGATGGCTGAGGAGATGGTGCGGATCACCCGACCCGGAGGGACTGTGGTGCTCTCCTGGACCCCGTGGCTGTCGCCCTGGGGCGGGCACGAGACCTCGCCCTGGCACTACCTGGGTGGCCGCCGCGCCGCCGACTGCTACGCCAGGACTCACGGGCGCCGACCGAAGAACGACTTCGGCCGGACCCTCTTCGCATGCTCCGTCGGGCGGATGCTCACCTGGGTGCACCAGGCTCGTGCGGAGGGGAGGGTCGAGGTCGTCGAGGTCCTGCCGCGCTACCACCCGAGCTGGGCCAAGTGGGTCGTTGCGGTGCCTGCACTGCGCGAGGTCTTCTCGTGGAATGCCGTCGTCGTCCTGCGGAAGCCATGAGCGGTGACCTGGCGCACAGGCACGCCTCTGGGGCGAGAGGGCAGGTGGCAGGCGGGGCGCTCGTGTGGCGACTCCGACTGCTTGCCGCGGTCGCGGCCTTCGCCGCACTCGCATTTCGCCAGTCCACCGGGCTCGTCGTGCCGGACACCAAGTTGGACCTCACCGCCGACCCGGCGGGATTTCTGGCGCGGGCCCTGCACCTGTGGGATCCGCAGGGGGCCTTCGGGCAACTACAGAACCAGGCCTACGGCTACCTCTTCCCCGTAGGCCCGTTCCACCTTGCCCTCTCCTCCCTGGGCATGCCGGCGTGGGTCGTCCAGCGCCTCTGGTGGACCGCCGTCTTCGCGGTCGCCCTGTTGGGAATGTGGTTGCTGACCAAGGCCTTCGGGGTCACCAGTCGATGGGCGCGTCTCATCAGCGCGATCGCCTTTGCCGCATCGCCCAGACTGGTCGCCGAGGTAGCCGTAACCTCGGTCGAGGTGTGGCCACTCGCGGTTGCTCCGTGGGTGCTTCTGCCGCTGCTGATCACCGACCGATCGATGGGTTGGCGGGTCAGCCGGTCCGCTCTGGCGTTCCTTCTGGTTGGAGCGGTGAATGCCGCGGCCACCTTGGCCACCCTGGTCCTGCCCGCGCTCTGGCTGCTGACTCGTCGGTGGTCCCGGACGCACCTGGGGTTGGGCTTGGCCTGGGCCGTGGGCATCGTTGCCGTTTCGATGTGGTGGATCATCCCACTGGTCGTGTTGGGGCGGTTCAGTCCGCCCTTCCTCTCGTGGATAGAGAACGCCTCGGTCACGACCAGCACAGCCAGCGCGTTCGAGGCGATCCGCGGGACGTCTGCGTGGCTCGGCTTCCTGCGGACCGACACCGGGCCGTCATGGCCCGCTGCGTGGCTCCAGGTCACGGTGCCAGCGATAGCGCTCGCCACGGTCCTCGTGGCAGCCATCGGTTTGCTGGGGATGACGGCTGCTCGGGGAGCGCGGGGCTTCCTCGTCCTGGGCACCATCGTGGGGCTGGCTCTCGTCACCTTCGGCAACACTGGCGGCTGGATCTGGCCGTGGACGTCGTGGTCGCAGGACCTGCTCGACGGCCCTCTCGCGCCGCTCCGCAACACGCACAAGTTCGAGCTCGTCGTGCGGATTCCGATCGTCGTCGGTGTCGGCTTCGCCCTGGAGCGAGCATCCGGCGCGCTGCGGAGGCGGTTCCGTCCTGCTCAGGCGCGGTCGAGAGCTCGGGCCCTGGCGGCGTTTGCGGTTGCGGGTGTGCTCGTGACCTATGCCGCCCCGGCCATCGCAACCAACATGGCTCGGCCCGAGGGGTACCGCGACATCCCGAACCACTGGGTCCAGGCAGCGGCCTGGCTCGATGCGCAGTCGACGCCGGGAAGTGTCCTGGTGACTCCATCAGCCAACTTCGCGGACTTCACCTGGGGCTCGACCAAGGACGATCCGCTGCAGGCGCTCGCGAGGAGGCCCTTTGTCGTCCGAGATGCCGTCCCCCTCGGGTCGGCCGGGGCGACACGGTTCCTCGACTCGATCATGGATCGGCTGGCATCGGGTCAGAGCGTGAAACGCCTCGAGAGCACCCTGTCGATGGCGGGCATCGCCTTCGTTCTCGTGCGGCACGACATCCGTCTCGACGCCCAGGGTGACCAGCCCGGAGTCATGGCCAGGTCGCTCCAGGAGTCTGGCTTGGACCTCGTTGCATCGTTCGGCCCGACGAGCGGTGCCTACGGAGAGTCCGAGTCTGTGACAGTGGACTACCGGACCCTCCTGCAGCGACCGTCCATCGAGATCTATGGCGTTGACCCCTCGGAGCGCCCAGGTGAGGCCCGCATCGTCCCTCTGGACGCGATGCCGGTCGTCACCGGTGGACCCGAGAACCTCCCTGCCCTGGTGGGGGCAATCGGCGACGTCGACGTCCTGCGGGACGTCGACGTCCCCGACGTCACGGCCGACCCCCGTGCCATCACCGACCAGCCGACCGTTCTCACGGACGGGATCCGTCGGAGGGAGGTGAACTTCGGCGAGCCGGCTCACAACACGTCGGGCCTGCTCGAGGCCAGTGATCCGGGCCGTTCCGGCCGAGCTGTGATCGACTACGCCGTGCCCGGAGTCGCATCCGTGCTCGAGTGGCAGGGAGTCTCGTCCGTCACCGCATCCTCCTCCGCCTCGGACGCGTATGCGACTCTCCGGATCGGTCCGGGCCACGGTCCCGCACAGGCGCTGGACGGCGAGTCTCGGACCCGTTGGGTCAGTGGTCGGTTCGGCGAAGCGGTCGGGGAGTGGCTCCGGGTGGACTTCACCGGACCAACCTCGGTTGCCGGGACGATGATTGAGCTGTCCGCGTCCTCGCCAGTCGGTGCACGACCGCAGACGGTGCTCGTCGAGACGGACCAGGGCGCCATGGCGACCGATGTCATCGCCGGGCCACGTGTGCGACTGCGGATGCCGCCCGGTGAGGCATCCTGGCTACGAGTCACGCTCACCGAGGTCGAGCCCGGCCGTCAGAACGGCTTCTCCATCGCGGAGCTCTCGGTCCCCGGAGTCAGCGCGGCGCCGACCCTGGCCCTCCCCGGGCGTCACCAGCCAGACCTGGTCCTCCTTGAGGAGGGCAAGCGCGGTCGCTCCGAGTGCCTCACCCTTGACGGCACGGTCGCGTGCAGTCCGACGCTCGGTCTCCCGGCCGAAGAAGCCGGATGGCGACGCACGTGGATGGCCCTCCGCCCCGCCGAGTACTCCGTCCGGGGCGAGGTCCGCGCGCTCGACGGGGACGCGGTGGAGAGGCTCCTGGCGCTGCCGAACGGTTGGACGGCGACAGCGTCCTCTCGACTCGTCACCGCGCCCGCAGGCCGCCCCGACGCCGGAATCGACGGTGATCCGGCCACCGGCTGGGTCGCGAGTCCTGCTGACCCCAAACCGTGGTACGAGGTGGCTTTTCCCAGGAGGATCCGGGTCGCAGGCCTGCGGATCACGAAGAGCTTCGAGTTGCCTGCCTCCACCCCAGTCACGGTGTCAGTGACGTACGACGACGGGCGGACCCACACGGCCTCCGCCGACGCAACCGGCCTCGTCAAGCTGCCCCCCAAGCGGACCTCGTCGGTGCGTCTCAGTTTCGGCGACGTCCGTCTCCTGGAGAACATCGACTCCGCCACGGGGGCGCACTCCTTCGCGCCGGTGGGTTTCAGCGGGCTGGAGGTCGTGGGGCAGCAGAGCGCCAGCCTGTCCCCGTCTGCCTCGACCGGCGTGCCCTGCGGCTTCGGCCCAGACCTCGTCATCGCCGGCCATAGCTACGAGACCTTGGTGCGCGGGACCGTCGGCGACATCCTGTCCGGGCGTCGCCTCAGCTGGCAGGTGTGCCGTGACGGCGGACTCGCGAGCACTCCAGCGGACATCGTGGAAGTCGAGGCCAGCGCCAGCGCGGAGTTCGCGCCGTCAAGCCTGTCCATGCGGTCCCCGGGGCTTGCGCTGCGCCCACGGACACTGGTGGATGTCACCGTCGAGCGCACCTCGCCATCGGTGCTGACCGCGTTCGTGGGGGAGCGGACGGCCGATTCGGCGTTGGTGCTGCCCCAGAACTTCAACCCGGGATGGACCGCCACCACGAGCGAGGGGTCGCTGACTCCCGTGCGCGTCAACGGCTGGCAGCAGGGGTTCCTCGTGCCTGCCGGCGCGACAACGCCGCTGGTTGTCGAGTTCGCACCCAACCGGATCTACCAGTTCGGGCTCTACCTCGGGGGCCTGCTCGTCCTCGGACTTCTGGGTGTCGTCGTCGTCACGTCGCGTCGGGCAACGGATCCTACGTCCGTCCAACCGGAGGCGCACTGGGCGGCCTCACCCGTGGTGGGCGCTGTGATCGCCGTCCTGGCGGGTGGTCCACCCGCGCTCGCAGCCTGCGTGGTCGCCATCGTCGTTGCACGCCGCTGGGTGCATGCTGCCTGGCTCGGAGCCCTCGCCCTCCTGCTCGCTGCCCTCGTGACGGTGCTCTGGCCCTTTCCTCAATACCGAACGAGCCTTGACTCCCCGGTCGTTCAGGCGTTGGTCTGGACGTCCGTTCTCACCGTGCTGTGGTCGGGCACTCTACGACGCCTGACCCGCACGGAACGCATGATGGGCCGCTCGACGAAGCGGTAGCTCAGCCAGGCGACGACGAGCGCGGCTGCGAGGGTCACTACCCAGCGGGCCATGAAGCGTCCCGTGAACGGCTCGAAGCCGGGCGCCTCGCCGAGAAGCTCGAGGATGACGACGTGGTAGGCGAAGACGCCATAGGAGATCTGCCCGAGCCAGACGCCCACTCGACCGGTGAGCGGCGCGAGGGCAGCGGGCTCCCGTGCGGGAGGAATGGCCATCACCGTCGGCGCGACTGCGAGGAGCCCGATGATGCTGTAGAGCAGGCTCTTGGTGGCCGCTTGGCCGGGTGTCGGCTCGGACAGGTCAAGGGGACCGGCCACCGCGGAGGTCGACAGCAGGAACACCGCGGCCAGGAGAGACCAGACCGTCCCTGGGAACCGCGTGAGCTCTTCGAACCGGGACGCCGGGAGGGTGCCGGTGGTCCGGCCGGCATGCCAGGTGGCCAGGCCGATGCCGATCGCGAACCAGCCGACATACCCCGGTAGCCAAAGGCGGGCTGCAGAATGGCCGAGCGCGGTGGCGGAGGCCATCCAGGCCGCTCCTACGGCGGGCATGACGGCGCAGGCAAGGATGACGCGTCGGCACCATTGCGCGTCCGGCCGGCCGCTGCTCGCGAGTGAGGCGATGACCGGAAGGAGAAGGTAGAAGGCCACCTCTGTCGCGAGGCTCCAGAACTGCGTCAGGCCGGGAGTCAGGGGCGTGTCCAGGTAGATCTGCGTCAGTGTCGCGTGCGCGATGTAGTCGCCAGCCTCCGAGCCGGCGCCAGGGATGAGCAGCGCGGCCGCTCCGACGGCGATCCACAGCGGGGGAAGGATGCGCGCTGCCCGCCGCAGGTAGTAGCGCAGTGGGCTGGGTCGGCTGCGGCCCTCGAGGTGAGCCATCGCGTGGGGTCGGAACAGCAGGAAGCCGGAGACGACGAAGAAGAGAGCGACACCTGCGTCGAGACGGGACAAGATCCCGGCGAACGGGCCGCGTAAGGCGTCGCCGCTGGCGAAGCCGACATGGGTCGTCAGGACCGCGAGGGCACCGACGAAGCGCAACCCGTCGAGTGCCAGGAACC
This sequence comes from Intrasporangium sp., assembly GCF_035280925.1. Classification (GTDB taxonomy): domain Bacteria; phylum Actinomycetota; class Actinomycetes; order Actinomycetales; family Dermatophilaceae; genus Intrasporangium. The sequence goes on along the minus strand of NZ_DATEEY010000013.1, from coordinate 10,087 downwards.
TACGACCGGGGTTCATGACGTGGAAGGGATGGGCGTGCCAACGGCCGCATCACCGACGCAGATTTTTGCTTCCGGGGGGAGCCCAGTGATCACCACCTCGGGTCCACCCCCTACGAGATGGACGAAGGCACGGTTGAGTCCCTCGTGGATGGTGATCGGGACCGCGGCCTTGCCCAAGCGAAGGGTTCCTTCAGCGTCACGGTCCGCGAGGTAGGAGATGCGCACTGCCCAGGACCAGTCGAATGCGCTCGCGTAGAGCGGGACCCGAATGACTCCACCGTCGTTGAGCCAGGGGCATGAGCCTTCGGGCTTCTCCGGATTGGTGACACCAGCGACGTCCATCCTGACGAACGTGCCTTCCTTGGTCAGCACGTACGGGTCTCGATACTCCGTGGCCCCATACAGCTGCGACCTCCATTCATCGTCGACGAATGGAGCGAGGAACCGGCTGACGTAGTTGTACTCGAGGAACAGCGGACCGATCACATCGACCGGAATCCAGTCGTCGTAGATCTCCGCCTTCGGTGGGAGCGTCTTCACTTCGCTCCGGACGGTCTCGACGAACGGTCGGTAGGGATTGGCTGCGACATATGGGGCGTAGGAACCGGTGGCTCGGAGACTCAGCGCAACGAACAACACCAGGACGACACTCACTCCGACGCGCAGAGCCGGCCGAAGCTGCGGGACGTTCCGGTAGGCGGGAAACCACGGCCGCTTCTCCCCTCGGAGCGGCATGAGACAGACACCGAGCGTGACCGCGAGCGGGACCGTGGCGTCGGCGAGATATCGCGTCTCCAAGCCAGCGATGGCTCCGATGATGGGGACGCGGCTCAGCGCCAGCACTCCTGCTGAGGCCGCGACATAGACGGCGAGCGCGAACCACGCACGCGCTGCCAGCCGACGTAGCCACAACGACGTCGTCACCACGGCGAAGGCGACGATCCACGTCATCCAGATGAAGGCCTCTGGAGAGCTCTGAAGAGCGCCACCCGCGTTGGCCGAGAACCAGTCCCACGGGCCGCCCACGGCGCCGGGGACGAAGCTCTTCATCACCGTCAGGAACATGAAGTCGAGCAGGACGCCAGGTTCAGGAGGTTGGAGCCGCGAGCCCGCATCGGCCCGGGCTGAAGCCCAGAGGTAGTAAGCGAGGTAGGTTCCGGTCGCGAAGGCGTAGAGGACCCACACCAGGGCAGTTCGGCGCAAGAGGCGCAGGAGATCGCGCAGCCGGAGCCGTATCTCAGGCCGAGCCACCAACGTGATGGCGACCAGATAGGGCAGGACGACAAGGATCTTCTCGAAGCTGAGCATGCCGAGGACGAGCCAGGCCAGCGCGGCAATGGCCCCCTTGACTGACGGGCTGCGCACATACCTGATGTGTGCCCGAAGCAGCCCGGCGGTGGAGATCATCAGCGGCAACCAGATGATCGTTGCCGACAGCCATGAGAACGCCGTGAGGGTCAGCGGGCTCATGGCGAACAGGGCGAACGGCACCAGGACCAGCGGCCGGCGCTCGAACAGCTCCAGCAGCAGGCGCCAGACCAGGATGAGCAGGATCGCTTGTCCGACAACGATCGACAGCACGGCGATCGGCCAGCTCAGGGGCGCGACCGCGGTGAGCAACCACATGTAGCCAAAGCCGATGGGCTCCAGGTGTCCCGTGTGGACTCGGAACAGGTACGAGAACGAGAGCTCGGTCTCGGCCGCTCGAGTCGAGAGCATGAAGTCGTCGGTGAGGAAGTAGCCCTCACGCAGGACGGCCCAGTGGATCAGGAGTGACAGCAACGCAATGGCAAGGGCCGCCGCTCGAACGGGATCTGACCTCAGCCAGCCGGGGGAGTAGTCTTCGTCATCCTCCAGCTCCGTGGCCGGGCTTCTCAGGCCGACCGCGCGACCCGCGTCTGGGAGGGTTGACATGACGGTTGGCGAGCCTTTCGGGTCGACGCCCCGCAAGGTCCGGCGTCACTGAGTGACGGCAACGGTACACGCTGGTAGGCTCCGCGCGAAAGCGATTGTTACCAGCGCGTAGCAATCGTTTGACAGCGCCGTCACTCTAGCGGGAGACCTCACTTGCGTCGCATCTTCGGTGGCATTGCAGTTGCTCTGGGCACCGCCCTCATCGTCTTGGGTTTCCTCGCGAATCCCTACCTGTACGACCAGCTGAGCACCATCCCCCTCGACCAGAAGCCGAGCATCTCGGAGAGCGGTGAGCAGGACTGCGAGGCGGAGGAGAACGACTGCTACACCTCTCGGTCGGAGGGAACCGGCATGCAGGTGCTTCGCCTCTGGTCGCAGGACCAGGCCGACGGGACCAAGGCGTCGCGTTATGACAAGCTCACCGACGCCCACGTTCGCAGTACTCGCACCGTGATCGGCATCCCTGGACAGGTGCCGGACGGGGAGCTGAACACCACCGCCGTCTGGCAGACGGGCGTGAAGTCGGAGGCCGTCGGGGTCGGGCCTCTCACCTACAGCATGGAGGTCGTCACCTTCGATCGGAAGACGGGGGAGGCCACCGGCTCCTCGCTCGATGTCCGCTCCGCGGGTGACCTCGACGACCCGGACAAGCTCGAGCCGGTCCTGCACGAGGGGCTCTTCTTCAAGTTCCCGTTCGACGTCCAGAAGCAGACGTACCAGTTCTGGGACGGCGACCTCGGCGAGCCCGTCGACATCGAGTTCGTGCGTGAGGAGAACCTCTACGGCACCAACACCTACGTGTTCGCCCAGAAGATCCCCGTGGGGGAGGTCACCACGCGCACCCTGCCAGCTGGCGTCTTCGACGCCACCGGGGATGACGTGGAGGCGAAGGTCATGTATGGCAACGACCGCACCCTCTGGGTGGAGCCGAACACCGGGGTGATCATCAAGGGTCAGGAAGTCCTCGACAAGTCCCTTGTCAGCCAGTTCGGCACCGTCTACACGACCAAGGGCACCATCGGATACACGGAAGCGACCGTCAGCGCCAATGCGGAGACCTGGGGCAGCAAGGGACGCCTTCTCGGCTTCGTCCGCGACACCCTGAAGCCGACGGCCCTCATCGTCGGGGGGCTCATCGTCCTCGGTGGACTAACGCTGTTGCTCGTGCCCCCGCGCCGCCGTAAGCCACCCACCGCTGCCCAGGGCCTTGACGGTCTGGGAGGGCTCGGCACCCGACGCGAGCGGTCCACCACGGTGTGAGACCAGCCGGGCAGGCTGTGCACCGTCAACGGCCTCGCGCGCTGACGCTGCCGCCATCAGCCGAGGCGGCAGACGAAGACCGCGGTCCCCGGGATGAGCCGGCCGCGAAGCGGTGACCAGCCGCCCCAGCTCTCCTCGTGACCCGGCGGCCACTCCGGCTCGACGACATCCACCAGGCGGAGGCCGGCGGCCGCGACCTCGCGGACCCGGTCGCCGAGCGTCCGGTGGTGCTCGACGTAGGTCGCGCGCCCGGCCGCGTCCTGCTCGACGTAGGGGGTCCGGTCGAAGTACGAGTGCCGCACGGTGAGCCCACCGGGACCGGGGTCGTCGGGGAAGGCCCACCGGAGCGGATGCGTCGTGGAGAAGACGAACCGTCCACCCGGACGCAACACCCGCGCGACCTCCCGCATGACGAGTGCGGAATCCGCCACGAACGGCACGACACCGTAGGCGGTGAAGACGATGTCGAAGGTCCCGTCGTCAAAGGGCAGCGCCCGGCCGTCGCACTGGACGAAGGGCACCCGCTCCTCAGGAGCACCGGCCACGTCGATCGCCCTGCCCTGGGCAACCATGCCTGCGGAGAGGTCGGTGGCGACCACCTGGCCGCCGGCCGAGTGCACCCACCTCGCACACTGGCCGGCACCCGCCCCGACCTCCAGCACCCGGCGACCGGTGACGTCGCCGAGCAATCTCGCGTCCGCCTCCCGGAGCCGCTCGGGACCCCAGACAAAGTCCGCGTCTCCCAGGAACCGGCCGTGCTCCGCGTAGTAGTCGCCGGCCTCGGCGTCCCACCACGCCCGGTTGGCCCGGACCGACTCGTCGGGCGGCGCGGGCCGCCGGAGCGCCTCCAGATGAGGACTGGGATCGTGGCTCACGCTGTGCGCAGCCTTTGACCGGTTCCCGACCGCACGGATAGGATGCTCGAGCGCATTCGTGTGCTCAGTTCACCATGTCCGCACAGCGGCCCCTGGTCGCCACCAATCACAATGCCCACAATCGGAGTTCCTACTACATGACTGCCAACACGGTCGAAAAGACCGCGCCTGAGGTTGCCATCAACGACATCGGCTCTCAGGAAGACATCCTTGCCGCCATCGACGCGACCATCAAGGACTTCAACGACGGCGACATCGTGCAGGGTCGCATCGTCAAGGTCGACCGGGACGAGGTCCTGCTCGACATCGGCTACAAGACCGAGGGCGTCATCCCCTCGCGTGAGCTGTCCATCAAGCACGACGTCGACCCCTCCGAGATCGTCGGTGTGGGCGACGAGGTCGAGGCCCTCGTCCTCCAGAAGGAGGACAAGGAAGGTCGCCTGATCCTGTCCAAGAAGCGTGCGCAGTACGAGCGCGCCTGGGGCACGATCGAGAAGGTCAAGGAGGAGGACGGCGTCGTCACCGGCACCGTCATCGAGGTGGTCAAGGGTGGCCTGATCCTGGACATCGGCCTCCGCGGCTTCCTGCCGGCCTCGCTCGTCGAGATGCGGCGCGTCCGTGACCTCCAGCCCTACGTCGGCAAGGAGATCGAGGCCAAGATCATCGAGCTGGACAAGAACCGCAACAACGTGGTCCTGTCCCGCCGGGCCTGGCTCGAGCAGACGCAGTCCGAGGTGCGCACCACCTTCCTCAAGGAGCTCCAGAAGGGCCAGGTCCGCCAGGGCGTCGTGTCCTCCATCGTCAACTTCGGCGCGTTCGTGGACCTCGGCGGTGTCGATGGTCTCGTCCACGTCTCCGAGCTGTCGTGGAAGCACATCGACCACCCGTCCGAGGTCGTCGAGGTCGGCACCGAGGTGACCGTCGAGGTCCTCGACGTCGACATGGACCGCGAGCGGGTCTCCCTGTCGCTCAAGGCGACCCAGGAGGACCCGTGGCAGCACTTCGCGCGGACCCACGCCATCGGCCAGGTCGTGCCGGGCAAGGTCACCAAGCTCGTTCCGTTCGGTGCGTTCGTCCGGGTCGAGGACGGCATCGAGGGCCTCGTGCACATCTCCGAGCTCGCCGAGCGTCACGTCGAGCTGCCGGAGCAGGTTGTCAACGTCGGTGACGAGATCTTCGTCAGGGTCATCGACATCGATCTCGAGCGTCGCCGGATCTCGTTGTCGCTCAAGCAGGCCAACGACGAGAGCGTGCCGGTGTCGGAGTTCGACCCGACGCTCTACGGCATGGCCGCGGAGTACGACGAGGCGGGGAACTACAAGTACCCCGAGGGCTTCGACCCGGAGACCAACGAGTGGCTCGAGGGCTTCGAGGTCCAGCGCGAGAAGTGGGAGCGGCAGTATGCCGAGGCCCACGCTCGCTGGGAGTCGCACAAGGCCCAGGTCGACGCCGCGCACAAGGCCGACGCCGAGGCCGCTGCGAACGCCGGCACCGCGACGTCCTACTCGTCGGCGACCAGTGGTGGCGCCCCGGAGAGGCAAGCCGCGACTCCGGCCGAGGGAACGCTCGCCTCGGACGAGGCGCTGGCTGCACTCCGCGAGAAGCTCACCGGCAACTGAGGACACCACGACGTATGCCGCTGAGCCGGCTCACGCGGTAACGCGCACATCGAGCCCCGGCCCTTCACCGACGTGGAGGGACCGGGGCTCGTGCGTGAACAGACAGGGGACGCCTTTCCATCGACGGGTGCGATGAGGGTCCGGGACGGATCCCGGACCCTCATTCCCCCTCGCACTGCCCGTGTGGGCCACCCCGCGTCATGTCACACTTCTCTATCGCACTGCGTGCGGCCGAGTCGTGCCACAGGGGAGGGGACCGACGGCGGGCGCCGCTCACTTGAACGGCGTTCCAGTGTGCTCATGGTGGCGTCGGAGGTGGCGGGTGTCAACAAACCGGACTCGGCAGCCGGGCGGGCGGCTCGAGTCGACGCGTGCGACCCGTCGCCGGATCGTCGCCGCCGCCACCACCCTGCTCCTGTCCGAGGGCTACCACGCCATGTCCGTGTCGGCGCTGGCCGGAGCCGCGGGGGTGAGCCCGCAGACGGTGTACAACGCCATCGGCGGCAAGGCGGACGTGCTCAAGCTCGTCCACGACATCCTCCTCGCCGGGGACGAGGAGCCGATCCCCATGGCGGACCGGCTCGAGTTCCGGGCGATGTCGGACTCACCCGACCGGCAGTCGTTCATCGCTGCCTATGCCCGCCTGTGCGGGCTCATCTACGAGCGTGTCGGCCCACTCCTGGGGAGTGTTCTGGCGCAGGGCGCCGGTTCGGACCCGGGGCTGGCCACGTTCGTGGCCTCGACCGAGGCGGAGCGCAGAACGGACCAGACTCTCGCGCTGACAACCCTCGAGGCGGTTCACGGCCTCCCGGACGGCTTTCCTCGGGACCTCTTCCTCGACGAGGTCTGGTGCCTCACGGCCCCTGAGGTCTACGACCGTCTCGTCCGGCGATGCGGTTGGTCCCACGAGGCTTACGTCCGCTGGCTCGAGGACGTCCTCGTCGCCGCCTTCGAGCGCGCCTCCGTGCGCGCCTCCAGGTGGTGAGCTGCTGACGTCGGCGAATGCCGTAGCGTGACCGCCATGCTGCGGGTCGGGTTGACGGGGGGAATCGGTTCGGGCAAGTCCACGGTGGCGGGGCGGCTGGGCGAGCTCGGAGCGGCGGTCGTCGATGCGGACGTCGTCGCCCGCGAGATCATGGAGCCCGGTCAGCCGGTCCTGGCGCAGGTTCGGAAGCGTTTCGGCGACGACGTGATCCGGGCCGACGGGACGCTCGACCGGGCCGGCCTGGCCGCCATCGTCTTCACCGACCCAGAGGCGCTTGCGGCGCTCGACGCCATCACGGGGCCGGCCATCGCCGAGCGGATCGCGCAGCTGCGCGAGGCGGTGCCGGCCGGGGCCGTTTCCGTCCATGACATGCCGCTGCTCGTCGAACGTGGGCTGTGGGTCCGCGAGCACGTGTCGATCGTCGTCGAGACCGACGTCGAGACCCGGGTCAGGCGCCTCGTCGAGCACCGCGACCTCGACGAGCAGGACGCGCGCAACCGGATGGCGGCCCAGGCCTCCGACGCCGAGCGCCGGGCGGCGTGCGACATCGTCATCAACAACGACGGCACACCCGCGGAGACCATCGCGGCCGTCGACGCCGTGTGGAGCGAGCGCCTCGACCCGTGGAACGAGAACCTCGTGCAGGGCCGCCACTCCCGCCGGCCCGAGCGTGTTGCCGTGGTCGAACCGCGTGACGACTGGGCGTGGCGCGGGGCACGACTGGTCGCCAAGATTGCCCACGCGCTCAGGGACGTGGCCGCGGTGACCGAGGTCGAGCACGTCGGCTCCACCTCCGTGCCCCACCTGCTGGCCAAGGACGTCCTCGACGTCCAGGTCGGCGTGCGCGAGCTGGACGCCGCGGATGCTCCCGAGTTCCGCGATGCCATGCGCGTCGCCGGCCTGCTGCCCTTCGACCACATCACCGGGGACACCCCGCACCCCGACGGTGCCGACGGGGACGGCTGGCGCAAGCGGGTGTACGGGTCCACGGACCCGAAGGAGATCGCGCATGTGCATGTCCGGGAGAACGGTTCTCCGGCGTGGAGGTTCGCGCTGTTGTTCCGCGACTGGCTCGTCCACGAGGCCTCGGAGCGCGAGCTCTACGCGACGGAGAAGCGCCGCCTCCTCGGCCTCCACGACACGACGTCCGCCTATGTGGATGCCAAGGAGCCCTGGTTCGCCGCGGCGTTCACCCGTGCCCACGCCTGGGCCGCAGCGACGAACTGGACCCCGCGCTGAGCCCGCGTTCGAGCGCTCGGGAAGTCAGCGGCATACGGCATTGTTGAGGGAGTCGTGAGAGGCGAGTACAAGGTTCCCGGTGGCAAGCTCGTGGCAGTGGAGGTGGACGTCTCCGACGGGCGGCTGTCCGACGTCAGCATCTCGGGGGACTTCTTCCTCGAGCCCGACGAAGCCCTCGAGGACATCAACGCGGCGCTGACCGGCCTGTCGGCCGATGCCGGCGTCGAGCAGCTGGCGTCGGCGATCGACGGCGCGCTCGACGAGACGGTCTCGCTCATCGGCTTCACGCCGGAGGCCATCGGGATCGCCGTGCGTCGGGCGTTGGGGAAGGCCACCGGCTGGCACGACCACGTCTTCGACGTCATCCCGCCCGTGACGCTCGACCCAGCGATGCACGTCGCCCTGGACGAGGTCATCGCTCACGAGGTGGCGGCGGGGGAGCGGCCCCCGACGTTGCGGTTCTGGGACTGGGACCGGCCGCTCGTCGTCATCGGCTCGTTCCAGAGCCTGCGCAACGAGGTCGACCCCGACGGCGCCGCCAGGCACGGGATCGAGGTCGTCCGGCGGATCTCCGGCGGCGGGGCGATGTTCATGGAGCCCGGCAACACCATCACGTACTCCCTCGTCGTGCCGGGCTCGCTCGTCGAGGGCCTCAGCTTCGAGCGGTCCTACTCCTTCCTCGACGACTGGGTCATCGGCGCGCTCGCCGACATCGGCGTGCGGGCGCACTTCGTGCCGCTCAACGACATCGCGAGTGACAAGGGCAAGATCGGCGGCGCGGCGCAGAAGCGGTTCGCGTCCGGCGCCGTCCTCCACCACGTGACGATGGCCTACGACATCGACGCGGACAAGATGCTCGAGGTGCTCCGGATCGGACGGGAGAAGCTGTCCGACAAGGGGACGAAGTCGGCGAACAAGCGGGTCGACCCCATGCGCTCCCAGACCGGGATGACGCGCGAGGCGATCATCGAGAGCTTCATCGCCTCGTTCACCCGGGCGCACCGCACGACGCGGGCGACGTACTCGGAGGCCGAGCTCAGCGCTGCGAAGGAGCTCGTCGAGGCGAGGTTCGCGACGCCCGAGTGGACCCACCGAGTGCGGTGAGCGGTGTGCGGGAGCGGACCCAGCGGCATACGACATCGGCGCTGTCGGCAGCGCGACGTAACGTGTAGCCATGCGTCCCACGACTGACCTCCAGCGCACGGTGGCACCCTTCGAGGTCATCTCGGACTACCAGCCGAGCGGAGACCAGCCCCCGGCCATCGCCGAGCTCGCGCACCGGATCACGGCGGGGGAGCAGGACGTCGTGCTCCTCGGCGCCACCGGCACGGGCAAGTCGGCCACGACCGCCTGGCTCATCGAACAGGTCCAGCGCCCGACGCTCGTCATGGCGCCGAACAAGACGCTCGCCGCGCAGCTCGCCAACGAGTTCCGCGAGCTGCTGCCCAACAACGCCGTCGAGTACTTCGTCTCCTACTACGACTACTACCAGCCCGAGGCGTACATCCCGCAGACGGACACGTACATCGAGAAGGACAGCTCGATCAACGACGAGGTCGAGCGGCTGCGCCACTCCGCGACGAACTCGCTGCTCACCCGGCGGGACGTCATCGTCGTCGCATCCGTCTCGTGCATCTATGGCCTCGGCACGCCGCAGGAGTACGTCGACCGGATGGCGCGCATCAAGGTCGGCGAGGAGGTCGACCGGGACTCCCTGCTCCGGCGGTTCGTCGAGATGCAGTACACGCGCAACGACCTCGCCTTCACGCGCGGGACCTTCCGGGTGCGCGGGGACACGGTGGAGATCATCCCGGTCTACGAGGAGCTCGCGATCCGGATCGAGTTCTTCGGGGACGAGATCGAGCGGATCTACACGCTGCATCCGGTCACCGGTGAGGTGATGCACGAGGAGCAGGAGATGTACGTCTTCCCGGCGTCGCACTACGTCGCCGGGCCGGAGCGGATGGACCGGGCCATTCGCGGGATCGAGCTCGAGCTGGAGGACCAGCTCGCGAAGTTCGAGAAGCAGGGCAAGCTGCTCGAGGCCCAGCGGCTGCGGATGCGCACGACCTACGACATCGAGATGATGCGGCAGGTCGGCTTCTGCTCCGGCATCGAGAACTACTCCCGGCACATCGACGGCCGCGGTCCGGGGTCGGCGCCGAACTGCCTGCTCGACTACTTCCCGGAGGACT
>NZ_DATEEY010000012.1:0-2144 GCF_035280925.1 Intrasporangium sp. | reverse complement strand
GATGCCGATCAGCTCCGTCAGGCGATGGGGTCGAAGCGCTCCGCGGAGCGGATGGAGCGGTTGCGGGTCCGGCTCTTCGAGGGGATGGCCACCCGCGGGATCACCGGCGAGGTGGCCGAGGCCATCTACGACAAGCTCGCCGCGTTCGCGAACTACGGCTTTCCCGAGAGCCACTCGGTCAGCTTCGCCTACCTCGTGTACGCGTCCTCGTGGATCAAGTACCACGAGCCCGCCGCGTTCTGCGCTGCGCTGCTCAACGCTCAGCCCATGGGCTTCTACTCGCCCCACACGCTCGTGCAGGACGCGCGTCGCCACGGCGTGGAGGTGCGCACGCCCGACATCAACGCCTCCGACTGGAACGCCACCCTCGAGCCCGTCGCTGCGAGCTCGCCCCGCGATCCCGACCTTCCGTCCACGTGGGGCTTCAACGGTCCGGCCGTGCGGTTGGGAATCTCGTCGGTGCGTCACATCGGCGACGACCTGTCCCAGGAGATCGCGGCCGGTCGGCCCTACGTCGACATCGAGGACGTCGCGCGCCGAACGACCGCGTCGCGTGCGGTGCTCGAGGCCCTGGCCACCGCGGGGGCCTTCGGGTGTTTCGGGGTGGACCGGCGTCAGGGGTTGTGGGTGGCCGGAGCGGCGGCAGGGTCACGCCCGGATCGCCTCGCGGGCACGGTCACGGGCATGACGGCGCCGACGCTGCCGGGGATGTCCCGGCGTGAAGAGGCGGTCGCCGATCTGTGGGCCACCGGGGTCTCGCCCGACGGTCACCCCACCCGGTTCCTGCGCGACCAGCTCGATGCGCTGGGAGTGTCCACGGCGACGGGCCTCCAGGCAGAATCGCCCGGGTCCAAGGTGCAGGTGGCGGGTGTGGTGACGCATCGGCAGCGTCCCGCGACCGCAGGCGGGACGATGTTCATCAACCTCGAAGACGAGACGGGCCTTGTCAACGTCGTCTGTTCACTGGGATGCTGGACGCGTTACCGATCCGTGGCGCGGGCCGCTCCCGCGCTGTTGGTCAGGGGAAGGCTGGAGAGATCGGAAGGGGTCACCAACGTGGTGGCTGAACGCATCGAACCGTTGGCCGTGGCGGCAACCGTCGGGTCGAGGGACTTCCGCTGATTCAGGTTTCGACCGTGACCGGCCGATAAAGACGAAAGCGACCTGATCCCCGCTACCTGCCGCTGTGATCCTCGATCCCTCCCGCCCAGGCGCTCGTGTGCGCGCCCTCGTCCTCGCCGGTGTCTTCAGCCTGCTCGCCGGGCTGTTCGTTGCCCCCGCAGCGGCTGCTCGCGCACCTGTGTCACCAGCGGCTCCGAAGCCCCACGCGGCGCCGACGACCACTGTGGATCCGGCGGCCCAGAAAGAGGCCAACGCCGACAAGCGGGCGGGACTCGATGCCGAGATCGACGCGCTCCGTGCGAGCGACGCCGAGATGCGAACCCGCCTGTCGGAGATCTCCGGCCAGCTCGACGCCAAGAAGGCGGAGCTGGCGTCCGCGAGTGCCGCGGCCGATCAGGCCAATGCCGGACTCGTGGCCGCGCAGGCTGCGGTGGAAGTCGCCACGGCCGAAGCCGTCCGGACCGAGGGCGAGGTCCGGCAGATGGCGATCGACGCCTACCTCAACCCGCCGAGCGAGGTGCTGGCCATGGTCCTGGTCTCGAGCAGCCTCGAGGAGGCGAGCCGGCGACGCTCGGTCCTCACGATCCGTGCCCAGCGGCGCGCCGTGATCCTCGATGAGCGACGTGTGGCCCTGGCCCAACAGGAGCAGGTCGAAGGCCAGGCCCGCACGGCGAAGGAGGCCGCCGATCAGGCGCGCGACGCCCAGAAGACGGTGGTCACCTCGCTCGAGCAGCAGCGCAGACAGCAGTCGAGCTTCGCCGCGGCGATCGACTCGCGCCTCGATGCCTCCCTGGCCGAGTCCGCGAGCCTGCAGGCGCTCGACGCGAAGTTGGCCAAGGAGATCGCTGACCGTGACCTGGCGTTGAAGCAGCAGGCTGACTTGTTGGGGGTGACGACGCCGCCGCCCCCGTCGCCCGCGCCGCCCCCGCCGACCACCACTCCGCCGCCACCGAAGCCGGATGCTCCGCTCCCGAGGGTTCCCACGCCGGCCATCCCCACCGTCGATGTGGTCAACGTCGGGG
>NZ_DATEEY010000011.1:0-6533 GCF_035280925.1 Intrasporangium sp. | reverse complement strand
GGCACCGAGCTTGTCGAAGATGTGCGTGGCGTGCTTCTTGACCGTGTTGAGCGCCATGTGCAGTTCGTTGGCGATGTCCTGGTTCTGTTTGCCGGCGGCCAGCAGGTGGAGAACTTCGAGCTCGCGGTCGCTGAGCGCGGTGACAAGGCCCGGCACGATGGCAGCAGTCGGTCGCTCGTCCGAGGCGCGGCCTTCGATGTCGTTCTGGAGGGCCCGCACGAGCCGGCCGACGTAGTCGCCGGGAACCGCGACCTGCTGGGTCCGTATGAGCCGGCCGAGCAGGGCGCCCATCGGCGGGCCCTCGTCGACGAAGACGCGGATGTAGCCCTGGGGGTGGGCCAGCGTGACCGTCTCGGCCAGGGTGGCCACGGCGCCGTCCTCGTCGCCGAGCGCGGCCAGCCCCAGCGCCCGCAAGGCTTGGATCTCGATGACGCTGCCCGTCCGGTCCTGGGCCACGGCTTCGGCCTGGAGCCGGTCGAGGAGCTCGAGCGCTCGGTCGGGCTGGTCTTGTGCGAGGAGCACACGGGCCAGGAGCAGGTAGGCGACCTCGTGGGCATAGCTCGGTTCGTCGTCGGCCGCGAGGCCGCGCTGTTCTGTCCACCGGGCTGCGGCGGCGACGTCGCCGTGGGACAGCAGCAGCCGTGCCCGTTGTGCCGGCACCGGGTTCAGCAGGTCGACCACCGTGGGATCCGAGACGCGTTCGGCCTCGTCGATCGCGTCGAGGGCGGCCGGTAGGTCGCCTTGGGCGCGGTGGATCCACGCCAGGGTGGCCAGGCCGTTGGCCAGCGAGTCGGGGTTGCCGAATTGGCGGCACAGCCGTAGACCTTCTCGGAGGTGCTGCTGGGCGGTGTCGAGCTCGTTCCGCTGGTAGGCGACGGCGCCGAGACCCACGTGTGCGGTGCTCGCGGCGGCCCGCACCGGCCCATCGGGCGCGGTGCCCGCGTCCAGGACCTGCTGGTAGGTCCCCGCTGCCAGGTCGAGGCGGCCTCGGGCGCACTGGATCGGGCCGAGGTATTGGGACCACAGCTCGACCTGGTCGTGCACGCCGGCTGCCTGCCACCGTGGGATGCTCGAGGCGATGGCGCGTTCGGCGTCCTCGATCTGGCCGTTGAGCCACGCGGCCGCCCCGACGAGTGCCTGGGCGAGGGAGTCCAGCCACCACTCTTCCTCGTTGATCTCGGCCAGCGCTTGCGCTGCGAACGCCCTCGTGGCCTCGCAGTCCCCCCGCGAGAAGGCGACGTACGCGCGCCCGACCGCGATCATCGCGGGCACGTTCGCCAGCCGGCTGACGCCTCGACCGGCCGTGGGTTCGTACGGTTCGTCGGCGGTGTGCGGGAGTGCCCGCTCGGCGGCATCGAGCAGGCCGTCGACCGCGTCCATGCCCACGAAGCGGGTCTGGATGATCAGCAGCCGCGGCCGGGAGTCGATCGACGCCGGGGGAAGGGCCGCGAGCCACCGGTGCAGGGTGGCGCCCTCGCTGCGCAGGAGGAGCTCGTCGGCATGGCGCTCGATCAACCGGGCCGCCCAGGTGGGATCCCCGGCCGCCAGTGCGTGGCTCACGGCGTCGTCGACCGGCCCATGTTCCTCGTGCCACGACGCTGCGTTGCGGTGCAGCTGCCGCACGCGCTCGGGGTCCCGCCGCTGGCTGCGCGCGCGGAGTACGTCGGCGAACAGATGGTGGTAGCGCCACCAGCCACGCACCTCGTCCAACGGCGCCAGGAACAGGTTGGCTGCCTCGATGGCCTCCAGCATCTGCTGGCCATCGGCCCGCCCGGTGACGGCGTCGCACAGCGGGCCCGACAGCCGGTCCAGCACCGAGGTCTCGAACAGGAACTCCCGTACGGGCTCCGGCTGCTGCTCGAGCACCTCCTCGGCCAGGTAGTCCAGGACATGGCGGTGGCTGCCCGAGAACGACTCCAGGAACCCGGCGACGTCCGGCTGGCGTTGCAACGACAGACCTGCCAGCTGCAGGCCCGCGGCCCACCCCTCGGTGCGGGCCACCAGCGCCGACACCGCGTCCTCGCTCAGCTCCAGCCCAGCCGCGGCGCGCAGCAGAGCTGCCGCTTCCTCCCGGGTGAACATCAGCTCGGCGGCGCGCAGCTCGGTGAGCTGGCCGCGGGCCCGGAGCCGGGCAAGCGGCAGCTGCGGGTCGGCGCGGGTGGCGAGCACCACGTGCAGCGACGGCGGCTGGTGCTCGAGCAGGAACTGCAGCGAGGCGTGCACAGCCTGCGCCTCGATCAAGTGGTAGTCGTCGAAGACGAGCACCGCGTGGCCATCCTCGCGGGCCAACTCGTTGACCAGTGCGGTGGCCAGAGCGTCGAAGGACGACGGTGCCGGCGGACTGAGCAGCGGGGAGACGCTCTCGGCGAGCCCGGGCCGCACCCGATCGAGCGCGGCGACCGTGTGGCGCCAGAACCGCACCGGGTCGTTGTCGCCGGCGTCCAGAGACAACCAGCCGACAAGCCGCTCGCCTCGCCGGCTCCAGTCGGCCAACAGCGACGTCTTGCCGAAGCCGGCGGGCGCGCAGACCAGCGTGAGCTCGCGCATCAACCCGTCGTCGAGCCGGTCGACCAGCCGCGGGCGGGCCGCGAAACCCGGCAGCGGCCGCGGTAAGCGGAGCTTGGTCGCCAGCAGATCCGGCCCACGCGCCACCGGGTGCTCGGGAGTGCTGTCGGGCATGTCAGACATCGCTCCCCGCCGAAGCTCCAACATCCGACGCTACTACCTTCGGTCCCGAACGAGACGCTGGCGCCGCGCCGGTACCACGCCGAAGACGCACCTGTGGGTGACGACGCGTCTTCGCCGGTGCAGTTCGCTGGAGCCTGTGAGATACGAGATCCGTGTCGAGGGGATGCTCGACCAGCACTGGTCGGCCTGGTTCGACGGATTGCAGATCACGTCCGAACCCGACGGCGTGACGCTCATCGCGGGCCCGGTCACCGACCAGGCGGCGCTGCACGGTCTCCTCGCCAAGGTCCGTGACCTCGGCCTGCCGCTGATATCGGTCCACCGGGTCGCTCCCGAGAGCCGATAGGGCGGTAGCAGGCACACAGAGAGCGCTGTCACCGTCGATCACCCGGGCGCGGGGTCCCCCGTCTCCGTTGGTACTACGGCTCGGGTCTCGCTGGCACGAGGGCGGCAACGAGCTCGAGGAAGGGCCCACCCGGGTGTCCACCTTCGGGTGATGACCAGCGCAAGGTCGGTCCTTACCGTCGCTTGCATGACGACCAATCACTCATTTGCGATCCGGGTCGAGGACCTGGTCAAGACCTATCCGGGCGGCGTCGAGGCGGTGAAGGGCATCGACTTCGCCGTCCCGCACGGCGAGGTGTTCGGGCTGCTCGGCCCCAACGGCGCGGGCAAGTCGACGACCGTCGGCATGCTCACCACCACCATCGCCCCCACCTCGGGCCGGGCACGCGTGGCGGGCTTCGACGTCGCCTCCCACCCGATCGACGCCCGCCAGGCGAGCGCCGTCGTGTTCCAGGAGCCGGTCGTCGATCGGGGCCTCACGGGTCGCCGCAACCTGGAGGTGCATGCCCGGTTGTGGGGCCTCGACACCGCTGGCGCGCGGAAGCGCATCGCCGAGGTGGTCGACCCCTTCGGTCTCGGCGAGGTGATCGACCGGTCCGTCGACAGCTACAGCGGTGGCCAGCGCCGCCGGCTCGAGATCGCTCGTGCCCTGATCTCGGAGCCCGAGGTGCTGTTCCTGGACGAGCCCACGGTCGGCCTCGATCCCCGCTTCCGCTTCGAGCTGCTCGACCTCATCGCCGGTCTGCGCGCCGCAGGAGGGATGACCATCCTGCTCACCACGCACTACCTGGATGAGGCCGAACAGCTCTGCGATCGCGTCGCCATCGTGCACCAGGGCCGCATCGTGGCCCTCGACAGCCCGGCCGCGTTGCTGGCCCACATGGGTCGCGAGCTCGTCGAGCTGCGCCTCGACGGCGACGTATCGACCGCGGTGTCCTCGCTGCGCGCCCAAGGTGTCGCCGGCGACGACGCCTTCGCCGTCGGCGCCACCCTCCGGGTGCCAGTGCACGACCGACCGGCACGTGAGGCGATCGCGACCATCAGCGACCTGGGACTCGGCGTCACCGCCATCTCCGCCCGTCCCCCCACCCTCGACGACGTCTACCTCCAGCTCACCGGCGAGTCGCTCGCCGCCTGAACCTCGTCGGGGGTCGGGGCCCGGCGGCGCCGACCTCCGACGAGCCCATCGATCCCAACCTGACCTCGACCAAGGAGAACTCCGTGACTGCCGCCACCGGCACCGTGACCCTCGACACCCCCACCGCCACCCCGCCCCGGGCCCGGACCCGCGGCCGGGTCGCCGTGGCCACCCTGGCCCGCCGGCGCCTCGCCATCAGCGCCCGCACACCCCGTGAGCTACTCATCCCGCTGTCCGCCCCGTTGCTCTTCGCGCTGGTGGTCGTGCCCGCCCTGGCCGACACCTTCGGGACCCCGGTCGGAGGCGTCGACTACATGACCTTCGTCGCCGTGGCCACCATCGGCTTGCTCGTTCCGCTGAGCACCATCCAGTCCGGCCTCGGCGTGGTCGTGGACCGCCTCGGCGGGGGCCAGCGTGATCTGCTGGCCGCACCGGTCTCCCGCCCGTTGATCGTGGCCGGCAACCTCGTCGTCGCCGTGGCCCTCGCCAGCCTCCAAGTGGCCGTGCTGCTCGGTGCCTCCGCCATCCGCGGCGCCGAATTCGAGCTCGAAGCAACCGGAGTGATGTGGTTCGCCGCAGCCACCCTGCTCTTCGCCGTCGCCATGTACGGCGTTGCCGAGGTGCTCGCCAACCGCCTTCACACTCAGGAGGAATACATCGGCGCGTTGCCACCCGTCGCCATCGTGCCCTTCTTCTTCGCCGGCTCCTTCTTCCCGATCAGCGCCCTGCCCGCCGGGCTCACCGTCATCGGCAAGCTCCTGCCCATCACCCACGTGCTCGCCCTCGTCCGCTACGGCCTTGCCGGCGACGACGGCGCCGGCCTCCACGACATCTGGGGCATGAGCAACACCACCGCCATGGCCTCCCTCAGCCTCGGCGTCGTCGCCCTGTTCGCCGTGGCGCTCACCGCGGCCGCGGTCCGCACCTTCCAGCACACCGCCGTCCGCTGAGCCCCGGGTCCGAGGCCCAGCCCCGGCACGGGTTCGCCGCCGTCCCCGAGCCAGCCGGCGTCGAGTCTCCCCCCTCGACGCCGGCTGGCCGCCGGGGCTCGCTCGCCCCGGGGACACCCACGTTCCGATTCTCCTGAAAGGAACGCCATCGCCATGCCTGCCACATCGGAGCGGACACCCCGCCCTCGCGTCGTGCTGGGCGGAGACCCGGTCAGCTCGGTCGCCGCTTACCGCTCCCGAGGCGGCGGGGAAGGCCTGCGCATCGCACGGTCCCTCGGTCCCTGGAGAACCGCCGAGGAGGTGACCCTGTCGGGCCTGCGCGGCCGTGGCGGCGGCGGCTTCCGGACCGGCCGCAAGTGGCTCTCGATCCTCGACGCCAGCCGCGACGACGAGCGCCGCTTCGTCGTCGCCAACGGCGCCGAGGGCGAGCCGGGCACCTTCAAGGACCGGGCCATCCTGCGCCACAACCCCTACCAGGTGATCGAGGGTCTGGCCATCGCCGCCCTGACCGTGCGGGCCTCCCGCGCCTATCTGGCCGTCAAGGCCAGCTTCACCCGCGAGGTCGAGATCCTGCGCCGGGCCTTGGTCGAGATGCGGGCCGTGGGGCTCGCCGGCGACGTGCCGATCAGCCTCGTCCTGGGACCCGACTCCTACCTGTTCGGTGAGGAGAAGGCACTCCTCGAGGTCGTCGAGGGCGAGGACCCCCTGCCACGCCGCGACCCGCCCTACCTACACGGCCTGTTCGCGTCCGGGCCACAGATGGGCTGGACGGCCCGCGACGGAGGCGATGCCGGCGGCGAGGCGGCCAACCCCACGATCGTCAACAACGTCGAGACCCTCGCCACCGTGCCGCACATCCTGACCAACGGCGCCGAGTGGTACCGGGCACTGGGAACCTGGGACTCGCCCGGCACCATGGTGTTCACCGTGGTCGGCGACGTCGTCCGCCCCGGCTACGCCGAGCTGGAGCTCGGCACCACCATCCGCCACGTCATCGAGCAGGTCGGGGGCGGCACCCACCCCGGCCGGAGCGTCAAAGCGGTCTTCTCCGGAGTTTCCAACGGGGTGATCACCCCCGACCACCTCGACATACCGGCCACCTACGAGGACCTCGCCGCGATCGGCAGCGGGTTGGGCTCGGCGGGACTCATCGTCTACGACGACACCGCCGACATGGTGGCTGTCGCCCGCATGTTCGCCCGGTTCCTGCACGTCGAGTCATGCGGACAATGTGGTGCCTGCAAGCTCCACAGCGGCACCATCAGCGACACGCTCGAACGCTTGGAGCGGGGCGCCGCCGACGACCGCGACATCGACGAGCTCGGCGCCGGGCTGCACATGGTCACCGACCAGAACCGCTGCTACCTCCCCGTCGAGCTCCAAACGGTCATCGCCAGCATCCTGCGCGAGCT
>NZ_DATEEY010000010.1:0-150186 GCF_035280925.1 Intrasporangium sp. | reverse complement strand
CAGCGTCTCGAAGATCTCCGCGCGATCCATCGTGACGTCGAACGCGTGCTCGGCTCCCGGGACCACCGACAGCAATGCCTCGTGCACCGCGACGACGCCCAGGTCACGAGCGGGGACCGGACCCAGGACAGTGTTGATGGTCGCACCACCGGCGCTCGTTGTGTCCGTCATGGCAGCCTTTCGTCAGCGTCACGTCGTCGTGGCCGTCACGCGCGTCGTCCTGACTGACATGTTGTCCCCTCGCTTTACAACCTGTCAAACGAACGTCCGGGGTGCGGTAGACCCACGCCGTCCCGCAGGATCGGCTGTTGCAGGGCAATGCCCAGACGCACGTGGCCCCCGACCGGATGTCCGGTCGGGGGCCACGTGGAAACAGCCAGTTGTCAGGCCTGGGCCTTCTCGCCCTCCGAGTCAGCCGAGTCCGGGGAGTCAGCCGAGTCCGGGGAGTCCGCCGAGTCCGGGGAGTCAGGCGAGTCCGGGGAGTCAGGCGACTCGGCAGATGCCTGCTCCTCGTCGTCCTCGAGGTCTACCTCGGTGCCCGGCATCGCCTCGTTGAGGTCGATGACATTGCCCGCCGTGTCCTTGACGGACACCTTCTCGAGCACCGACGCAAGCGCCTTGCGGCGGGCGACCTCTGCGACCATGGTCGGGATCTGGCCCTCCTGGTCGAGCGACTGGGCGAAGGCGTTCGGGTCCATGCCGTACTGCTGGGCGTTCATGACGAGGAACTCGATGAGCTCGGCCTGCTGGACCTGCACCTCCTCCTTCTCGGCGATCGCGTCGAGCAGGAGCTGCGTCTTGAGGCCCTTGCGGGTGTTCTCGTCGACCTCGGCGCGGTGCTCGTCGTCCTCGAGCCGTCCCTCGCCCTCGAGGTGGGAGTGCACCTCGGCCTCGATGACGCCCTCGGGCACCGGAACCTCGACCCGCTCGAGGATGACCTCGAGCAGCTTGTCGCGGGCGGCCACACCCTGCGCGAACTTGGCCTCCGTCCCGGCCTTCTCGGTGAGGTCGGCCTTCAGCTCCTCGAGCGTGTCGAACTCCGAGGCGAGCTGGGCGAACTCGTCGTCGAGCTCCGGAAGCTCACGCTCCTTGACCGACAGTACGGTGACCGTGCAGTTGGCGTCCTGGCCCTCACGGTCGCCTCCGGCGAGCGGTGCGGTGAACGTCTTCGTCTCGTCGGCCTGCATGCCGATGAGGGCCTCGTCCATTCCCTCGAGCATGTTGTTGCTGCCCACCTCGTAGGACACACCCTTGACCGCGTCGACCTCCTCGCCGTCCACGTCGGCCGACAGGTCGATGGACACGAAGTCACCGTCCTGGACGGGCCGCTCGACGCCCTTGAGGGTGCCGAAGCGGGCGCGCAGCGCGTCGAGGCGCTCCTCCACGTCGTCGTCGGAGACGGTCGCCTCGTCGACGGTCAGCTCGAGGTCCGAGAAGTCGGGCAGCTCGATGTCGGGGCGCCGGTCAACCTCCGCGATGAAGGTGAAGTCCTCGCCATCGGTCGCCGGCACCTTGAGGTCGGTGATCTCGGGCTGGCCGAGCGGACGGACGGAGTTCTCCTCGAGGGCCTTGCCGTAGAGCTCCGGCAGCGCGTTGTTGACGGCCTCCTCGAGCACGGCGGCACGACCGACGCGCTGCTCGATGATCCGGGCCGGGACCTTGCCTCGGCGGAAGCCCGGCACCTGGATGTGCTCACCAATGTGCTTGATGGCCGCATCGAGGCTCGGCTTGAGCTCCTCGAACGGGACCTCGACGGTCAACTTGACCCGGGTCGGGCTGAGGGTCTCGAGCGCACTCTTCACTGCGGGTACTCCAAGGGGGCTGTGGAACGTGGAATTGGGGATGAGGCAACGGCTCACGCCCGCTGGGCGCACCGACGCACCATGCTATAGGCCGACGCGTCCCCGCACTAAATGCGCTCCTCCTATGCTCGGCCCATGTCCTCGCCGCGTCCGTCACCCACTCCCGACGACAATGCCGTTGCCGACGGGCTCGCCGCACTTCGACCGCTCCAGCTGCTCAGTGTCGCGATCGGCATGGGCGCCCTGATGATCACGGCGACGCGGATCCTCGTCGACCCGGAACCGGTTCCGCCCTCGTGGCTGGCCGTCGGCATCGTCCTCGCATCGGTCGTCGCGGCGACCGGGGTCATCGTGGTCTTCGGCTACTCGGTCCCGTCCCTTCCCACGGGCCTCCCGCGCGAGAACGCCGCCCGGACGAGCCTGCACTACTTCGGGTCGACCACGGTCCTGCGCTCCGCCGTCGCCGAGATGCCGGTGCTCGTCGCGTTCGCCGCATCCTTCGTCGTGACCCCGCACTCCTGGCTGCCGCTGCTCGTGGCCCTCCCCGTTTCCGCGGCGCTGTTCTGGTGGCACGCCTGGCCGTCGCCGCGGGCCGCCGCCGCGGTCGAGAAGGGCCTGGAGGCGGAGGGCGCCGAGAGCTTCCTCAGCGAGACCCTCGGCTTCCGTGCCGAGTGAGCACGGCGGCATACAACCCCATTGGCCGTATGCCGCTGTGCTGGGTCAGCTGACCGAGCCTCCCGAGCGCCAGTACAGTCCGTCGGCCCGGTCGAGGAAGCCCTCGTCCACGAGGTAGCGGCGCAGCGCCGCAACGTCGGGATGGAAGACGCGCAGCCGGGTGTTGACGGCCGTCTCGTCGTACTTCTCCCCCGGCTCGAACTCCTGCGCGAGGTGGTCGAGGACGACCAGGCGCTTGTGCAGCCGCGTCGGGATGTCGGTGAGCGAACCGTCGGGTGCGAGGAACGCGCGGAGCACCGCGTCCCTGTCCTGCAGGGCGGTGGGGAGGGAAGGTCGGTTCACGCCACCACCGTAGGCGCGAGGCCGACCGTGCCCAAGCCAATTTGGAGCGGGCGACGAGAATCGAACTCGCGTAATCAGTTTGGAAGACTGAGGCTCTACCATTGAGCTACGCCCGCAGGGCCGCTGGTTGGTCCGGCGATCCGAGGCGCTAGCCTACTGGTTCGCGTCCGGTCTCCACGAATCGACCCGCACCCGCGGGTCTCATCGTGTCCACTGGGCGCGACGGGGCATGGCGCAGCTTGGTAGCGCGTCCGCTTTGGGAGCGGAAGGTCGCAGGTTCAAATCCTGTTGCCCCGACCGTGTGATGTCTCAAGACATCGGAATACAGCCGGACCCACGAGTCGTGGGTCCGGCTGTTCTCGTTCAGGTGCAGCGACCGATGGTCTACACTCGGCCGTGTTCGTATTGCGCACGCTAGTGCGCATACCGGTCACTTGGAGGACATTCGCATGCCGAGCCACGCCTTTGTCTACGACGCCGTTCGGACGCCGTTCGGCCGGTTCGGCGGTGCCTTGGCCGGTGCCCGCCCGGACGACCTCGCAGCCCTCGTCGTGCAGCGGATCGTCGAGCGTGCCCCCGGGCTCGCCGGTGACGGCGCCGCGGAGCACGTGGACGAGGTGGTCCTCGGCAACGCCAACGGTGCCGGCGAGGAGAACCGCAACGTCGCGAGGATGGCGGCCCTCCTCGCAGGCCTTCCGACGAGCGTGCCGGGCTCGACCGTCAACCGGCTGTGTGGCTCGAGCCTGGACGCAGCCATGGTCGCGTCGCGGTCCATCGAGACCGGTGACGCCGACGTGGTGCTCACCGGTGGGGTCGAGTCGATGACCCGGGCGCCCTGGGTGCTGCCCAAGACCGAGAAACCGTACCCGGCAGGCAACCTGAGTCTCGCCTCGACGACGCTCGGGTGGCGCTTGGTGAACCCCGCGATGCCGGCCGAGTGGACGGTGTCGCTCGGCGAGGCGACCGAGCAGCTCCGGGAGAAGTACGCCATCACCCGGGACCGTCAGGACGCCTTCGCGGAGCGGTCCCACCGTCTGGCCGACCAGGCGTGGTCCGACGGGTTCTACGACGACCTGGTCGTCGCGGTGCCCGGTGTGGAGCTCTCGCGTGACGAGTCCATCCGGCCCGACACGACGGTGGAGCGGTTGGCCGGCCTCAGGACATCCTTCCGCAAGGAGGGCGGCACGGTGACCGCGGGCAACGCGTCACCGCTCAACGACGGCGCCTCGGCGGTGCTGCTCGGCAGCGAGCGGGCCCAGCGCGAGCTCGGCCTGGACCCGATCGCGCGGATCGCGGGTCGCGGGGCGAGCGCGAACGAGCCGCAGTTCTTCGGCTACGCGCCGGTCGAGGCAGCCAACCGGGCGCTGTCCCGGGCCGGCATCACGTGGGAGGACGTGTCGGCGGTCGAGCTGAACGAGGCCTTCGCGGCCCAGTCGCTGGCGTGCATCGACGCCTGGGCGATCGACCCGGAGATCGTCAACCGGCATGGTGGGGCGATCGCCATCGGGCACCCCCTCGGCGCCTCCGGTGGGCGGATCCTCGGCACGCTCACCCGCGACCTGCAGCGCACCGGGGAGCGATGGGGTGTCGCCTGCATCTGCATCGGCGTGGGTCAGGGCCTCGCGGTCGTGCTCGAGAACGTCTCGTCACGGTGAGTGAGCCCGACCGCGGGCGCAAGCTCAGCGGCATACGCAACATGCTTGACGGGGAAGGAAACCCACATGCTCAGTGTCTCTGACAGCGCCAGGGAGGCGGTTGCGGACGTCCCCGACGGTGCCACCGTCCTGATCGGCGGCTTCGGCACGGCTGGTCAGCCCGTCGAGCTCATCGAGGCCCTCGTGGACGGCGGCGCCACCGATCTCACCGTGGTCAACAACAACGCCGGCAACGGTGAGTCCGGGCTGGCGGCACTCATCGCGGCAGGCCGCGTGCGCAAGATCATCTGTTCCTTCCCGAGGCAGCACGACAGCCACTACTTCGACGCGAGGTACCGCGCCGGCGAGATCGAGCTCGAGCTCGTCCCGCAGGGCAACCTCGCGGAGCGGATTCGCGCGGCCGGCGCGGGGATCGGCGCCTTCTTCACCCCGACCGGCTATGGAACGCAGCTGGCCGAGGGACGGGAGGTTCGCGAGATCGACGGGCGCCACTTCGTCCTCGAGTACCCGATCCGCGGCGACTACGCGCTCGTCAAGGCGCACCGAGCCGACGAGGTCGGGAACCTCACCTACCGCAAGACCGCCCGGAACTTCGGCCCGATCATGGCCGCCGCCGCGACGACGACGATCGTCCAGGTGCACGAGCTCGTCCCGGTCGGCGGCATCGACCCCGAGGTCGTCGTGACCCCGGGCATCTACGTCGACCGCGTCCTCGTCGTCCCGACCGAGGCGACCCCGCCACCGGAGGAGGGCCAGTGAGTACCAGGACGAACCCGACGCACACGTCCAGTGGGGGGACCGGCCGGCTCGGCAAGCACGCGCTCGCCGCGCTCGTGGCCGCCGACATCCCGACCGGCGCCTACGTCAACCTCGGCATCGGCCAGCCCACGCTGGTCGCGGACCACCTGTCACCCGAGCAGCGCGTCACGTTGCACACGGAGAACGGCATGCTCGGCATGGGCCCCGCGGCTCACGGTGACGACGTCGACCTCGACCTGGTCAACGCCGGCAAGATCCCCGTCACCGAGCTGCCTGGGGCCTCCTACTTCCACCACGCCGACTCCTTCGCGATGATGCGCGGCGGGCACCTGGACATCTGCGTCCTCGGCGCCTACCAGGTGGGCGCCAACGGCGACCTGGCCAACTGGCACACCGGCGATCCGGGCGACATCCCGGCCGTCGGGGGGGCCATGGACCTGGCCCTGGGCGCCAAGGAGACGTACGTCATGATGAGCCTCCTGACGCGCGACGGCGAGAGCAAGCTCGTCGAGACGTGCACCTATCCGCTGACGGGGATCGGCTGCGTCACCCGGGTCTACACCGACGTCGCGGTGTTCCTCATCCGTCCCGAAGGCGTCCTCGTCCGCGAGACCCACGGGATGTCGTTCGAGCAGCTCGGGGCCATCGTGCCCGTGCCGTTGGCCCGGGGCTGAGCTGCACCACGCACTGCTCACTCGACGAGGTCGAGGCGCAGCTCGTGGATCTCCCGGCCCACCGCCCTGCCCTTGGCCTCGAAGCCGGCCTGGGGGCGCCACGGCGGACGCGCGACCCGGCTCACGCGAAACCGCGGGTGCCGGGCAGCCTCCACGAGAACGTGCTCGGCGTAGAAGCCCTGGTCGGTGGCGATGAGGACGTGACCGCCGGGTTTCAGGACGCGGGCGAGCAGGTCGAGGTTCGTGGGCGAGACGAACCTGCGTTTCGTGTGCTTCTTCTTGCGCCACGGGTCAGGGAAGAAGAGGTGGATCGCGTCGAAGGTCCGGTCGGCGACCCGCTCCTCGAGGAAGACGACGGCGTCCCCCTGCTCGACAAGAAGGTTCGGCACTCCGGCCTCGGCCGCGGACGCGAGCATCCGGGCCAGGCCCGGACTGTGCACGTCCATGGCCAGCACGTCCCAGGAAGGGAACTGTGCGGCATACGCGATGGCGGCGTGGCCATGGCCACAGCCGATCTCCAGCACGACCGGCGCGACGCGCCCGAACGCGCGCTCCGGATCGAATCGGCCGGCCGGCAAGGCACGCGCCGGACCGAGCCGCTCGAGTCGGTCGAGCGTGAGGGCGGAAAGTCGCCCACGCCTGACGAAGCTGCGGACCCGAGCCGGCGTCACCCCTTCAGGCAGGTCGGGCACGTCGTGGGGCTCGCGGCGCGCCCCGGCGAGATCGCGCTGGTGGGCGGGTTCGTTCACCCCGGCATCGTAGTGACGTGGCCCGACCGGCTGTCTTGTCCCCACTCGCTGCCGACCCTCGCAACGGCGTGCCCTCCCAGCGCGCTCCAGCCGCCGGTCAGCGTCGCCAGATCGTCACGACTGCGCGGTCGTCTGCGTGCCCGGCGAGCGCGTGGTCGCAGAGGCGTTGGGCCAGACCCTCGAACCCCGTGGTGACGAAGGACTCGGCGCGTCCCAGCATCCGGTCGATCCCGTCGATGAGGGCCTTGTCACGCGCTTCGATGACGCCATCGCTGTAGAGGACCAGGGCGTCGCCCCGTCGAACGGTTCCGGTCTCGCGCGGGTAGTCGGCGCTCTCGACGACCCCGAGGAGCGGGCCGCGCCCACCGGAGAGCATCCGCCACCGACCCGAGCCCGCAGCGAACTGGGCCGCGGCCGGGTGCCCGGCGTAGCCGATCGAGAAGTCACCGCTGTCGAGGTTGATGGCGACATGGACCGCGGTGGCGAAGCCCTCGGACCACCGGAGCCGGAGCAGATGGTTGTTGGCCGCGTTGAGGAAGCCGTCCTCGCTCATCTCGCCGAGCAGCCCGCCAAGGGCGCCGGAGAGCAGCAACGAGCGGGTGCCGGCCTGACGCCCCTTGCCGGAGACGTCGACGAGGGCGATCTCGAGCATCCTGCCGTCGGTGGAACGGCCAGCGACGACGAAGTCACCGGCGAAGCTGTCACCGTACGCCGACTCCAACGCCAGCTCCGCCGACCAGTCCGGAGGCAGCTCGGGCAGCTCCCCCTGGGCCTTCAGGCGGTCACGCATGTCGACGAGCATCGACTCGCCGCTCACGCCCACCACGCCGACCTGGGCGCGAGCATGCGCGAGCCAGATCATCAGCAGCATGATCGCCAGCGTGACGACCTCGGTGCCGAAGGTCGCTCCCTTCCGGTCCCCCAGCGCCGCGCCGACCACCGCCAACGTGGTGAACAGTGCGATGTAGACGACGACGAGGTGCCCGGGCTCGAGGAAGAGCCCAGCGATGACGACGAGCAGCGCGAAGATCCCCCAGGGCGTGTGTTCGGGCCACGTCGCGATGGCCCAGCCGGCCCCCAGCCCGGTCAGGATGAGAGCGACGACGAGAAGCCAGGGCTCGCGCGACATCCAGGGCACGAGCATGCGGGCGCGGCGGATCGTGCCAGTGGCGATGGCGGGGCGTTGAGAGGCGTAGCTCTCGTTGAGGGCCACGGGCCTCCATCCATGGATCGAAGGGGCCTGGAGGGCGGGCAGCGATCCTCGTCGTTTCAGTTGGTCGTTCAGTCGGTCCGGTCGGGCAGCGCGGGGAGGGTCTGCTCGCTCTCGTACGCCGAAACCATACCCACGCGGCGACGGTGCCGCTCCGCATCCGAAAATTCTGTGGCCAAGAAGGTATCGACGATCCGGTTGGCCTCCTCCTGGCTCGTGAACCGTGCCCCGATGGAGACGACCTGCGCGTCGTTGTGCTGTCGGGCGAGGGCGGCAAGCTCGGACGATGCGCACAGGGCGGCGCGAATGCCGCGGACCTTGTTCGCCGCCATCTGTTCACCGTTCCCGGAGCCGCCGAGCACCACTCCACGAGAACCGGATTCGGCCGCCACGGCCTCCGCGGCACGCAGCACGAACGCGGGATAGTCGTCCTGCTCGTCATAGCGGAACGGGCCGTGGTTGACGACCTCGTGGCCGGCGCCCTCGAGATGCGCGATGAGGGTCTGCTGCAGCTCGTAGGCGGCATGGTCGCCGCCGATGTGGATGCGCATGTACGTCCTGGTTCAGTGAGGAAGCGTGCGTCAGGTGAGAATAGGGCCCTGGGTCCGGGTCCGCTTCAGCTCGTAGAACCCCGGCGTGCCGGCGACGAGCACGCACCCGTCCCAGAGGCGTGCGGCGTCCTCGCCCCTGGGGGAAGGAGTCACGACCGGCCCGAAGAAGGCGACGCCCTCGACGGAGATGATCGGCGTGCCCACGTCCGTGCCGACGAGGCTGATCCCCCTCTTGTGGCTGCGTCGCAGGGCCGCATCGTGCGTCTTGTGGTGCGCTGCGGCGGCGTGTCGCTCGGGCAGCCCCACCTCGGCAAGGGACTCCCGGATGACCTGGTCGAAGTCCTTGAGCTTGCCGAGATGGATCCGAGTCCCCATCGCGTCGTAGAGCGGTTTGACGACGCCCGGGCCGTGCTCCTCGGCAGCCGCGATGATCGTGCGCACGGGACCCCAGGCGTTGTCCAAGAGGGAGCGGTACGCGGCGTCGAGATCCCGGTGCTCGTTGAGGACGGCCAGGCTCATCACCGACCACGTGACCTCGATGTCGCGCAGGTGCTCGACCTCCATGAGCCACCGAGACGTCATCCATGCCCACGGACAGATCGGGTCGAACCACATCTCCACGTGCTTGCGCTCGGTCACCATGGCATCATCCTCGCACTCAGATCGGCACCTCCCGTCGGTCGGTGGGCAGTGGCCGATCCAGCCCCCATCCGTGCGAGGATGTCCCCCGCGACGGAGCCGTCCCCACCGGTGGACGGCCGCGCCCGACCTGTCCCCAGAGGAGGCCCTCGTGCCCGGCAAGAACCTGACCCGCGACGAGGCGGCCCTGCGCGCCAACCTGCTGCGGGTCGAGACCTACGACGTCCAGCTCGACCTGACGACGGGCCCCCAGACGTTCCGGACGGTCTCCACCGTGCACTTCTCCTGCTCCGAGCCGGGAGCCGGAACGTTCATCGACCTCATCGCTGACTCGGTGCAGCGGGTGACCCTCAACGGCGTGGACCTCGACCCCGCCGAGGTCTTCGCCGACTCCCGGGTGGCGCTCCCCGGCCTGGCCGCGGACAACGAGCTGACCGTCGACGCGACGGGTCACTACACCAACACCGGTGAAGGGCTGCACCGGTTCGTCGACCCCATCGACAACGAGGTCTACCTCTACACCCAGTTCGAGGTGCCCGACTCGCGTCGGATGTTCGCCGTCTTCGAGCAGCCCGACCTCAAGGCGTCCTTCCAGTTCACCGTGACGGCCCCGGCACACTGGAAGGTCATCTCCAACTCGCTGACCCCCGAACCCACCCCGGCCGGCGTCGTCGACCACACCGAGGTGGCCACGTGGGAGTTCGCGCCGACGAAACGCATCTCCTCGTACATCACCGCACTCATCGCCGGCCCCTACGACGAGATTCGGGACGAGGTCCAGACCCGCGGCGGCACCGTCCCGCTCGGGGTCTTCTGCCGCAGGTCACTGACCCAGCACCTCGATGCGGACAACATCTTCGACTGCACGAAGAAGGGCTTCGCCTTCTTCGAGGCAGAGTTCGACCAGCCCTATCCCTTCGAGAAGTACGACCAGGTGTTCACGCCGGAGTACAACATGGGGGCGATGGAGAACGCCGGCGCGGTCACCTTCACCGAGGTCTACGTGTTCCGGTCCAAGGTCTCCGAGGCGAAGATCGAGCGCCGGGCGCTGACGATCCTGCATGAGCTGGCCCACATGTGGTTCGGCAACCTCGTGACGATGAAGTGGTGGGACGACCTCTGGCTCAACGAGTCGTTCGCAGAGTGGGCCTCGACGACCTGCCAGGCGGAGGCCACCGAGTGGACGAGCGCCTGGACGACCTTCGGCACCTCCGAGAAGGCCTGGGCCTACACCCAGGACCAGCTCAGCTCGACGCACCCGATCGCCGCGGACATGCGCCATCTCGAGGACGTCGAGGTGAACTTCGACGGCATCACGTACGCCAAGGGTGCCTCGGTCCTCAAGCAGCTGGTCGCCTACGTCGGACGGGAGCCCTTCGTCGCCGCCCTGAGGGAGTACTTCAGAGCGCACGCGTGGGGCAACACGACCCTCGCCGACCTGCTCGGAGAGCTGGAGAAGGCCTCCGGGCGTGACCTGACGTCGTGGGCCAAGCTCTGGCTCGAGACCGCGGGCGTCAACACGCTCCGGCCGGTCTTCGACGTCGCCGACGACGGCACGTACCGTTCCTTCGCCGTCGCGCAGACCGCACCCGGCGAGTACCCCACGCTGCGCCCGCACCGCCTCGGCATCGGTCTGTACGACCGGGCGGGTGACTCGCTCGTCCGATCCCACTACCTCGAGGTCGACATCGACGGCTCGCGCACCGAGCTGCCCGAGCTCGTCGGCCGACCCCAGCCCGACCTGCTGCTCCTCAACGATGACGACCTCGCCTACGCGAAGCTCCGTCTCGACGAGCGGTCGCTGCGCACCGCCCTCGACCTGCCGCGTGGCTTCCAGGACTCCCTGCCGCGGTCGCTCGTGCTCGGAGCGACGTGGGACATGACCCGCGACGCGGAGATGCCGGCGCGAGACTTCGTGCGGTTCGTGCTCGACTCGCTCCCGGGCGAGCAGGACTCGACCCTGCTCCGCGTGCTGCTGACCCAGATCACCACGGCGACGCGTCTCTACACGGCGCCGGACCACCGTGCGGAGACGGCGGCGCTGCTCTCGTCGACGCTGCGGGGACTCGCCGAGGCAGCCGAGCCCGGCAGCGACGCGCAGTTCCAGCTCATCGAGGCCTGGGCGAACACCACGGTCGACCCCGCCGACGAGCGGGCCCTGCGCGCGCTGCTCACCGGCACCGAGTCACTGCCCGGACTCACCGTCGACACGGAGCTGCGCTGGACGTTCACGCTGGCCCTGGCCGCACTGGGTGCGGCGGAGTCCGACGAGATCCGGGCCGAGCTCGACCGGGACCCCACCGCGACGGGCAAGGAGCGTGCCGCCGAGGCGTTGGCCGCTCGCCCGACCGCGGCGGCGAAGGCGGACGCCTGGGCGAAGGCGGTGGAGCGGGGCGACCTGTCGAACCAGATGGTCCAGGCCATCGGCAACGGCTTCCGCCGCAGCACCGACCTGATGCTGCTCGAGCCGTACGTGGAGAAGTACCACGCCATGCTCGTCGACGCCTGGGCCGCGCGCAGCGTCGCCATCGGCGAGCGAGTCGTCGGCGGCTTCTACCCGTTCGGCCTCGCGAGCGAAGAGCTCAAGGCCGCATCGGACGCCTGGCTCGATGCCCACCCGGACGCGCCGGCCGGCCTGGTCCGCACGGTGGCAGAGAACCGCGACACGATCGCCCGCGCCCTTCGGGCGCAGGCCAAGGACGCCGAGCGCCAGTGAGCGTCGCCACTCCAGCGCGCTGAGCGGCATACACAATGGTCCGTATGCCGCTGAGCTCGCTTCCCACTCTCACGTGGGCCGAGGTGGGTGAGTGGTTCGTGGGCACCCCACTCCGGATCATCGCCACCATCGCGCTGGCGATCCTCGTGATGCGACTGCTGCACCAGGTCATCGATCGGGTCGTGGCCGGAGCGACGAGCCGACACATCGAGCGGGTCGCCGAGCCCTCGCGGCCCGGGACGGCCTTGGCCCAGGCGGTCCGCATGGCCAACGAGCGGCACGTGCAGCGGACCCGGACGATGGGTTCGCTGCTGCACAACGTCGTCACCATCGCGGTCGTGACGGTTGCCACCCTCACCGTCATGGCGCTGCTCGAGATCCCGCTGGGGCCCTTGCTCGCCTCGGTGGGAGTCGGCGGCGTCGCCCTCGGCTTCGGGGCGCAGAGCCTGGTCAAGGACTTCCTCTCGGGGATCTTCATGATCGTCGAGGACCAGTACGGGGTCGGTGACGTGATCGACACCGGCGAGGCCGTCGGAACGGTGGAGAACGTGTCACTACGGGTGACCCAGCTGCGGGATGCGAACGGCGTGACGTGGTACGTCCGCAACGGCGAGATCATCCGCATCGGCAACCGGTCGCAGGGATGGTCGACGGCCATCGTCGACGTCTCGGTCGCCTACGACGAGGACATCGAGCGCGCGAAGGGGATCATCCAGGAGGTGGTGGACGACCTCAGGGGTTCCTCCCCGTGGAACGAGAAGATCCTCGAGTCACCGACCGTCGGGGTGGAGTCGACGGCCGGGGGCGTCGTCACGATCCGCATCACCGCGAAGACCGTTGCCCAGGAGCACTTCTCGGTGCAGCGGGAACTGCGCGAGCGGATCAAGGTCGCCTTCGACCGGGCGGGCGTGCGGT
Organism: Intrasporangium sp.; assembly: GCF_035280925.1. Lineage (GTDB taxonomy): Bacteria > Actinomycetota > Actinomycetes > Actinomycetales > Dermatophilaceae > Intrasporangium. The sequence continues at coordinate 137,499 of NZ_DATEEY010000010.1, read as the reverse complement.
CGCCCGCCGTGCTGCCCGCGGTGCCGCCCTACGGTGCCCAGGCCTGAGCGGCCCCAAAGGCTCTGGGACAATCGACGCCGTGACCTACTACGACGACTTCGGTGGCCACGAGACCTTTGCGAAGCTCGTCCGGGAGTTCTACCGGGGCGTCGCGCAGGATGACGAGCTCCGGGCGCTCTACCCCGAGCAGGACCTGGGGCCGGCCGAGGACCGGCTCCGCATGTTCTTCGAGCAGTACTGGGGCGGGCCGACGACCTACTCCGACCGACGCGGGCACCCGCGCCTGCGGATGCGCCACGTGCCGTTCCGCGTGACCCCCGACATGCGGGACCGTTGGCTGCTGCACATGATGAACGCCGTCGACACGCTGGAGCTCGACCCAGAGCTCGACGACCGGTTGCGCGACTACCTCACCCGGGCCGCCTACTCACTGGTCAACACCCCCGGACCGGACGGCGCATACTGACTCCACAGGATTCCGGGCGTTCACGGACTCACAGGGAGTCACAGGTGATTCACCGGACGGCGCGCTCCTTCCGGGTGTTGTCTGAGGGCGAGGGCCACGCGCCGTGGCTGCGGAACGTCAAGGAAGGGACCCGACATGACATCGATGAACAGGAAGGTCGCCGGCATCGCCGCCGTGGGTGCTGCCGCGCTGGCGATCGGATTCGGCATCTCATCCGCCGCCCAGGCCGACGACGCCGCACCCACGCCCTCGCCCACGACGCAGAGCGGGCCCAGTGACAGCAACGGCAACGGCAACGGTCGGGGCTGGGGTGCGGGCGGTCGGCACGGCATGGGCGGCATGGGCGGCATCGGCGGGATGGGCGCCTTCGGCGGTGACCTGTCCGAGCTGGCCGAGGAGCTCGGGGTTGACGAGAGCCAGCTGCGCGACGCCATGGCCGCGGTCCGGGACGACCTCAGGGACGAGGTGAAGGATTTGCGAGCGGCAGGCAAGGACAACCCGACAGCAGACCGGCAGGCGCTGCGGGACCAGGTGCAGCAGAAGCTCGCGGATGCGCTCGCGGCCGAGCTCGGTATCGACTCGAGCAAGGTCAGCGGCGCCCTGGCGGACCTCGAGGCCGAACACGAGGCCGAGCGGGACCAGGCCCTGACGGACCGGCTCGACCAGGCGGTCAAGGACGGCAAGCTGACCCAGGCAGAGGCCGATGCGGTGAAGAAGGCCGTGGACGCCGGCGTCATCGGTGCCGGACCCGGTATGGGCCTGCACCTCGGCCGCGGCCAGCGCTGACCGCTGCACCCCGCCACACGCGGACCCCGGTCCCCATCCGGCGCCCGGAACCTCATCCAGCCCGCCACACGCGGACCCCGGTCCCCATCCGGCGCGCGGAACCCTCATCGAGCCGACTCGGTCGACGGAGTCAGGGTTGCGGCGGGCCTGCCTCGACCCGGCGCCTGACCTCGGCCAGCCCGTCCGGGCCCTCGGGCAGGTCCCACCAGCTCTCGATCCACCACGTTGCGCCGGCCTGCTCCCAGGCCGCGGGCTCGGCGGGCTCGAGCGTCGTGAACGAGCCGTGCGAGTCGGCCTCGATGACGGCGTCGTAACCGTCCATGCTCAGGCCCGCGGCAACCCGCACGGCTCGGACGGAGTCGACGACGGCGCGGAAGTCCTCCACGGACTTGGCGCCCTCACCGGACGGCGGATGGATCGCCGGGATGACGCCCTGCCAGCGCGCGGCCCGCTCGAGGGATCGCTGGCGACCGTCCCGCCCAACGGTTGGGGCACCGACGACCCAGACGGGCGGGTGCGGGCGCTGCGGGGTGGGTGGCGGCTTGAGGAAGTCGTTGCGACGGGCGGAGTAGTACCTGCCCTCGTACGTGAAGTCGGGATCGCCACCCAGTAGCCCGGCGTAGACGGCCAGCGACTCGTCGAGCTTCCGCGCCCGGGCGGCGCGACCCTCGTCGGCCTCGAAGGCCAGCCACCCGGGGTGCAGCGCGCCGAGCCCGACCGACATGACAACTCGTCCGCCACTGATCCGGTCGACCGAGCCGACCTTCGAGGCGAGATCCCAGGGCCGGTGGCGCGATGCCGGCGTGAGCAGGGTGCCCAGGCGAATCGACGAGGTCACCATCGCGGCAGCGCCGAGCTGTACCCAGGCGTCGACGCCGTACACGGCCTCCCAGGTGAAGACCCCGTCCCACCCCCGCCCCTCGCCCAGCCGGGCCAGGTCTGCGAAAGCGAGCTCAGCGGCATACGGCACGACGAATCCGAAGTTCATCGGTCCTGCGTACCAGCAGCCACCGACGCTGTTCCTTCACGATGCAAGAACTTGCACGCCTTTGCTTTGTCTTTGCCGCTGCATGGCCGATGATGGGGCCGGTGACGCCGACGGAAACCTCGCCACGTCCCGCTCTCCGGGTCTGCCCCCTCCTCCACACCGCCGATCCGCGCCACTCAGCGTGGTGGCGGCACGCCGTGATCTACCAGGTGTACCCGCGGTCGTGGGCGGACTCGAACGGTGACGGCATCGGGGACCTGCCCGGCATCACCGCACGCCTCGACCACCTCCGCCGCCTCGGGGTGGACGCGCTCTGGCTGTCGCCGTTCTACCCGAGCCCGCAGGCAGACGGGGGATACGACGTGGCCGACTACCGCGACGTCGACCCCCTGTTCGGCCGGTTGGCGGACGCCGACGAGCTCATCGCCCGAGCCCACGAGCTCGGCCTGCGGGTCATCGTCGACCTGGTGCCGAACCACAGCTCCGACGCCCACGCGTGGTTCCGCACGGCCCTGGCTGCAGGACCCCGCTCCTCCGAGCGAGATCGCTACGTCTTCCGGGACGGCCGGGGCGCCGGCGGTGACCTGCCCCCGAACAACTGGGAGTCGGTCTTCGGCGGCCCCGCGTGGACCCGGGTCACGGAACCGGACGGCTCGCCCGGCCAGTGGTACCTGCACCTGTTCGACCCCGCGCAGCCAGATTTCAACTGGGACCACCAGCAGGTCCGGTCGGAGTTCGAGTCCGTCCTGCGGTTCTGGCTCGACCGAGGCGTGGACGGTTTCCGCGTCGACGTCGCACACGGCCTCGTCAAGCGAAAGGGCCTGCCCGACCACCGGGCGCGCACCCACATGTTGGGCGACACCGAGGAGGCGGCCGCGCACGTGCTCGACGGCCACGCGCCCGAGCCGACGCACCAGATCCCCTACTGGGACCAGGACGGCGTCCACGAGATCTACCGGTCCTGGCGCACGGTGCTCGACTCGTACGGGCCGCCGGACCGCATCCTGTGCGCCGAGGCGTGGGTCGAGCCGCAGGAGCGGGCCGTTCGCTACACCCGCCCGGACGAGATGCACCAGGCGTTCAACTTCGACTTCCTGGGCACGCCGTGGATCGCAGCGGACCTCGTCGCCGTCATCGAGCGATCCCTGCTGGCGGCCGACTCCGTCGGCGCCCCGTCGACCTGGGTACTGTCCAACCATGACGTCGTGCGCCACGCGACCAGACTGGGCTTTCCCCCGGGCACGAGGCGCCCCAACGGGATCGGCGCGGAGGACCCACAGCCCGACCGCGAGCTCGGACTCCGGCGCGCCCGAGCCGCGACGACGCTGATGCTCGCGCTGCCCGGCAGCGCCTACCTCTACCAGGGCGAGGAGCTCGGCCTGCCGGAGTCGACGGACCTGCCGGACCAGCTGCGGCAGGACCCGACGTTCGTGCGGAGCGGCGGCGAGGAGAAGGGGCGTGACGGCTGCCGGGTGCCGATGCCCTGGACCAGGGACGCGCCGGGCCACGGCTTCGGACCCGGCCCAGCGACCTGGCTGCCCCAACCGAAGGTCTACGGCCACTACGCCGTCGACCAGCAGGACGGGGTCGCCGGTTCGACGCTCGAGCTCTATCGGACCCTGCTGCGCTTGCGCCGCGAGCTCTCGCTCGGGTCCGGCTCGCTGGCCTTCGTCGGGGGCTACGGTCCGGACGTCGTCGCCTTCGTCAACGGCAACGCCGACGGTGACCGCCTTCTCGTCGTCGCCAACCTGGGCGCAGAGCCGGTGGTGCTTCCTGACGCGGCCGAGGTGATCGAAGCATCGGCGCCGCTCGGCGACGGGCTGGTGCCGACGGACACCACCGTGTGGGCGAGGTGGCCGTGGCGGGCCGGCCACCGAACGACAGATAGCCTCGACGCATGAGCACGAGGCCGTACCTGGCTCGGACGCCCCTGGCCCTCGCGCACCGGGGCGGCGCGCTCTACGAGCCGAACCTCGGCATGGAGAACACCATGACCGCCTTTCGCAACGCGGTCGCCCTCGGCTACACCCACATCGAGACCGACGTCCATGCCACCCGCGATGGTCGCCTCGTCGCCTTCCACGACGACCGGCTCGACCGCGTGTCGGATCTGCAGGGCCGGATCCGCGACCTGGACTGGGACCGGGTCCGGTGGGCCCGGGTCGGTCATGGCGAGCACGTGCCGCTGCTCGCCGAGGTCATCGAGACCTTCCCGGAGACCAAGCTGAACATCGACCTCAAGGCACCCCGGACGGCGGAGCTGCTCTGGGAGCTCATCGAGCACCGGGGCATCCAGGACTCGGTGTGCGTCGGATCGTTCTACCAGCGGGAGATCACCACCTTCCGGAAGGTGTCCGCCGGTCGGGTGGCGACGGCTGCTGCCCATGCCGGCACGATCCTGATGCGCTTCGGTCCGCGTGCGCTGTCGCGCCTGGTGCGGTCCCCCGCCGACGTCTTCCAGGTCCCGCCCACGTACCTCCTCGGGCGTCGTGAGGTGACCGTCGTGACGCGCAAGCTCGTCGACGCCGCGCACCGGTTCGGCAAGCAGGTCCACGCGTGGACGGTCGACGACCCGGACGAGATGCACCGCCTGCTCGACCTCGGCGTCGACGGCCTCGTCAGCGACCGCATCGACGTCCTCAAGGACGTGCTCAACGACCGCGCCGTGTGGACGGGGGCCAGCTGAGCGGCATACGCCCTGCTGTCCCGTGCGGGCAGGGGCTCAGCGCACGAGGACGTGACCCCGCGAGGTGCTGAGCCGGGTCCACCGACCGCACGTCGCGACGGTGATCTGCTCCCCCTCCCGGAGGAACCCGAGGACGTGCGCCCCGAAGGCCAGCCCCGCTGCGATCGGCGGGACGGTCCGCGTCATCGCGCCCCAGACCCGACGTCGCAAGGCCGTCACTGCAGCGCCACCGGATCCTTCCGGGCTCCCCTCCGCCACCTCGGCGATTCCCCGTTCGGCGGCGCTGCCCACCTCGGCCGCCTCGAGCGCGCCGACGCGCTCCCAGCCCTCACGCGGGGGCGCCAACCCGGCCCAGGGCGGCGAAACCGTGGTCGGGGGCACGCTCAATGTCGTCTCGGTGCCACGGTGTCGGGCCAGGCGGTCGGCTACCGACGCGAAGGTCACCGTCGCGTCGATCCCGGGAGTGGCGTCCCGGATGCGGACGGCGCGGAGGCCGAGCACGGTCCCGTCCCCCATGAGGCCGGAACCCTCGAGCACGGCGACGGTGACGACGAGCAGCCCGCGTCCCGGCACCTGGAGCCGGATGGCGCCTTCGGGGACGGCGACGCGCGCCCGGCCGATGAAGGTCGAGAGGTCGGTCAGGCCGCGAGGGTCGCCGAAGTCGATCTGCGGGGCGACGGCGGTCACCGCCGCCGCCTCCGGAACGGTGCCGGGTCGCCGAACAGCTGGCCCAGGACCTGTCGCTCCTCCGGCTGCATCCGCCGGGGCGACGCCGACGCGAAGTCGTAGAGCGCGAGCTCGGTCTCCGCGACGGCGTAGATGGTGCGCTGACCGTCCGCGCCCTCACCGACGCCGTCAGGATCGGTGACCACGTAGGCCACGTCGAAACCCGCCCCGCCGATGCGCGAGACCCACATCTGGATCTCGACCGGTTCGTGACGGAAGCCGAGCGGATGGCGGTACTCGATCTCGTGCCGCGACACGAGCACGCCCTCGTCGAGGAGCGACCGCTCCTGCCCGAACCAGTCCCGGAAGCCAATGACGCGAGCGTCCTCGAGCAGGCGGAGGAACTGGACGTTGTTGATGTGCGCGTAGGCGTCCATGTCGGACCACCGCAGGGACACGTGGGCGGCATACGGCTCCATGGGCCCATCCTTGCAGGGTCGTCCACAGCCCCACGGTCGCGGGCCACGCCGTCCACAGCCCATGCCGTATGCCGCTGAGCTCGGTCACCGTCGACCCGTACGGTGGGTGCCATGCCGAGCTCACCGACCGCCCTACCCGCGACGGACCTGCGCGAGCGCGCCACCGTCGCGCTCCGGCGCCTGGTCGGGCGCGACGAGGTCGACTTCCGCGACGGGCAGCTCGAGGCGATCGAGGCGCTGGTCGAGTCGCGGCGCCGCGTGCTCGTCGTCCAGCGGACCGGATGGGGCAAGTCGGCCGTCTACTTCGTGGCGACGGCGCTGCGGCGCGCGACGGGTGCCGGGCCGACCGTCATCGTGAGCCCCCTGCTCGCCCTGATGCGGGACCAGATCGCCGCAGCCGAGCGGGCCGGGATCCGCGCCGTGACGCTCAACTCGACGAACGCCGACGAGTGGGGTGCGGTCTCGGGAGCGTTGGCGCGGGGTGACGTCGACGTGCTGCTCGTGAGCCCGGAACGCCTGAACAACCCGCGCTTTCGCGACGAGCAGCTCCCGGCCCTCGCTGCGTCGTGTGGCCTGCTCGTCGTCGACGAGGCGCACTGCATCAGCGACTGGGGGCACGACTTCCGGCCCGACTACCGACGCATCCGGGACCTGCTCACCACGTTGCCCGACGAGACACCGGTCCTCGCCACGACGGCGACGGCGAATGCCCGCGTCGTGACCGACGTCGTCGAACAGCTGTCGGCGCGCGGGCGAGGTGACGACGACGGCACGGGCGGCCGGGACGTGCTGACCCTGCGAGGCCCGCTCGCGCGAGCGTCGCTGCGCCTCGGCGTGCTGCCCCTCGCCTCCCCCGAGCAGCGGCTCGCCTGGCTCATCGCCCACCTGGGCGACCTCCCGGGCTCGGGCATCGTGTACTCGCTCACCGTGTCCGCCGCCGAGGACGTCGCCACCGCTCTGCGCGACGCCGGCCACGACGTTGCCGCCTACACGGGCCGGACCGAGCCAGCCGAGCGGATCCGGCTCGAGGAAGCGTTGCGGGACAACGAGATCAAGGCCCTCGTGGCGACGTCGGCCCTCGGCATGGGATTCGACAAGCCGGACCTCGGCTTCGTCCTGCACCTCGGGGCGCCGTCGTCCCCGGTCGCCTACTACCAGCAGGTCGGCCGAGCCGGTCGCGCCACCGAGCGGGCCGACGTCCTGCTCATGCCGGGCCCCGAGGACAAGGACATCTGGCGCTACTTCGCGTCCGCGTCCATGCCGCGCCAGGACCAGGCCGACGCAGTCCTACGCGCACTCGCGCAGAGCGGTCGGCCGCTGTCGACCGTGGTGCTCGAGTCCATCGTCGATGTCCGCCGGACCCGGCTCGAGCTGCTGCTCAAGGTGCTCGATGTCGACGGCGCGGTGCAGCGGGTCCCGGGTGGGTGGGCCGCGACGGGGCAACCGTGGACGTATGACTCCGAGCGCTACCAGCGGGTCTCGGATGCACGCGCCCGCGAGCAACAGCTCATGGTGGACTACGAGCGTACCGACGGCTGCCGGATGGCCTTCCTGCAGCGGTGCCTCGACGACGACACGGCGCAGGACTGCGGCCGGTGCGACGGGTGCGCGGGTGCCTGGTTCGCCACCAGCATCCCGGAGGCCGCTGTCCACACGGCGCGCTCCCGGCTCGAGCAGCCCGGCGTCGTCCTCGAGCCCCGCGCCCAGTGGCCGACCGGGATGGACCGGCTCGGAGTACCGGTCAAGGGGCGCATCGCGCCCGAGGCAGCCCTCACGGAGGGCCGCGCGGTAGCGCGTCTCAGCGACCTCGGTTGGGGGCAGCGGCTGCGCGAGCTGCTCCGGGCCACGGCAGACGAGGGAGGCGACCGGCCGGTTCCCCCCGAGGTGCTCCGCGCGGTCGTGGACGTGCTGCGCACCTGGGACTGGGCCGAGCGGCCGGTCGCCATCGCCTCGGTGCCCTCCCGTCGTCGACCTGAGCTCGTGTCATCCCTCGCTGCGGGCATCGGAGAGCTCGGACGTCTCCCCTACCTCGGCGCCCTCGACCTGATCGACGGCGGACCCGTTGGAGAGCCGGGCGGCAACAGCGCCTTTCGCCTCGCGAACACCTGGGGACGGCTGGGCCTCGGCGATGACCTGCGAAGCCGACTCAGCGGCATACCCGGTCCGCTGCTTCTCGTCGACGACGTCGCCGACTCGCGGTGGACGCTGACGGTCGCCGGCGCACTGCTGCGCGAGGCGGGAGTGCCCGCCGTCCTGCCCCTCGTGCTCGCGCTCGAGGCCTGACGAGGCCCGGCCCCAGCTGCGATGCGGCTGCTCTTCCGACCCAGCGGCGGGCACTAGGGTCGACGCTGTGACCGACGACCTCACCCCGACGCTCTCGCCCATCGAGGACCTCATCGACGTGCTGACCCTGCGGGAGCTCGGCACGGCGCAGATCTCCGTGACGGGGATCGCCGGTCAGAGTGCAGCGTCGTCGATCGGCGCGACCGAGGCGAGGGTGTTCGAGGGCCGCAGCCAGCGGATGCCGCACGACCGTGTGTTCGGCGGACAGGTGCTGGCCCAGTGCGTCATGGCGGCCGGCCTCACGCTCAAGGCGGTCGAGGAGCGAGAGGGGCCGCGGCCGATCCATTCGCTCCACGGCTACTTCATGCGGCCCGGGGACGACACGCAGCCGATCCGGTTCGCGGTCGAGGAGATGCGCGACGGCAGGTCGTTCTCGACGCGGCGCGTCCACGCGATCCAGAACGACGCGCCGATCATGTCGTTCACCGGCTCGTTCCAGGCTTATTCGCCCGGTCTCGAGCACCAGCTCACGATGCCCGAGCTGCCCGGTCCCGAGGGGCTGCGCTCGCTCGCCGACCTGCTCGGGCACATCGACCACCCGGCCGCCCAGCACATCGCCCATCAGCGCCCGATCGAGCAGCGCCCGGTCGAGGAGGCCACCTTCCTCAACCCCTCACCGGGCGCCCAGGCGGAGCAGCAGGTCTGGATGCGCGCTCTGGGCGCCCTGCCGGACGACCCGCTGATCCATGCCGCCGTCCTCGCCTACGCGAGCGACTACTCCCTGCTCGACCCGGTGCTGCGCCGACATGGTCTGCTCTGGGGCGACCCGCGCCTCCGGGTGGCCAGCCTCGACCACTCGATGTGGTTCCACCGCCCGGTCACTGCTGATCGGTGGTTCCTCTACGTACAGGAGTCGCCGTCCGCCTCCAACGGCCGTGGGCTGGGGATCGGTCAGATGTTCCAGGACGGCCAGCTCGTCGCGACGACGGCGCAGGAGGGCATGGTCCGCCTCAAGGACGCCTGACCCCGACAGCTCCAATCGAAAGAACACTTCTGGGCCCACCCACCGATCGAAAGAACACCTTCTGGGCCCCACCCGCCGATCGAAAGAACACCTTCTGGGCCCAGCCGCCGATCGAAAGAACACCTTCTGGCCCCACCCGCCGATCGACAGGACAACTTCTGGGCCCCACCCGCCAATCGAAAGAACACCTTCTGCGGGGGCCAATCCCGCAACCTTGACGGTGTTCGGGCGATGTGACGAGTCGCGTTCCGTTGAGCGGTTCCCGGCCCGAAAGCTGTTCATTCGATCGGGCTGGGGATGTGCCAGCCACGAAAGCTGATCATTCGATCGGGCTGGGGGTGTGCCAGCCCCGAAAGCTGTTCTCTCGATCAGTCAGCGGGTGCGGATGACGGCGACGTCGTGGCCGTCGAGCCCGATGCCCGACTCGTCGACGATGGGAGCCCGCCCCCACGACACGAGGACCCGATCGACCAGCAACCCCTTGAGGGGCACGACCTGTGCCCTCGACCTGAAGTTGCAGACGACGTGGATCCGGCCCCGATGCATGATGAGCCAGCCGTTCGCCTCGTCGACGTCCACCTGGGTCGCGCGCAGGTCCCCTGACCGGGCGTCCGGCTCGCGTCGGCGGGTCTTGATCAGCTCCCGGTAGAACTCGAGCATCTCGGTGTGCCCGAGCGTCTGGACCTCCGACCAGTCAAGGACACTGCCGCTCCGAGTGGCGGGATCCTGTGGGTCCGGGAGGTCCGTCGCCGTCCACCCGTGCGCCGCGAACTCCCCACGCCGCCCGTTGCGCACCGCGTCAGCGATCCACTGGTCGTCGAAGGAGGTGAAGAACTGGAAGGGCGTGCTCGCCCGCCACTCCTCGCCCATGAACACCATGGGGGTGTACGGCGAGAGCAGGTAGATCGCGGCCCCGATCGCCTGCTGCCCCGGAGAGACCGTCTCGTTGATCCGGTCGCCCAGCGCACGGTTGCCGACCTGGTCGTGACTCTGCAGGTAGGCGACGAACCGGTGACCGGACGTGGTGTCCCGGTCGACCGGCACGCCCCAGGCCATCCCCCGGAACGTCGACATCCGCCCGTCATGGAGGAAGGCCTCAGTGAGCGTCTTGGCGAGAATGCGCAGCGGAGTGGCTTCGGGCCAGGCCTCGGTGCCTCCTGCGAAGTCGGCGTAGTACCCCTGCCGCTCGTGGGTCAGGGCGACATGGAGCGCGTGATGCACGTCGTCGTCCCACTGGGCCGTCATGCCCCTCCCGCCATCTGCCGTCGGCGTCACCATGACGGCGTCGTTGAGGTCGCTCTCCGCGATGAGCTCGAGCGGACGTCCGAGCTGGGCGGACAGGGCGGCCGTCTCGTCGCTCAGCTCGGCGAGGAGGTGGCGGGGCGAGTCGTCGTGGAGCGCATGGACGGCGTCGAGGCGAAGGGCGTCGACGTGGAAGTCACGGAACCACCGCAGCGCGTTGTCGATCACCCAGCGACGCACCTCCTCGCTGCCCGGTCCATCGAGGTTGAGCGCCGGCCCCCAGGGCGTGGAGTGCCGGTCGGTGAAGTACGGCCCAAAGGCCTGCAGGTAGTTGCCGACTGGACCGACATGGTTGTAGACGACGTCGAGGCACACTGCCAGACCACGGGCGTGACAGGCGTCGACGAACTCCTGGAAGGCTGCCGGACCCCCGTAGGGCTGGTGGACGGCGTACGGCTGCACTCCGTCGTAGCCCCAACCGTGTGGGCCACCGAAGGCCGCGACGGGCATGATCCCCACCACATCCACCCCGAGCTCGACGAGGTGGTCGAGACAGGCTGTGGCGCCGGCGAAGGTACCCGCCCTCGTGAACGTGCCGACGTGCAGCTCGTAGCACACCCCGCCCAGGGCACCTTCGCCGTCACGAGCGCCCTTCCAGTCGCCGTCCGTCCACGCGAAGGCGCCCTCGTCGAAGGTCCGGGTCGGGCCGTGCACACCATGCGGGAGCCAGGGGCTGCGCGGATCCGGAACCGGGTCGCGGGCGTCGACCGCGAAGAGGTAGTCGACGGGACCGTCGCAGGCCGTGGGGGTCCACGACCACCATCCCCCCTCCTCCGCAGACATCGCGTGGCGGTTCCCCTCGACCACGCACTCGACGATCTTCGCGTCGGGCGCCCACACCCTGATCGGCGAGATCATCGCGTCCTCCTCACGTCGTCGCGCACGAGGATGGCCACGGGCAAGCCATCGAGCGGCACGACGTCTTCCAGCATCGCCGCGCCACCGCCGACAACAGTGTCGGACAACAGGTTGCGCCATGCTCCCACCGGGAGCGTGACGACCGCCTCACCCCAGCCGCCGCTGTCCAAGAGCTGCCCGGCAAGCCGCGTCGCGAGGATGACCACTTCCTCTGGCCCCCCGTCGCCGCGGCTGAAGGCGACGAGGTTGTCACTCGACGCCGGTAACTGCGAATAGCCGGCGCGCTCGCCGACGAAGACCTCAGCACGTTCCCTCCGTAGGCGCAAGGCGGCAGAGGTCACCAGCAGCTTCTCGTCGTCGAGGTCCTCGGGCGCCTCGCCCTCGTCGAGACGCGCCAGCCGGCGGGCGCGCTCGGCGTAGTGGACGGGACGGCGGTTGTCCGGGTCGACGAGCGACAGGTCAACGAGGTCGGATCCTTGGTATAGGTCGGGCACTCCTGGCATGAGTAGCTGGATCACCTTCTGGCCCAAAGTGTTTGCTCGAGCCACGGGTGCACTGGCTGTGAGCCAGGCGTCGATGTGCCGGGCCACGCCCGCGTCGCTCGCGACACCCGTGCAGAACCTGGCCACGGATGCTTCGTATCGCGCGTCGCCGTCGACCCACGCCGTGTGCAGCTTCGCCTCACGCACCGCCTTGGTCGCATAGCCGACGAGTCGCTCGGCACTGATCGGCCACGCCCCGACCACCGTCTGCCACAGGAAGTACTCGGTGAGTGGATCGACCCGCTCGTCGCGATGGGCCGCGGCCATCGCCCACGCCTTGCGGACCCAGGTGGACCACTCCGCCGGGCGCTCGGACAGCACGGCCAGGCGGGCTCGGACGTCCTCCGACCGTTTCGTGTCGTGCGTCGACAGTGTCGTCATCGTCAGTGGCCAGTCCGTGGCAATCCGCTGGGCGAAGTCGTGGAACTCGGGCACTGCGACGCCGAACCGGCCGGGATCGCCACCCACCTCGCCCAGCCCGACGAGCCGCACATGGCGGTAGTAGACGGTGTCCTCCACTGCCTTGGCCATGACCGGGCCACAGGTCTGCTGGAACCGGACGACGAAATCCCGTTGTGCCGCCGGGTCCGCGACACCGGCGGCGTGGCCGAGAGCGAGGTCGATGACGGCGTCGAGCACGTCCTGGTCGACCGTGTTCCGGGCGTCACCGAGCCCATGCGCCGCAGCAGACCTGAGGGCCTCCGCCTCGGCCGTCTCGACCGGCTCATCCGGCCTGACGTGGACGCGATAGCGATCCATGCCCACGAGCAGCGCTTCGAGAACCCGCTTCGCCGCGCCGCGGTCCACCGACGGCAGCGCCCGGGCGACCAGCCGCATGAGGCGTGAGACCTCGGCCGGCAACACCCGTTCCACCACGTGCCGTTTCGCCTCGCAGGTCATCGACCCGAGGTCCTGCGGCCCCCCGAGCAGCTCCTCCGACAGCGCCGAGAGCGGCTCGGCCCCGTCCGGATCGACGAACAGGCCGCCCACGCGCAGGAGCGCGTCGTAGCCCGTCGTCCCGGCGCAGGCCCAGTCCTCGGGGAGCCGTTCCTCGCCCTCGAGGACCTTCTCGACCACGGTCCAGCAACGGCCGGTCGCGCCGGCGAGCTGCTCGAGGTAGCCGCGCGGATCGGCGAGCCCGTCGGGGTGGTCGATCCGCAGGCCGTCCACGTCCCCGGACACCACGGCGTCGACGACGACCCGGTGCGTCGCCTCGAAGACGGACGGGTCCTCCACGCGCACCCCGATCAGGGAGGTCACGTCGAAGAACCGTCGATAGTTCAGCTCGGTGGCGGCGTCTCGCCACGAGGCCAAGCGGTAGTGCTGGTGCCCGAGGAGCGAGCCCAGCGGCATACGGCCCGGGTCTGATCCCGGCGACAGCGGAAGGACGTGGTCGAAGTAACGCACCACGTCCTCACCTCCCACCCGGTCGACGGTCACCTCCCCGGCTGCAAGAGCCTGCTCCAGCGACGACCCGAGCACGGGCCAGAGGATCTTGCCGCCGAGGGCGTCCCAGTCGATGTCGAACCAGTGCGCGTAGGGCGATGTCGGACCCTCCCGGAGGACGGACCACAGCGGCTGGCTGAGTGACACCGGGACCGGCGTCGCCATGTGGTTGGGCACGACGTCGACGACGAGGCCAAGCCCGGCTTCGCGTGCGACGCGGACGAGGTGGCGGAAACCCGACTCCCCGCCCAGCTCCTCGTCCAGCCGCGAGTGGTCGACGACGTCGTAGCCGTGGGTCGACCCCGCCGTGGCCTGGAGGACCGGGGACAGGTACAGGTGGGTCACGCCCAGGCGAGCCAGGTACTCCACCTGCGCCGCCGCGTCCTCGAAGGTCAGCTCCGGACCGAGCTGGAGCCGGTAGGTCGAGACGATGCGGCGCCCTGCGTTCACGCGTCGGTCTCCCGCGGGCTCCGCAGGACGACGATGCTGCGGGCGTCGACCTGGATCTGCCAGCCGGGCTCGAGCTCCTCCGCATCGATCTCCCGGGCGGCCGTGTCCACCTCCGGAATCCACAGTCGCCCGTACTCCTCGTCGGGCAAGGTGAAGCTGATCGGCTCGTGGTGGGCGTTGAACATCACCAGGAACGAGTCACCGAGCGTCCGCTCCCCGCGTGGGTCGGGCTCTGGGATCGCCGAGCCGTTGAGGAAGACCATGACGGATCGCGCCGACGGGTCCCGCCAGGCCGGCTCGTCCATGTTGTCACCGCTCGGCGTGAACCAGGCGATGTCCCCGAGGTCGCTCTCGCCACCGTGGTCGGGGCTGCCGGCGAAGAACCGGCGACGCCGGAAGACCGGGTTCTCCTTGCGGAGCCTGATGATCGACTGGGTGAAGCCCAGCAGCTCCTGGTCGTCTTCCTGCAGGTCCCAGTCGACCCAGGTGATCTCGTTGTCCTGGCAGTAGCCGTTGTTGTTGCCGAGCTGGGTGCGGCTCAGCTCGTCGCCATGGCTGATCATCGGCACGCCCTGCGAGAGCAGGAGCGTGGCGAGGAAGTTGCGCTGCTGCCGGGCCCGCAGCTCGAGGACCCCCGGGTCCGTCGTCGGCCCTTCGACGCCGCAGTTCCAGGACCGGTTGTGACCCTCGCCGTCGACGCCGCCCTCGCCATTGGCGTCGTTGTGCTTCTCGTTGTAGGAGACGAGGTCGCGCAGCGTGAAGCCGTCATGCGAGGTGACGAAGTTGACCGACGCGATCGGCTTGCGGCCCGTGTGCTCGTAGAGGTCGCTCGAGCCGGTGAAGCGCGAGGCGAACTCGGCCAGTGCGCCCCCCGCACCACGCCAGTAGTCGCGGACCGTGTCGCGGTACTTGCCGTTCCACTCCGTCCACAGCGGCGGGAAGCCACCGACCTGGTAGCCGCCCTCGCCGACGTCCCACGGCTCCGCGATGAGCTTGACCTGGCTGACGACGGGGTCCTGCTGGATCAGGTCGAAGAACGCGGACAGCTTGTCCACCTCGTGGAACTGGCGAGCGAGCGTCGCGGCGAGGTCGAAGCGGAAGCCGTCGACGTGCATCTCGATCACCCAGTAACGCAGCGAGTCCATGATGAGCTGCAGCACATGGGGGTGGCGCATGAGCAGGGAGTTGCCCGTCCCCGTCGTGTCGTAGTAGTGGGCGAGGTCGTCGCTGACGAGCCGGTAGTAGCTGTTGTTGTCGAGGCCGCGGAACGCCAGGGTCGGCCCGAGGTGGTTGCCCTCGGCGGTGTGGTTGTAGACGACGTCGAGGATCACCTCGATGTCGGCCTCGTGGAGCGCCTTGACCATCCCCTTGAACTCGAGCACCTGCTGTCCGCGCTGCCCGCCGGCCGCGTAGCCGTTGTGCGGCGCGAGGAAGCCGATCGTGTTGTAGCCCCAGTAGTTCGACAGGCCCCGGTCGAGCAGGTGCGAGTCCTGGACGAACTGGTGGACGGGCATGAGCTCGATCGCGGTGACCCCGAGGCCCTTGAGGTGCGCGATGGTGGCCGGGTGGGCGACGCCGGCATAGGTGCCGCGGATCCCCTCGGGGATCTCGGGGTGCAGCCTGGTCAGCCCCTTGACGTGGGCCTCGTAGATGACGGTCTCGTGGTACTCGTGCCGCGGCGGTCGGTCGTTGGCCCAGTCGAAGAACGGGTTGGTGACGACCGAGAGCATCGTGTGCCCGAGGCTGTCCTCGGTGTTGATCCGCGTCGTCGAGGCCGCGTCGGGGTCGCCGAAGGTGTAGGAGAAGAGCGCCTGGCTCTGCTCCGCCTGCCCCTCGATCGCCTTGGCGTAGGGGTCGAGGAGCAGCTTGGCCGGGTTGCACCGATGGCCACGCGCCGGGTCGTAGGGACCGTGGACCCGGAAGCCGTAGCGCTGTCCCGGCTGGAGGTACGGGACGTAGCCGTGCCAGACGAAGGCGTCGACCTCGGGTAGGTCGATGCGCGTCTCGGTGAGGTTCTCGCCCTCGCCGTCGATGAGGCACAGCTCGATGCGGTCGGCCACCTCGGAGAACACGGCGAAGTTCACGCCCGTCCCGTCATAGGTCGCCCCGAGCGGGTAGGCCTGTCCGGGCCAGATCTCCATGCAGCTTCTCTCGTCGACGGAACGGGCGCCAGTCATTGTGCCGTATGCCGCTGGGCTCGCTCCCAGCCCCGCTGCAGCTGGGCGGTCCCGACCTTCCAGTACCCCTGAACGCGACGTGGTGACGTGGCCATCCAGGCCGCCCGGCGAGATCGGGCCCTTCGAGGTGACCTAGAGGGCACCGCCCAGCGTGACTCCGCCATCGATCGTCAGCGTCTGGCCGGTGATCCAGGCCGCGTCGGTGCCGAGCAGGAAGCTCACCGCTCCCGCGACGTCCTCCGGGGTGCCGAGTCGCTTCATCGGGTAGGCGCGGACCACCTTCTCCTCGCGACCCTCGTAGAGGGCCTCGGCGAAGCGGGTCTTGACCACCGCCGGCGCGACCGCGTTGACCCGGACACCGGGGCCGAGCTGGTAGCCGAGCTCCGTCGTCAGGTGGATCAGGGCCGCCTTGGAGACGCCGTACCAGCCGATGACCCCGGAGGCGCCCTGGCCGGCAACCGAGGCGAGGTTGACGACGGCGCCGGGGTGCGCGTCGTCGCCCAGCCCCGCCGCGACGGCCTTCTTGATCCACGAGAACGCGGCGACGACGTTGACGTCGAGCACCTTGCGGGCGACGGTGACGTCGCTGTCGAGCATGGGTCCGTAGACCGGGTTGATCCCGGTGTTGTTGACCAGGTAGTGCAGTCCCCCGAACGTCTCCCGGGCGGCCGCGATGACCTCGTCCTGGTGGGACTCCTCGGCGGCGTTGCCGGCGATGCCGAGCGCGTGGTCGCTCCCTCCCAGCGACTCCACGGCCGCGGCGAGGGTGTCCGGCTTGCGGGCGGTGATGACCACCTTGGCGCCCTCCGCGACGAGACGGCCGGCGATCCCGAGGCCGATGCCGCGGCTGGCCCCCGTGACGATGGCGACGGCGCCCTCGTGCACCCCCATCAGAGGCCGAGGTCCCGGCCGATGAGCTCCTTCATGATCTCGTTGGAGCCCGCCCAGATCTTCGTCACCCGGGCATCGCGCCAGGCCCGGGCGACGCGGTACTCGTTCATGAAGCCGTAGCCGCCGTGGAGCTGCACGCACGCGTCCAGGACCTCGTTCTGCACCTGCGAGCTCCACCACTTGGCCTTGGCCGCGTCGATGGCGGTCAGCTCGGCCTTCGAGTGGGCGATGACGCAGTCGTCGACGTAGGCCTCGGCGACCTCGATCTTCGTCACGAGCTCGGCCAGCAGGAACTTGTTGTGCTGGAAGGCCCCGATCGACTGGCCGAAGGCCTTGCGGTCCTTGGCGTACTCGATGGTCTCCTCGAGGATCGCCTTGGCGTGGGCGATGTTGGCGACACCGGAGCCGACGCGCTCCTGCGGCAGACGTTGCATCATGGCGATGAAGCCCCCGCCCTCGCCGCCGAGTCGGTTCTCGTCGGGGACCCGGACGTTGTCGAAGAACAGCTCGGCCGTGTCGGACTCGTCCATGCCGACCTTGTCGAGCTTGCGCCCGTTGACGAAACCATCCATGCCGCGCTCGACCATGAAGAGCGTGATGCCCTTGGCGCCCTTGGACGCGTCGGTGCGCGCGGCGACAATGACGAGGTCGGCCTGGTACCCGTTGGTGATGAAGGTCTTGGAGCCGTTGATGACCCAGTCGTCGCCGTCGCGCACAGCCGTGGTCTTGAGGGCGGCGAGGTCCGAGCCGCCGGAGGGCTCCGTCATGCCGATGCCGATGATGAGGTCGCCGCTCGCGATGCCCGGGAGCCAGCGCTGCTTCTGCTCCTCGGTGCCGAGGTCGACGATGTACGGCGGGCACACGTCGGCGTGGATCCCGAAGCACGAGCTCGTCGCCATGTTGAACCGGGCCCACTCCTCGGCGACCACCGCGTTGAAGCGGTAGTCCTCGACGCCGGCGCCACCGTACGCCTCGGGGATGTCGAAGCCGAAGAAGCCCTGTTTGCCGGCCACCTGCCAGATCTCGCGCGGGATCGACTTGAGCTCGATCATCTCCTCGGCGCGAGGGCGCATGACGCGGTCGATGAACTCCCGGGCCGAGGCTCGCAGCGCCTCGTGGTCGTCGTCGTAGATGTTGCGCGGCATGCTGGCCTCCGGCTGTGACTCGTGGGTAACTAAGCGCTTGCTTAGTCTCGCGTCTCTCGGGCATGCTGTCAACGTGCCGCACACCAGCAAGGGGACCTCGTCGTCCAGCCCCGCGCGCCGCCAGGCGACCGATCCGACCACCGTCGATCGGCTCATGCGGGCGGCGGCGCAGGCCTTCGCCGAGAAGGGCTTCCACGCGACGACGACCCGCGACATCGCCTCCGGCGCCGGACTGTCCCCGGCAGGCGTCTACGTCCACTTCGGGTCCAAGGAGGACCTGCTCTTCAACCTGAGCCGGAGTGGACACCAGTCGGCCCTGAACCTGCTGCGGGTGGCGCTGGAAGGGATCGAGCACCCGGCCGAGCGGCTCGCCGTCGCCATGAACCGGTTCTCCGCCTGGCACGCCGAGCAGTACCAGCTCGCCAAGGTCGTCCAGTACGAGCACCAGCACCTCACTCCCGAGCACCGGGCCGAGGTCCTCACGCTGCGCAAGGACATCGACGCCGTGCTCCAGGAGGTCCTCGAGTGCGGCGTCGCGGACGGCGTCTTCGAGGTCGTGGACATCGGTGACACCGCCCTGGCCCTGTCGTCGATGGCGGTCGACGTGGCCCGGTGGTACTCACCCGCGATCAAGCGCACGCCCGCAGAGATCGGCGCGACCAATGCAGCCTTGGCCCTGCGGCTCGTCGGTTCGCGCCCGTGACCGGTGGCCACGCCGTCCTGCAGGTCCCCGTTCCCGAGCTCGAGCCCTTCGTGCGGCAGCGGCACGAGCACTACGACCCGGACTTCGTCTCCGCAGACCCCGACTTCGTCCATGCGCACATCACCGTGCTGGGGCCGTTCCTGCCGCCCGAGGACATCGATGACGGTGTCCTGTCAACCATCGACGAGATCGCTTTCGCCCTCGGTGGGTTCGACTACCGACTCGAGCAGGTCGACACCTTCCCCAACGGGGTGATCCACCTCCTGCCCGACCCGATTGCCCCCTTCCGAGCGCTGACGGCTGCCCTCTGTGAGGCGTTCCCGCAGTGCCCGCCGTATGCCGCTGAGTTCCCTTCCGTGACCCCTCACCTCACGCTGGACGCCGTTTCGACCACCGTGTCCACACGGTCCACGGTCGAGCTGCTCGGGGCGCTCGTGCCTGCCGAGTGCCGGGCAGAGCGACTCGACCTCGCCTGGTGGGGCAACCGGACCTGCCGGGTGCTCGACTCGTGGCCGCTCGGCGGGCCGGAGCGACCTCAGCGCCCGGTGGCCGTGATCCCGGCGACCTGACGGGCGACCTCGGCAACGAGCGGATAGGCGTCCGGGTCGGTGTCGTTTCCCATGCCGAGGATCGCGTCATCGATGCCGGCGTCGGCGAGCGCCCCGAGCCTGTCGACGGCGGCCGCGACCGACAGCGTCGGCTCCCCCGAAGGCGCCGGCCTGCCCGAGTCGGACAGGCTCAGCCGCGTCAGGACCGTCTTGGTGATGGCGTCGTAGTCGCGACCCACGTCGTCGCAGTGGCCGCGAAGGACCTCGCACGTACCCTCCAGCCGCCTCGGGCCGACGTCGAAGAAGTTGGCTGCATCCGCATAGGTCGCGACCAGGCGCAGCGTCTTCTTCTCCCCCATCCCCCCGACGAGGATCGGCGGATGTGGGTGGCGGATCGCTTGGGGACTGTTGAGCGTCCGGTCGAGCGAGTAGTGCGAGCCCCGGTAGGGGCCATCGTCCTCGGACCACATCTGCAGCACGATCTGCAGCGTCTCCTCGAGCCGCTCGAAGCGCTCGCCGACGGGCGGGAAGGGCACCCCCAGCCCGCGGTGCTCCAGCTCGTTCCACGCTGCGCCGATCCCGAGCCAGGCCCGACCGCCTGACAGGACGTCGAGAGTCGTCACGGTCTTGGCGAGGATGCCGGGGTGGCGGTACGTCACGCCGGTGACCAGGGTGCCGAGCTCGATCCTCGAGGTCTGTCCGGCGGCGAAGGCGAGCGCCGTGTAGCCCTCGAGCATCTCGAGCTCCGGCGGCCCGATCCCGCGGATCTGGAAGAAGTGGTCCATGACCCAGAGCGACGCCATTCCGGCGGCCTCGGCGTCCGTGGCGATCCGGCCGAATGTCGACCCGATGGATGCCGGGCTACCCGGCCAGCTGAAGTGCGACACCTGGAGCCCGAGGCGCATCACCCCATCGTAGTGTCACCTCGTGGATCCGACCGCAGGCGCGACACGCGAGAGAGGGTGGCGTTCCGGCGGAGCCTCGAGGGAGACCGTGACCCGGGGCAGGAAGAACTGGACGAGCGGACCGATCGTCATGGCGTAGAGGACGGTGCCGAGTCCCACCGGGCCGCCGAGCAGCCAGCCGGCTCCCAGGACCGTCAGCTCCAGACCGGTCCGCACGAGGCGAATGCTGAGACCCGTTCGCAGGGCGAGCCCGGTCATCAACCCGTCGCGTGGGCCGGGGCCGAGCTGGCTGCCGATGTAGAGCCCACCGGCGAGCCCGTTGAGGACGAGTCCGGCGAGCAACAGCGCCACCTGGGCCAGCAGACCCGAGGGCGCGGCCATCACGGCCAGCGCCGCGTCCACCGCCAGTCCGATCACGACGACGTTGGCGATCGTGCCGAGCCCCGGCCACTGCCGGAGTGGGATCCAGAGCAGGAGGACGAGCGCGCCGACGATGATGGTGACCTGGCCGAAGGTCACTGGGACGCGGCCCGTCACGCCGGCATGGAAGACGTCCCACGGGTTCAGCCCGAGCGTCGCGCGCAGCATCATGGCCATCGAGACGCCATAGAGGATCAGGCCGATGAGCAGCTGGACGACACGTCGGGGGAGCTTGCCCGCGCGCAACTGGTCACGGGGCGAGAGGTTGAGCAGGGGGACAGAGCGGCGCATGCGTCCATCCTGCTGGGGAAGTGGACTGCTTTTCCATGACCAGTTCTGGGATACTGGACCCTGTGCGCACCATCTCCGCCCGCAACGTGGCGCAACTGCTCGGGTCCACCGCGCTGGCGCGCCCTGCCTATCGCAGCCTGGCCGCCGGGATCAGGAGACTGGTCTCCGACGGGCGGATCCTCGTCGACACCCGGCTGCCGAGCGAGCGGGCGCTCATGTCAGAGCTCGGGCTCAGCCGGACGACGGTCGGGTCGGCCCTCGACCTGCTCCGGGAGGACGGCTTCGTCGTGACGCGGCGGGGGTCCGGCAGCGTCACCGCGATCCCCGAGGACCGGTCGGGACTGGCCCTGTCCAGGGCCGGTCTCGTGCCCAGCGACGTTCCCGAGGACGTCATCGACCTCACCTACGCGGTGCTGCCCGCCGCGGCCGGCCTCACCGGCGCCTACGAGCGCGCCCTCGAGCACCTGCCCCGACATCTGGCCACACCGGGCTACCACCCTCGGGGACTGCCCGAGCTGCGGCGCGCGCTGGCGGACTGGTACGAGGGCCGGGGACTGCCTACCGACCCGGGTGACGTCATCGTCACGTCCGGTGCCCACGCCGCCCTGTCGGCGGTCCTCCGGGCCGCCCTCGATCCCGGTGACCGAGTCCTGCTCGAGACTCCGACCTACCCCAACGCCATCGTGGGGGTGCGGCGCTCGGGACTGCGGCCGGTGCCCTTCCCGATCGACCCGCTGGGGTGGGACCCGGAGCACCTTGAGCTCACCCTCCGGCAGGTGGGCGCCAGGATGGCCTACCTCGTGCCCGACTTCCAGAACCCGACCGGGCGACTCATGTCGGCCGACGAGCGTGGGAGGGTGGCCGAAGCCCTGCGCCTGACCCGGACCGTCCCCATCATCGACGAGACCTTCGTCGAGCTCGGTCTGGACGCCCGCCCGCCAGCACCCTTCGCCGCGAGCGCGCCGGGGGCGCTCACCCTCGGAAGCTCGGGGAAGGCCTGGTGGGGCGGGCTCCGAGTCGGGTGGGTCCGGGCCCCCCACGCCCTCGCCTCGCCGGTCCTCGAGGCGCGACACAGCCTCGATCTCGGAACGGCGGTGCTCGAGCAGCTCGTGCTCATCGAGCTGTTGCGGGCCGGCGAGCCACTCCTCGACGAACGGCGCGCCGAGGCACGCAGGCGGCGCGACGCGATGGTGGCCGCCCTTCGGGAGCATGTGCCCGACTGGCGCTTCTCCGTGCCGCCCGGAGGCCTCAACCTGTGGTGCGAGCTGCCGGTCGACCGCGGCGATGCGCTGGCGCGGGTCGCGGAGTCGGCGGGGGTCCGGTTGGCCCGGGGAACCCAGTTCGGAACGGACGGCGGCATGGACCGATTCGTGCGCATTCCCTTCAGCGTGCCTGCCGACGAGACCGACGAGGTGGGGCGTCGACTCGCCGCGGCCTGGCGGCGCGCCCTCGACAGTCGGTCGACCCAGGCGCCGCGCACTCCGCTCATCGCCTGAGCGCGGAACTGCGGAAACCGGAGGTTCCGACGGCCGCGCGCGCGTACCGTCGTGAGGGAGGGGTGGGACCAACCCACTCCAGCACGCCCTCACCCTCCACGGACCGACAGGAGTCGACATGACCCGACCCCTCCTCCTCGCCGTCGACCCGAACCCCGAGAACCTGTCGCGAATCGAGCAGGAACTGTCGCGGCGGTACGGGATCGACTTTCGTGTTCGCGGCGAGTCCGACGGCCGTGCGGCCCTGGCGACGCTCGAGAAGGCAGCCGACCGGGGTGAACCGGTCGCTCTCGTCCTGGCCGATCCGTGGCTGGAGGACGTTCCCGGCACGGAGCTGCTCGGCAGGGTGCGCTCGCTCCACCCCGACGCAGGCCGGGCGCTGCTGGTGCCGTGGGGTGCCTGGGCGGACCGTCGCACCGCCGACGCGATCCTCAAGGCCATGTCCCACGGCGAGATCAACTACTACGTGCTGAAGCCGTGGACGTCACCCGACGAGCTGTTCCACCGGACCGTGGCCGAGTTCGTCCAAGCCTGGTCGCGCACCGTCATCGACGACAGACGGGAGGTCGTCGTCGTGGGAGCCGCCCGGAGCAGCCGGGGACATGAGGTGCGCAGCCTGCTGAGCCGCAATGGGATCCCGCACGCCTACCTCGACCGGGGTACGCCCCAGGCGGAGCGGGTCCTCGACGCGATCGACGGTCCGGATCCCGACGCGGCGACCGGGCCCCTCGTCGTGTGGCTCGCGTCGCTCGGCGGCAAGGTGCTGGTCGACCCCAGCGACGCGGAGATCTGCACCGCGTGGGGCATCCGCACCGACCTCGAGCCCGAGGACCGCGACGTCGACGTGGTCGTCGTCGGCGCCGGACCCGCGGGCCTCGCTGCAGCGGTGTACGGCTCGTCCGAGGGACTGACGGTGCTCTGCCTCGAGGAGCACGCGCTCGGCGGGCAGGCGGGAACGAGCTCGCTCATCCGCAACTACCTCGGCTTCTCGAGGGGCCTCAGCGGCGCGGAGCTCGCGCAGCGCGGGTTCCAGCAGGCCTGGGTCTTCGGGGCCAGGTTCGTGCTCACCAGACGGGTGACCGGTCTCGTGGCGCACGACCCGGTGGGCAGTGGTTTCCGGGTGGACGTCGGGGACGCCGGCAGCGTGAACGCCAAGTCCGTCATCCTCGCAAGCGGCGTCGCCTACCGCCGGCTCGGTGTCCCCTCGCTCGAGGACCTGGCCGGCTCGGGCGTCTACTACGGCGCGAACGTGTCCGAGGCGCACGGCCTGACTGGCGCTCACGCGGTCATCGTCGGCGGCGGCAACTCCGCCGGTCAGGCCGCGCTGCACCTGCACCGGTACGCAGCGGACGTCACCATCGTCGTGCGGACGCCGGATCTCTCCGCGGCGATGTCGCAGTACCTCATCGACGAGATCGAGGCGAGCCCCAACGTCACCGTGGTCCCCAACGCGGAAGTCGTGGGTGGGGGCGGTGACGGCTGGCTCAGCCACGTGGTGGTGTCCGACCGCACCTCCGCTGAACAACGCACGCTCCCCGCGGACGGGCTCTTCGTCATGATCGGCGCGGCACCACACACCGACTGGCTCCCGGACGCGGTCGCCCGCGACAAGTGGGGCTTCGTGGTCACTGGTGCCGGCGTCGACGACGCCGGTTGGACCCTGCCTCGGCCGCCTCTGCCGCACGAGTCCAGCGTCCCGGGCCTTTTCGCCGTCGGAGACGTCCGGAGCGACTCCGTCAAGCGGGTCGCCTCAGCCGTGGGTGAGGGGTCCGTCGTCGTGTCGGAGGTGCATCGCTACCTCGCCCTCGCCCCTGCCCCAGCAGAGAGGTGAGCCTTGGCCGCGACCATACCGACCCCGACCCCGGCACCGCCACGCACGAGGACCGGGCCCTTGGTCGGCGCGCTCCTGCTGGGGATCCCGCTCGCCGGTCTCGTCATGCTCCGCAGCCAACCGGGGCTGGACTCGAAGTACGAGCACGACCCGGCCCATTTCTGGCTCGTCCTCGCGGCCGCCGTCCTCAGCGCGATCGCCGCCTACGGTACGGGGTCGGCGGCATCGCGCCGCGGCGACGTCCGGGTCATGTACCTGTCCCTGACGTTCCTCTCGGCCTCGGGCTTCCTGGCCCTGCACGCGCTGGCGACCCCGCACGTGTTGCTCCCCACGGCCAGCGCCGGCTTCAACATCTCCACGCCCGTCGGAATCATCATCGGCTCGGTCTTCGCGGCCGCCTCGGTGGTCGAGGTGCCCCCGGAACGGAACGCGCGAGCGCTGCGCACTGCCCGGATCCTGCGGATCGGTCTGCTGCTGCTCATGGTGGTCTGGGCGGCACTCTCGCTGTGGCAGCTGCCGCCCTTCGACCAGGGCGTCGGTCCCGAGCGGGCCAGCGGTGCCATGCTCGCCGCGGCGATCGGCGCCACCGGGCTCTACCTCGGCGCGGCCGTGTTCTACTTCCGGCTGTGGCGCCGCCGCGGCGGGCTCCTTCCCGCTGCCATGACCGCCGCCCTCGTCCTCCTCGCGCAGGCGATGGTCGCCGTCACGATCGCGCCGAACTGGTTCCTCAGCTGGTGGGAGTGGCACCTGCTCCTCCTCGCAGCCTTCGTCCTGGTGGCTTGGGGCGCGCAGCAGTCCTGGCATGAAGAGCGCTACGCCGGGCTGTACGGCGAGGCGACGGTCGCCGGTCGCCGCGTCATGAGCATCCTCTTTGCCGACCTCAAGGGCTTCACCAGCTACTCCGAGAGCCACACCCCGGCCGAGGTGACCGAGATGCTCAACGTGTACTTCAACGTCGCGATCCCGGCAGTGGCCAAGCGGCACGGCGGTCAGGTCGACCGCATCATCGGTGACGCCCTCATGGTGACCTTCAACCGGCTCGGCGACCAGGACGACCACGCGCGGCGGGCGGCCCTCGCCGGTCTGGAGCTCCAGACGGAGACGGGACGGATCGCGGCCCAGCACCCGGGGTGGCCGCGGTTCCGCGTCGGCATCAACACGGGCGAGGTGCTCGTCAGCGTGCTCGGCGGCGAGGGCGGCCGGACCCACACCGTCATCGGCGACGCGGTCAACGTCGCGTCCCGCATCGAGGGCCAGGCGCCGGTCGGCGGGGTGGCCCTCACCGCAGACACCCTCGCGCTGCTTCCCGATGCGGTCACCGAGCCCCTGGGGCCGCTCGAGCTCAAGGGCAAGGACGAGCCCGTCCAGGCCCACGTCCTCGTTGCCCTCCCCCGCTGACTCCGCGTGTCGGCAGACTGGATCCATGAGCGGCGTAGCCATCGTCCCGGTGACTCCCGAGCGCTTCGACGACCTGGTCGAGCTGTTCGGCACCCGCGGAGACCCGTCGTGGTGCTGGTGCCAGTACTTCGTCACCTCCGGCGACTCGTACGAGAGGTCAGCCCCACACAACAAGCGCCAGCTTCGCGAGCAGGTGCAGTCTGCGACGCGTCCCATTGGACTGGTCGCGTATGCCGCTGAGCCCGCTTCCGGACGGACCCGCGGCCCCAGCCAAGCCGGGTCCACAACCCCGGTGGGCTGGGTCCGCCTCGGGCCTCGGCCTTCGTTCGTCCGGGTCACGGGGAACCGTGCCTTGCGAGCCCTGGCGCAGACGGAGCACGATGACCTTGCCGACGAATCGGTCTGGGCGGTGACGTGTTTCGTCGTGAAGGTCGGGTGGCGCCGCCGCGGCATCGCGGGTGAGCTGCTCGAGGCGGCGGTCGACCTGGCCAGGAAGTCAGGCGCGTCGGCCATCGTGGGCCACCCCGTCGACGTCGCAGCCCGGTCGACCCGGGTGGGTGGGAGCGAGCTCTACCACGGCGCCGCCTCGACCTTTGCAGCGGCCGGTTTCGAGGTGGTCGGCCGAACCGGCGGGACGCGACCGGTCATGCGCCTCGACCTGACACACTGACGTCGTGTCCACCCCGGCGTCCGTCGACGTGCTCGTCATCGGAGCAGGCCAGGCCGGGCTCTCCGCGGCCCACCACCTCCAGCGGCGTGGGTTCGCACCGATCGGGGCCCGGGACGGGCGGGAGGAGTACGTCGTCCTCGACAACGAGGTTGGCCCGGGAGGGGCCTGGCGGCATCGGTGGCAGTCGCTGCGCATGGCCACCGTGAACGACATCAGTGACCTGCCCGGCATCTCGCAGCCCGACGCCGACCCGTGCGAACCCAGCTCGGAGTTCCTGACGCGCTACTTCGGCGACTACGAGCGGGAGCTCGGCCTGCACATCCTGCGGCCCGTCCGCGTCTCTGCAGTCCGGCGCGAGGACGACGACCCGCACGGGCGGCTGCTCATCGACTCGAGCCGCGGCACCTGGGCCGCCCGCGGGCTGATCAACGCGACCGGCACATGGACCAAGCCGTTCTGGCCGATCTACCCCGGACAGGCGGGCTTCCGCGGCCGACAGCTGCACGTGGCCGACTACGTGTCCGCAGAGGAGTTCCGGGGACAGCACGTCATCGTCGTGGGGGGAGGGATCTCGGCGGTGCAGCTGCTCGACGAGATCTCCCAGGTGACGACCACGTCATGGTTCACCCGCCGCGAACCGATCTGGCGCGATGACCAGTTCACGCCGCAGGCCGGTCATGACGCAGTCGCACTCGTCGAGGAGAGGGTGCGTCAGGGCCTGCCGCCGCAGAGCGTCGTCTCGGTGACCGGGCTGATCTGGACGCCCGTGCTCCGGGCGGCCGCCGAGCGTGGCGTCCTCGAGCGACAGCCGATGTTCATCGCCATCGAGCCCGATGGCGTCCGTCTCAGCGGCGGTGGCTTCCTCCGAGCCGACGTCATCCTCTGGGCCACTGGGTTCCGGGCCGCGCTGGACCACCTGGCGCCACTGCAACTGCGTGCCCGCGGCGGCGGCATCGTCATGGACGGCACCCAGGTCGCCGCCGAGCCACGCGTGCACCTCATCGGCTACGGACCCTCCTCCTCGACGATCGGAGCGAACCGCGCCGGACGGGCCGCCGTCGCGTCACTCGTGAAGTGGCTCGACAGCGTCGACAGCGTCGACACCGCCGGTGCGGTGCACCACACCTGACCTTCCCTCGAAGCCGAGCGGGGGCCTCGGTTGAGCGTGCAGAACACGCCCGGGGCGCGGACTGCACACCCGACCGTGTGCGCGCGGACCCTCTCGTCGAGTGCGCAGAAGATGCCGGCGCGGACTGCACACTCGACACGGAGCGAGCCCAGCGGCATACGGACAAGTGATCCCTCGCCCGCGTGGGCCGGGTCGACGATGGCCTGGATGGCTCGGGCCCGGTCATTGGGGCGACCGCCCGGGTACAGCTCACGAAGCTCCTCGGGTCGCACGACGGTGACGCCGGCTCCTGTCCCCGTCAGTCCCGAGTCAGCTTGCGGTAGGTGACCCGGTGCGGGCGCGCTGCCTCGGGGCCGAGACGCTCGACCTTGTTCTCCTCGTACGCCGCGAAGTTCCCCTCGAACCAGTACCACCTGGCCGGGTTCTCCTCGTCGCCCTCGTAGGCGAGGATGTGCGTCGCGACGCGGTCGAGGAACCACCGGTCGTGGGAGATCACGACGGCGCACCCGGGGAACTCGAGCAGCGCGTTCTCCAGCGACCCGAGGGTCTCGACATCGAGGTCGTTCGTCGGCTCGTCGAGCAGGAGCAGGTTGCCGCCCTGCTTGAGCGTGAGCGCGAGGTTGAGGCGGTTGCGTTCCCCACCCGAGAGCACGCCGGTCGGCTTCTGCTGGTCCGGACCCTTGAACCCGAACTGCGACACGTAGGCGCGCGACGGGATCTCCACGTTGCCGACCTTGATGTGGTCGAGCCCGTCGGAGACCACCTCCCACAGCGTCCTGTCCGGGTCGAGGCCCGCCCGCGCCTGGTCGACGTAGGAGATCTTGACGGTGTCGCCGATCCGCACCTCCCCCGCGTCGGGCTGCTCGATGCCGACGATGGTCTTGAAGAGGGTGGTCTTGCCGACACCGTTCGGACCGATGATCCCGACGATGCCGTTGCGCGGCAGGGTGAAGGAGAGGTCATCGATGAGCAGGCGGTCCCCGAAACCCTTGCGCAGGTTCTTGACCTCGATGACGACCGAGCCGAGCCGGGGGCCCGGGGGGATCTGGATCTCCTCGAAGTCGAGCTTCCTCGTCCGCTCGGCCTCGGCCGCCATCTCCTCATACCGGGACAGTCGGGCCTTCGACTTGGCCTGGCGCCCCTTGGCGTTGGAGCGCACCCACTCGAGCTCGCTCTTGAGACGCTTGGCGAGCTTGGCGTCCTTCTTGCCCTGGATCTGGAGGCGCTCAGCCTTCTTCTCCAGGTAGGTCGAGTAGTTGCCCTCGTAGGGGTAGAGCCGACCGCGGTCGACCTCGGCGATCCACTGGGCAACGTTGTCGAGGAAGTACCGGTCGTGGGTGACGGCGATGACGGCACCGGGGTAGCTCTCGAGGTGCTGCTCGAGCCACTGGACCGACTCGGCGTCGAGGTGGTTGGTCGGCTCGTCGAGGAGGAGCAGGTCTGGCTTCTGGAGGAGCAGCTTGCACAGGGCCACGCGGCGACGTTCTCCACCGGACAGGTTGGTGACGGGCAGGTCCGGGGGCGGGCAGCGCAGCGCGTCCATGGCCTGCTCGAGCTGGTTGTCGAGGTCCCACGCATCGGCGTGGTCGATCTGCTCCTGGAGCTTGCCCATCTCGTCGAGGAGCGCGTCGTAGTCGGCGTCCGGGTTGGCCATCTCGGCGCTGATCTCGTTGTAGCGGTCGAGCTTGGCCTTGATCTCGCCCGCACCCTCCTCGACGTTGCCGAGGACGGTCTTGTCCTCGTTGAGCGGGGGCTCCTGGAGGAGGATGCCGACGGTCGCGCCGGGGGCGAGACGGGCCTCGCCGTTGGAGGGCTGGTCGAGTCCGGCCATGATCCTCAGGATGGTCGACTTGCCGGCGCCGTTCGGGCCGACCATGCCGATCTTCGCGCCCGGGTAGAACGACATCGAGACGTCATCGAGGATGACCTTCTCGTTGTGGGCCTTGCGCGCCCGGGTCATGGTGTAGATGTACTCGGCCATGCCCAGAAGGCTATCTGCGATCGGCCGCGTCACCGAATCCGGCCGCCGCGACGACGCACGCCCATCGCGGGTGCCTCCCAGACGTCCTCCAGGCATCATCCGGGCATCATCCGGGCATCATCCGGGCATCGTCATCCCGGCATCACGCGGCCGGGTCCTCCACGCTGTAGGCGTCGGTGTCGGGGTCGCCGAACGGCTGCACCGGCCCGGCACCTCCGCCCTCGACGGGCCCGTCAAAGGCCTCGCCGTTGGCGTCGACGTTCGCCGGCCGGTGCAGGTCGGCCGCGATGGACACGCCGTTGGTCTCGGCCATCGCGTGCCGCACGGCGGGGTCGGCGTTGCGGTCGACACCGAGGGCCGCCGCCCGGCTCAGCCGTTCGAACGACGAGCGCCCGAAGATGAGGTCGTGCCCGATGTGCTGCGCCTCGATCTCGGCATCGGTGCGAGACTGCCCGTCGCTCGTGACGTAGGTCTTGATCGTCAGGTTTCCCTCGACGATGACCGGCTGGCCCTTCTGCAGGGCCACGGCGGTGTTGGCTGCCAGGGCGTTCCAGCTGATGACGCTGAAGAAGTTCGTGTCGAGATCGACATAGGTGCCGTCGGCGGTGCGTCGGCGAGGCGTGCTCGCGACCCGGAACGTCGTGAAGACGTTGCCGTTGCGCGACGTGCGCTCGACGGGCGCGGCCGTGACGTTGCCGTGGACCGTGATGCGGGTCTCGTTCATGGTGCAACCTCCTGTCGGCGCCGACTTTGTCGGCGGGTGCGGGGCGGCGTCATACCGCTCGTGGACCACGGTCGTCCCCTTCAGCCCGCCGCGACCAGTGCGGTCGCTGCGGCTGTGGATGGCAGCCCGAACGGGTGGAGGATGTGGACAGCGCGCGCCGTCAGCCCGCCGCCCTGTCCAGGTGCTGCCGCGTCTCGCGGTGACGGTCGAGCACCTCGTCGACCGGGACGATGATGCGCTCGTCCGCAACGTTGGCCACCGCTTCGGTGAGCCGTTTCCCGATCATGGCCGTTCGGCGACGCGCTCCGATCCGCGCCCACCACCTGGAGACGACGCCGAGGAGCAGTCCGACGAGCACGCCTCCCACGAGCATGACGAGGGGGGCGGGGAGGATCCCGAGGCTCGGCGTCTCCGGTGTCGGGATCTGGGCCAGCCCCGCGACCCACAGCGCGGCGAGCCAGAGCAGGCCCAGGGCCGCCGTGATTCCCAGGGCCCACTGGATGACGTTGACAACGAACCACCAGATCGGTCGACGAGCGCGCAGCGAGGTCCCGACCATCGCCTGGTCCAGGCCGTCACTCAGGGCTCCCTCACCCTGGTCGACCGCGGCCTCGACGGCCTGGGCCCACTTCACGGGCAGGCCATCGGACGCCTGGCGGACAAAGCTGCGGGTGGCAAGGTCGACCGCCGACACGGCGGAGGCGCTCGGCGCAGGGATGGACGACCGGCCCAGGACGGCACGGACATCGGCGCCATCGATCTCGACGCGGATCGGTGGCCGGCCCCCGGTCCGGTCGAGGCGGAGGCGCCGTAGCGGGTCGGCGGCGAAGCCACGCGTCCACCTCGCGAAGAGGAAGCCCGTGTGGGCGAACGCCTCTCGTCGGTAGTCACGGGCCACGGCATCGAGGACGATCGGCACGCCGGCCGCTCGGGCGAGTGACGCGTCAAGGGCGCCGCGGTCGAGGCGGTCGACGGCAACCTCCGCGTCGGCCACGCCGTGTCGCAGCCGGCGAGCCGCGGCGACGATATCGGCGTTGAGTCGCTGCCGCGAAGCGGCTTTTCCGGCAACCACATTGGCGAGTCGCCCCAGTAGCTCAGGCACCCCAGTCCCAGAAACGGCCGACGTGGCGAGGACCGACGCACCACGTATCCCGTCGGCCCCGAGCAGCTTGGCAAAGTCGTTCTTGAGGACCTTGACCGCGGCGACGTCGAGCCGGTCGGTCTGGTTGAGCACGGCAAGGGTCACCGCGTCGTGGTGCGCCATGAGCGCGACGAACTCGTCATGGAGCCGCGCATCGGCGTACTTCTGGGGATCCGTCACCCAGACGAACATGTCGACGAGCTCGAGGATCCGCTCGGCCTCGCGCCGGTGGGACAGCTCACGAGAGTCGAAGTCGGGCAGATCGAGCAGGACGAGGCCGTTGAGCTTGTCCGTGAGCGTGCCGGCGATCTCGCCATCGCCGTCACTCGTGGGACCGACCTGGTGCCTGGCATCGACGCGAAGCCAGTCGAGCAGCTCGGACGCGTCGGACTCCCCCCAGACGGCGGCGGTCGGCTTGGCGGTCGTCGGCCGGCGCGCGCCGATCGCCGCGACCTGCTCACCAACGAGCGCGTTGAAGAGGGAGGACTTGCCACTGCCCGTCGCGCCCGCCAAGGCCACGACGGTGTGGTCGCCGGCGATCGCGGAGCGCTCCTGAGCATGGTCGAGCACCCGACGTGCCTGCTCGACCGCAGTGCTGTCCAGCTCGTCGGCCCCCGAGAACAGCGCGAGGGAGAGCGCAGTGGTGCGGTTCCCGAGCTCGGCGGCGCCGACGCCCTTGACCTTGGCCCTGCCCATGGTGATGGGGCTCATCGCGCTGACCTCACCTGTGCAACGGCCTTCTTGAGCTCCTTCGCCTGGTCGGTCCTGACCTCCAGGCCCTCCACGGCGGCCTCGTAACGGGCCCGCTCCGCGGCGTACAGCTCCGCCACGCGGTCGAGCAGCTTCACGCGGGCCTGGCGGGCCAGCTCTCGCACGGCCTGGTCCCCGAACACCGCCTCCAGGAGCTTCTGGCCGACGACCGCCGTGCCACCGGCTATGCCGACCTCCGCTCCGGTGATCCCAGCAGTCGAGGCAAAGGTGACGAGCATGAGGACGACGCCGAGGCCGTTGACGCCGTAGGCCATGATGCGAGCGCTCGTCCGTCGATCGCGCCCCTCGCTGCGCACCATCTCGAGGACGTCTGCCTGCCAGTCCCTGACGAGTCGCTGGATCCGCGTGTCGAGGTCGGCCCTCGAGCGCATCAGGCCCGGCGAGCCGCCCAGGAGTGGCTCACCGCCGGGTAGGGACCGCCAGGTCCGAGCGGTCGCCGCCGCCGCCAGGTCGGCCCGGTTGGAGATGAGGGCCTCCACACCCGTCTGCAGCGCCTCACCGAGGTGCTCCGCCTTGGCCGGCTCACCCTTGATGAACGCCGTCACCCGGTCGCGGACCCGAGACACCGTCGATTCGACCTGACGGAAGAACTCGCCCGTCCCGACGAACTCCTGCCATCGCGCCAGGACTTCGCCGCGCAGCAGGGTCCCGTCGTACATTCCCTCCTTGACGTGGGCCACCGCGTCCTCGTACGCCATTCGAGCGGCGTCGACGAGCTCGTCGGCCGCCTTGACCTGCGCAGCCGAGGCGGCAGCCAGCGCGGAAGCCCGCGCGTCGAGTGACGTCAGGGCCCCGGTGAGCGTGTGGCGGACGACCTCGGCCCTGGCCTGGGCGTCCCCCGCGAGAACGCCCAGCCAGTCACGCAGGCGTTGGGTCTGCGTGGCGGGGAGCAGTCCGCCCTCGAGGTCCGACTCCAGGACCGTGAAGATCGGGGACTGATCGAGCTGCTCTTCGCGCAGCATCGCGGCGAGGTGCACCCTGATCTCCTCGAGGCTGTCAGCCGGGACGCGGTCGAGCACGACGGCCACCGAGGTGCCCCGCTCCGCCGCCTGTCGCAACAGGTCCCACGGCACCGCATCGGCATAGCGCGCCGCCGTGGTCACGAAGACCCAGAGATCGGCGGCCGCGAGCAGCTGGGCGGCCAGGTCACGGTTCGCGGACACGACGCTGTCGATGTCGGGCGCGTCCAGCAGTGCCAGTCCGGGCTGGATCGCGTCGGTCGACACGAGTCGGACCGCTCCGGGTCCGTCCGACGAGGAATGCTTGCCCGTGATGCGAGCCAGACCGGGAAGGATGCGCTGGTCCGCGAACCACCTTGCGTCGTCAGGGTGGTGGACGAGGACCGGCGACCGGGTCGTGGGGCGCAGGACACCC
Source organism: Intrasporangium sp. (assembly GCF_035280925.1). Classification (GTDB taxonomy): domain Bacteria; phylum Actinomycetota; class Actinomycetes; order Actinomycetales; family Dermatophilaceae; genus Intrasporangium. The sequence continues at coordinate 103,928 of NZ_DATEEY010000010.1, read as the reverse complement.
GGCAGGGAGACCTCCTGACCCACGATCGAGTTGACGAGCGTGGACTTGCCGGCGCCGGTCGAGCCGCCCACGACGGCGAGCAGGGGTGCATCCAGCGAGGTGAGGCGCGGGATCACGTAGTCCTCGAGCTGGTCGAGCAGTCGCGAGCGCGCGGTGCGGACCTCCTCGACCCGGGGCAGGTCAATGGGGAGCGACGACGCGTCGACCGCGTCCCGAAGCCGCCTCACTGCCCTGAGCAGCCGCGCGCTGCCCTCCCCTGAATCCCCTGAACCAGACACGCAGTTCATCCTTTCGTGTCCCCAAGGACCTATCAAACTCGTCGGTAGCGCCGTCGTGGAGGGACACGCGGGTCGTATGCCGCTGAGCTCGCTCCGCTCGACCGCCTGAGGGAGCGGGTGGCGGGGAGTGGTGGCGTGCCCACGCCTATCATAAGAGCGCCCGGACGCGGGCGAGCCCCTGTAGCTCAGTGGATAGAGCAAGAGCCTTCTAATCTCTTGGTCGCAGGTTCGAGTCCTGCCGGGGGCACCATGTGGTTCGCACGCCACCGCTGGCGCCCAACGGAATCGCGCTCCTTCAGAGCACCGGTGTCCCGATGAAGTCTTTCCGGTGCGCCGTGATCGCCTGCAGCAGAACCATTTCGCGCTGGGCCGCATCTCGTTCGGCAGTGCCGCGGACGAGGCGGGAGCGCAGCAGCGCCAGGTCGCTCGCGCTGTCCTGGAACGCGTCCATGGACCGTTGCGCCGCGCCGCCACCGCGCTCGCGTGCCCAGGCCCTGGCGGCCCGGCGAGTGCCAAGGTGCGAGAGCATGCTCACCTCGGCGTGCGTGAGCCATCCCGCGTCGGCATAGGCGGAGAGGTACTGCCCGATGAGCCGGCCCTCGCGTCGGCGCAGCCAGACGAGGAAGCCGATGAACGCGAGGAAGAGCGGCACCTGGAAGGTGATGTACGCGCTGAGAAAGCCCTCGATCCCGGCGATCGCCGAGAGGTTCCACGCGCCGTGCAGCAGGACCGCGCAGACCCATCCGCCGAGGATGGCGAGCGCCTTGACGCCACGGCCGCGGGTCGAGACGGCAATGCCGATGCCGATGCCGATGAGCGACGTGAAGAGCGGATGGCCGAAGGGCCCCATCAGGCCACGGACGATGAAGGTCGCGGTGAGGCCCTCGTTGCCCATCTCCGTGTAGGCCTGACCGAGGTACAGGATGTTCTCGCTGAAGGCGAAGCCGGCGCCGATCATCCCGGCATACACGATCCCGTCGATGATCCCGTCGAACTCGTGCCGACGCAGCAGGTAGATGAGGAAGATACCGAGGCCCTTGAGCGTCTCCTCCGTGATCGGCGCGAGGTACACGGCGCCCGTCTCGAACGGATCGCTCCAGTGGGACTGGACGAGCAGGGCCATCCCGAGCGAGTTGAGGAAGAAGGCGCCGACGACGGCGATGACGGCGCCCCACAGGAAGGCGGCCACGAGATATGGGACGGGTTCGGCCTCGTAGCGGTCGAGCCAGAGATAGGTCGGCACGATGATGATCAGCGGGATGAGCGCCATGAGCGTGGCGAGGATCGCTACCTGCGCCTCGAGCTGGTTGCCGATGATGCCGAGCAGGATGAGCAACGAGACGAGCAGCAGGACCGCCGCTACCCCGAGGGTGAGGATCCGCCGGAGCATGGGCCGCCAGGTGGGGTTGGGGTCGCGGCTCCATTCCTCGGCCTCCAGCCGGTCGAGCGCTCCGGACGGATCCCCAGAAGTCATGACGGCAGGCTAGTGCAGTACCGATGGCCCTGCGCCTCTATGGTGGTGCGGTGACGACGACGAATGAGGCGGCAAACCAGCGCGCCCGGTCCGACCGGATCATCTGGATCGACTGCGAGATGACCGGCCTCTCGTTGCGGACGGATGCGCTCGTCGAGGTCGCGGCGCTCGTCACCGACTTCGAGCTCACCGTGCTGGGTGACGGGATCGACGTCGTCATCAAACCCCCGGCAGAGGCCATCGAGCAGATGGACGAGTTCGTGCGGGACATGCACACGACCTCTGGACTGCTGGACGAGCTGGACCGGGGCGTCAGCCTGGCAGAGGCTCAGTCGCTGGTCCTCGACCATGTCCGCGAGTTCGTCCCCGAGCCGCGCAAGGCGCCGCTGGGTGGCAACAGCGTGGCGACCGACCGTGGCTTCCTCGCCCGCGACATGCCGGATCTCGAAGCGCATCTGCACTACCGGATCATCGACGTGTCATCGATCAAGGAGCTGTCCCGCCGTTGGTACCCAAGGGCCTACTTCAACGCCCCGAAGAAGGCCGGCGGACACCGCGCCCTGGCTGACATCAAGGAGTCGATCGCGGAGCTGCGGTACTACCGCGAGGCGGTGTTCGTGCCGCAGCCCGGTCCGGACTCCGCGACGGCGAAGGCGCTCGCGGAGTCGCATGTCGTCGAGCGCTGAAGCGGCACTGAAGGACTGAGGGGTGTCACGAGCACCCCTTTCGACCATGTACGATTGGCGTCGCTGTCCGCAGCGACGTGGTGGGTGTAGCTCAGCTGGTAGAGCACCTGGTTGTGGTCCAGGTGGTCGCGGGTTCAAGTCCCGTCACTCACCCCAGGTGATCCCCGCACGTGACCTCACGTGCGGGGATCTTTGCTTCCCAGCGACATGCGTCACAATGGGCGCGTGCTTTGTGGGAGGAAGGGATTCCAGCGGTTCACCGTGGGGCTCATCGTCGGCCTCGTGGTGCTGAGTCTGGCGCTGACCCTCGTGAGTGGCGCCCTGGCCGCTCCCGCCCCGGCGGAGATGGGCGCAGGCGGGCTGGGCCACGTCGCCAACGAGACGACAACACCTCCCGTCCCCGGAATCGTCAGCACGGACAACCCCAAACCCGTGACCGAGACGCCTCAAGGCACCTCCACCCAGGTGACGGACGAGGAGCACATCGGTGGGCTGGTCGCCTACCTCCTTTTCATGCTCGGTGGCGTGCTCCTGCTGCTGCGAGGAAAGCGTCGGGAGCGCCGCGAGCGGGTCGCGGCAATCGGCCCAGAGTCGATTTTGTCGCGCCATTGACGCCCTGCTACTGTTTCCCCTCGTCGCGCCGCTAGCTCAATTGGCAGAGCAAGTGACTCTTAATCACTGGGTTCGGGGTTCGAGTCCCTGGCGGCGCACCATCACTGCAGGTCATTCCTGTAGGAGCGGGGCCGTGTCAAGAGCGTTCGGGGTTGTTCTTGGCCGGCCCGGACGGTTGCTGGGCATGGCTGGGTGCGCGTCGAAGTCAAGGCTCGAGCGGAGCTCGACCGCGCAGCGGCCGAAGCGCCTTGGGGCCGGCGCCCGGAGAGTCGACAGTGTGGCGACGGCGGGCGTGTCGAGAGGTAGTCGTTCTGGACCTCGGTCCCCACCTCGCGGGTGGGAGTCCGATGGGGTGGCTCACCCCCAACCGCCGTAGGGGACAGTCAGGATCTCCAGGCTGTGCCCGTTCGGGTCGTTCCAGTAGAGTCCCCGGCCGCCATCGTCGTGGTTGACCGCTCTGGGACGCCGGTGGAACGGATCGGCCCACCAAGCCAACCCGCGCTCCTTGATGCGCTCGTGGATCTGGTCGAACTCCGGCTCAGAGACAAGAAACGCATAGTGCTGCGCGTGCGGCTTGCCGTGGTCGTCTGCGACATCGAGGGAGACATCATTGCTGACCTGGACGACGACGAAGGGACCGAACGTCGTCGGCTCCGGGAGGCCAAGGATCTCGACCAGGTGCCGGGCTGTCTCCTGCTTGTCGCGGGCCAGGACGATCGTGTGGTTCAGCTGAACAGCCATGTCGCTCCTTCTCCAGTGCGGACCCTCCAACCCAGTCTGACCGCGCGGCGCGAGTTCCGGGCTGCCGGATGCCACGCATGTGAGTAGGAGGGCGCCCTCACGGGTGCGGTGGGCCTCTCCCCCGTTGGACCGATGTCCTGACCGCGGTGGCAATCGGGCCTTCATCTGGTCGAGCCACGGTCGCGCCCTGACCTTTCGCGCACACCTCCTTGTCCTGCCCAACGCCCTTGCGCTTCCCCACGCCACTCCGCGCTCACCCGATATGGGTGACCACGCCTCACGAATCACCTTCCTAACGTGGTGGCAGACGCGAAGGGAGACCGTCATGGAGGGGCTCGCGAACGTGCCCAAACCGTTCAACGCGGACGATTACCTGGCACGTGCCAAGAGGGTGGTCGCCTCGGCCGCGGAAGAGGGCCTCGACGGGGTTCTCGTCACGCCGGGCCCCGACCTCGTCTGGCTCACCGGCTACCAGCCGACAGCGATCACCGAGCGGCTCACCGTGCTCGTGCTGGCGCGCGGGCAGGAGCCGACACTGCTGGTCCCGGCGCTCGAACGGCCTGACGCCGAAGCGGCCGAGGGCGCCAAGGGCCTCGCCGTCAAGGACTGGGCCGACGCCACCGACCCGTATGCGGCCGCGGCCGACCTGTTGCGCCCGGATGGTGCGTACGGGGTGTCCGACTCGGCCTGGGCCCTTCACCTGCTCGGACTCCAGGCCCGGCTGCCGGGGTCGAGGTACCGGTCCCTCACCGAGTGCCTGCCGATGATGCGGGCGGTCAAGGACGCGGAGGAGCTGGAGCGGCTCGCGGCCGCGGGCGCCGCGGCCGACGCGGCATACGGCGAGATCGTCACGCGCCGGTTCGCGGGGCGACGTGAGACCGAGGTCGCCGCCGACCTCGCCGCGCTCCTGCGCGAGTTCGGTCACGAGCAGGTCGACTTCACCGTCGTCGGATCCGGCCCCAACGGCGCCAACCCGCACCACGAGGCCGGCGACCGGGTGATTCACGTCGGGGACGCGGTGGTGCTCGACTTCGGCGGGCTCAAGTACGGCTACGGGTCCGACACCACGCGCACCGTGTGCGTCGGCGAGCCGACCGACGAGATCCGGAAGGTCCACGAGATCGTCCGCCTGGCCCAGCAGGCCGGGGTGGACGCGGTCCGTCCCGGCGCGTCCTGCCAGGACGTCGACCGCGCCGCTCGAGCCGTCATCGGCGAGGCCGGGTACGGCGAGGCTTTCATCCACCGCACCGGGCACGGCATCGGCGTCACGACGCACGAGCCGCCATACATGGTCGAGGGCGAGGAACGCCCCCTCATCCCGGGCATGTGCTTCTCGGTCGAACCCGGCATCTACCTCGCCGGCCGGTTCGGCGTGCGCATCGAGGACATCGTCACGGTCACCGAGGATGGGGTGCGCCGCCTCAATAACACCGACCACGGGCTGCGCGTCGTCGAGTGATCCCCGGGGCGGTTGGTCACCCGAAACAGGTGATGCGGGTCCCTCGGCCGCGCAAAACCATTGACGTGTCGGACGTCCGGCGACTCCACCGAGGAGGGATCGAGATGCGGTCTGATCACGTGTCCATGTCGATGAGCACCGATGGGCGGTGGGCGACATGAGTACAGCGGACGCGTCCGCGGACCAGCCACTGGTGCCTGCGGATGCCAGGGCGCGGGCCAAGGTACCCGCCAGGGCCTACATCACCTGGGTCGCACTGGCCCTGATGACCACCAGCTCCGTCGCGAGCCTGCGACCGGCGCCCACCATGGCGCTCTACGGTCTGGCCGCCGTGTTCCTCTACCTCGTGCCGGCGATCGTGTTCCTGCTGCCCACCTCGTTGGTCTCGGCCGAGCTGGCCTCGGGGTACGACGGCGGCGTCTACAACTGGGTATCCCGCGGAATCTCCAAGCCGATGGGCTTCCTCGCGGTGTGGTGCCAGTTCGCGATGACGATCTTCTACTACCCGAGTCTGCTCGGGTTCGTGGCGAGCACCCTGGCGTACGTGATCAACCCGGAGCTCGCCTCCAGTGGTGTGTGGACGGCTCTTGTCATCGTCGTCATCTACTGGTCCGGCGTCTGGGTGTCCTCGCGCGGCACCAAGGGCGTCGCCGGCCTCGCCAGCGGCGGGCTCATCATCGGCACCCTGATTCCGGGCGTGATCCTGGTGACCCTCGGTGTCGTCTTCCTCGGGCAGGGCAACGCGTCGGCGGCACCGATGGACGCCGACCATCTGCTCCCCGTCTGGGCCGGGCTGTCGAGCCTGGTGCTCATCGTCAACAACTTCCTGTCGTACTCCGGCATGGAGATGAACGCCGTGCACGTCGGCACCCTGCGCAACCCCGCTCGGGAGTTCCCGCGCGCGATCTTCTTGGCCATGGGCCTGGTGCTGCTCATCTTCATCCTCCCCGCGCTCGCGATCAGCTGGATCGTCCCGGCCGAGCAGCTGTCCCTGACCGCCGGCATCATGCAGGCGTTCGACACCGTGTTCGCGTACTTCGGCTCACAGTGGTTGACGCCGATCATCGGCATCATGCTCGTCACGGCGTCCCTGGGTGGCATGCTCACGTGGCTGGCCGGCCCCTCCAAGGGCCTGCTGCTCATCTCACGCCAGGAGGGCTACCTCCCGCCGTTCCTCCAGAGGCTGAACAAGAACGGCGTCCAGCAGAACATCCTGGTCACCCAGGGAGTCGTCACCACCGTGATCGCGCTGGGCTACGCGCTGGTCCCCACCGTCTCCAACGCCTACTGGATCTTCTCGGTCATCACGACACAGGTCTACCTCATCATGTACCTGCTGATGTTCGTCGCAGCGGTTCGGTTGCGCCGCAACGACCCCGACCACCCTCGCGGGTACCGGGCACCGATGCTGGGAGCCCTGTGCGGCGTCGGCTTCGCCGCCTCGCTCGCCGCACTCCTGGTCGGCTTCATCCCGCCGTCGCAGTTCGAGTCCGGCAACCCGGGCGTGTACCTGCTCATCGTCGCAGGCGGCGCGCTCGGCCTCGGCCTGCTCGTCCCATTCCTCTTCTACCGGCTGCGCAAACCGTCCTGGAAGCTGCCCGAGGGTTCGGAGGTGAGCCCATCATGACCGTCACCGAACAGTCCACCGACTCCGAGCGGAGGACGATCTACATCGTCGTGGGCGTCGTCGTGCTGGTACTTCTGGTCATCGCCCTGTTCTCGTACCGCTCGAAGGAGGCCACCCAGCAGGCCGATCAGAAGGCGGACCAGTTCATCGCCACGCTCTCCGCCGCGGGCGCTGCGACGCCCTCGAAGGACATGGTCGTTCGCGTCCTCGGGGACGACGGCGGCGCCATCTGCCAGGACCCGAATGCAGCCCTGAGCAGAGCCGCCCTGCTGGACCGGCTCATGAACGGTGCGGCCGGCCCGGGGATGCGACCGGTCATCGCCGACAACCGCGCGGTCAAGGGCGAGCTGCTGGTCATCCAGATCTACTGCCCGGACGAGCTTCCGACGTTCGAGGAGTTCGTCAACAGCCTGAACCTCGATGACATCGTGAAGGATTGAGTCGTGGAGCTGCGTGACCGGGTCGCCGGTCTCATGGAGCAGGCTCGCGCCGAACTGGCCGAGCTCGTCGCGATCCCGTCCGTCGCGGACCCGCGGCAGTACCCGCCCGAGGAGTGCGCCCGCGCTGCGACGTGGGTGCTCGACGCCTTCGCCACCGTCGGGTTCACCGACGCACGCCTCGCGGAGACCGCTGACGGCAGCCAGGCCGTGGTCGGCTCGCGTCCCTGCGGCGACCCCGACGCGCCGACGGTCCTGCTGTACGCCCACTACGACGTCCAGCCGCCGCTGAACGAGCAGGCTTGGCGCACACCGCCGTTCGAGCTCACCGAGGTCAATGGCCGTTGGTACGGCCGAGGTAGCGCGGACTGCAAGGGCAATATCGTCATGCACCTCACGGCGCTTCGGGCGCTCGGTGACGACGTCCCGGTGAACCTCAAGCTCGTCGTCGAGGGCTCCGAGGAGCAGGGCACGGGGGGGCTCGAGGCCTTCGTCCCGCCCAACGCCGACCTGCTCCGGGCCGACGCGATTCTCGTGTGCGACACCGGTAACGCGTCAGTCGGGGTCCCGGCAGCCACCGTGAGCCTGCGGGGCATGGTCAACGTCGTCGTCTCCGTCGAGGCCCTCGCGTCGGAGGTCCACTCCGGCATGTTCGGCGGAGCCGCACCCGACGCGCTGGCGGCCCTCGTCGCGATGCTCGGAACGCTGCGGGACCGCGAGGGCAACACGACGGTCACCGGTCTCGACAACTCCGGCGCGTGGATGGGGGAGCCCTATCCCGCAGAACAGTTCCGCAGCGACGCGGGGGTCGTCGAGGGTGCGGCGCTCCTCGGGGACGGCTCGGTCTCGGACATGCTGTGGGCGCGGTCGTCGGTCACGATCCTTGGGATCGACTGCCCACCGGTCGTCGGGTCGGCGGCAGCCATCTCCCCGCGAGCCCGGGCCCGCCTCAACCTCCGCATCCCGCCCGGCACGGCCCCAGAGGAGGCCGAGAAGGCGCTGCACCAGCATCTGCTCGCCGCGGCCCCTTGGGGTGTGCACGTGACGATCGACACCGAGGCGACGGGATCCCCCTTCCATGCCGCGACCGACGGCCCTGCCTACGGGGCCATGGCGGCCGCGATGCAGGAGGCGTACGGGAGGCCGATGGCCAAGCTCGGCCAAGGCGGCTCGATCCCACTGTGCAACGTGTTCGCCGAGACCTATCCCGACGCGGAGCTGTTCCTCATGGGCGTGGAGGAGCCGCAGGCCCTCATCCACGCCCCGAACGAGAGCGTCGACCCCTCCGAGATCGCGAACATGGCGCTGGTCGAGGCTCTCTTCCTCCAGCGGTACGCGACAGCCCGCGGCTGAGCGCGCACCTGACGGCGCTGGCGCTGTTCCATCGTGGCACCCAGGCAGTCATCGCCATCGGACGAACCGCGCACCCCGGGCCATCGGCGCCCGGAGCGCAGGGGCTTCTGGGGGCGCATCGCCCACATCGCCCAGAATCTCGCCGGCGAAGTCCCCGCCACACCCGAGCCGGTGGTGGCGCAACCACCCGAGCAGGTGCTGGAGCTGCTCCGCAACCTCGGCGTCGCCCTGACCCGGACGGGTGAGCCGGCGGACCGGGTCACCCAGATCCTCGACGAGGTCGCCACGATGTATGGCGCCACCGGCGTGACGTTCTTCGTCGTGCCCACGGGGCTGTTCGTGCGCATCGACCTCGGACCGGCGAGCCAGGTCGACTTCAAGACCGGCGGCAGCACGCCCATGCGCCTCGACCAGGTGGACGCCCTCTACCGTCTCGTCGACGACATCCGGCACGCGACGGTCGACGCGGCGACCGCGCACCGTCGCCTTGACGAGCTGCTGTCCGCGCCGCCGCGGTTCGGATCCGTCGTGGCTGTCATCGGCAGCGGCGTCCTCACCCTCGGACTCGGGCTCATGCTCAACCCGACCGTCGCGGCCATGCCGGCCTTCGTCCTGCTCGGGTTCCTCACCGGATTCATGCGGTGGTGGGCGGACAAGGACCCGATGCTCTCGCTGATGCTGCCGGTCGCCACGGCGTTCGTCGTTACGTGGGCGGTCTTCGGCTGGGTGGCCCCACTGCTCGACGCCCCGCCACTCGAGATCGTCATCCCGGCCCTCGTCACGTTCCTGCCGGGGGCCGCGTTGACCATGGGCACGGTCGAGCTGTCGAGCGGGGACATGCTCGCGGGCTCGGCCCGGTTGGTCTACGGCCTCGAGCGCCTGCTGCTGCTCTCGTTCGGCATCGCGATGGGCGCACAGCTGGCCGGCATACCGACGCTGTCCGGCGAGCCCGCCCGCGCACTCGGTGCGTGGGCGCCGTGGGTCGGTGTGCTCGTCTTCGGGGTGGGCCAGTATGTCGCGTCGTCGGCGCCGCGGCGAACGCTCGGCTGGCTGCTGGTGGTGCTCTACGTCGGGTATGCCGTCCAGTTCCTCGCCGGGCGCACGCTGGGATCGCTCGGGGCGAGCTTCATCGCGGCAGCCGCCGTGCTTCCGGTGTGCTACGCCATTCAGAGCCGGAGGAGCGGGCCACCGGTGCCGGTGACGTTCCTGCCCACCTTCTGGCTGTTGGTGCCCGGGGCCCTGGGCCTGCAGGGCGTCGCGCAGATCATTGGCGCCGACGAGGCCGCCGGGCTGGGCGACTTCCTCAACGCGCTCATGTCCATCGTTGCCATCGCGGTCGGCGTGCTCGTGGGCTCCGGCATCTCGGAACGCCTCGGCCGCGCCACCTCGACCTGGCGCGGGATCTAGGAGGGACTGGTCCGCCTCGTCGCCGGACGAGTCACGGGGTCTGTTGCAGCACCGGCGTGGCCGAGGTGGGCAGGGTGTGCAGCGGAGCCGCAGCGGCGGATGCAGCATCCTGCACCGTGCCGCGCGCGGTCTGGTGGCGACCCATGACGACCGCCATGAGGAGCCCTGCGACGCTGAACGCGGCCATCATCCACGACGCCGCACCGAGGCCGGACGAGAGGGCATCGGCGCGGGACGCACCCTCAGCCGTCTGGCTGGCGATCACGGCGCCGTAGATGGACGCGGCGAGCGCGGTCGCGACGGCCGCCCCGACGTAGCGGGCCATGTTCGAGACGCCCGAGGCGGCGCCGACCTGGTTCGCGGAGACGCACGCCGTCGAGGCCGAGGACGCCGGGCCGTTGGACAGGCCCATGCCGACAGCGATGGCGATGAGCGGGAGGACGAACGCGCCGTACCTCCAGTCCGACTGGACGAAGCCGACGGCAGCGAATCCCACCGCGGTCAGGAGGAACCCGAGCCCGATGACCTGCCTCCCACCGACACGCGCGGCCAGCTTGGGCACGAACGCCGCGATCGCGACCAGGCCGGCCGTCGCCGGAAGCGTGGCGATCCCGGCTTGCAGCGGGCTGAAGCCGAGGGTGGCTGGGTCTTGGAAGTACAGGCTGAGCAGGTACATCAGGCCGTTGATCGTCCCCGCGCCGATGAGGATCGCGATGGTGGCCCCGACGAGGATCCGGTTGCGCAGCAGGGCCAGATCGAGCAGCGGCACCTCCACGCGACGTTCGACCACGACGAACAGGTAACCCGCGACGACCGTCACGACGAAGCACCCGATGGTCGCCAGGGAGCCCCAACCCCAGACGCTTCCCTGGCTGAGGGCCAGGATGAGCGGGCCCAGGATGAGGGCGACCAGCACGGTGCCCGCGTAGTCGATGGAGCCGGACCGGCTGGGATCCCGCGACTCGGACACCGTGAAGTAGGTCAGCACCATGCAGACCGCGCCGACGACGGCGTCGACCCAGAAGAGACCCTGCCAACCGGTGACGCCCACGAGCACGCCCCCGAGCAGCGGGCCCGCAGCCGCGCCGACGGCAGCGGCCGCGCCCCACAACGAGACCGCGCGCAGCTGTGCTTCACCGCTGTTGGCGACCGAGAGCAGGCTGAGACCACACGCCAGGATCGTCGACCCGGCAGCCCCCTGGATGAACCGCCCGGCGATGACCATCTCGCCCGAGGACGAGAGCGCGATCAGCACACAGGACGCCACGAACAGCAGCAAGCCGAGCTGGAAGACGCGCTTGCGCCCGAAGACGTCGCCCAACGAGCCCGACGTGATGATCACGGCGGCGCCCACGAGCGAGTACCCGGTCACCGCCCACTGGAGGGTCGTGACGCTCATCCCCGTGTCCTCGCTGATCGCCGGCAGCAGGATGCTCACCGCTGAGGTGTTGGCGTTGACGACCAGCGTCGAGAGGCAGGTGGCCGCGAGGACGCCGCCGGCGCGTGTGGTGACCTCGACATCGCTCATGACGTCACGCTAGGTGGCGAGACGTCCCCTGACGTCACCCTTATCGGGCGAGCGCGCGACCCCCGATCACAGCAGAAGGCTCGCCCGAAACGGGTGAATGACTGGGCTGAAGCAGCAACTACGGTGCGAACCACGGGAGTCCGACGCGCACAGAGCGTGCTCCCGGACGAGGAGGGGTTCATGCCTGTCGGTTGGACGCGACCAATGTCCGCACGGCCCCCCCGTGGCCGGACCCGCTCCCTCGGCGTGGCCGCCGCCGCTGCCCTTTGCCTGCTGGGCGGGTGCAGCAGCACGGGCGGCGACACGGCCCTGCAGGCCGCCGAGGCGAAGGTGACCAGCGCGCAGAAGGCTCTCGATGATGCCAAGTCAGCGGCCGCCGCGGCCAGCGCGCAGTTCTGTCGGGCCAGCGCGAGCTACATCACGGCGCTGGACCGCTATGGAGACGTCCTCAACCAGACGGCGCCGACGGTCGGGGACGTCAAGACCGCCGGCGACGACGTGAAGCAGCCGGGCAAGGACGCGGCGTCGTCGGGACAGGCTGCCGTCGAGGCGCACCAGGAGGTGGCCAACGCCGAGCAGGACCTCGCCACGGCCCAGGCCGAGCTCGACGCCGCCCGCGCTTCGGCGACGGGTGGCACCGTGAAAGGGCCGGCGACGCTGGCGACACCGACTACGACTACGACTACGACACCGACTACGACACCGACGGTGCCCACCGAAACCGTGACCCGTGTCCAGCAGGCCGAGAGCGAGTTCGCGACAGCACAGGGTGGCATCTCGGATGACACCCCGCTACGCGCAGCTTCCCAGCAGTTCAACGCGGCGGCCGTCGCGCTCGAGATGTCCTGGCTGCAGCTGTATGCCGCGGCTGGTTGCCTGACCGAGGCACAGCAGGAGGACGCCGCCAAGGTGGTCCACGACTACACCGCAGCGGTGCAGCAGGACCTGACCGACGCCGGCTACTACACGGGCAAGGTCGACGGAGTGTATGGCCCGGCGACTGTCGCCGCGGTGGAGGCGTTGCAGAAGGAGCATGGACTGCCGGTAACGGGGGCGATGGACAAGGCCACCGAGGCGGCCTTGCGGTCCGACCTGGCGGCCCGGGGCGGCGTGGCCGCGGAAGCCGCTGTCGCCTCCACCGCGGCGCTCCAGCAGACGCTGAAGCTCGCCGGGTACTGGGACGGTCCGGTGGACGGGCAGTGGTCCGACTCCCTCACCGACGCGTTGAAGGCGGTGCAGAAGGACCTGGGCGTCCCGGAGACGGGGACGGTCGACGCCACGACCGTTTCCGCGTTCGAGAAGGCAATCGAGAAGTCGAAGGAGACCCCGACGGTCACGACCACGGTGACCCAGACGACGACGGCGTCGCCGTCCCTTACGTCAGGGACCACCGGCGCCGACGGGCAGTAGCTGCGTCGCGAAGCAGGACAGCCGGGGAGCAACCGACCAGTCCGGTGGGCGCAGGCCGGATGGCGAAGCACTCCGCAGCGGCGGACGCGTCGCCCGCACGAGTGCCTGTCGCCTTTGTCCAATCCCAACGCGTCGATCGCTGGCAGAGTGTCGGACATGACGACGAACGCATCGACGACCGCGCGCCTGGCCATGATCACCCTCGACTGCGCCGACCCGGGCCCGGTCAGCTCATTCTGGGGTGACCTGCTCGGCTGGGAGCTGACCTACGGCGACGACAACTACGCGATGCTGCAGGGGCCGTCGCACGCGCTCGGCTTCGGGCGGGTCGACGACTACGAGCCACCCGCCTGGCCGAACCCGCAGGGCACCAAGCAGTTCCACTTCGATCTCGCTGTCGACGACATCCCGGCAGCCGAGAAGCGAGCCGTCGAGCTCGGAGCCTCGGTGCCCGCCGAGCAGCCTGGCGAGGACCGCTGGAAGGTGCTCCTCGACCCGGCCGGCCACCCGTTCTGTCTGACCAACGCTGCGAACTGGTAACGAGCGCGGTTGCCCGAGCCGGCCCAGCGGCACACGGCAAGGACCGGATCCGGCTTAGAGGTAGAGGCCGGTCTGGCCGTCGTCGATGCGGGATGCGGCGACGGCATGGATGTCCCGCTCCCGCAGCAGCGCGTAGTCGTGTCCCTGCAGCTCCACCTCGGCCCGCTCCTCCGGGTCGAAGAGGACCCGGTCCCCGAGCTGCACCAGCCTGACATTCGGACCGGTGGCGACCACCTCGGCCCAGACAAGGCGTCGGCCGACCGAGGCCGTCGCAGGAATGAGGATGCCGCCGCCGCTCCGGCGCTCGCCCTCGCGCTCGAGGCTGACGAGGAGTCGGTCGTGGAGCATGCGGATCGGCAGCTTGGACGCTGCCGACCCGCTCGTTGACGTGCTCTTTGCCATCTGCTTGCGCTGGTCCCCGGATGCCCAGCGAGGGTCAGCGGTGCCGGCGCCGGCGAAGCAGGCCAACCACGACAACGAAGGCAACCACGGCACCCGCGACCGCCGCGATCCGCTCGACCCGAAGGTCGCCATCGGGCGTGTGGGTCGCCTCGTTGATCCGGAGCGCGAGGCTCTGCACCTGGCGCTGCACCATGACCTGGGGCTGCGCCCGATAGGCAAGCTCGTTGACGGTTCCCTCGAGGCGCGCTCGGGCGGCCTCGATGTCCCTCTCGATCCGTGCAGTGTCCGTCATGACGGGTCCTTTCGGCAGGCTGGTGTCGACTCTAGTGGGGCGAGGCGCCAGCGAGCGTCAGGCCGCGATGCCGAGGTCGCGTCGGAGCTTCGCGACGTGACCGGTGGCCTTGACGTTGTAGAGGGCGTGCGAGATGACGCCGTCCTCGTCGATGACGAACGTCGAGCGGATCACGCCCTCCATCGTCTTGCCGTAGAGCTTCTTCTCCCCGTAGGCGCCGTAGGCACGGTGGACGACGAGCGACTCGTCCGACAGCAGCGGAATGGTGAGCGCGTCGCGCTCGCGGAACTTCGCCAGCTTGGCTGGCTTGTCCTTGCTGATCCCGATGACCTCGTAGCCGTCCCGGCGGAGCGACTCGAGTGAGTCGCTGAAGTCGCAGGCCTGCTTCGTGCACCCGGGGGTCATGGCTGCCGGGTAGAAGTAGACGATCACCTTCCGTCCGCGGAGGTCGGCGAGGCCCACCGATGCGCCGGTGTCGTCGGGAAGCGTGAAGTCGGGGGCCTGGTCGCCCGGCTCGAGTCGGTCGCTCACGGGGTCTCCTTCGTCGGGGGTGGTTCACGAGAGTGCGGACGGCGGGACTCGAACCCGCACGCCGATGGCACAGGAACCTAAATCCTGCGTGTCTACCAGTTCCACCACGTCCGCCTGTGCGGCCCTGCTGACCTCGAGAGCCGGGGACCAGCCTAGTTGCCTAGGCTGACGGCATGCGGCAACGGATGAGCACGGGCAGCCCATGGGAGGACCTCGTCGGCTATTCACGTGCAGTGCGGGTCGGCGACACGGTGCACGTGTCCGGCACCACCGCCGTCCGGGACGGGCAGGTCGTCGGCGCCGGAGACGCCTACACCCAGACGAAGGTGGCGCTCGACATCGTGACCGCTGCCCTGGCCGAGCTCGGGGCCACGCCGGCCGACGTGGTCCGCACGCGAATGTTCGTCACAGACATCTCTCGATGGGAGGAGTACGGCCGGGCCCATGGTGAGGTCTTCGGGGATTTGCGGCCGACTGCCTCCATGCTCGAGGTCTCGGCGCTCATCCACCCGGACCTCCTCGTCGAGATCGAGGCGGAGGCGATCGTCGACGCGCAGGCCTGACTGGAGAACGACCATCCCGTATGCCGCTGAGCTCGCTTCCGGAAGGCACGTGGCCACGGGTGCGTGGCGAGCTCACTCGACGCGCACGGTCACCGTGTGGAGGCCTTCCGCACCGTTGGGCGCCGGGGGTCGCACGTCGGCCGACTGCAGCGTCCCCCTCATGTCCCGCGCACGCACCCGCAGCGTGTGGCTTCCGGGCGTCGCGTCCCAGTCGAGGACCCATTGGCGCCATGCGTCGATGCTCGCGTCTGCCGCCAACCGCGCCGGCTCCCACGGACCGTCGTCGACCTGGACCGCCACCTCGGCGATCCCGCGATGCTGGGCCCATGCCACTCCCGCAACCGCGACGCGGCCGGCAGGCACCGTGGCGCCTGAGCGAGGGACGTCGATCCGCGACGAGGTCTTGATCGGGCCCTCGGCTGACCAGCCTCGCGGAGTCCAGTAGCCGACGTCCTCCGCGAACGTCGTCACCTTCAGCTCGGTCACCCATTTGCACGCCGAGACGTAGCCGTACAGCCCCGGCACGACGAGCCGCACGGGGAAGCCGTGCTCGAACGGCAGCGGCTCACCGTTCATGCGCACGGCGAGCAGGGCGTTGCGGTCGTCGGTCATGGCCGTCAGCGGTGTCCCGCACGTCCACCCGTCCGCGCTCGTCTGGAGCACCATGTCGGCGCCGAGCCGCGGACCAGCCTGTGCGAGCAGCTCGCGCACCGGCCAGCCGGTCCACACGGCGTTGCCCACGAGGTCCCCACCGACCTCGTTGGAGACGCAGGTCAGCGTCACGAGCGACTCCCGCATCGGCTTGTCCTGCAAGGTGTTCCAGTCGATCTCGACCTCCCGCTCGACCATCCCGGTGACCCGGAGGCGCCACTCGTCGGCGTTGAGCCGCGGCACGACGATCGCGGTGTCGATCCGGTAGAAGTCATCGTTGGGCACGATGAACGGGGTCGCCCCGGAGATTCTCAGGTCGGCGCCCGCCGGCACCGAGATCTTCGTTGCCCGGGCGGGTGCGCGAGCGATCGCCTCGCGCGAAGCCGTGGCCGCCGCCGAGCCACCCCAGAGCAGCCCGCCGACGTATGCCGCTGAGCCGCCTGCGGCTGCTCCCAACAGAAGGCGTCGCGCCGGGTTGTCCGCCCCCACATCGTCCACCGCCCGGGTGCCGCGGCGGAGGAACCACAGGCCCACGACGGTCCCGAGCAGCGTCGGAACAGCGTCGAGGAGTGACGCGTCTGGCCTCGAGAGGACCGCCGCCACGCCAGCGGCCCCGAGGGCGCTGAATGCGACGAGGGCCGCCGTGAGCCTGGTCCGGGCGAGCACGCCGATGAGGGCACAGAGGGCGGCAAGGACGACGACGACGCCGACCAGGAGGGCGCGCTTGTCATTCGTGCCGAAGGCGGCGATGGCAAGGTCCTTGAGCCACGGAGGTGTCCGGTCGACGAAGGCGCTGCTGACCGCGGCGATCGGGGCGGCCTGACCACCGGTCCTGCCGACCCCCTCGAGGAGCGCCGCGACCAGGGTGCTCAGCCCGACGGTGAGCAGCCCCGCGACGAGACCGTTCGCCGCGTCGGCCAGGGCAGACCCCGGCTGCGCCGCGGTTGGCGTGCTCGCGACCGGGTCGCCTGCCGTCGGGCTGGTCGAGGTCATTGGCGCAGCAGCTCCCTCAGGTGCGGCGCCAAGGCGCGAAACGCGCGGAACCGGTGCGAGACGCCGTTCTTCTCGTCCGCCGCATACTCCGCGAGCGTGCGTTCCCTCCCCCGGTCCGGCTGATCCTCCGGAACGAAGATGGGGTCGTAGCCGAAACCGCCCGTGCCCCGGGGCTCGTGAGCGACCCGGCCGGGAAAGCGGCCGGTCTCGACCGCTGACCGCCCATCGGGGAGGACGAGTGCGGCCGCACAGACGAACGCCGCACCACGGTGCTGCTCGCGGACGTCGCCGAGCTGGGCGAGCAGCAGCTCGAGATTCGCCCGGTCGGCACCCGGTCCCTTGCTCCCGGACCAGCGGGCGCTGAAGATGCCCGGGGCGCCTCCGAGCACGTCGACGGCAAGACCTGAGTCGTCCGCGAGCGCCGGGAGGCCCGTCGTCCCCGCCGCGGACTGCGCCTTGAGCACAGCGTTCTCGGCGAAGGTGACACCGTCCTCGACGACGTCCGGTGCATCGGGGAACTCGTCCAGGCCGACGATGTCGAGGCCCAGCTCGCCGCAGACGTCAGCGAGGATCTCGCGCAGCTCCTCGACCTTGTGGTGGTTGCGCGTGGCGAGGACGACCTTCGTCATGAGGCCGCCCCCTCGGCACCAGGGGCGAGCGCCGCCTGCTGCGCGGCGGTGAGGTCGGCGCAGCCCTTGGCGGCCAGCTCGAGCAGCTCGTCGAGGAGGGCTCGCTCGAATGGCTGCCCCTCGGCGGTGCCCTGCACCTCGATGTAGCGACCGTCACCGGTCATGACGACGTTCATGTCCGTGTCGGCCGTGACGTCTTCCTCGTAGTCGAGGTCGAGGGCCGCCTGCCCGCCGACGATGCCGACCGACACCGCCGCCACCGAGCCGGTCAGCGGCTGCGCACTCTTGCCGATCAGGCCCTTCGTCCGGGCGTCCGCGATGGCGTCGGCGAGCGCCACGTAGGCACCCGTGATGGCGGCCGTCCGTGTCCCCCCGTCGGCCTGCAGGACGTCGCAGTCGAGAATGATCGTGTTCTCCCCCAAGGCCTTCGTGTCGATGACGGCGCGGAGACTCCGTCCGATGAGCCGGGAGATCTCGTGCGTGCGGCCACCGATCCGGCCCTTGACGGACTCGCGGTCGGAGCGGGTATTCGTCGCGCGCGGCAACATGGCGTACTCGGCCGTCACCCAGCCGGTCCCCTTGCCCTTCAGCCAGCGCGGCACTCCCTCGGTGAACGAGGCTGCGCAGAGGACCCGGGTGCGCCCGAACTCGACCAGGACGCTCCCCTCCGCATGGTCGAGCCAGCCGCGGGTGATCCGGACCTCGCGGGTCTCGTCGGGGGCACGTCCGTCATGTCGTGTGGCAGTCATGCCCAGAAGGCTAGCCATCCCTCAACGGTAGGCCTCCCCGCGCCCCGATGAGCCAGCCCGCGCCCGACGTCACGGAGACGTAAGACCCCGCTCAGCGGCATACGACATCGCGTCACACGACGTACGTGGCACCCGGCTTGGCGACCTCCACCTCACCCGGCCACACTGCGGCGGCCTGCGCGCAGCAGACGTCGGGGTCGTTCCACGAGGGGATGTGCGTGAGCATGAGGCGCTGCACTCCTCCGGCGCGGACGGCCGCCTCGGCCGCGCGGCTCCCGGACAGGTGGATGCCACGGGTGTGGTCGCGGCCGTCGACGAAGGCGGCGTCGGCGAGGACGAGGTCCGCGCCGGTCATCAGCGGCGTCAGCGCGTCACACAGATCGGTGTCGCCGGTGTAGGCGAGCGTGCGGCCGCCTGCCTCGACCCGGAAGCCGTAGGACTCGATCGTGTGCTTCACGCCGACCGGCGTGATCGTGAACGGGCCCAGGACGATCGGCTCGAGACCGCGGATCGTGCGGAACTCGAAGACGCCCGGAACGTCCTCGATCGCCTCGTTGCCGTAGGCGTGGGCCAGGTGCTCCCCGAGTCCCTCGGGGCCGTAGGTCGGCACCTCCTTCCGCCCAGACCCGCCCGGCACGTACTTGACCATGACGTAGAGGCCGCACAGGTCGATGAAGTGGTCGACGTGCAGGTGGCTGATCAGCACGGCGTCGACGGTGAGCGGGTCGAGGTGGCGCTGGAGGTTTCCGAGCGCGCCGTTGCCCAGATCGAGCACGATGCTCCACGTGCGGCCCTCGGACTCCGCCCGCAGGAGGTAGCACGAGGCGGGCGAGTCGGGGCCGGCGAAGGACCCGGAGCAGCCGACGATGGTGACTTCCACGGACTGAGCCTAGGTGCCAGAGCCGACGCTCACGCGCGACTTGCGCGTTCTGTACGTCACAGGTTTGTCAGTCCCCATCCATGAGCGCCTGGGTCAGGGTTTCCTGGAGCCAGGTGAGGAAGTCGTACCAGGCCATCGCGTAGCCGAGTGGGTCGTCGTCATCGATGACCTCCATGTCCGCGTGGAGCCGCTCGGCGTCCTCCTCCGTGCGCATGCCCATCCGCTCCCCGAGGAGGAGGCGGACGTCGGTCAACGCCATGAGAAAGGCCGGGGCCTGCGCTTCGTCGAGCGCCACCTGGTCGTCCGATGCGGCCGCGAGCCGCTCCATCGCTATGTCGAGGTTGGCACTCTTGCGCTGGCGCAGCCCCTCCTCGGTGAGGCGTCGGAACTCTGCTGCGACCGCGTCGTCGCCGCGGTGCGCATCGGGTAGCAACCGGTCGAGCGCCGGATCGCGCTCCTCGGCCTGGTCCTCACTGGCGACGGAGACGCCCATCGAGGCGACGAGATCCGCGAAGGCATCCCCCGTCGACTCGACCTCGGGGGACAGGACGACCCGGGTCTGCTGCATGAGGCCATGGACCATGAACCGCTCGGTCTCGTCGAGGAGGGCGACGTAGCGTCCGTCCTCCGGCAGGAAGGCGCGGGCCATCACTCGTCCTTCTCGAAGGTCGCCCACAGGCCATAGCCCTGGAGCGACTCGGCGTCCCGCTCCATGGACTCGCGTGGCCCGTTGGACACCACCGCCCGACCCTTGGTGTGGACGTCCATCATCAGCTTCTCCGCCTTCGGACGGAGATAGCCGAAGTACGTCTCGAAGACCCACGTCACGTAGGTCATGAGGTTGACGGGGTCGTTCCACACGATGGTGACCCAGGGGACGTCGGGCGAGACGACCTCATCGGCCTCGGTGACCTCCTCGGTGACCTCTTGGGTGACCTCTTGGGTGACCTCCTCGGTGACCTCCTGGGTGGCTTCCTCCGTGTCCGGGCTGCGCACCGGTGCCGCTGGCGCGAGGGACATGCTCGTCAGGATCACGCGTCCACCCTATGACCGCCCCGTCACAGTGCGGACCGTAGGCTGCCACCGTGAGCGCCATGAGCACCGCACTGCTGACCGACCACTACGAGCTGACGATGGTGCAGGCGGCACTGGCTTCGGGTGAGGCACAGCGAAGGTGCGTCTTCGAGGCGTTCGCTCGGCGGCTGCCGGACGGCCGCCGCTACGGCGTCGTCGGAGGGACGGGGCGGTTCCTCGAGGCGCTGGAGAGGTTCCGCTTCGGTGACGCCGAGCTGCGGTTCCTCTCGGACACGCACGTCGTCAACCAGGCGACGATCGACTGGCTCGCGGCCTATCGGTTCAGCGGCACGATCACCGGCTATCCCGAGGGCGAGGTCTACTTCCCCTACTCGCCGGTGCTCGTCGTCGACTCGACCTTCGCCGAGGGGGTCGTCCTCGAGACGGTCATCCTGTCGATCCTCAACCACGACACGGCGATCGCCTCGGCTGCCTCCAGGATGACGTGTGCGGCCGGCAACCGGCCGTGCATCGAGATGGGGGCGAGGCGCACCCATGAGGAGGCCGGCGTCGCCGCGGCGCGGGCGGCCTACGTGGCCGGCTTCGAGGCCACGAGCAACCTGGAGGCCGGGCGACGTCACGGCGTGCCGACGGCCGGTACCGCCGCGCACTCCTTCACGCTGCTCTACGACTCCGAGCGCGACGCGTTCACCGCCCAGGTCGAGTCCCTTGGCAAGGGCACCACCCTGCTCGTCGACACGTATGACGTCAGGACCGCGGTCGACCTCGCCATGGAGATCGCGGGCCCGGAGCTCGGTGCGGTGCGGCTGGACTCCGGCGACCTTCTCAGCCAGGCGCAGGAGGTCCGCGCCCAGCTCGACGCGGCGGGCAACAGGGACACGCGCATCATCGTCACGTCCGACCTCGACGAGTACGCGATCGCCGCCCTCGCGGCGGCGCCCGTGAGTGGGTACGGCGTGGGCACCGCCCTCGTCACCGGGTCAGGCGCGCCGACCGCCTCGATGGTCTACAAGCTCGTCCAGCGTGAGAACGCATCGGGCCAGCTGGAGAGCGTCGCCAAGAAGAGCAAGGACAAGACGTCGAGGGGTGGCCGCAAATGGGCCCTGCGTCGGCTGGGTCCCAGGGGGCTGGCCGAGGCGGAGGTCATCGGGATCGGGGAGCGTCCGCGCGACGACGGCAACGACCGCCCGCTCATGGTCGAGCTGGTGCGCGACGGTGCGGTCATCGACCACCAGGACATCCACGAGGCTCGGGAGCGCCACGCCGCGTCACGGGCGGAGCTGCCCCGGGCCGCGACCCAGCTGTCGCGTGGCGAGGCCGTGATTCCGACCACCTTCGAGGAGCACTGAGACATGTCCACATCCGATGGCAGGGCGCGGCGTGCGCTCATCATCGTCGACGTCCAGAACGACTTCTGCGAGGGCGGTTCGCTCGCCGTCGAAGGCGGCGCCGCTGTCGCAGAAGCCATCTCGGCGCATGTGGATGAGCACGCCGCCACGTACGACCACATCGTCGCGACCGCCGACTGGCACGTGGACCCGGGCGACCACTTCGCGGAGGATCCGGACTACGTTGACACGTGGCCGGTCCACTGCGTTGCCGGCAGCGCGGGTTCGGCCTTCCATCCGAACCTCTCTGGCGCCCTGGACTCGGTCCAGGCCGTCTTCCGGAAGGGCGAGTACTCGGCTGCCTACAGCGGCTTCGAGTGCCACGGGATCGGCCCGGACAGCTCGACCCTCGCGGACTGGCTCGTGGAGCGTGGCGTCTCCCACGTCGACGTGGTCGGGATCGCCACGGACCACTGCGTGCGGGCCACCGCGCTCGACGCCCGTCGCGAGGGACTGGACACGACGGTGCTGCTCGGCCTCACGGCGGGTGTCGCACGGAACACCACCGAGGCGGCGCTCGCGCAGCTCGAGGAGGCCGGCGTCCGGCTGGAGGGTGCCCCAGTCGTCCAGGGGTGACCCGCTTCAGCGGTCGCGTTCGACCATGTAGGTGACGAGCTCCCGGATGAAGCGCCGGGCCGGCGAGTCCGGGGCGGCCGCGAAGGCCTCCTCGAACGCGACGCCGGCGGCACGAGCGATGCCGCGGGCGAACTCATCCGCGAAGGCGACGCTCCCGTGGTCGTCCATCAGGGTCATGATGTGCTCCGCGACCTCGCTCGAACGCTGGGACGGGTCGAGGGCGAGGTAGCCGACCACCTGCCTGCGGTCGCTGGGGCTGGCCGCTGCCAGGAGGTGGATGAGCATCAACGTGCGCTTGCCCTCACGAAGGTCGCCGAGCGTCTCCTTGCCGTAGACGGCCTCCGACCCGGTGAGGTTGAGCACGTCGTCGCGGATCTGGAAGGCCGCACCCAGGTAGAACCCGAACCGGAGCATCGGCTCGAGGTCCAGGGCGCCCCTGGACCCGACCAGGGCACCGACCCGCAGCGGCAGGAGCGTCGTGTACCAGCAGGTCTTCTTCATGATGAGGTCGAGGTAGTCGTCCGGGGTGAGATCGGTGCGTCCATCGCGCCGCCAACCGAGCTCGCGGGCCTGGCCGTCGACGGTCTGGCGTGCCATGAAGTCGAACTCGGACCAGACTCTGGCGGCGAGTCGCCGCCCGAGCGCGCGCTCGTTGTCCCTCAGGGCACCGAGCGCCACCACTGCGAGGCCGTCGCCTGCGTTGATCGCGAGCGCGGGTCCGTACTTCCGGTGGAGGGTGGGCTCGCCGCGCCGGAGGTCACTGTCGTCCTCGACGTCGTCGTGGACGAGGAACGCGGTGTGGAGCAGCTCGATGGCGGCGGCCGAGGGCAAGGCTTTCTCGACGTCGCCGCCGAAGGCGCTGCACGTGGCGAGGCACAGGGCGGGGCGCAGCCCCTTCCCACCTCGATCGAGGTACTCCGTGGCCGGGACCTCCAGGTACGGCGACAGGTCGCCCGACAGGTACGCGGCAGCAGCGCGCCGGGCGAGGCCGGCGTAGGAGGCGAGCTCGTCGACGAACTCCGTGTCGATCGCGCTCATCTGGACCTCGGGCGGGTGGCGACCTCGAGACGGACGGCAACCGGCTCTGACGGCGCGAGCGACCCGATCACCAAGCCGTGGTAGACGCCGACGGCCTGTCCGACCGGCACGGCCACCCGGATCCAGACCTGCTGCCGACCATGGGCTTCCACCGCTGGTGTCCTGCTCGGGCTGATCGAGATCGCATCCAGCGGAATGACAGCAGCTCCGGAACACGTCAGGGGCGTCACCTCGAGATGGATCCCGCTCACTGGGGATGACGTGGGGTTGTGGATCCACAACGGGCCCTCGGAGCTCGATCCGGCCCGCGTGGTCGGCAGCACGAGGGTTTCCACCGAGTTGGGCGCCGGCCGCTCCCGGAGGCCGTCGAGGATGGCTGCCCTCAGGCCGTCCGGCTCACCGGGCCAGGGAAGCTCCCCGCCCGTGAGCACCCCGTCGACCAGCTGGACATAGCGACTCACCACGGCGGCAGCGGAGAGGAACGCGAAGCGCTGGACGTCGTCGACCAGGGTCCGGAAGTCGTGACGCGGCTCCTGCTCACCACTCATCGCGCCGCCTCGCCGCGGGCCCCGCCACTGGCCTCCCCGGACGCGATGGAGCGGGCAGCCAGGATTCCCGAGCGCGTCGCGGCCTCCAGGCTGCCCGCATCGAACCCGCAGGCGGTCCAGTCGCCGACGACGGCGAGATTGCCGAAACCGGTCCTCCCGGCTGCGAGCCGATGTCGACCCGAGCCGGGCAGAGACTGGACATAGCGGTCCGACGGGTCGACATTGGCGCGGAGGTACTGCGCGGCCAGTCGATCCGGACCGCTGCGGCCCTCGTCGTCCCGGAGCAGCTGCCACCGGAAGCCTCGAGAGTCGGTCGCACCGGGCCACAGCGCTCCCACCTCGTCGTCGAGGAAGTGCCGGAGCCGCTCGCGGACGAGGCTGTCCGCACCGTCCTGGTCCGCACCGTCCCGGTCGTCCGGAATCGGACCACACAAGTACGCGATGCTGCGTGGCGCACCGTTGGCCGGCCACCGCTCCTTGGGCAGCAGGTGCGACATGGCCGCCCACGTGGCGAAGGACTGCCCGAAGCCCGTGAGTGTCACCCCGTCCGGCCCGGACCAGCCGAGGTCCTCGGGTGACGCGTCCATCCACAGCTGTGCTGCCTGGGTTGCCACGGTGCCGATGTTGGCAACCATCCGTCGCCACGCCGGATCCGCGACCACCAGCTCCGAGGCGACGTACGGAACCATGCCGACCGACACGGCCAGGACGGCCGTGTCGAAGTCCGCACCCGCGACCAGCCTCTCTGGGCCCGCCCCCTCGGTGGGTCCCCAGTGCGACTCGCTGCGATCACCGGGATCCCCGCCGAGCTGGTCGACGAGCGGTTTGTCGGGCCAGCACGGCAGCCCCGCGACCCGGATGAGCGGCTCATATCGGTTCCTCGGCGGAACCAGGTCTGCCTGCCGGGTCAGCTCCACCGACCCGATCGAGCGGTCGCCGGCGAGGACGAGGCGGTCGAGGCGGTGGAAGAACCGGAACTCGACCCCGCGCCGAGCGAGGGCCTGGTACATCGGGGCGAAGACGACCTCCCCCATCCCGGCTCGCATGCGCCAGAAGACCGACCCCTTGTAGTCGAAGAGCATCCGGCCGGCGAGCTGAAGGCCGAGCCCCGCCGAGAACCGCGGGCGGTGATGATGCCCGCCCTCGAAGGCGAACGTGAGCTCATGCATGCCGCGGACGATCGGCGAGTCCAGCGTTTCGGGAGCCGCACCATGGGTGGCGATCCACTCACGGAAGTCGAGATGGTCGATGCCACCGAAGTCGTGACTGGACAGCAGTCCATCCGCCACCATCCCCTGCAGACACGCGACGACGAGGTCGACCAGCAGCCACGTCCGTCGCAGCGCGGGCTCGGCGAGTACCCGGGGGCGCACCTCATCGCGCCACGTCTCCACCACCACGCCAAGCGCATTCAGGGCAGGAGCGTCGAGAACCATCGGTCCTGCTGCCCGTGCGGCGCGCTCGAGAACCTCGGCGAGTACCGCGAGGGCGGTCAGGGCACCGGCGCGAAACGCCGTCTCCACCGTGGTCGTACCCGTCCTCGGGACCGGGGAGACGCTGAGGTAGGGGCGCGTGGGCCCCGTGCATGGCGGATCGAGTCCCGCATGGAAGTCCATGAGCAGCCCCACGACACGAGAGGCCACGTCGAGCGGGCCGAGCGAGCGGTCCTCGGCACCGGGCTCGCCGGGGAGCATGGTGTTGCCCGAGAACCGGGTCACGAAATGGGTCCACTCGGCACCGTCCCAGTCGGCAAGTCCCACGTCGCCAGCGGGTTCGAGCGCGTCGCGCCAGGTGCGGATCGGGCAGCCAGGATCCGTCGTGCCTCGGTCGAGCTCGCCGTACACCTCACGGAGGACGCGGAAGGTGGCGTCGTAGCAGCCGAGCAGGACGTGCAGGCCATGTTCCTGGATGCGCCCGTGGGGTCCTCGGCTGCTCGCCCCCTTCCCACCGAGGCGCCAACCTCGTTGGTACACCGTGATCGAGTCCAGCCGATCCCGCCAGCCGGCAGAGCTGAGCTCCCACGCCGTGACGAGACCCGCCATGCCACCACCGAGGATGACGATCCGTGCCTTGTCAGTTTTCGAGGATCTCATCGGCAGCGAAGGTGTCGGCGGTGACGAGGGCAGGCACGGCTGCTCGAGCAAGGGTGAGCGTGTGTCGCCAGTCGGAGGGCCGGCGTTCGTGGGGAAGGCCGGCGACGTCCAACGATGCCCTGAGCCGTTCCACCCGAGCGTCCTGTTCGGTTGCCGTCCGCACCGCCTGGGCAAGGTCGGCTGCTGCGTCGTCAGCGTCGTCAGCGTCGTCGCTGCGTGCCAGCGTGTACCTCGCCCGCTGGCGAAGAAGCTCCGGAAGGTGAATGCCCTCGCCGGTCTTGTGCACCGCGTCCACCGCTTGCGCCACGAATTCGAGAGCTCGGTCCAGCTCGCCGGCGTCGGCGTAGAGCCGCCCGAGGTAGCCCAGATGAGCGGCCGAGAAGGACTCCTGACCGATGAGCCGGAGAGCGCCGACCGCGCCCTCGACGTGGTCCCTGTGGGTCTGGCTACCGGGAGTACCGGCGAGGCTGTAGGCGGAACCGATGACGGTCCAGAAGGCGTAGCCATGCTCCCGGCCGATGGCGACGACCTCGACACCGGAGCGCCAGGCAGCCTCGTCGTCACCGACGAACCGACGGATCCAGGCGACGAAGGTCTGGATGAACGCGGCGCTGAAGGGACCGCGAGGGAACCCGACGCTCTGGGCGCGTTCGACCGCCTCGCGCTCCCAGCGGCGTGCCCCTTCGGGTTCGCCCCGCAAGGTGCAGATGCTTGCCATCGCGATCTGCGAGACGGCCAGCGGGTCGTGCGGCAGGGGCCAGAACGGGGAGACTGCCTCGGCCTGGGGCCGGGCCAGGAAACCCTCCATGCCACGCTCGAGATGCTTCCACGCGGTGTCGAGGTTGCCCGCGAAGAACTCGAGCCATCCGGCGCACACCTCGACCTCCGGCACGAACCAGGAGAAGGCCGGTTGACGGACCATGGCCTGGAGTCGATCCGTCAGCCCGCGTGCCGTCGCGAGGTTGCCGCTCACCAACCAGTAGGCCCAGATGGCGATGAGTGAGAGGAGCACCTCGGGTTGCGTCCCGAGCCTCGTCGCGAGCACCTCGGCGCGGCGGTGGTCGAACTGCACTTCAGGAGCGGCATATCCCTGTGTCGCAGTGACGCTCAGACCCCGCAGCATCCGCGCCGTCAGCTCTGCGAGATCGCGCTCCTCCGACTCGGGGAACGTGTCGAGCAGCTCCAGGGCGCGGGTGAGCAACCGGGTGGCCTCGCGGTGCGCGCCCCGTCCCTGCTCGGCTTGCGCCGCGCTCACGTACAGTGCGGCCGCGCGCTGGCCCATCCCGGCGAGGTCGAGGTGGGCCGCGATGAGAGCGGGCTCGGCGCCCTGCCCCGACATGACCTCCGCGATGGTGGCGTGCGTCTGCTTGCGCACGTCGAGGACCTGCGTCTCGTAGGCGGCGTCGCGCATGAGGGCGTGCCGGAATCGGTATCGGCCTGCGGCCGAGGACCCGACGGGCTCGATGACCCCCTCATCAACGAGGATCCGTACCTGTTCCGTGACAGTCGCCTCGTCCCCGACCACCGCCGAGACGAGTGCGGCGTCGAACGTCGGCCCCACGGTCGCGGCGACCTGCACGACCCGCAGGTCGACCGTGGGCTGTTTCAGTCGCCAGGTGAACAACTCCTGCAAGCGCAGCGGCATCGGCTCGGTCCGACGGTCGGAGATGCACGAGCGCGTCATCTCCTCGATGAACAGGGGGATTCCCTCGCCCTGCTCGATGATGGACCTGCGCTGGTCGTCGCTGAGCACGGTGCCGGTCGAGAGGTTGTCGACGAGGCGGCTCGCCTCCTTCGCGTCCAGCCGACCGAGCTCCAGCCGGACGGCAGCCTCCTGCCAGGGGATCGCCGTGCTGTCCCGCGTGGTGGCCACCGTGAGGATCGAGTCTGGTGGTGCGGCAGCGAGGCGTTCCAGCAGGGCAATCGTCGACGGGTCGGCCCAGTGGAGGTCCTCCACGACGAGCAGGTGCGGCCGGCGCCGGGCACCGAGGGCCGAGAGCCACTCCACGATCCGGCCGAGGGTCTCGTCGAGAAAGGCGCTCGGGTCGAGCTCCGGAGCTGGGTAGTCCCCGTCCTGGGTGCTGCCGATGAGGGGCCCAAGGAAGGCCACGTACCGGGCCGGGTCCAGCTCCAGCGAGTCGAGGTGCGCGACCAGCTGCTGGAATCCGACAGCATCGTCGCCGGACGCACCCAGGACACGTTCGAGCATCCTGGCAATGGGCCACAGCGAGACGTTGGCGTAGAACGGGAGGCAGCCGGCCCCCAGAACCGCGCCTCCGCTCGCCTCGACCCGGTCGAGAAGCTCGGCGACGAGCCTCGACTTGCCGATGCCGGGCTCTCCGACGACGAGGAAGGTCGCCCCCGTCGCCGGCGACCATGACTCACCGATCGCCTGCCAGGCAGCGAGCAGGCGGTCCCTTGGCTCGTCCCGCCCGACGAGCCCGGCCTTGCGGTACCGCTCCACCTCGAAGCGCGCCGCGGCATACCGGGGCCGTTCGACGGCGAACACCTCGACTCGGCGGCTGACTCCCTTGAACTCATGCTCGCCCATCGAGTGCATGAAGAAGTCGGCGTCGACGAGCTGCTCCGTGACGTCGCTGATCACGACCATGCCCGGCTCGGCGGCCTGCTGGATCCGAGCGGCGAGATTCGGCGTGATGCCCACGATGGAGTCGCGCTCGGCAGCCGACACGTCAACCCCCAGATGCGAGACGACGACTCGCCCGGTGTGGACCCCGACCCTGATGTCGGCCGTCAGGCCGAGGCGCCGTTCCAGGTCGGCCTGGGCGTCGCGCATCGCCACCGCCAGGTCAAGACCCGCGAGGACCGCTCGCCGGGCGTCGTCCTCGTGCGGCTCGGGATAACCGAAGCCGGCGAGGATGCCGTCGCCGGGGAACTGCAGGAGGGAACCGTTGTAGCGCTTCACGGCCTCTCTCGCCGCTGCCCGGTAGAACGTGAAGAGGTCCCGCAGCTGCTCCGGCTCGACCTGCTCGGACAGCAGCGTGGACCCCACCAGGTCGGAGAACAGCAGCGTCATCAGCGCCCGCTCCCCCGTCGGCCCGTGTTGGCGGGCCGCCAGCCGCTGCAGGATCCGGGCAGCGCGCCGGTCGTCCGGATCGACGGCCCGCACCTCTTCCGCCGTGGCGCGCGCCTGCTCGAGATCGCCGGCGGCCAGAGATGCCTCTGCCGCGGTGAGAAGTCGCTCGAGGAGTCGCGTGAGTCTCGACTCGGCGGACGTGCTCGTTTCGCTCACCGGTCACGCACCGACAGCCCCGGAGACATAGAGCTGCGCGGGGATTCCCTGTGGCCCGCCGGTGATCGCCAGCTGGCCGATGTAGAGACCGGCTGAAGCGGACGCCTCGGCGGACCTGAGGCGTACTCCGTACTCGTTGCCGCCCAACGACTCGACATTCAGCACGAGGCTACTCGCTGGGATCCTCGCTCCTCCCGCCTCGATCGACACGAAGTCGGACGCCGTCGGGCGAGCCCCTGCCGCAAGACCGGGAACGCGAACGAGCGTGCTGTCCAGCCCCTCCCGGGCCACGGGTGCGGCTGCTCCCAGGCCCCCAGCCGCACCGGTCGCTGCCGATGCACCTGCGGCGCCGGTGGCGGCTGCTCGCCGGGCGCGGTTCTCGCCGGATCCATCGTCGGGGCGGTTCCCAGCCGGCCCGGAGGTCGACCGGAGGCCCTCGCGCCCGAAGGCATCAAGCGCCTGGAAGCCGTGAAGCCATGCCCGCGACCAGTCCTGGGCCAGCTGTGACCAGTAGAGCCGTCCGTCCTCGAGCAGGTCAGAGGTCGTGTACTCACGAGAGCTCACCCGGGAGGTCACGTCCTCGATGAACTCGACGTAGGCTTCGGCGGATTCGGAGAAGTCGTCAATGCACTGCCTGAGGCTCTCGGTCAACATCGGGAGGCCCGGCAGAGTCGCGGGTCCGCCCTCCTTGGGGTCGCCCTTGTCCCCTCCCTGGACAGCGGCGCGCACCCAGTCGGTCCAGAACGGGCAGACCCACTCGGCGACCTGGTCCCAGAGGAAGTTCGTGAAGCTGACGATCTTGAGGACTCTCACACTGCAGAGGTCGTCGTCCAGCTTGTTGGCCAGGATGAAGCCTCGGTCCACGTCGAGCTGGTTGTCCAGGCTGAGCGAGAGGTCGTAGGTCATCCCCGCAGCGCGATCCCCGTCCTGCCAGTAGTTGCAGTGCAGCAGCGTCGTGATCTGCCGGAGCGGCAGCTGCACCACTTCACGGAACAGGCCATGCCAGTGCGGGTCACCCGGGCGGCCCAAGGGGATCGGCTCGGAGGTCTCGACGAGACTCATCTCCTTGAAGAAGAGCGGGCCCCAGTCGTCCCATTGGCGAGGGTCGAGCCACCTGGCCAGATCCCCGAAGTCGGCATCGGTCTCGAACTCGGAGTAGATCCACGTCGCCGACAGGCCGCCGATCCGCACCTCCTTGGTTTCACAGACACTCTCGCTGATGAAGGCGGCCTCCCGGCCGAGGAGCCCGGCCGATCGCAGGGCAGGGGCGACGCCCTCTCCCGCATCTGCGAGTTGCTTCACCCTCTCCAGCAGGGCGCGGGCCTCCAGCGACCGGCGGTCCGGCGCGACGGAGTCGGCCAGCCTGAGGTACGCGTCGTCGTTGTCACCGCGCTCGGGATAGTCCGCCTTCGCCAGCTCGTAGAGCACCGCAAGCCGAGCGGAGTGCGGTATCTCATCGGTGCTGGCCATGGCGACGACCACCAGGGCCTCGGGCAGGGAGACGGGCCGATACCCGGGCATCCTCTCGACGTCAACGGAGCGGGCGTGGATGTGCAGACTGAGCAGCGCGTGATAAGGCGTCACGGCGCTCTCATCCGCAGCCCGTTCCCGGGAACGATCTGCCATGGCGGTCCCCTTGCCATCATCTCAGGGCCGCCCAGTAGGGCCCCTGATCCTCAACAGCCCAGTGTAAGGAAGGTCATATCTGTTGTCCGGGGAACGCGGCAGCCCCGTGCCACCCAAGAGTCAGCGCAGCACGGCGGCGAGCGCCCGGGCGGCTCGCTCGAGCCGTGGCCCTGCCACTGCGGGGTCGATCGGCTCGAGCGCGACCACACCGACGGAGGCCTCGACGACCCGGTCCGGCTGACCCGCCTCGGTCGCTGGCAGGACGGGAACGGCGAGCCCGTGGGCCCCCGCCTGGATCTCACCGACGCTGACGACGAGGTCCGCGGATCCGGCCCGGGCGCCGAGGATGGCTCGGCCGCCGGCGCCCCTGTCGAGGGGGTGCCGGGCGCCGGATCGGTAGGCCACGTGGAAGTCGGTCCATGTCGGTTCGACGACGACGAGGGCCAGCCCTTCGTCACCCTCGGACACGGTCAGATGGGCGGTCGCCCCCACTGCGTCGGCCAGCTCCTGAAGGATGGGGCGGGTCTCGGTCCGGACGAGGGGGGTGACCGCGGCGGCGAGGCGGCTGACGCCGAGGCCGAGGCGCACGCGCCCATCGGGCCGCCTGGTGACGAGATGGTGGGCCTCGAGGGCCGTGACGAGCCGATAGACGACGGGGCGGCCGACCTCGAGCTGCGCGGCCAGCTCGGTGATCGTCAGGCCGCTGGCACGGTTCGGACGGGCCAGCAGCTCGAGCAGCTGGATCCCGCGGTCCAGCGTCTTGGAGCTCTCCCGAGCGCGCCGTGGGGAGGCACGAAGGGCGGCACCAGATCCGTTGAGGGGTTCGGCCATCACCCCTCCGTGTGGACTCCGTCGCTGCCCTGTTGACCGGCAGCCTGCTGACCGGCCCCGGGTTGACCGGCCCCGGGCTGACCCGCCCCCTGACCGCCTGCCTGCCTCCCGACGCCCCGGGACCAGGAGAGCGCATACGCGCCATCGTCCGCTGCGAGGCCGGCCTCACCGAGCTCGAGCGGCCGGAAGGTGTCCACCATGACGGCCAGCTCGTCGAAGTAGTCCACGCCGATCGACCCCTCGGTCGCGCCCGGCTGGGGTCCGTGCGCGTGCCCGCCCGGGTGGACCGAGATCGAGCCTCGACTGATGCCGGAGCCCTTCCGGGCCTCGTAGTCGCCGTCGACGTAGAACATGATCTCGTCGCTGTCGACGTTGGAGTGGTAGTACGGCACCGGGATCGAGAGCGGGTGGTAGTCGACCTTGCGCGGCACGAAGTTGCAGACGACGAAGCCCATGCCCTCGAAGACCTGGTGCACGGGCGGCGGCTGGTGCACGCGGCCGGTGATGGGTTCGAAGTCGCGGACGTTGAAGACATAGGGGTAGAGGCATCCGTCCCAGCCGACGACGTCGAGCGGGTGGAAGGGCAACGCATGTATCGACCCCACGACACTGTTGCCGGGACCGGCCCCTCGCCCGCGGTGCTTGAGGTAGACCTCGGTCTCCTCGTCCGCGCTCGCGCCGACGTCCTCTGCCAGCAGGGGTCCGGCGGGCCCGCGCAGGTCTCGCTCGCAGTACGGGGCGTGCTCGAGAAGCTGCCCATACCGGCTGAGGTAGCGCTTGGGCGGGGAGATGTGGCTGTTGGCCTCGATGCAGTAGGCCCGGAGCGGGTTGGCGTCATCCTCGACCGGGAGCCACCGGTGCGTGGTCGCGCGCGGGATGATGACGTAGTCGCCCTCGGCGACATCGAAGGCGCCGAACACGGTCTCGACGTGCGCAGCACCCCGCTCGACGTAGACGCACTCGTCGCCCATGGCGTTGCGGTACCACGGGCTGGGCCGGGCGGCGACGGCGTAGGAGATCCGCACGTCACCGTTGCCGAGGACGAGCCGTCGGCCGGTGACGACGTCGGTCTCCGGCACGGCCGCGTCGTCGAACAGGTCGTGCAGCTTGAGGTGCCGCGGCGTCAAGGGATGGTTCGGTGTCGTCGACTGGTCCCGCACGTCCCAGACCCGCGACGCCGAGACGGTGGACGGGATGTTGCGGTGGTAGAGCAGAGACGAGTCGGAGGAGAAGCCCTCCTCGCCCATGAGCTCCTCGTAGTAGAGCT
Organism: Intrasporangium sp.; assembly: GCF_035280925.1. GTDB lineage: Bacteria > Actinomycetota > Actinomycetes > Actinomycetales > Dermatophilaceae > Intrasporangium. Next base: position 71,031 of record NZ_DATEEY010000010.1, on the reverse strand, counting down.
CTCCTCCCTCACGGCGGTGCTGCGTGTGCCGCTTCGGCGGGATGTTCCCGGTTGCCCGGTAGTAGGCCATGTCTACTCCTCGGTCCAAGGCTCGCGTCCGTTTTCCGGACGTTGGTGTCTCCCTAAAGACACACTGGAGTACCCTCCGGGACATGTCAAGGTCGACCGGCTTTCCCCACCACGCCCGGATCTTCGAGCACCTCGTCGACGACGCGGCCGTCTTCCCGCCGGGGCTGGCGCCCACGGACGTGGCCGTCCGCGAGCACGTGGATCTCCACCATGGGCCGTATGCCGCTCAGCTCGGTCCGCTGCTCGTGCCGGCCACCGCGGCGGCTGAGGTCGCCATCCTTGCCGCTCGTGACCCTCGGGCGTCGGGCTCTCCGCTGCAGGTCGGTCTCGTCGTGCGCCCCGGCGGGTCGCTCGAGCCACTGACCGATGCGGTCCACCTGCTGAGGGACGAGCCCGCCGTACACGTGGCGAGTGTCGAGGTCGGCTGGTCGCCTGCCTGGCGGCAGGTGCTCGGGCTGGGGCTGCCCGTCGTGGTCGAGGTCGCAAGCGGGGCGGCCCAGGCGCACGCGCTGGACGAGATCGCCGGCACAGGGACCCAGGAGGCCGGCGTCCGAGCCAAGTTCCGCACCGGCCAGACGCCGACCTGGCCGTGGCCGGACGAGGCGGCGCTGGCTGGCTTCGTCCGCGCGACGGTCGCGCGGCGTGTGGCCTTCAAGCTCACCGGCGGCCTGCACCACGTCGTGCGAGGCGACGATCGCGGGGAGCCCATGCACGGCCTGCTCAACGTCCTGGTCGCCACCCACGATGCGCTCGAGGGGGCGGGGACTGCTCATCTGGCGCGCACTCTCGGGGTCACCGACGTCGAGCACCTCGTCGAGCGGCTGACCGCCCTCGAGGCCGAGGACATCGAGCGGCTTCGGTCGTCCTTCACCGGCTTCGGCTGTTGCGGCGTCCTCGATCCCCTGACCGAGCTCGAGGCCCTGGGCCTCCTTCCCGAAAGGACCAGTGCGTGACCACCTGGCTTGACGTCCCGGCCGACCACCCCTTCGGCATCGACAACCTGCCCTACGGGGTGTTCTCCACGAGCAGCGACGCCACGAGGCGCGTTGGCGTCAGGATCGGCGACGTCGTCCTCGACGCGGGCGCCGTGGCAGCGATCGGTCGCGATGCCGGTCGGGTGGGGGCCGGTCCTGATCTGGCGACCGCCTGGCAGGCGCCGAGCCTCAACGCGTTCCTCGCGTTGGGCCGCCCGGCGTGGACCATCGCACGCGCGTGGTTGACCGAGATCCTCGCCGACGACGTCCACCGCTCCCGGGTGGAGCCCCACCTGCACCGCCTCGACACCGTCACGATGCACCTGCCGATCGAGGTGGCGGACTACGTCGACTTCTACGCCAGCGAGGACCATGCGTCCAACGTCGGCAAGATCTTCCGGCCGGACAATGCCGCGCTGCCGCCGAACTGGAAGCACCTGCCCATCGGCTACCACGGCCGGTCGGGCACGGTCGTCGTCTCGGGGACCGACGTCGTGCGCCCCAGCGGTCAGCGCAAGGCACCGAGCGATCCCGCCCCGCTCTTCGGCCCGAGCATCCGCCTCGACATCGAGGCCGAGCTGGGCTACGTCGTCGGCGGAGCCACCGAGGTCGGGACGCCGGTCTCCGTCGACGAGGCGGCCGACCACCTCTTCGGCGTCGTCATCCTCAACGACTGGAGTGCTCGAGACATCCAGGCGTGGGAGTACGTCCCGCTGGGCCCCTTCCTCGGCAAGTCCTTCGCGACGTCGATCTCGGCGTGGGTGACGCCTCTCGACGCGTTGGCGCAGGCCCGGCTGGCCCTTCCGGGGCAGGAGGAGCCGGCCGTCCTGCCCTATCTCGAGGGGCCTGCGTTCGGGCTCGACATCCACCTCGAGGTCGCCCTCAACGACACCGTCGTCTCCCGACCTGAGTACGCGGGCATGTACTGGTCACCCGTCCAGATGCTCGCGCACCTCACCGTCAACGGCGCATCGCTGCGCAACGGTGACCTCTTCGGGTCCGGCACCGTAAGCGGCCCGGAGAAGGGCACGCGCGGCAGCCTGCTCGAGCTCACCTGGAACGGCACGGAGCCGCTCACCCTCGGGGACGGCTCGACCCGCGGCTTCCTCGAGGACGGCGACACCGTGACGATCAGCGCCTGGGCCCCCGGACCGGACGGCACCCGGATCGGGCTGGGCGAGGTCTCGGGGACGATTCGCCCCAGCCCCTGACGACCGGTGGGTCAGTGCAGGACGACCGGGGCCACGCTCTGGTCCGGCCCGTCGCCCTCCACGTCATCGAGCAGGTGTGACACCTCCCGCCGGCGTGGCAGGAACAGCGCAGGAATGAGCGTCAGGCTGACGAGGACCGCACCCACGAGGAAGGTCTGGGCGAAGGCCTCAGCGGCCTGCTCGAGCCCCTCTGCCACGCCGGCCGGACCACCGATCTGCCCGGCGATGGACGGGTCGCGCCACGTGGCGATGGCCGGTGCCGCGAGCGGCTTGGCGGCGAGCAGGTTCGTGAAGACCACCGAGATGACGGCGATGCCGATGGAGCTGGCGACCTGCTGGGTGATGTTGAGCAGCGTCGAGCCGCGGGCGACCTGGTGCGACCTCAAGGTCCGGAGCGCCGACGTCATGAGCGGCATCATCGTCGCACCCATGCCGAGACCCATGATGAACAGGACCGGGATCAGGTAGCCCCAGTACGGCGTGTCAGCGGTGACCTGGGTGAGTGCGAACATGCCGCCCGCGATGAGCAGCAGGCCGACGGGGACGATGCGGCCCACGGGGAACCGGTCCGCGAGCGCGCCGGCGATGGGCATCGTGACCATGGCACCGACGCCTTGTGCCGCGACCAGCCAGCCGGAGTCGACCGGGGACTCGCCCCGGACGAGCTGGAAGTACGTCGGCACGAGGAAGAGCGCGCCGAAGAAGGAGGCCGCGAAGAGGAACATCGTGATCGTCGCGACCGTGAAGTTCCGGTTGACGAAGAGGCGCAGGTCCAGCAGCGGGTGCTTCGGCCGGAAGCTGTAGAGGACGAAGGCGAGCATCATGAGCACGCCGATGGTCGCGGGCACGCCGACCTTGAGCGAGAAGAAGGTGCCCTCCCCCGGGATGGAGCTGATCCCGTAGAGGAAGAGCGCGAGACCGGGTGACATGAGGAGCATGCCGATGACGTCGAACGACTCAGACGGCTCCGGCCGGTCCTTCGGCAGGGCGAGCCAGGCGTAGGCGATCGCGGCGATGCCGAGGGGCAGGTTGATCAGGAAGATCCAGTGCCACGAGTAGTGGTCGATGAGCCAACCGCCGAGGATCGGGCCGAAGATCGGGCCGAGGAGCATGGGGACGCCGAGGATCGCCATGAGCCGGCCCATGCGCGCGGGGCCGGCAGCCCTCGTCAGGATGGTCATGCCAACGGGCATGAGGAGTCCGCCACCGAGCCCTTGCAGGACCCGGAAGAAGATGAGCATGCCGATCGAGTCGGCCGTAGCGCAGAGGACCGAGCCCGCCGTGAAGAGCGCGAGAGCGAGCATGTAGACCCGCTTCGTGCCGAAGCGGTCCGCGGCCCAGCCGGTCAGCGGGATGACGGTCGCGAGCGCGAGCGTGTACGCCGTGATCGTCCACGCGACGGTCGAGTACGGAAGCGGGTTGGCCGGGTCGGTCGAGAACACCTCGACGAACGTCGGCAGGGCGACGTTGACGACGGTGATGTCGAGGATCGACATGATCGAGCCGAGGACGACGACGCCCGCCATCTTGAGGACGGCGGCGTCGATCTTGTCCGGGTACTGCTCCGTTCCCCCGGGTTGGCTGGTCGTCGAGGCGGGTGCGGACACGTGTCCCCCTGGTCGTGGAGATGCTTGGCAGTGGAGAGTTGGCCGAGCTGGCCGTCGGCGTCGTTGCCGCAGCAGCGCAGATTCGCGCGCATGCCATTGTGCTACGACACCGCTCCCCATCCCAAAGGCTTATTGGGAGACGCGGTCAGCCGCGGTCAGCCGCGGGTCACATCGGGCGGCGCGGCTGCTTCCCCTGCGTGACCAGGGTGTTGGCCACCTTGTCGTGCAGGGCCTGGCGGCGCCCGTCCCACAGCGGCCACAGGAGATCGACGAGGTTGAGCAACCCGATGAAGGTGCCGACCAGAGGGATGACGCGACGCTTGATCGCCGTGGGCAGGTCGATCGGACCGGGTCGGTCGGCGTGGCGCACGCTGATCCGAAGCGCCATCTTGCCCGGCGTCTGGGCCAGGGTGACCCAGAAGGCGATGGCATAGACCGACGCGACCAGCCACGACAGCAGGCCCATCTTGATCGACACGCCCGCGATGGACGACGCGAAGTCGTTTATCGCGGCTTGGTCACCAGCCTCGATGCCGGTGCTGAACTCATCGACCACGTCGGCGAACTCGGGCACGAAGATGGGCGTCAGGAATGCGAGGATGACGCTGAGGATGATGCCGTCGAGCAGGTAGGCAACCACCCGCTTGCCCCACGATGCAAGGGGGACACCGTCTGCGGTGACCGGACCTTGCGCCCACTGCTGCGCCTGTGGGGCGCCTGGGTACTGACCCGCCCCCGGGTAGCCGGGGTGCTGCTGGTACTGCTGGCTCTGGTGTTCCGGGTGCTGTTGGTACGGCTGGCTCTCGCGGCCCTGCTGCCCGCCGCTGGGGACCTGCCATGCGCCCCCTTGGGGCAGCGGAGCCGTCGGAGGCTGCTGCTGCGGCTGGCTGATGGTGGACTGCGATGCCGTCGGCGACTTCCTGGGTGCGGTGTGGCTCGTCCAGGTCACCCCATCCCAGTAGCGGAGCAGGTCGGGATTGCTGGGGTCGTCGTACCACCCTGAGGGCTGCTGGCTCATGCTCCAACTCTGCCATGAAGCAGCGCCCTCGCCGTTCATCGACGCCGGGATCCACCGCGCTCACGCGGGAGGCCGTCCAGGCCCCACGACATGATCTCGGTCGGGGTCACCCTGATGGTCGCGGCGTGCTCATCCACCCGGGCGTGACCGCGGATGATGACCGCCCACGGCGCCCACCCCCGGGTCGTGTCGACCCCGTCGATGGTGACCGCGGCGACTCGGGTGGCGCGCACGTGCCGGGCACGTCGCGTGGCCGGCACGTCGTGCCCCCCGAGCACGAGCTCGCCGGCGGCGACGTCCCATGACCAGCCCGTCGGGACGACATGCGGCATGCCCTTCGGGTCCACGGTGGCGATGCGCCCGAGCGCCAGCGGTGGTGGGTCGGTGAGGAAGGCCAGCTGCTCGGGGGTCGGCGCTGCCATCAGGGCCGTCCGCCAGTGGTGGTCCGCCGGAGCAGGATGAACCAGGTGACTCCCGTGGCGACGAGCAGGCCGGACCCGAGCAGGACCGGCACGACGGTCCTGGCGGCGACGGTCCCGGCGCCAACGGTGGCGGTGCCTCCCGCTGTGATGGTGGCCATGATTCGCCTCCTGGATGGTTGAGATGATCAAGCAGTATTGAACAACCATCACGCGCTCAGTTGATGTTGTCAACCATTAATCTGCTCCACTATGCTTCCTGCATGACGAGCCTGGGCTCCCGCAGGGCGGCCGAGGCGGCCGCGCTCTCGGGCCGGCTCTTTCAGGTCGTGGACCGGGCCAGGACCGACTTCGAGGCCGTGGCCGCCGGGCTGGGACTGACCGGACAGCAGGCGCGGGCGCTCCTGTTCCTGCACGCACCGCGCCCGATGAGCGACCTCGCGGACCACCTCCAGTGCGACCGCTCCAACATCACGGGGATCGCCGACCGGCTGGAGCGCGCGGGAGCCGTCGAGCGTGTCGCCGGCGCGGACCGACGCGTCAAGCTCCTCCGGCTCACGCCCGCCGGGGAGCGCCAGCGGGAGCAGCTCGCGGAGGTCGTCGGCCGCGGTTCCACCGTCATGGCGAAGCTGAACAAGCAGCAGCGCGCCCAGCTCGCTGCACTGCTGGACGCGCTGCTTTCCGACTGACGGCTACAGGTTGCCGCGCCGGTCCTGCTCGCGCTCGATCGACTCGAAGAGCGCCTTGAAGTTGCCCTTGCCGAAGCCCAGCGACCCGTGTCGCTCGATGACCTCGAAGAACACCGTGGGGCGGTCGCCGAGCGGCTTGGTGAAGATCTGCAGGAGGTAGCCGTCCTCGTCGCGGTCGACGAGGATCTTGCGCTTCTTCAGCGCCTCGATGGGGACGCGGACCTCGCCGATGCGTGCCCGCAGCTCGGGGTCGTCGTAGTACGCGTCCGGCGTGTCGAGGAACTCGACACCCTCGGCGCGCAACGCATCAACCGTGGTGAGGATGTCGTTCGTGGCGAGCGCGAGGTGCTGGGCGCCGGGACCGCGGTAGAACTCGAGGTACTCGTCGATCTGGCTCTTGCGCTTGGCGATCGCGGGCTCGTTGAGCGGGAACTTCACCCGGTGGTTGCCGTTGGCGACGACCTTGGACATGAGCGCCGAGTAGTCCGTGGCGATGTCGTCACCGATGAACTCGGCCATGTTCACGAAGCCCATGACCTTGTTGTAGAAGCCGACCCACTCGTCCATCCTGCCCAGCTCGACGTTGCCGACGATGTGGTCGAGAGCCTGGAAGAGCCGCTTCGGTGCACCCTCCCGCTTGACGAACGTGGACTGGGCGGGAACGTACCCGGGCAGATAGGGACCCCCGTAGACCGCGCCCCCGACCTTCCGCTGGACGAGGGTGTGGCGGGTCTCGCCGTAGGTGGCGATCGCCGCGACGCGGACCGTGCCGTGCTCGTCGGTGAGGTCGCGGGGCTCCTCGAGCACCGTGGCGCCGGCCTTCCTCGCCTGGGCGATGCACCGGTCGACGTCGGGGACCTCGAGGGAGATGTCCACGACGCCGTCCCCATGCGTGGCGTGGTGCGCGACGAGCGGGCTGTCCGGGCTCACCGCGCCCTTGACGACGAAGCGGATCGAGCCGGACTTGAGGACGAAGGCCTTGTGGTCACGGTTGCCGTTCTCGGGGCCGGAGTAGCCGACGAGCTCCATCCCCCAGGCGCTCTGGTAGTAGTGCGCCGTCTGGGTGGCGTTCCCGACGACGAACACGATGGCGTCCCACCCGGTGACGGGGAAGACGTCCTTGGTCTCGTCGTACTCCACGAGCCCGACGAGCTGCTTGAGCTGGTCGAGGTCGAGATCGGCCTCGCGCTCCTGGTCGGTCAGGTCAACCTGCACGTCAGTGGTCATGAGCCGGAGATTCGCAAAGCCGGGCCGAGTGGTCAACAGAATCCGTTGAAAGTGGGCAGCATGCACAAAATGCTGGCCGTATGCCGCTGAGCACAGGACACTCTGTCCATGACCTCCCAGCCGTCCCCGCCGTCCCAGCCAACCACCACGCGCGGTCCCGTCGATGCGCTCGACTGCCGCATCCTGCTCCTGCTCCTCCACGAACCGGGCGTCGGCGTCCTCGGGGCGTCGCGGCGCCTGGGCGTGGCCCGGGGCACGGTGCAGGCGCGGATCGACCGGCTCCAGGCCCGAGGCATCCTTCGCTCGATGGCCCCGGACGTCGACCCGGCCGCCCTCGGCTATCCCGTGACGGCGTTCTGCACACTCGAGATCCGCCAGGGTCGCGGTGGCCACTCCCCCGTCGTCGACCATCTCGCCGCGATCCCCGAGGTGCTCGAGGCACACACCATCACCGGGTCCGGGGATGTGCTCATCCGGATCGTCGGGAGGGACAACGCCGACCTCCAGCGGGTCATCGACCAGGTCGTCGACGACACGCACGTGACCCGGGCCTCGACCGTGATCTCCCTGGCGACCCGCCTCGACCACCGGATGGTCCCGCTCGTCGAGCACCTCCTTGACCAGCAGTCCCCGCCCTGACCGCAAGACACCCGCTCACCACGTGGTCACCCCGGCTGCAGCCGGAGCCACCGCCCGGTGAGCGGGTGTGTTTCGGAGTGGTCGGGCCGGTCAGGGGGTGATCGTCAGCGGCGTCCCGGCCGAGACGAGCCTCCAGTCGATCGCGGAGAAGGTCGACGGGTCGATGACGCCCTGGGCGCTGACCCAGTCGATGAGCATCTGGCGGATCTCGATCTGGCGGTTGTAGACGACGGGAGCGGACGTGACATGCGGGAAGTTGCCGCCGCCGGACTGCCGGTAGTTGTTGATGGCGATGACGAACTCGCCGCTCATGTCGATGGCAGCGCCGTCGTACGACAGGTTGAGGATCCGCTGACCGGGGTCCTGGGCGACGTCGATGTCGTAGGTCAGCGCGGCATCGAGACCGCCCATGATGTCGTAGTTGTAGTCCGGTGTGCCGTTCGGGGCGGTGTCGGTCACGGCGTTCGTCAGGTCATCAGGCGCGAAGGGCCCCGTGCCGCTGACCTTCTTGAAGTACCTCGAGGAGTACTCGAGGTAGTCCTTGACCTGGGCGCCGGTCAGGACGATGGCGAGCAGCGTGTTGTCGTAGATGTAGAGACCCGCGACGTCGCGGACGGTGACGTCGCCGGCCGGAATGGCGGCGTTCTTGTTGAACGGCGCGGCGATCGACAGAACGGGCAGGCCCTCCTGCGGCGTTCCCGCGAGCGCCTGTTTCACCGCGTCGGCCTGCACGTGGTTGATGAAGTCCATGGCCGCGGTGTCCTCGTAGCGGGACGTCGCAGCGGACATCGGCGAGAGGCACTCGCCGACCACGCTGTTGACGTAGTCGCGCACCCTCTCGTGCGAGTCGCGCAGCAGCGCAGCGATCTCCGGGTCCTCCGGTGCGGTGTTGGAGTTGAGGGTGGTCGCTCCGGAGGAGGCGACCTGCCACTGCCCCCGGACCTTGACGAGGTCCAGATCCATGACGGTGACGCGCATGCCCCAGTAGAGCGGCTCCGAGAGCAGCACCTGCTTGCCCGTCTGCTGGTTCGTGACGAACCGCTGGGGGATCTCCTTGTGCGCGTGCCCGACGAGCACCGCGTCGATCCCGGGCACCTGCTCCGCCATGAGCGAGGCGGCGTTCTCCGGATACGGCAGCGCGTCACCGTAGGACGACGACGTGTCTGCTCCGGAGTGGACCGAGACGATGACGACATCGGCGCCAGCAGCCTTGAGCCTGGGGACGAAGAGCGCCGCCTGCTCGACGATGCCCGGGAACCTGACCCTGCCCTCGACGTTGGCCTTGTCCCAGATCGCCACGCCGGGCGTGACCAGGCCGAGGATGCCGACCCGGACGGGCTTTGAGCCCGGCACCTTGACGGTCTTGATGACGTACGGCCGGAAGACCGGCTGGCCCGTGTCCCAGTCCACCGAGTTCGCCGACAGCAGCGGGAAGTTGAGCTGGTCCTCCCAGGTGCGCAGCAGGTCGAGGCCGTAGTTGTACTCGTGGTTGCCGAGGGCGGCGGCGTCGTAGCCGACGAGGTTCATCGACTGGGCCATGGGGTGCTTCGAGCCTTCGGTGATCGGATCGATCTTCGCGTAGTAGTACGCGAGGGGGGTGCCCTGGATCGTGTCGCCGGCGTCGAGGGTGATGCAGGTCTCCGCGCCGCGTTCGGCCCGGACCGCCTTGATGAGCGTGGCCGCCTTCGCGAGACCGACGTGGTTGCCGGCCGAGTCCTGGTAGGTGGCGTCCTTGAAGTAGTCCCAGTTGTAGACGTTGCCGTGCAGGTCGGTCGTGCCGAGCACGGTCAGCCGAAGCGGCCTGCCGTTGCTGCCACCACCGCTGCCCGCTGCTGCAGAGGTGGGCGCGCCGGCCAAGGTGAACAGGCCCGCCCCACCCACTGCGGCCATGGTGAGCAGTTGCCGCCGGGTCGTCTCGGACCCGAGGAGGTCTTTCGTCATCAGCTTCCCCTAGGAGATCGTCGCCCCCACCGGCTTGGAAGGTGGAGGGCGCATCGACCCTAGCCGGGTGTCCGAACCGACAGGTGAATACGCCTTGGCAGATGGTGACGACATTGCCGAGGACCGCTCGGCACCATCGGCTGCTGCATCAGCGCCGACCGACGAGCCAGTTGCGGATCCGCTCGATCCGCTCAGCGACCTGCTCACTGGAGGCAGCGGCGAGGTCGGGCCCGCCGCACGCTCGCCGCAGGTCCAGGTGGACGGTGGCGTGCTGATGGCCTTTCTGCCTCGCGTAGGCGGAGACGAGCTTGTTCAGCTCCTTGCGCTGCGCGGCCAGCGCCCGGTGCTGGGCGACGGGCGCAGCGCCCGCCTTCGGTGACTTCCTCACCTGGTTGCGTTGCCGCTCGTGGAGCAGGGCGGCCACTTGGTCCGGCTCGAGGAGGCCGGGCAGGCCGAGGTAGTCCTCCTCCTCCTCGGACCCGATCTGGGCGTGCGTTCCCCACTGCTGCTTGTCGAAGAGCACGTGGTCGAAGTGCGCGTCCGACTCGAGCGCCTCGAACGAGCCCTCGTCGGCGCCGACCGCCTTGGCCTCACGGTTGGCCTCGTCGATCAGGGACTGCTCCTCCGCCCACATCGCCGCGATGTCGTCCGCGTCCGAGGGACGGCGGTCGAGGGCATCGAGGGCATGGTCTCGCTGCTCCTCGAGGCGGGCCGCGTGGTCGAGGACGACGGGCACCGAGGGCAGGAACACCGACGCCGTCTCGCCTCGCCTGCGCGCTCGCACGAACCGTCCCACGGCCTGGGCGAAGAACAGCGGCGTCGAGGTCGAGGTGGCATAGACCCCGACGCACAGGCGCGGCACGTCGACTCCCTCGGAGACCATCCGCACCGCCACCATCCAGCGCGAGGTGCCCGCCCCGAACTCCTCGATCCGCTTCGAGGCGCCGGCGTCGTCGGACAGCACCACGACGGGAGCCTCACCGGTGAGCGCGCGGAGGTGAGCGGCATACGACCGGGCCTGCGTCTGGTTGGACGCGATGACGAGGCCGCCCGCGTCGGGAACCCCGCGCCTGACCTCGCTGAGGCGTCGGTCGGCAGCCGCGAGCACCGAGCCGATCCACTCGCCCTTCGGGTCCAGGGCGGTGCGCCAGGCCTGCGCGATCTGGTCCTTGGTCATCGGCCTGCCGAGGCTCGCGGAGATCTCGTCGCCGGCCTTGGTGCGCCAGCGCATGTTGCCGCCGTACGCCATGAAGAGCACGGGACGGACGACGCCGTCGCGCAGCGCCTCTGCGTAGCCGTAGCTGTAGTCGCTGGACGAGGTGAGCACGCCCTCGGGGTCCAGCTCGTAGCGGACGAACGGGATCGGTGACGTGTCGGAGCGAAATGGCGTGCCGGTCAGCGAGAGTCGGCGAGTCGCCGGCTCGAACGCCTCGCGGATCCCGTCACCCCAGCTCTTGCTGTCGCCGCCGTGGTGGATCTCGTCCAGGATCACCAGGGTCGGCCGGGCCAGCGTCAGCTCTCGGTGCAACGCGGGCCGCGACGCCACCTGGGCGTAGGTGACGGCAACGCCGTGGTAGTCCTCGGAGTGGCGGCCGACGGAGTTGCTGAACCTGGGGTCGAGGCTGATCCCGACGCGCGCCGCGGCGTCCGCCCACTGCGTCTTGAGGTGCTCGGTGGGCGCCACGACGGTGATCCGGTTGACGGTGCGGCGGGAGAGCAGCTCGGTCGCGACCCGAAGGGCGTAGGTGGTCTTGCCCGCACCTGGCGTGGCCACCGCGAGGAAGTCCCGCGGGTCGTCCCGAAGGTACGCGTCGAGGGCCTCCTGCTGCCAGGCCCGCAACTTGCTCGCGGTACCCCAGGCGGCGCGATCCGGGAAGGCGGGTGACAGGTGAAAGGCGGCCCCTGAACTCATAGGCCCCCCACCGTAGGGGATGTCGAGAGGCGACGTGCCGAGGCCCCGCCCTGCTGGGCGGGGCCTCGATCGCGTGGTATCGGCCGACTCAGGGGGCGCCGCCCGAGTCGCCCCCGGAACCTCCGTCGCCACCGTCCTGAGGGTCGCGCAGGCCGTCGTAGATCTCCTTGCAGATGGGACACACGGGGAACTTCTGCGGGTCGCGGCCGGGCACCCAGACCTTGCCGCAGAGGGCGACCACCGGCTCTCCGCTGAGCGCGCTCTCGAGGATCTTCTCCTTGCGAACGTAGTGCGAGAATCGCTCGTGGTCGCCCGGCTCCTGGAGCTCCTCGCGGACCTCCTCGCGCTCGATGGTCGCCGTGCCCGTGCTGCGCAGGGGCTGCGGCTCGGTCTCGAAGGGATCGGGAGGCATCACGCTCATGACGTGAGTGTAGGCCGGGGGGCCAGCCGGCCGAGCAGCCTGGCTCCGGGGGGGTACGCCGCGAGCCGCTCCGGGAGGTGGCCCGGGCGACCGCTGAGCAGCACGGTCGGCGCCGTCGCGCTCGGGGCCGCCTGCTCGTCCGGCTCGAGGCCGAGGCGGCGCAACGTCTGCCGTGCGACGGCGACCGGGGAGTCGAAGATCGTCACGTCGGCCCCCGTTCGCCGGCTCCATGCCTCAGCGATGCGGTCGCCGACGAGTCCGTAGTGCGTGCACCCGAGGACGAGGGCGCTGACGTTCCCGGGAGAGGCGGCAACCGCAGCCGCAATGGTCCGGTCGATCGCGCGCGGGTCGGCCTGCTCGATGGCCTCGGCGAGGCCGAGCGCAGCGATCGAGTGCGTCTCGATGTCCGACGCGAAGGCGTCGACGAGTCCGCGGAGGTAGCCGCTCGTCGACGTGGCAGCGGTCGACCAGATCGCCACCGGTCCGCCGGTCGAGGCCGCCGGACGGATCGCCGGGACGGTTCCGACGATGTGGACGTCCGGCTCGAACTCCCCGCGGAGCGCCTCGAGACCGTGGACCGACGCGGTGTTGCAGGCGACCACGATCGCGTTCGGCTGGTACGTCGCGGCGGACCGGGCGAGGGCGAGGACGAGCTCCCTGACCTCCTCGTGCGGACGGGGGCCGTACGGCATGTGGTCGGGGTCGAGCGCCAGCACGAGCTCCAGGTCGGGCCGGAGGCTCTGGAGGGCGTCCGCGTAGCCGAGCAGGCCGATGCCGCTGTCGATGAAGGCGACCCGAGCGGGAGCTGGCGGGCCCACGCGAGGGAGGTCAGCGGCATACGGCATGAAGGGGCTCAGTTCATCGACGGGTCGTCGGGGAAGTTGGCGACGAAGGCCAGGCTGTCGCGCTGGCGCCGGAGAACGGCGCGCCAGAGACCGTCCGGGTCGGCGGTGAACGCGTCACGGACCTCGGCATCCACGACGTACCAGTCCCCGCGGCGGATCTCGCCCTCGAGCTGACCGCCCTCCCAACCCGCATAGCCGGCGAAGATCCGCATCCCCGCGAGCTCAGCGGCAACCACCGGCGTCGGGACGTCCAGGTCGACGAGCCCGATCGAGCCGAAGAGTCGCTTCACCCCGAGTGGCTCCGGTTCGTCACCCGGCACCGTGACGATGCCCAGGGCTGACGACGTCGCGACCGGCCCACCCTGGAACAGGACGGGCGGGGCCGTCACGACACGTTGCCATCCCGGCAGCACGGAGTCGACCTCGGCCGACAGGGGCTTGTTGAGCACCACGCCCTGCGCGCCGGCGTCGTCGTGATGGAGCATGAGGATCACCGAACGATGGAACACGTCACCTTCGACGGAGGGGGTGGCCACGAGCAGGCGGCCGGTGTGGAAGGTCGAGCTCACGAGGGCAAGCCTTCCACACGGGCGGGCGGCGATCAGAAACGCGGTCGGCGACGGTCGCGCGCCCGGTCCTCGTCACCCCAACGACCGATGAGCGGCTCGCCGTCACGCCGCCCCTGGTAGCGGCGGTCACCGCGGTCAGCGCGGTCAGCGCGCTCACCACGGTTTCCACGGCGCTCGTCATGACCGGCACCGTGGTGCGGGCGATAGCCACCCCGCGATCCCGCGCCGGGGTGTCGAGGACCTCGAGCACCGCCAGGCCCACGTTTGTGTCGCTTCGGTCCCTCGATGAGGCGCGCGAAGTCCTCGGCAGCGATGGGGACGCCGGACGGAGTCGTGGCTCCAGTCGCCGCGATGACCGCGTCGCCGGGGGCGGCCTTGACCGGCGAGATGCCCACACCGGCGTCGCGGAGCTGGCGCTCCATCGTGCGCCGCTGGTGCGGGAGCGCGAGAGTCACCACCGTGCCTCGGTCACCCGCCCGCGCCGTGCGGCCAGCGCGGTGCAGGTAGTCCTTGTGGTCGGCCGCCGGATCGACCTGCAGCACGACGGAGACGTCGTCGACGTGAATTCCACGTGCGGCGACGTCCGTGGCCACGAGCACCGGCAGGACGCCGTCCCGGAACGCGCCGAGGACGCGGTTACGGGCGCCCTGGCTCAGGCCACCGTGCAGCGCGGCGGCAAGGACCCCCTGCTCGCGGAGCTGGCCGGCCACCCGGTCGGCGCCGAGCTTGGTCCGGCAGAAGACGAGCGTCCGCCCCGGGCGGTTCGCGACCTCGGCCGTGATGAGCTTCTTGTGCTGAGGGTCGATGAGGAGGACGTGGTGCTCCATCGTCTCCACCGAGGCCGTCGCATCGTCGGTCGAGTGGACCACGGGGTCCGTGAGGTAACGCTCGACCAGGTCGTCGATGCCGTTGTCCAGGGTCGCCGAGAAGAGCAGCCGCTGGCCGTCGGTCGGAATGAGGTCGAGGCTCGTCGTGATCTCGGCCAGGAAGCCCATCTCGGCCATGTGGTCGGCCTCGTCGAGGACGGTGATCCGGATGTCGTCCAGCTCCACCGCGCCCCGTTCGAGCAGGTCGTTGAGCCGACCCGGCGTCGCGATGAGGATGTCGACGCCCTTGTTGAGCGCGTTGATCTGCGTGGTGTAGCTCAGGCCACCCGCCACGAGCTTGTGGCGGAGCCCGACGACGTGCACCAGCGGCTCGAGCGCATCCGAGACCTGCATGGCGAGCTCGCGCGTCGGCACCAGCACGAGGGCATGGGGGCGACGCGGCGTCCTGCGCAGGCCGAGGTCGAGGAGACGGGCGATCAAGGGAAGTCCGAAGGCGAGCGTCTTGCCCGAGCCGGTCCGGCCGCGGCCGAGGACGTCCTTGCCGGCCAGGGCGTCGGGGATCGTCGCGGCCTGGATCGGAAAGGGGTCGGTGATCCCATCGCGGGCCAGCCGCTCGACGAGCCGCTCCGGGAGGTCGAGGGCCGCGAAGCCGTTGTCCGCGCCGACCTCGACCGGACCGTCGGACACCGGCGTGCGGGTCGCCTTCGTCCACGAGTCGGCCTCGAGCCGCTCGGCCTCGGCGTCCTCGAACGGGGTCGGCGCGAACCGGTCGCGGCCGGTGTCGCGCGGACGCCATGAGTCGCGACGGTCATCCCGGCGATACCCGCCGCGCTCATCACGACTCTCGTCCCGGCGATACCTGCTGCGCTCGTCACGACTCTCGTCCCGGCGATACCTGCTGCGCTCGTCACGACGCTCGTACCGGCCGCGGTCGTCACGACGGTCGTCGGAGCGGTGCTCGTCCCGCCGGGGGCGCCACTCGCGACCGCCCGTGGGTCCGGTCACCGGGGTGGCCGGACGTGAGGACCGCGTGCCGGATCTCTGGGTGCCGGATCGCTGCGTGCCGGATCGCTGCGCGCCGGGCTTCGATCCGACCTCGCGACCGCGGTGCGGCTTGGTGGTCGTGGCCGCGGCGCGCGCCTTCTTCTGGGCAGGGGACCAGCGGGCCTTCTTGGACGCGCCGGACGTGGACTTCTTGGGCATTACGTATTCGACTCTCTTGGTCTCGAGCAGACTTCGTCTCGAGCCGTGAGTCAAGAACACGACCTGGCAGACGAGCCTCAGGCGCACCAGCTGCGCCCATGTCAACCGGGTGGGCATCGGTGCCACGCGGTGGTGTGGTCCGCCTCCGGCCGAGCCGTCACGTCGCGTTGCGCGCTCGACTCGTCCAGGGTTTCCGAGATGGTCCCGAGATGGTCCCGAGAGGGGTCGGATTCGGACCAGTCGAGTTTACCAGCGGCCGGACCGTGCTCCGACCGCGAGCGCGCCGGTGGCGAGGACGACGCCGGCGACATCAGCCACGACGTCCCAGGGATCGCCGGACCGGCCCGGCAGGAGCAGGTGCTGCGCGAGCTCGCTGACCAGGGCGTGTGCCGCGAACACCAGCGCGACCAACAGGGGCCTGCCGACGAGGCGCGCGACGAGATACGTGGGGATGGCAAAGACGAGCAGGTGCACGGCCTTGTCGGTCCACGTCACCGGGCCTGCGACCGCGATGACCGGCCAGTAGAGGACGGCCAGGTGCACGGCGACCGACAGCGCGGCCGCCGCAGCCCACCATCGCCGTCCACTCGTCACCGTGCCCCCCGCCTGCCCCCCGCCTGTCCCCCGCAGTCTACGAACCGGCCGGACGTGGGCCCGACGGGTTACGTTGGGGTCATGCCTGAGCGCACCGTCACCGTCATTGGGACCGGCCGCGCGGCCGTCACGCCCGACGTCGTCCGCCTCGACCTGCGCATCGGACACGACGCGCAGGACGTCGCAGTCGCCCTGACCGGAGCCGCCAAGGGGATCGCAGCGGTTGGCCGGGTGGTCCGCGACCACGGCGTGCCCGACCGGGACATCCGCACGCTTGACGCCAACGTCAGCCAGCGCTACGACAACACCGGCACTCCGGTGGGCTTCACGGCCCAGCAGCGGCTCGGTGTCACGGTGCGCCGGCTGGACCAGGTCGGTGAGATCCTCGAGGCCGCCACGTCCGAGGTCGGCAACGCCCTGCTCGTCGACCAGGTCCGCCTCGATGTGGACGACCGCTCCGAGGGGCTGGCCCAGGCCCGTGACGCCGCCTTCGCCGAGGCGCGCGCCAAGGCGGAGCAGTACGCCGCCCTGTCGCGCTCCGAGGTCGGGGCCGTGCTCGCCGTGACTGAGTCGGGGGCCACCCCCATCCAGCCAGGGCGCCGGATGATGGCCATGGCGGCCATGGAGTCGGCTGGCGGCATGCCGGTGGAGGGCGGTGATCTCGAGCTCACCGCGAGTGTCACGGTGACCTGGGAACTGCGCTGAGCGGCATACGCCGCCGGAATAACGGTGCATGCGCCGACCGTTGGGAGTGACATGGCAACCACAGAGCTGACCGCAGAGACGTTCGAGCGCACCGTCCTCGACAACGGCATCGTCCTCGTGGACTTCTGGGCGGCATGGTGTGGACCGTGCCGCCAGTTCGCGCCGGTCTTCGAGGCGGCGTCCGAGGAAGGCGGCAACGAGGGAATCGTGTTCGGCAAGGTCGACACCGAGGCAGAGCAGGCCCTCGCCGGCGCAGCCAACATCACGTCGATCCCGACGCTGATGGCGTTCAAGGAAGGCGTGCTCGTCTTCTCGCAGCCGGGCGCCCTGCCGCAGGCGGCGCTGAAGAACATCATCGAGCAGGTCAAGTCGCTCGACATGGGCCCGGTCAAGGAGCAGCTCGCCGAGGAGGCGGCCAACAAGGGTGGCACTGCCTGACGGACACGCGACGCCCGGCGACCCGACCGGTCCGTCGCGTCAGGACCAGCTCGTCTAGACCATCTCGCGCGGCAGCACGCGCCGCCATTGCGCCCGACGCTGCCGACACGCCGCGGTGCCGAGCTCCTCCCGGTCTGCCGGGTGCCGGAAGTAGTGGTCCAGCGTCAGCCACAGGCGGACCGCGTCCGAGTCGAGCACGTCCGCATTGAACGTGGGGCGGGTCCGATGACCATGCGCATCGCGCGCCACGAGACCCGGCCCGTGGACCTGGACGCAGCGGTGCAGGTGGTGCTCGAGGGTCGGCACGACCCGCAGCATGTGGTCCCACTGCGCCGAGAAGCCCTGCTTGCCATGGATGAAGTGCAGGCCGTCCACGCCGACCATGAGCTGGTGCAGCTCCGGCGGCCGCGCGACGGCCAGCCCGAGCGCGATCGCCAGGAAACCCATGGGCAGCGTCAGCCACCACGGTACGTCGATGTCGCCGAATCGGATCTGTCGGTCGACGACGAGCAGCCGCATCAGCTCGAAGTTCACGAGCAGCACCACACCCCAGATCACGAGCCCGAGGGGCATGAGCCCGAGCGTTGCGCGGGCGGGGAACGTGATGGTCCGACCGACCGGGTCGTGGACCGGCCGCCTCGGCACGTGCCATGGCGACGCGACGGACGCGACCAAGGTCAGCGCCAACAGGTGCGCGACCCAGAGCCAGGTGCCGACGCTGGGGTCGTCGATCGCGTTGCCCAGCGTGACGACCAGCCCCACCAAGGGAAAGAGAGGCAGCGCCAGCAATGGGTGCGGCCGGAACCTCCGCCTCTTGAGCCACGGCTCGGGCGTCAGGTCCGGGTCGCGCAGCACATAGCCAGCCTAAGCGGAAGGCAGGCCACGACTGGGGACGCAGCCCAGCGGCATTCGACACAGCGTGACGTGGCCACCACGAAGTGGTGGAGGTGGCGGGAATTGAACCCGCGTCCGATGACGAGAGACCAGGACTTCTCCGGGTGCAGTGCGCTGTGGATTTTCTCGGCCCCAGGGCTCGCGCGCACACGTTCCCTGACAGGCCCAGTTGAGTAGCAGTCCCACGTGGCCCCCCAACATGACCACGCAGCAAGTTTCCTAGCTGACGCCAGGCACTGAGTCGGAAACTAGCTCAGGCTGACGGACTTCGGGGCTCGCTCAGGCGGCGAGGGCGAAGTCGGTGCGCTTTGAGTTGGCACCTATTGGTTTGCAAGGAGCGTTAACGAGATAACCCTGCATCCTCGACCCGCTTCCCCTGGTGTGTCGACCACCGTCGAAACCGATCACCCCCATGAGGGGTGTCCACGTCACGCTGTGCACTTGTCAAACGCCGCTACTGCGAGACCACAGTATGCCTTGGTAACGACAGTGCTGCCACACACATTCCCCAGACCTACCCGGCCGTATGCCGCTGGGCTCGCTCCCGGAGTGGCGCGCACACCGCGCCACTAGGCTGCCAGACGCACGCCGTCGACGCCTGGAGGTCACATGTTCCGCAAGGTCCTCGTCGCCAACCGCGGTGAGATCGCCGTCCGGGCCTTCCGCGCGGCGACCGAGCTCGGCGCCCGCACCGTGGCCGTGTTCCCCTACGAGGACCGCAAGTCGGAGCACCGGCTCAAGGCCGACGAGGCCTACCAGATCGGCGAGGAGGGTCACCCGGTCCGCGCCTACCTCGACCACGAGGCGATCGTCGCCCAGGCCGTCGAGGCCGGCGCCGACGCCATCTATCCGGGCTACGGCTTCCTCTCGGAGAACCCCGGACTGGCCGAGGCAAGCGAACGCGCCGGCATCACCTTCATCGGCCCTCCCCCCTCGGTGCTGCACCTGACCGGGAACAAGGCGCGGGCCCTCGCCGCGGCCCGCGAGGCCGGCCTGCCGACGCTCCGTGGTTCCGCAGCGACCGCCGACCTCGCCGAGCTCGAGGGGGCGGCCGCCGAGATCGGCTTCCCGCTCTTCGTCAAGGCGGTGTCCGGCGGCGGCGGACGCGGGATGCGACGGGTCGACCGTCCGGAGCTGCTCGCGGAGGCGCTCCAGGCTGCCCAGCGCGAGGCGGAGTCGGCCTTCGGGGACCCGACGCTCTACCTCGAGGAGGCCGTGGTGGACCCGCGGCACATCGAGGTCCAGGTCGTGGCCGATGCGACGGGACAGGTCGTCCACCTCTTCGAGCGCGACTGCTCGGTGCAGCGCCGCCACCAGAAGGTCGTCGAGATCGCGCCCGCCCCTGACCTCGACGCCGGTCTGCGTGACCGGATGTGCGCTGACGCCGTGCACTTCGCACGGTCGATCGGCTACCGCAACGCCGGCACGGTGGAGTTCCTCCTCGGTGAGGACGGTCGCTACGTCTTCATCGAGATGAACCCGCGCATCCAGGTCGAGCACACGGTCACCGAGGAGGTCACCGACGTCGACCTCGTCGTCCTGCAGCTGCAGCTCGCCTCGGGCGAGACGCTCGCGGGCCTCGGGATCCGGCAGGAGGACATCGTCCTGCGCGGGTTCGCGATGCAGTGCCGGATCACGACGGAGGACCCGGCCAACGGGTTCCGTCCCGATGCCGGGACCATCACGACGTACCGGTCGGCAGGCGGCAGCGGGGTCCGGCTCGACGGCGGCACGATCTTCGTCGGCGCCGAGGTGAGCGCGCACTTCGACTCGATGCTCGTCAAGCTGACCTGCCGCGGCCGCACCTTCCCGGTGGCCGTGCGCCGGGCCCAACGGGCCCTGGCGGAGTTCCGGATCCGAGGCGTGGCGACCAACATCCCGTTCCTGCAGGCCGTGCTCGCGGATCCCACCTTCCAGGACGGCCGGGCGACTACGTCGTTCATCGACGAGCGGCCCGAGCTGCTGACCGCCAGGGTGTCGGCCGACCGGGCGACCCGGCTGCTCACCTACCTCGCCGACGTCACGGTCAACCAGCCCAACGGGCCCGCCACGACGCGGGTCCGCCCCCGCGCGAAGCTGCCCGCGTTGCCGGACGAGGCGGTGCCCCGCGGCTCCCGTGACCTGCTGCTCGAGGTCGGTCCTGCGGAGTTCGCCCGGCGCCTGCGCGAGCGGACCGAGGTGGGCGTGACGGACACGACCTTCCGGGATGCGCACCAGTCGCTCCTCGCCACCCGGATGCGCACCCGCGACCTGCTCCATGTCGCCGGTCACGTCGCCCACCTGATGCCGCAGCTGCTATCGGTCGAAGCGTGGGGCGGCGCGACCTACGACGTGGCGCTGCGGTTTCTCGCGGAGGACCCGTGGGAGCGTCTCGCCGCCCTCCGGGAGGCGATGCCCAACGTCCCGCTCCAGATGCTCCTGCGGGGGCGCAACACCGTGGGCTACACGCCCTACCCCACAGCCGTGACCGACGCGTTCGTGCGGGAGGCGGCCCGCACCGGGCTCGACATCTTCCGGATCTTCGACTCGCTCAACGACGTGACCCAGATGCGTCCGGCCGTCGAGGCGGTCCTCGAGACGGGGACGTCCGTCGCCGAGGTGGCGCTCTGCTACACCGGCGACCTCCTCTCACCCGACGAGAAGCTCTACACCCTCGACTACTACCTGCGGCTCGCCGAGCAGATCGTCGAGACCGGTGCGCACGTCCTGGCCATCAAGGACATGGCCGGACTGCTGCGCGCCCCCTCGGCGGCGCGCCTGGTGACCGCCCTTCGGGAGCGCTTCGACCTACCGGTCCACCTGCACACGCACGACACCGCTGGTGGGCAGATCGGCACGCTGCTCGCGGCCATTGGCGCCGGCGTGGACGCCGTCGACGCCGCCACCGCGACCATGGCCGGGACGACGTCGCAGCCGCCCCTGTCCGCCCTCGTCGCTGCCACCGACCACACCGACCGGCCCACCGGGCTCGACATCCGGGGCGTCTTCGCCCTCGAGCCCTACTGGGAGGCGACCCGCCACCTCTACCGGCCGTTCGAGTCCGGCCTCGAGTCGCCGACCGGTCGCGTGTACTTCCACGAGATCCCCGGCGGGCAGCTGTCCAACCTGCGCCAGCAGGCCATCGCCCTCGGCCTCGGTGACCGGTTCGAGGCGATCGAGGACATGTACGCCGCGGCGAACCGGATCCTCGGCAACCTCGTCAAGGTGACGCCGAGCAGCAAGGTCGTCGGCGACCTCGCCCTGGCGCTCGTGGGCGCCGGTGCCGATCCGGCGGACTTCGAGGCGCAGCCGCAGAAGTACGACATCCCGGACTCCGTCATCGGCTTCCTCAACGGTGAGCTGGGCGACCCGCCGGGAGGATGGCCGGAGCCGTTCCGGACCAAGGCCCTCGCGGGACGACTGGCGAAGCCGCGTCTCACGGAGCTGACTCCCGAGCAGGAGGAGGCGCTGGCCGACGACCCGCGCCGCGCCCTCAACCACCTCCTCTTCCCTGCTCCAGCCAAGGAGTTCGAGGCCTCCCGCGAGGCCTATGGCGATCTGTCCGTCCTCGGCACCGTCGAGTTCCTCCACGGACTCGCCCACGGTGAGGAGTACGAGGTCGACATCGAGCAGGGCAAGCGGCTCATCATCGGGGTCCAGTCGATCGGCGAGGCCGACTCCAAGGGCATGCGCACCGTGATGTGCACGCTCGGTGGGCAGTTCCGGCCGATCCAGGTGCGCGACCGGTCGGTCGAAGCCGACGTCAAGTCTGCCGAGAAGGCGGATCCCGCAGTCCCCGGACAGGTCCCGGCACCCTTCGCCGGGGTCGTGACGCTCACCGTGGCGGAGGGCGACACCGTCGCGGCCGGAGGGGTCGTCGCCACGATCGAGGCCATGAAGATGGAGGCCAACATCACCACACCAACGGCCGGCACCGTCTCACGGGTCGCGATCGGCGCGCAGCAGCAGGTCGAGGGTGGCGACCTCCTCGTCGTCATCGGCTGACGCAGCAGCTGCGGGTGGCCGGCGCTCCGACATCGCCCCCCGGCCCGTCCCGGGTCCGATGTCGAGGTGGCTCGCGGCGGCGCGAGGAGGCTGGGCAGAGAAGCCCGCTCAGCGGCATACGGCAGCGGCTGCTGGGGGCATCCGTGAAGTCAGCGGAGGACCGGGAGGCTCTGGTCGTGCGTGAGCACGCCACGGAAGAGGTCTCCGGACCTCTCGAGTCGGTCCAGGATGGTGCGGATCGTGAAGCGGTCGGAGCGCAGGTCCGGGTCGTCGAGCTCGTCCCAGGTGATCGGAGCCGACACCGGCGCTCCCGCCGAGGCTCGCGGACTGTACGGCGCGACGAGCGTCTTGTTGACGGCGTTCTGGGTGTAGTCGAGGCGGGCCAGGCCCCCTCGGTCGCGCTTCTGCCACTTCCAGCTGACGAGCTCCGGCTGCACTGCGCCGATGGTCCTGGAGACCCGCTCGGCCCACTCGCGCGTCTCGTCGAAGCCGGGACCGCGCGCGATCGGCACCCACACCTGGACGCCGCGCCGTCCGGTCAGCTTGGGATAGGCCCGCAGGCCCAGGTGCTCGAACGCCGTCCGGTGCAGCTGCGCCAGCAGGGCCACCTCCTCCCACGACGTCCGCTCACCCGGATCGATGTCGAACAGGACGTACGACGGCAGATCCGGCGCGTCAGTGGGCGAGGTCCACGGATGCCACTCGAGCGCTCCGAAGCCGGCCACCCAGACGAGCGTCGCAGGCTCATCGACGATGACGTAGTACTGGGTCTCATCGGGGTCCGCGTCCGCGTTGTGCCAGCGATCGACCCATTCCGGCGCGTGGTCGGGAACCTCCTTGTGCCAGAAGCCCTTCTTCGCCGCTCCATCCGGATAGCGATGCATGTTCAGGGCACGACCACGAAGGTAGGGCAACAAGACGGGCGCGATGCGGGCAGCATAGGCGAGCAGCTCGCGCTTCGTCACTGGCTCCTCGCCGGCCCGGGCAGGGAACAGCTCCTTGTCGAGGTTGGTCACCTTCAGCGTCCGCCCGAAGACCTCCCACGTCCCTTGGCGACCGAGGTCGGCGAGTGCGCCCAGCTCGTCCTCGGTCGGGCCCTCGACGAGCTGACCGTGGGCCGGCACGGACGCCTCGGCGGCGGGCAGGTCCGAGCGCCAGAGCCGGTCCGGTGCCGCCTTGACCTCCTCGTTGGTGCGACCACTGAGGACGGACGTGGGGTGATGCTCCGCGTCCCAACCGCTGACGGCATCGGCGTCGTGCTTGTGCAGGAGGAGCCACTGCTCCTTGTCCGAGGAACGCTCCGGGCGGCCGGTGCGCACCAGGGCGAAACGGCCGCGAAGCCGCTCTCCGAACAGGTCCAGGTGCAGCTCGCCCGCGCGCACCGCCTCTGCCGGGTCCTCGGTCTCGTGCGGTCGCCACGTCCCGCGGTCCCACACGATGACGTCGCCACCGCCGTACTCACCGGCCGGGATGACGCCCTCGAAGAGCTCGTACTCCATGGGGTGGTCCTCGACGTGGACGGCGAGGCGGCGCACGTCCGGGTCCAGGGTCGGCCCCCTCGGGACCGCCCAGCTCGCCAGCACGCCGTCCATCTCGAGACGGAAGTCGTAGTGGAGGCGACGGGCTCGATGGCGCTGCACGACGAAGCGGCGCAGTCCGTCCTCGGACGGTCGCGCCGCCGCGGACCCGCTGCCCGAGGGCTCGGGCGTCCGGCCGAAGTCCCGCTTGCGACGGTACGGCTCGAGCAGCTCGTGTGGATCCCTCGCCATGCCCCTGCCCTACCCGGCGGACGGCACGGTCACCGGGAGCCCGAGGAGGACGCATCCACCCCCGGGCCGCCCGAGTCGCCATGCCGACTGCGTACGCGGTCGATGAGCCAGGACGACAGGGTCGCCGCCACCGCGCCGAGCAGCACCAGCCCGCCGAACATCAGCCCCGCGGCCACCCAGCGACCGGTGGAGGTGATCGGGTAGTAGTCGCCATAGCCGACCGAGGTGACCGTCACCGCGACCCACCAGACGGCATCGCCGAACTGATGGATGTTGGCCTCCGGTGCGTTCTGCTCGGCGTCGAGCACCGCGAGCGCGCCCATGAACGCCAGCAGAGCGGTGGTCGCCACCCCGTAGATCGTCAACCGATTCCGCACCACTCCTCCGGTCTCGCCACGCAGTGACGGGACGAGCCGCAGCAACCGAAGCAGCAGGAGCGGGCGCACGGACGGCACGAGCACGGCGGCGAGGTGGCCCAGGTGGGTGCGAAACCATTCGCCCCGGGGCCGCGCGAGCACGAGGCAGACGACGTACTCCGCGGCGAAGACCAGCCAGATCACGCCGAGGAGAAAGCGCGGGAGCGCGTCATCGGGCGGCTGCACATTCGCGATCACCACCCACGCGTACAGCACGGTGAAGATCACGGCCGCGGCGACCAGCGGCCACTCGGACAGTCGCTGCCAGCGACTCAGCACCATGGGTTGACTGTACGGGCGTGCCCGCTTCGACTCCGTGCGCGACAGGCAGGTTCATCCGGTCAGGATGATGCCTTGTGTCGACCGCCCGCCCAACAATCGGTGAGCACCTGAGGAGGCGCGTCATGAAGGACGGATACCCGCTCATCGAGGACCACGGACTGATTGGGGACCTCCAGACCTCGGCCCTGGTGTCGACCGATGGCTCCATTGACTGGTTCTGTGCACCCCGGTTCGACTCGCCGAGTGTGTTCGGGGCCCTGCTCGACAAGGACAAGGGCGGGTACTGCCGCATCCGACCGGTCGCCGACGAGTTCACGACCAAGCAGCTCTACTTTCCGGATACCGCTGCCCTCGTCACCCGGTACCTGACCGAGGAGGGCGTCGGCGAGGTGGTCGACTTCATGCCGGTGACGAGTTCACACGTCCCGGCGGAACACCACCGGATCGTGCGGCTTCTGCGGTGCATCCGCGGGCAGATGACGTTCGAGATCGACATTGCCCCGCGCT
Source organism: Intrasporangium sp. (assembly GCF_035280925.1). Taxonomy (GTDB): domain Bacteria; phylum Actinomycetota; class Actinomycetes; order Actinomycetales; family Dermatophilaceae; genus Intrasporangium. The sequence goes on along the minus strand of NZ_DATEEY010000010.1, from coordinate 45,871 downwards.
TCGACTACGGCCGCGAACCGCACGAGACGCAGATCAGCGAAGGAGGGGTCGTCTTCCGCGGGGAGGCCACCACCATGGCCGTCAGCATCGTCCGCGAACCCGAGGACGAGGAACTGGGCCGCGGCGGCGCGAACGAGTCCGGGGACGTTCGCGCCGAGCTGACGCTTCGGACCGGGGAGGCCCGCGGGATGATCCTCGACGTCGGGGCGACCGAGGCGCGCGAGACGAGTGTCGGTGAGGTGTGGGACCTGTTCAACGGCACCGTGCAGTTCTGGACGACCTGGCTCGAGCAGTGCACCTACACCGGGCGATGGCGGGAGATGGTCAACCGTTCCGCGATCACCTTGAAGCTGATGACCTACGCCCCCAGTGGAGGCCTGGTCGCCGCGCCGACGGCCGCCCTGCCTGAACAGATCGGTGGCGAACGCAACTGGGACTACCGGTTCACCTGGGTCCGGGACGCGTCGTTCTCGGTGTACGCACTGCTCGCACTGGGCTTCATGGACGAGGCTGTGGCGTTCGGCGTGTGGATGCGGGAGCGGGTCATGGACACCCGCGCGGATGGCACGGCGCCGCTCAACATCATGTACCGCATCGACGGGTCCAGCGAGCTGGTCGAGGAGAGCCTCGAGCACTGGGCGGGCTACCGCGACTCCTTCCCGGTGCGGATCGGCAACGGGGCCGCCGACCAGCTGCAGCTCGACATCTATGGCGAGATGATGGACAGCCTGTACCTGGCTGACCAACGCGGGTTCCAGATGAACTACGCGGGGTGGCTCAAGCTGTGCGGCGTGCTCGACTGGCTCGTCGACCACTGGGACCAGCCCGAGGAAGGGATCTGGGAGACCCGCGGCGGGCGGCAGCATTTCACCTACGGCCGCCTGATGTGCTGGGTCGCATTCGACCGCGGCATCCGCCTGGCCGCCAAGCGAGGATGGCCCGCATCCGTCGACAGCTGGACGGCGGCACGAGACGCCGTGTTCCGCCAGATCATGGAGAAGGGCTGGAGCCCGGAGCGCCAGGCCTTCGTGCAGCACTACGACACCCACGTCCTGGATGCCTCGCTGCTTCGCATGGCCGCGCTCGGGTTCATCGGCCCCAACGACCCGATGTGGCAGTCCACCCTCGACGCGATGGACGAGGAGCTGGTGACCGACAGCCTCGTCTACCGGTACGACCCCGAAGCCTCGCCGGACGGCCTGCGCGGTTCAGAGGGCACGTTCTCGCTGTGCACCTTCACGTACGTCGAGGCGCTCGCCGGAGCCGGTCGGCTCGACAAGGCACGCATCACCTTCGAGAAGATGCTGACCTACGCCAACCACCTGGGCCTGTACTCCGAGGAGATCGCGTTGAGCGGAGAGCAGATCGGCAACTTCCCGCAGGCGTTCACGCACCTGGCCCTGATCAACGCCGCGATCACGCTGGACGCGGAGCTGAGCCGGCGGGCTGAGGGGCGCTGACCGGATCCCAGTCGCTGGTTCCTGACCGACCGCCGACACCTCACCAGGACCCGGACGAGGACCCTCCCCCACCGGAGCCGCTGAAGCCGCCCCCTCCGGAGAAGCCCGAGCTCCCCGACGAGCCGGGCGTGGACGTGAAGGTTCCGGTCGAGGTCGTCGAGAAGCTCTCCACGCCATTGGCGATGCTGCCGAAGTCCGGGAAGGCCGCGCCGCTCCAGATGTACCAGGACGGCATGAGGATCGGCCGGCCTGCCGCGTCGGCCGCCTGGGCGACCTCCGCGAAGGTGCTTGCCCACCGGTCCGCGACGCCGAAGACGACCGCATAGGGCAGGTACCGGCTGAAGATGTTGCTCGCCTCCTCGAAGGCGATCTGCCCCGCCTCCGCCGTCGTGAGGTACTCCTTGAAACCGAGCGACTGGGCAAGGACGGCCGAGCCCTCCGCGGTCTTGGCCGCCATCCTGCCGCCGAGGAACCAGACGATGGCGCCGGCGACGAGCAGGCCGATCCCGAGCACGGCCCCGCCGGTGAAGCCCGAGCCGAGGAGCGCCGTCATCGCGCCCTGGCCGTAGAACAGGATCATCCCGCCGACGACGGCGAGGACGATGCCGAGGCCCTGCCACATGCCCCGCTGCAGCTGCGGCGACGAGCGGAACCAGTGCCGGGTGACGACTTCGTCGTACATGTTCGACTGGATCCTGCGCAGCGTGCTGGCGAAGGTGTTCTTCAGGTCCGAGAGCGCCACGACGTCCCCTCGCGTGCTGAAGATCCCGTCGAGGAGCCGGCGCTCGTAGGGCAGCAGTGTGTCGCCGGCCGGAGGGTCGAGGCGCACGAGGTTCCAGTCCGTCCGCGTGAACATGCCCCCGCCCTCGACCTCCTCGATGCGCAGGTACCCGCGCACGGCGAGGTCGATCAGCGTCGAGGACACGTCGATGGGGTTCGCCCTCTCGTCGATGATCGTCCCGACGAGTCCCGGCGGAACCCCTGCGGGCGGGTGGAACTGGACCGCAACCGTGTCCGGACCGCCGCGCGTCGTCGGCTGCGACTCGCGGTCCGTGACGGACGGGGTGAGCCCGGGCGTGAGATCGGCGTAGCGCTCGTCTCGTCCGCGGGTCCAGACGAGGGCGCCCATGACGGCGAGCGCGAGGACCGGGGCGGCAACACCGGCAGCGGTCGCGGCGGCGTTGGCGGCGGAGGCCGCGCCGGACCCGAGAGTCGAGTCGGCGTTGCCGTCCCGCACGTCCGGCTGAGGGTTGGTGAAGGCCGCGGCCGGGTAACCCGCGATGACGGTCATCGCGTCACCGGGCGCGAGCCCCATGGCAGCGAAGGTCGTCGGACTGCCGGCCCTGGCCTGGCACTGCGTGTCACTGCGGGCCTCACCCTCGAAGCAGGCGACCTGGGTCGAGGCAGCCGGCGCGTTGACGACGACGTTGACGCGCTCCCGCGCGGTCAGCTCGTTGCTGCCGAACACGTTGTAGTGGAACTCCACCGTGCGCGGCTCGCCACCGGGACCCGCGATCGGGTTGAGCACGTTGTGCAGGGTGTAGCGCAGCTCGTAGACCTGGGTGCCCTCGGTCCACTCGTCCGCGCTGCCGATCCGGATCTCCCTGGCAGCGCCGTTGTCGCTGACCCGGAAGTCGGCTGGCGCACCGGAGGGGCTGCTCACCTCCACGTCGGTGAGCTCGTAGTAGCGGTACTTGCCCTCCTGGTCCTGGTAGCCCATCCGCACGACGATGTTGCGGAAGATCCCGTGCCGTTGCTCGCCGGGCGGGAAGCGCCAGGTGATCGTCTCCGAGACCTGCACGCTGCCGTCCGGCTGCAGGTCGTAGACCACGGCGAACCGCTCCATGGCCTCGTCGCCGACCGCGTGTGCCGTGCCTGCCGGGATGAGCACGGCGAATGCGCTGGCAAGCAGCAGGACCAGCAGCGCCCTCAGCCTCGGCCTCGTCTGCATGGCGGGCGTCCCCCTCAGCTGTCTGCGCATCTGCCGGTCATCCCTTGCGACGTGCAGCGCCCACGGCGCGCTCGGCCTCACGGCGGTCCTGCCGCTCGCGGAGCGCGTGGCGCTTGTCGTACTGCCTCTTGCCGGTCGCGAGGGCGATCTCCACCTTGGCCCGGCCGTCCTTGAAGTAGAGCGCCAGGGGCACGATCGTCCGGCCGCTCTCGCGCGTCTTGCTCGCGATCTTGTCGAGCTCGGACCGGTGCAGCAGGAGCTTGCGCTTGCGCCTCGGCGCGTGGTTGGTCCACGTCCCGTTGAGGTACTCGGGGATGTGGACGTTCTCGAGATAGAGCTCGTCCCCCGTGAACATGGCGAACCCGTCGACGAGCGACGCACGGCCCTGGCGCAGGGCCTTGACCTCGGTGCCGGAGAGGACGATGCCAGCCTCGAAGGTGTCCTCGATGTGGTAGTCGTGACGCGCCTTGCGGTTGCTCGCAATGAGTGACCGCCCCTTCTCCTTCGGCACCGGACCGTCCCTTTCTCCACACAGCACGTCACAGCAGTTCGTATGCCGCTGGGCTGGCTTCCGTCCGGCGGCGTCCCCACGCTACCCCGAGGAGGAGGCCACCCCTGATCGGGTGAACGAGATCTGTGGGAGCCGGCCCAGCGGCATACCCCGAAAGCGGTCCACTCGATCGAGAAGTGGGCCCTCAGAGCCAGTTGCGCGGGTTGACGGGGGTGCCGTCCTCGTAGACACCGAAGTGCAGGTGGCAGCCGGTCGAGTAGCCGGTGGTCCCGCTGTAGCCGATGAGCTGGCCGCGCTGAACCGTGCCACCCCACGCCACGATGCTCGACAGATGGTTGTAGCTCGTGACGAGGTCGACGCCGCGGTGAATGCCGTGGTCGATGAGGACCTGGTTGCCCCAGCCGCTCGCGCGCCATCCGGCCCGGATCACCGTTCCGGGGGCGGCGGCTCGGACTGGCGTGCCGCACGCGATGCCCCAGTCGAGGCCGTCGTGGAGCATCCACTTCTGGAGGACCGGGTGCCAGCGCATGCCAAAGCCAGAGGTGGTCCGGCCGTAGGCCGGGTAGGACAGGTAGTTCGAGGGCGTCGGGTCGCTCTGCACGGGCGCCGGGATCTTCGGGGTGTAGGTCTTCCCGTTCCGGGCTGCCGCGGCGGCCTTGGCGCGCTCCGCCCGGATCCGTGCCTCGCGCTCCGCCTTGAGCTTGGCCAGTCGCTTCTGCTCGGCGAGCTTGGCCTGGCGCGCCCGCTCCACGAGGATCGCCTTGAGGCGTGCGGCTTCGCGCTCTGCCTCAGCGAGCTGAGCGCGCTCGTCCGAACGCTGGACCTTGAGGTCGGCCGCAAAGGCGGTCTGCTTGCTGTTGAGGGAGTCGAGATCGGCCCTGGCGGCAGCAGCGTTGCTCGTCGCTGTCACGGCGTTGTTCTTGGCGACGACGGCCTCCTCTCGCGCCGTCGTCGCGACTGCGCTGGCCGCCTCGGCCGCGCGGAGCGCCGCCTCGGCCTGTCGCTTGAGCTCGGCGACCTCGGCGCGGACCGACGTCAGATAGGCCTTGGTCGCCGTGCTGTCGGCGGTCATGGCCGCGAGCCGGTCAATGGTGTCGCTCGCGACGGCGCTGGCCGTGTCCGCCATGACGAGCCGGTCGGCGAAGTCCTGGGGCGAGGTGGAGCCGAAGACCATGCCGAGCTGCGACTCGGTGACGGCACCACCCTGGAAGACCTCGGCGGCGTAGGCATCGAGCGCGTCCTGCGACGACGCCAGCTCCGTGCCGGTCTTCTTGAGCTTGTCGGCAGCGCGCGCCTCGTTGGCCTGCGCCACGGCGAGCTTCTGGGCCACTGCCTCGTTGTGGGCGCGGGCCTGCGCCTCGGCGGCGATGGCGCGGGCCTCGGTCGCCTCGGCCTGTGCCTGCGCCTGCTGTGCCCTCGCGAGTGCGGCCTGGGACTCGGCGAGCCGCTGCTGCGCGACGGGGATGGCTGCGCGGGTCTTCTCGAGGTTGACGTACGCCTTGGCCAGGGCCGCGCTGGTGCCCTCCAGCTGCTGGCTCAGCGCGGCGATGCGCCGATCCGCCTTGCGCTTCTGGTCGGCGACGTCGTCAGCGCGGGCGCCGAGCGCCCCAGCCAGGAGCAGCGTGCACGCGAGCACTGCCCCGAGGGCGGTCCACCGGGCCCTCGCAGATGGCGTGCTGGACGGTCTCACTGGCCACATATGAATCATTGGTACCACAGGCAACACGCTGAAGGCGAGATGTGCGCCCGGTTTGTCCCGTCTGCTTCGCGACCCAAGCCGCACGGCAGCCGCTCGTGCGGCTCCTCACACGCGCAGGTAGCGGCGGAGCGTGACCCAGGAGGTGACGGTCGTGAGCACCACGACGCCGAGCACGATGGCGGGTGCGACCGACAAGACGTCCGCCACCCCGATGAACGCCGTGTCGGTCAGGGTGGCGCTGAGGAAGCCGACCACGCCGTACTTGACGGTGGCCCACAGCATCAGCATGGCGAGACCGACCCCGACCATGCTCGCCAGGACCGTCTCCATGACGAACGGGAAGCGAATGGTCAGGTTCGAGGCTCCCACGAGCCGCATGATGCCGGTCTCGCGACGCCGGCTGAACGCCGCCTGCCGGATCGTCGTCGAGATGAGCATCACCGCGGCGAGGACCATGAGCGAGGACAGCGCAATCGCGGACCACGAGACGGTGTTCATGAAGGTGAAGAACTTCTCGAGCAGCTTCTTCTGGTCCTGCACGTCTGCCACGCCGGGCATGCCCTTGATCGAGCTGGCCACGATGTCGAACTTCGCCGGGTCGGAGAGGTTCACCCGGTAGGAGTCGGCGAAGTACGACTCCCCCGCACGGGCGAGCGGCGAGTTCTGGTACGTCTCCTTGAACCTGCCGAACGCCTCGTCCCGTGACTCGTAGAAGATCTCGCTCACCGTCGGGCGCAGCGCCTCGAGCTCACCCTTGACCGTGGCCCGCTGCTGGTCCGTGGTCGGCTGGCCGGCGCAGTTGGGATAGCGCGTCTTCTCCGCACAGAGCAGCACCGTCACCTGCACCCGGTCGTACCAGTAGTCCTTCATCGTGTCGACCTGCCGCTGTCCCATGAGGCCGAGCCCGAGCAGGTACATCGAGATCATCGTGACGATGACGACCGAGACCGCCATCGAGAGGTTGCGCCGCAGACCGTTGCCGGTCTCACCGAGGAGGAACTGGAGTCGCATGGCTCTGCCTGGTCAGTGCGTGCTCGAGCGCTCTGGCTGGCGGCGGCGGAAGACCGAGAACCGCTCGCGCGGCTCGTCGGCGTCGCGGCCGATGGGCGACAGCTCGCCCTCCTCGTAGGCCTCGGCAGCGTCGAGCGCCTCCTCCCGGAGCGGGTCCGGCAGGTCGTCGGGATGCGCCGGCTCGAGCACGACGCGTGGGATCGATCCCGTCGTGTAGTCGCCCGTCTCGACGTCGGCCACGAGGACGCCCTCGTCGAGACGGATGACGCGTTTGCGCATGGCGTTGACCGTGGCCGTGTCGTGGGTCGCCATCACGACCGTCGTGCCGGTGCGGTTGATCCGGTCGAGCAGCTTGACGATCTCGAGGCTCGTGTCCGGGTCGAGGTTGCCGGTGGGCTCGTCGGCGAGCACGATCGGCGGGCGGTTGACGAAGGCCCGGGCGATGGCGACCCGCTGTTGCTCGCCGCCCGAGAGCTGGTGGGGCAGGCGCTTGCCCATCCCCGCGAGGCCGACGAGCTCGAGCGTCTCCGGCACGATCTGGCGGATCCGCGACCGCGACGCACCGAGGACCTGCAGCGCGTAGGCGACGTTCTGGTGAACCGTCTTGTTGGGCAGCAGGCGGAAGTCCTGGAAGACGAAGCCGATCTCCCGGCGCAGCGCCGGCACCTTCCGGTCCGGGAGCCGGGCCAGGTCGCGACCCGCGACGAGGATGCGGCCCGAGGTCGCGTCCTGCTCCTTCATGACGAGCTGGAGCAGCGTCGACTTGCCCGAGCCTGAGGCCCCCACGACGAAGACGAACTCCCCGCGGGTGATCTCGAGCGACACGTCGTCGAGGGCGGGCCGCTCCGTCCGTGGGTAGGTCTTCGTCACCTGCTCGAAGAGGATCATCGGCTTCCCTGGCTCGCTCGTCGGGGCCCATGCGCCGGGCGCGGAGCCAGCGCTGGGCTGGGACCGCGCTCAGCGGCATACGGCAGCTTTCGTCGTCGCCTTCGAGGCTACGGGCCGACCGGGCGAATCCGGTGTTACCGACGTTTCGGGCGTGGCGCGGCGGTCAGCACCGCTCGGAGGTCAGGCCCTGGCGCGACTCGTCGCCGAGCCGGTACAGCTTGCCCCAGCCCCGGGTGCAGTCGTTGATGGTGCGAACCGGCGTGGAGTACGTCAGCCGCTGCCGGTTGGCGCCGACCTTGAAGCCCCGCGTCTCGAGCTCACCCCGGACGGCGATCCCGGCGTAGGCCCGGTAGGCGAAGCCGCGCACGTGGTACTGCTGCCAGACGTAGACGGAGGCGAAGTTCATCCACGCCGATCCCTTTGCGTCCCTGCAGTAGCCCTTGTACTGGCGGACCGTGAAGGCCTCCATGCCGCGATCCCAGACCACCTTCTTCGTGCCGATCTGCACGACGTTGGTGCAGTTGACGCCGTTGGCGGTCACCGACACGGTCGGAGTACTCGCCGATGGCACGGCGGAGGCGGGTGCGGCGGAGGCGGGTGCGGCGGCGACCGCGAGCGACACGGCGGCGGTCAGCATGGTGAGAGCGGTGATGGAGCGACGGAGACGTGCAGACATGATGGCGTCCTCTCTGACTGGTCGGTGATCTGACCACGTCGGCGAGGATGGGGTCCCCCGGGTCGAACTCGCTCCCCCCGGCCGGTCACTACATAGGACGCGTCGAGCTGCCGGAAGGTTGTCGTCGGGTCAGACCGTGGCGGCCTTCTTCTGCCCGATCTGCCAGCGGATGCCGGCCTCGATGAACCCGTCGATGTCGCCGTCGAAGACGGCGACCGGGTTGCCGGTCTCGTACTCGGTGCGGAGGTCCTTGACCATCTGGTACGGGTTGAGCACGTAGGAGCGCATCTGGTCGCCCCAGCTCGCCTTGACGTCGCCGGCGAGCTCCTTCTTGGCCGCGGCCTCCTCCGCCTTGCGCTGCAGCAGCAGCCGGGACTGGAGGACGCGCAGGGCGGCGGCGCGGTTCTGGATCTGGGACTTCTCGTTCTGCATCGACACGACGATGCCGGTCGGCAGGTGAGTCATCCGGACGGCGGAGTCGGTCGTGTTGACGCTCTGGCCGCCCGGGCCCGACGACCGGAAGACGTCGACCTTGATCTCGTTCTCGGGGATCTCGATGCTGTCGGTGCTCTCGATGAGCGGGATGACCTCGACCGCTGCGAAGCTCGTCTGGCGCCGGCCCTGGTTGTCGAACGGGCTGATCCGCACGAGGCGGTGGGTGCCGCCCTCGACGGCGAGGTGACCGTAGGCGAACGGGGCGTTCACCTCGAAGGTGGCGGACTTGAGGCCGGCCTCCTCGGCGTAGCTCGTGTCCATCACCTTCGTCGGGTAGCCGTGCCGCTCGGCCCACCGGAGGTACATCCGCATGAGCATCTCGGCGAAGTCGGCCGCGTCGACGCCGCCCGCCCCGGCGCGGATCGTCACGACGGCGTCGCGCTCGTCGTACTCACCGCCGAGCAGGGTGCGCACCTCGAGCTCGCCGACATCCTTCTTCAGGGCCGCCAGCTCACGCTCGGCCTCGTCCATGGTGTCCTGGTCGGACTCCTCGGTGGCCATCTCGACGAGCGTCTCGAGGTCCTCGACGCGGCCGTCCATCGTGAGCACCCGGTCGCGCTCCGAGTTGGCGCGGGAGAGCGCAGACGTGACCTGCTGCGCCTTGTCGGGGTCGTCCCACAGGTTCGGGGCGGCTGCCTGCTTCTCCAGCTCGGCGATGCGTGCGCCGAGGGCGTCGAGGTCGGTGACGCCGCGCACCGAGTCCATCGTCGCGCGCAGTTCCTTGATCTCTTGCGTGAAGTCAACAGCCACGATGCAACAGCCTACGGCAGGACAACGATGGGGCCGTATGCCGCTGGGCTCGCTCCCACGGTCACGTGGCCGTGCGCACGTGGTCCGTCAACAAGGGCACGAGGGTGGCGACGTCCGGCAGCGCCGTGAAGTCCGCCGCGAGGGTCTCGGCCCTCTGCCGGTAGGCCGGGTCGTGGGTGACCTCGGCGACCGCGGCTGCGAGCTCCGTCGTTGCCGCCGCACCACCGTCGAGCATCCGCCCGGCGCCGACAGCCTGGACGCGTCCCGCGTTGACCCACTGGTCGAAGGCGAAGAGGGGCAGGACGACCTGCGGGACACCCGCCTCGAGGGCCGCCATCGTCGTGCCGAAGCCGCCGTGCCCCACCATGGCGGAGGCGAGCGGCATGACCTGGTCCTGGGGCCACCACTGACGGACGTGCGCGTTGGCCGGCCAGGGCCGGAGGGACTCCGGGTCGAGCGAGTGACCCGTCGTCAGCAGCACGCGGACCGGCTGGCCGGCCAGCGCCTCGAGGGTGCGGGCGTAGACCTGCGTGAACGTGTCGAAGGCGCCGGCGACCGTGCCGAAGGTGGCGTAGACGAGCGGAAGGTCCGGGTCGCCCCACGCCTCGGGGAGCGAGCCGGTCGGACGAGGGCCCGAGTCGGCGCGGTAGCGCCAGACCGGGCGGTCGCCGTGGCCCGGTCCCCCGTCGAGGCTCGCGGGGACGCTCGTGCAGCAGGGGGAGGACGTGATCGACCGGAGCAGGGTGCCCTGCGCCAGCCCCGCGTCGGACTCAAGCGCAGCGAGCGGCTCGTCGAGCTCTGCCAGCAACAGGGCGGTGACCTCGGCGAGGCCGGCCAGCACCTCGACGTGCGGGACGCGCGCCGCCTGTGCGGCCACGAGCGAGCCGAACTCGGCCGGCTCCCGCACGACGAGGTCGGGGCCCCAGTCGTCGATCGTCGCCAGTACTCCCGGGATCGCGTGTCGAGCGGCGTGTCCGGCGAAGATCTCTCGCACGACCCGGCGGTTGGCCTCCTCCATCGACAGCGTGGGGAGGCTGGCATAGATCGGTCCGGCGATCTGCGGCGGTACGTCGTCGAAGGGCGCGTGGTCGAGACCGGCCCGCCTCACGTGGTTCTCGAACGACGCCGGCGCGGCGACTCGCACCTGGTGACCGGCCCCGGCGCACGCTCGGGCGACCGGGACGAGCGGGGTGAAGTGGCCGGTCGCGGCGGTGGAGCAGAAGAGGATCCGCACCGTCCGAGCATGGCAGTGGCCGGGAGGCGACGTCCGGTGAATGACGCAGCCGACGCCTCGCATCGGTGCACGACGGACTCAGCTCAGCGGCATACGGACTGGAAATGGTGTGCGATTGCGAGCCGCTTCTGGGTAGGGGGTGGCCGTGCTTGGGCGACAGCGAGACTCGCGTGTCGGCCCGGGCAGGCGTGCCCACCCCGGGTGACGCCCACTCTCCACGAGAGGTCACCATGGCCGTCCGCACCAGATCTCGCACCAGTCTCACCACCATCGTGCTCGTCGTCTGGCTCCTCATCGGCGTGGCCGCCGCCTTCCAGCGGGGCTACTTCGGCTCCTCCGAGCCGAGCTGCAGCCGGGTCGGGAGCGCCGCCCTGACGATCATCGCCGGGCCCCTGAACTACCTCGGCCTCGACCCGGAGATCGGCTGCTCGGTGCCGCAGCCATCTGACTAGCCAAGGACAGGCCGTCTAGCCCGTTCGCCGGCGGATGACCTCACGCAGCTCGGCGAGGACCGACACGCCGGGTCGGTCGTTCATGCTCCGCCAGGCCCACACGCCGGAGCCGATCATGGCCAGACCGGCGAGGAGGTAGGTGACCATCGCGCCGGTGTAGGTCAGCTCGAGGACGCCGAGGTCGACGGTGACGGGGAGGCCGAGGAGCGTGTCGAACATCGCCGCGACCAGCGGGGCCACGGCGAGCACGACGACGAGCACGACACCGTCGAGCGACTGCACGAGGGCGAAGGTGCGCCCTCGGATCTCGTCCTCGACGGTGAGTCCGATGAGCGTGTAGCCGACGACCCAGCCGACGCCGACGAAGGCTCCCAGGAGCAGCGCGAGTAGCAGGGACAGCAGGAACGTGGGCACCAGCGCCAGCACCAGCAGCACGGTGCCGGCGCCGATGAGGGCGGCACCGAAAAGCCTTGGGCGGGAAAAGCCGCGGAGCACTCGCGGACCGAGGACGAGGCCGAGCGCCATGCCGCTGAAGACGCTGACGAAGAGCATGCCGTAGCCGGGTGCGCCGGCCCCCATGTCCCCCACGAAGCGCGTGGCGAGACCGATGACGAGCCCTCCCCCGGCGAAGGCGCCGAGCATGCCGGCGATGAGCCCACGTACGAAGGGCCGTTCCTTGAGGATGAGCAGGCCGTCGACGATGCTCCGCAGGACCGACTCGCCCTTGAGCTCCTCCTGCGCCACCCGCACCGGGAAGGTGAGCCCCCAGACGATCCAGGCGCTGACGAGGAACGTCGCGGCGTTGGCGTAGAGGGCGAGGTAGATGCCCTGCTCGTCGATGCCGGGGACGAGGTCGTGCAGCGGCTGTCCGACGAGGGAGAGGCCCGAGAAGAGGAGGGCGGCGAGGGGCGCCGTGCCGTAGCTGCCGATGAGGTTGAGCTGGTTGGCCAGCTCCAGGCGCTTGGGGGGCACGAGGTTGGGGACCGTGGCGTCCTTGGCCGGGTTCCAGAAGAGTGAGATGCACTCGATGAGGACGATGGCGACGTACATCCACCACAGCTGTCCGACGACCGGGATCGACACGAAGAGCGCGAAACGCAGTAGGTCCCCCACCACCATCGTCCTGCGCCGGTCGAGACGGTCGGCGACGACGCCGGCGAGCGGGCCGAGGATGATCGCGGGGGCGATGCGCAGGATGAAGACACCCGAGACGGCGAGGTACTGGCCCACCCCGTCCCGGGCCAGCTCGGCCGCGAGGGCGGTCGTGGCCAGCAGGGCCAGCCAGTCGCCGAAGCTGGAGAGCGAGCCGGCGATGAAGAGCCTCCGGAACGGGCGGATGGCGAGCAGGCTGCGCAGGGCCGGGAAGGACGCGGAGAAACCCGGGTGCGGGGCGGCGCTCCGGCTCATGGCCCCCAGCCTAGGAGGGCGCGGGTGACGAGCCCGGTGGACCAGCGTGCGTCTGTGGTGGAGGTTCGGTGGAGGTTCGGTGATGCCGTTGTCAAGGTCGGCGCCCTGGAAGGTGGCGACGTGTAGGTGGTTGCTGTTCCCTTCGAGTTGGACTCCTCCGAGGCCCGGGGCCCCTCGAAGGAGCCGGGGTTGTACCTGCCGGGCCACCAGATCCGGCCGCCCACCCACAGTTCGACGCACCTCCGTGACGCGATGCCCGGTCGCAGTCCGTGGTCGAAATCTCCGTGCTACCGATCCAGGTCTCGGGTGACACAGCGGCGCCGGCCATGGCGATCGGCTGGCGTGCGGCCGACCTGATCCGCAACTCCCTGACCACACTGGAGGCAACCTCGTGGCGGCGTCACCCTTGGTGCCGCCGCCAGTCGGTTTTCCGCTGCAACGCGGTCATCGGAGCGGCGCGCGAGCGCGCGAGGTGACGGTGATGGTGACGCCACCGCCGAGCGACTCGAGGATCCAGCCGGTCATCGGCAGGGTGGCCCGGCCGCTCAGCGTCACCTCGGCGGTGGTCCCGTCCGGCGTGCCCGTGGGGTGCTGCAGGTTCCAGGTGCTGATTCCCGTGGGTCGGGGGGTTCGCGAGAGGTGCGCCGTCGCTGCCTCCTGGACAGAGTTGTCGGAGAGTACGAGAGGTCCCTCGACGCCGCCCTCGTACACGGCTCCGACGTCGAGTGCGTCGGCCGCATCGAGGGCGAGCGCGTCGGCTGTGTCGAGCAGGCGCATCCGTGCCAGCTGGGCTGCGGTCACGTCGATCGCACCGAGGATGAAGACGAGAACGACGACGAAGAGCCCGAGGATGAGGACCGCGATCTGACCGTCCTCAGTGGGCCGGCGTGGCGGCAGCGGGCCTCTCATCGGGCCACGTAGGTGTCGACGCTCGCGACGTGCGTCGACGAGATCGTGACCGAGCCCGGAATGCTCCCGGCGAGGAAGTCGGGAATGAGGGGTAGCTGCACGTCGATGACCGCGGTCGTGGTGACCACACCTCCAGGACGCAGACATGGCGAGCCATCGCAGCGGACCGACAGCGTCGCTTCACGGTCGAAGTCGAAGTCCTCGAACGCGATGGTCGCCGCAGCGACGGCTCGGGCGTGCGCGTGATCATCCTCGTCGCTCGTGACGAAGGCACGCCCTGCCTCTCGGCCGGCGAGCGATGCAGAGAAGGCCGCGCCCTGGATCCTCGCCAGGGTGAGGACCAGATACGTCAGCGGCAGGAGCAGGAGGATGCCCAAGAACACGAACTCGACGATGGCGCGCCCTCCCTCCCCCGGAGTACGCGGCGGCCCGGGCCAGCTCACCGCGGGCTCAGGCTGGTGGCCGCGGACACCTGCTCCTCGCTGAACGCCCGGCCCTGCACGTTGAATCCGTCCTCCGGGCCGATCGGTCCGATGAGCGGAAGCGGCGCGACGACAGTGACGACGACGACTCTGATGCCGCCAGGGGTCGTTGTCGTCTGGGCCGAGATGTCCGTTGCGAACGAGGGGTTCAAGGCGGAGGTGATGAGTGCCTCGGTCCGGGCCACGCCGTCGCGGGGAGCGGCGTCTGCACGCGCACCGAACCTGGCTCCCTCTGACGCCGACGCGATCAGGGTGTTGCGGACATAGAGTGCGATGGCAATCTGCAGGACCGCGAGGACGACGAACAGCAACAGCGCTGCCACCATGACGAACTCCGCTATCGCCGAGCCATCCTCCGATCGAGCCTGGTCGCGATCGGACAGCTGACCAAGGACGGCCATGCGTCAGCGGCCACCCGGCCCGCTGACGCTGCCGATGGCATCGGTGAAGAGGGTCTCGAGCTGGTCGCCTGCGACGGCCCAGAGCAACGTCACGAGTCCGGCAGTCATCAGGGTGATGAGCACCCATCCAGGCACGTCGCCCCGATCAGACGGCCCACGAAGAGCCTGTCCCAGCCGCATCCCTGTCCAACGGCCGAGCCGCGTCGTCGTCATGTTCCCGGTGCGCATCGTGCGTTCTCCTCGTTCCTGTCGTGATGGATACACCTGCGTGGTCGGAACTGGCTCACAGCTCGAAGCGGAGGAAGCTCAGTCCTGGGTAGATGGCGAACAGCACCGTTACGGGCAATATGAGGAAGACGACGGGAACCATCATGAGGATCTCCCGTTTGCCGCCCTGCTCCATGAGCACGCGTCGGCCTTCCTCGCGTACGTCCTGAGCCTGTGCACGGAGGACCTCTGCCAGAGGCGTGCCCCGCTCGACTGCGATGACGATGCCGTCGACGAACCGGCTCAGGCTCGGCAGGCCGGTCCGGGCCGCGAGTCCCTGCAGCGCGGCTGGCAGGTTCGCACCGGCCCGAGCGTCGGCAAGGCATCGGCGCAGCTCGTCCGCGAGCTCCCCGTCGGACAACCGGCAGACCCGCTCGAGCGCTCCGGTGGCTCCCTCGCCTGCGCTCACTGCCAATGCGAGCAACTCTGCGACCGTGGGGAACTCGCTCAGCATGCGCTGCTCACGCCGGCGGGCCGTGTGACTCAGTGCGTAGTCACGCAGGATCGCTCCCAAGGCGAATCCGATGACGGCGAGCAGCACCAGGACAGGCACCGAGAGGTGGCGCTTGGACAGCCCCACCAGACCGCCGCCGACGAGGCCGAGGATCCCCCCGGCAGTTGCCCAGATCACCTGTTCCGCCCGGAACCGCTCGACGTCCGCTGGACGCCCGGCGCGCAGCTGGCGCCTGGCCACCGATGGGGCGCCCCCGAGGACCCGCTCCATTCCGTCTCCGAGGCGCCGCAGGTGGGGCGCGAGGATCTCACCGAGCCCGAGGACTCGGGGCATCGCAGAGCCGGAGCCGAGCAGGCGTGACGGTGGGGGCGTGTCCCGAAGGTAGGGGGCGAGCCTCGCGTCCAGGCCAGGACGACGGGATACCGGAAGCCCGGCAACGATCAGCGACAACCCAGCGAGCAGGAGCACGCCCGCAGCGGCGCCGGCCCACGACCACCCGCCCAGGACCAGCTCCCTGATGAGCTGCACCGGCTCGTTCACCGCAGCACCCGCTCCTCTTCCGGGAGTCGACCGATCCACACCATGACCCGGTAGGCCACCGCACACAACGCCGCACCGAAGGCGAGCACGACCCAGCCGGCCGGCGCGGCGTAGGCCTGCAGCGAGCCGCCCCGCAGAGCCAGCATCGCGAGGACGATCCACGGTGCCGCCACCGCGAGGCGGGCCGCGTTGACCGTCCAGCTCTGCCGAGTCTCGAGTTCCGCACGCGTCCGGGCGTCCTCGCGAAGGAAGGCAGAGAGCGTCCGCAAAAGCTTGCCGAGATCGCTGCCGCCGACCTCTCGGGCAATCCGGAGCGACTCGATCAGCCGGTCGGCCACCGGGTCGCTCATCGAGTCCTTGAGCCGATCCAGGCCCTCGTGGAACCGCCCGGTGGCGCGATAGTCCTCAGCGAAACCGGCAAAGGCCGGGCGCAGCTCCTCGGGCCCACGGATCGCCAGCTGCGCCAAGGCTTCCGGCAGGGCCAAGCCGGCACGCACTCCGGACGTGATGTTGTCCACGGCGTCCGGCCACAGGTCGCGCAGTCTGCTCCGTTGCCTGCGGGCCCTCATGCGGATCAGCGAGATGGGGGTCGCGGCAGCGATCAGTCCGAAGCACAACGCGATCGGCACGACAGCGGTCGCCACCAGGAAGGCCAGGAAACAGACGACGAACAACACCATCGAACCGACCAGCACGTTCGTCGGCGTCACGGTGGCGTAGCCGGCTTGGTGCAGGTGGTCGCGAAGCTCGGCGATGAAGCCGGGACTCCTGCGCTGCCGTTCCTCAGCTGGGGCCTCCTCCCTCGGCCAGAACGACCAGTAGATGCAGAACACTCCCGCGCCGAGGACGAGTCCGACGACAGACGGCGACATCACGGCGTCCGATGCGAGAGAAGGGCGGCAACGTCGTAACCGGCTCGTTCGAAGGCCTCCACCTGCGGAGGGAAACCATCTGCCCGCTCCAACCTTCCGCCGCGCGTGACGAAGAGGTCGGCGATCTCGATGACGTCACCCTCGGCACGACCGGGCACCCCCACGATCTCTCGCACTCGCCGTTGACCGTCACGCTCGAGCGCCACATGCACGACCAGGTCGACGGACGAGGCCACGGTGGGCACGACGAAGCGACTCGAGACGTTCTCTCCCGCGAGCAGCGGGAGAGTGCACATCTTGGTGACCGCCTCACGCGCGCTGTTGGCGTGCACCGTGCACATCCCGGGGACTCCGCTGTTCAGCGCGATGAGGAGGTCAAGGCTCTCCTCCTGCCGAACCTCACCGACGATGATGCGCGAGGGACGCATGCGCAGCGCCTCCTTGACGAGTCGTCGCAGCGGCACCTCGCCAGTGCCCTCCAGGCTCGGCTGACGGCACTGCATCGAAGCGACGTCCCGGAGCGGGATCTTCAGCTCGAACACCTCTTCGCAGGTGACGACTCGTTCCCGCGGCGGGATCGCCGCCGCAAGGCAGTTCAGCAGGGTCGTCTTGCCCGCCTGCGTGCCGCCAGCGACGAGGATGTTGAGCCCGCTCGAGACGGCGGCCGCAAGAAAATCGGCTGCCTGCTTCGTCAGCGATCCGAGCCGCACGAGATCCTCGAGCCGGTCCGCCTTGACGACGAACTTGCGGACGTTGACCTGCCAATGGGCACGGCTGATGTCCGGGATGACGACGTGCAGCCGCGACCCGTCCGGCAGCGTCGCGTCGACAAACGGTGAACTGAGGTCGACCCGGCGACCACTTGTCTTGAGCATCCGTTCGACGAGGTCGCGAACCTCGTCGAAGGTGAGGATCGTCGGGGTCAGCTCGGCGACGCCGCCGCGGGCGACGAAGACCCGGCTCGGCTCGTTGATCCAGATCTCCTCGACGGTCGGGTCATCGAAGTACTGCTGCAGCGGGCCATAGCCGGCGACCACCGCAAGGATGGAGTGGACCGCTGCTCGGATGTCGCCCAGCTGTGGAAGGCCGCCGTGCAGGGATCGTTCGTCGTAGTCCTGAACAGCGTCCTGGACGAGGCGTCGCACTCCCCTGGGGTCCCGGGAGGGGTCGAGGCCGGTACGGCGGATCAGCTCCCTGACCTCGCCCTCGACGTGGCGCACCGCCTGTTGCGTCGACACTGAACCCCCTGACTCGACCGGCCGGCGACCATCCTGCCGTCAAATACCTGATTCGTCGCGTCGAAAGCCTAGGCACCGCCACAGCCCGCTGCAGCCCGAGCGAGCTGGCCTGTGGACAACGGGGCGGGCCGAGTTCCCCCGTGCGCAAGGGTTTGCCGTGGGGACCGACAGCAGGGAGGCGCAGATGCGTATTCGGATGGGCCTCGTCGGTCCGCCGCCGGCAGCAGAGGTGCGGGAAATCCTCATCGACACGGGCACTGGGCCGGGCGCGGCCGAGGACTCCGTCACGTTCGGCCAGGTTCGGCCGAAGCTCGCCGCCCTCCTTCCCGGCCCGTGCGACCGGTTCAGCGTGGATGGGTGCGAGGTCACGGATGACGATGTCATCGGCGCAGGAAGCCTCCTTCGCGGTGCGCTCCTTCGAGCCGCCCCCAGCCACCATCAGGACAAACCAGCACACCGTATGCCGCTGGGCTCGGGAGCGTTCGTCGAGCTGCACATCGTGGGTGGCCCGGGCGCAGGTCGGATCGTTGCCCTCCGACGTGGGGAACAGGTGCTCGGGAGAGCGGCTTCGAGCGACATCCGGCTCGACGACCCCGGCATCTCTCGCGCGCACGCCGTGATCACCGCCGACGACGCTGGGCTCCGCTTTCGCGACCTCGACCCGACAAACCCGAGCACCGTGGACGGCAGCCCCGTCCCCGCGGCAGGGTCGCACCTCCCGCTTGGGAGCCGGATCCACCTCGCGTCGACAACCCTCGTGCTGCGGCGCCCGGAGACCACACCCGCCGCCGCGGAGTGCTCGGGCGGGACCGTGCGAATCAACCGCCGCCCCCGCTTCCTTCTTCCAACGGAGACCGAGACCATCCGCTTCCCTCCCGCGCCCACCCGTCCGGAGGGCGCCCGCGCCCCCGTCGTGGCCGCAATGGCGCCCCTCGTCGTCTCCGTCGGGCTCGCGACGGTTCTGCGATCTCCCGTCATGCTCCTGTTCGCCCTGATGTCGCCGGTCCCGCTGCTGGCTCAGTGGTGGAGCGATCGGAGGCACGGGCGGGTGTCGTACCGCACCCAGCTCGCCGAGCACTCCCGCGAGACGGCTCGGGCGGAGGCGCGAATGGGCGAGGTGCTGGCGGCCGAGAGCCGACGGCGTCACCTCGAGCAGCCTGATCTGGCCGCGGCCGGTTCGATCGCCAGCCTCCGTGACGCGCGCGTGTGGGAGCGCCGCCCCGGGGACCCGGACCACTTGGCGCTCCGCGTCGGCACGGCCGACCAGCCTGCCGAGACGAGGGTGGAGAGACCGGACGGGGCCGAGAGGCCAACCGTCCGTGGAGTCCCTGCGGTCGTCCACCTTGAGGCGCAGGTGGTCATCGGTATCGCCGGGCCACGACTTGGATCCCTCTGCGCCGCAAGCGGTCTGATCGCCCAGACGGCAATCTGGCACTCGCCGCGCACCACCCGTGTGGTGGTGATCTCGGCCTCCGCCACCGCCGAGGCAGACTGGGCCTGGGCCAGCCGGCTACCACACACGTTCGGCGGAGATCACGGGCCACTGGCGACCGTGGCCTCGACCCGGGACGAGGCTGCCGTGGCGGCCCGCCTCGCGGAGCTCGGTGCGGTCATCAGCGCCCGCACGGACCGACGAGCCGTCGGTGGCACGGCCGGTCCTCCCCTCCCTCGTTTCGTGGTGGTGCTCGACGGCGCGGCCAAGCTTCGATCCCGTGCCGACGTCGCGGCGCTCCTCGGGGCTCCGCGCGACGTGGGGGTACTCGTCATCGGGATCGATGACGGCGCAGGGCGCCTTCCCGTGGAATGCGGGGCCCAGCTCGAGATCGACGACGGACGCGCGCCACGAGCGACGCTTCACCTCGCCGACCGAACGATCACAGGGATCACCCCGGACCTACCCCACCGGGCCTGGTTCGACTCCGTGTCCCGCTCGTTGGCGCCCCTCGACGACGCGACACCGGAGCAGGGCCTCGGCACGCCGCCCGGCTCGATGGGGTTGCGCGAGGCCAACCTGCTCACCGGCCTGGACCCGACCGTGGCGGACGACCTCGTCGCGTCCTGGTCGGCGTCCACCGGTCGACCCGTCGCGGTGCTCGGAGCCGCGACTGACGGGCCGTGCCTGCTCGACCTCGCCCAGGACGGACCGCACTGCCTCGTCGGCGGGACCACGGGCTCCGGCAAGTCCGAGCTGCTCCAGGCGCTCGTCAGTGGGCTGGCCATGCGAGCGGGTCCCGATGCGCTCACGTTCGTCCTCGTCGACTACAAGGGTGGGTCGGCGTTCAAGGAGTGCGCCCACCTGCCACACACGCTTGGCGTGGTCACCGATCTGGACGAGCACCTCACCGAGCGAGCACTCGTGTCACTTGCTGCCGAGCTCAAGAGGCGCGAGGCGCTCCTGGCCGCAGCCGGCGCGAAGGACCTCGACGAGTACCGCCGTCTCAGGGGCGGGGACCCGGACCTGCCACTGATCGCCCGGCTCGTCCTGGTCGTGGACGAGTTCAAGATGCTGGTGGACGAGCTACCGGACTTCGTCGAGGGCCTCGTGCGGATCGCCGCCGTGGGCCGCTCCCTCGGGTTGCACCTCGTCCTCGCGACCCAGCGACCGGCCGGGATCATCACCGGCGACATGCGTGCCAACATCTCGCTCCGCATTGCGCTCCGGGTGCGGGACCGGGCCGACAGCGACGACGTCATCGAGAGCCCCGCCGCAGCGGAGATCAGCGACCGCGCCCCCGGACGCGCGTGGGTGCGTACCGGCGGGGGCCGCCTCGTCGAGGTCCAGACGGCCTACGCGGGCGCCCTACCGCGCAGCGAGCTGTCAGCGGTCCCTTCACATGTCCACGTGGTGCCGTTGACCTGGGCCGATCTCGGCCGTCCCCTGCCAGCACTCCAACCCTCGGCAACGAGCCACGGCCCCACCGAGCTGGAGTCGGTGGTCCGCGCAGCCCGAGATGCAGCCGAGCTCCTCCGCGTGACTGCTCCACCGTCCCCGTGGCTACCCGCCCTGCCCGAGCGGCTGCAGCGAGACGCCCTCCCGCCCGCCGGCGCGCCCGGAGCAGTTGCCATCGGTCTCGTCGACCGACCAGAGGCCCAGTGGCAGGGGGCGTTCACCTGGCATCCGGTGACCGATGGCAATCTCGCCGTGGCCGGAGGAGCTCGGACCGGACGATCGACGCTGTTGCGCACGCTCGCCCTCGGCCTGGCCGAGCTGTGGTCCGCCGCGCACCTTCATCTCCACGTGATCGAGGGTTCCCCGGGCGCACTGCGGGACCTCGCGTCCCTGCCCCACGTCGGGTCGGTCACGAGCACCGCCGAGCCGGCCCTTGCCGCGCGAGTCGTCTCGCGCCTCACCGACGAGGTGGCACGCGCTCGGAGTCCTGATGCTCGGAGTCACCCACTGATCAGCCTGGCGAATCAGTGGGCCAGTTCGCGGGACGCTGCACCAGATGCCGGCCGGCAGGTCGTCCTCCTCGTCGACGGGTGGGAGGCCGTCGAGGGCGCCTTCGAGGACGTCGGTCACGGCGCACCGACCGAGGCGCTGCTCCGGCTGGCCCGAGACGGCCTGTCCTCCGGATTCCGACTGGTGGTCACCGGCGGCCGCTCGGTCATCTCCGGGCGACTCGCCAGCCACCTGCAGCACCGGCTCGTCCTGCCCATGCCCGACCCGCTCGACCTGACGCTGGCCGGGCTGCCACCGGCCCAGACACAGGGACACCGCGGCACCGGCCGGGCCATCGACGTAGCGACTGGCCACCACGTGCAGCTCGCACACGTCGGACCCGACCCGACGGCGGAAAGCCAGACCCGTACCACGGCAGTCGTTGCCGAGCGTCTTCACGCAACCTCCGAGATCGACCCGGCACGGCTGCCGTGGCGTGTGGCTCCGCTCCCACCCACGGTGGGCTGGGACCAGCTCCCTCCGCCCATCCCCGACCGACTGAGTATCGGGCTCGGCGACGACGACGTCCGACCGGTCGGCTTCGAGGGCCACAGGCACGGACGCCGGATCGTCGTCGTGGGCGGTCCGCGCAGCGGCCGCACCACCGCGTTGGCGACGCTGGCGCGACAGCTGGTCACCGCGGGACACCCAACCGCGGTGATCGCGACCCGGCGCACCCCGCTCGGCTGGCTGAGCGGCATACGGCACCTTCACCTCCTGCCGGCGAGCGAGGATCACGAGCTCCGGGCCCTGCGCCGCTCCCATCCCGACCTGTCCGTGCTCGTCGATGATGCCGAGGGGCTCGACGGCACTCCCGCCGAAGCGGTCGTCCTCGACGTTCTCCAGGACCTGGACGGCTCGGGCGCCTGGTGCGTCGCCACGGTCGACGCACGACGCGCCGCCAGCCTCTACCGCGGGCTCGTCCCAGAGCTCGCCCGGCACGGCACCGGCCTGGTGCTCTCGCCGAGCTCACCGGCCGACGGCGACGTTCTCGCGATTCGTGTGGAGCCGGAGCGTCAGCGCGTCCCCGGCCGCGGCCTCATCGTGCTCGACGGGATCGCCGTCCCAGTCCAGGTGGCCGACTCGTTCCCGGCGCCCAGTGGGGACGAAAAGCTCGCCACCGCATGTTCACCGGCGCGCAACGGTGCGCACACCGCGGAGGTCCTCCTGAGTCCCCAAGGTCGCGCACGCTCCGTGTGGTGACCAGCGGCGTGGGCCCGGCGTCTCACGGGAGCGCCGGGCCCCGCTCATCATCCCCGGGTGTGCCAGGCGCGCGGCAGATCGCGCACTTGGCACACTGCCTTCTCGTCCGTATGCCGCTGCGCTCAGCGGGTGCGCACGGGCAGGTGGGTGCGGGGTGCCATCCGCGGTCCGCGACGGGCTCTGCGGTGCCCCGCCAGGGCGAGCAGGTGCTGCACCCTGAAGCGATGCCCGGCATAGGGCTCGAGCAGCTCGGCGAGGCCCGCGTCGTCGACGGGGCGACCGACCAGCGCCCAGCCGATGTCCTTGGCGACGTGGAAGTCGCCGAAGCTCACGGCGTCGGCGTCCCCCAACGCGCGCTGGGCGACTTCGGCGGCCGTCCAGACGCCGATCCCGGGAATGGCGCGCAAGCGCGAATGAGCTTGCGGCAGAGTAAGGCCCGCACACTGGTCCAGGCGCCCCGCGACCTTGGCCGCGCGAACGAGCGCGCCCGAACGCGCCGGGTCGACCGAGGCCCGGAGCCACTCCCAGGAGGGGATCCTCGCCCAGTCCGCCGGCCTCGGTGGCAGCCAGAGTGCCGAGCCGACCGGCCCGGGTGCCGGCTCCCCGAACCGCCGGACGAGCCTGCGATACCCGGCAGAGGCCTCCTGACCGGTCACCCGCTGCTCGATGACGGCCGGCGCCAGCGCGTCCATGACGAGACCGGACCGGGGCACTCTCCAGTGGGAGAAGCGATGCCAGGCGGCCGCGACGACCGGGTGCTGCGGCTCGAACCCCGCCGGGTCGTCGTCCGCGCCGAGGAGGCTGGGCACGGACTCGAGCAGCCAGGCTGCCCCAGCCCCCCACGCCGTGCACTCGACCAGGGACTCAGCTGCGCGGCATACGAGATGGATGGTGGCCGGCCCCTCGGGTGTGTGCGCGGCCCGCGTGAAGGATCCGTCGGCCTCCCAGCGGGAGGTCGGGTCACCCGCACCGCGGTGGAAGTCGGACAGCTGCGCGCGCAGGAGGATCTCTCGGTCGACGCGCCACGAGCGCACCTTCGGCTGGGACGCTTCGGACACAGAGAACAGTCTCGCCTACACTCAACCCCGATCGTTGAAACCTTTACCCGCCCGATGGCGTTAGACAGCAACGACTGCCCGACCAACAACCACCGGAACGAGGAACGATGGCCCGCGAGACGACCCGAGACCGACGTGAGCGCGTCGCCGCCATGCAAGCCCAGGCGAAGCGGTCCGAGCGTCGGCGACTGCTGCTCGTGGTCGGGGCCGTCGTCGTCGTCCTCGCCATCATCGGCGGCGCGGTGGCCTGGGCGATCCTCGGCGAGCAGAACAAGAAGGATGCGGCGCTGGCGGGCATGATGGGCGACGTCACCGCGGCCGCGTGCGACCCGATCATCGACGACCCGGCCACGGGTTCGGCCGACCACGTCGGCCCCGGCACGTCGGCACCGGACAAGGTCCAGATCGACTACGCGACGGCCCCGCCCTCGAGCGGCCAGCACCTCGCCCAGCCGGCCCTCTCCGAGCGGCGCGTCTACACCGTCGCCGACGCCCCTGCGATCGAGGCCCTCGTCCACAACCTCGAGCACGGCTACACGATCCTCTGGTACGACCCCTCGCTCGAGGAGAGCCAGGCGTCGCAGTTCGCCGCGCTGGCCGAGCGCATCAACGCCATGGAGGAATCCCAGAACAAGTTCATCATCACGCCGTGGGACACCTCGCGGGGCGCGTTCCCGGAGGGCAAGAAGTACGCCCTGACCCACTGGTCCGCCGACGTGAACCTGCAGACCGGTGAGATCGGTGAGCAGATGGGCAAGCGCCAGTACTGCGGTGGCCTCAACGTCACCGTCGTGGAGGACTTCGTCAAGGCCTACCCGTGGTCCTCCGCGCCCGAGCCCGGCGCCGCCTGACCATGGCCGGCGACTACGCCCCGAGCCCCTCGGGCTGGGTCCGCAGACAGGTCGAGACGATCGAGGCGACAGGCACCACGGACTCCGTGGACATCATGGGCCGACCCGTGGTCCTGCTGACGATGCGCGGCGCCAAGACGGGGGCCACTCGCAAGGTCCCGGTCATGCGGGTCGAGCACGACGGGGCCTATGCGGCGGTGGCGAGCCAGGGCGGCCGCCCGGACCACCCCCAGTGGTACCACAACCTGCGCGCTCATCCCGAGGTCGACCTCCAGGACGGCACCGCGACCTTTCGCGTCCGGGCGCGCGAACTCGACCCGGACGAGCGGGCCGAGTGGTGGCCCCGGTGCGTCGCCGCATATCCGCCCTACGCCGAGTACCAGGGCAAGACCGACCGCGTCATCCCCGTCTTCGTCCTCGAACGCGCCTGACCTGCCCGCGACCGGCCCGAGGATTGAACCGCGGGGGCCAGCTACTCGGCCGAACTGCCCACGTCCGCCAGGCTGGCCCGGCGCTCGCTGACCAGATGGTGCGAGCGGGCGTAGAGCCAGCCCACGAGGGCCGCCAGGACATCGACGGCGGTGACGATGAAGCGGGACAGGATCGCCACGGCCGCCGCGGCGGGGGTCGGGATCGCCGCGGAGAGGATGAGCGTCAGCAGTCCCTCTCGAGCACCGAGGCCTGCGGGCAGGATGATGAGCAGCATGCCCAGCGATACCGACAGGGCGTAACCGGTCATGGCCGCCAGGGCCAGGTCGGGGTGCGGCTCGTCCCCCGCCACGGCCTGGGCGAGCAACAGCGTGTGGACCCCGAAGCAGAGCCACACGAGGACGAAGATGGCGACCGCCTTGAGCACGGCTGGTGCCGACAGTTCGTGCTCGAGGGGCTGGCGTCGCAGCAGTCTCAGCATGGTGGCGATGGCCCGGTTGAGCAGCCGCGGCACGAGCAGCACGACGGCAATGGGCAGGGCGAGGAGCAGCCACCAGGCGGTGCCCTCGGACGACCGCCGCAGCAGGAACGGCGCCGCCGGCAACCCGACGAGCACCCCGGTCAGGAGGGCGAACCCGAGCGCCAGCAGACCCGTGACTGCGGTGCGGCGACGCGGCACCTTGAGGTGGGCCGCGATGTCCGCCTGGACGATGACCGACCAGAGCGACCCGGGCAGGTACTTGCCGAGCTGCCCGACGAAGTACACACCCGTGGCGGGGGCCAGGTGCAGGTTCGAGCCGAGGTCGCGCAGGATGGTGCGCCAGCCGAGCATCGTCAGCCAGGTGCCGATGGCTGCGGCGAGGCTCGACCACGCGAACGTGGCCCACGAGACCTGCCGCAGGTGCACCGACACGTCGGCCCAGTTCCGCACGACCGCGTACACGACGGCCGCCAGCGTCACGACGGCGACGACGACACGGATCACCATCAGCAGGCGTCCCCGGCTCACTCAACGCCTCCTCAGGGTGAGACGGACGAGGCCGTATGCCGCTGAGTCGGCTCGCGCTCGCGCGCCGGCTTCACGCATCCGGGCGTTGACGTCGCCGTCGATGTCGCCGACGAGCACGAAGCCGAGGGCGTGGGCCCGGGCCAGTACGCCCCGCACGTCAGCCGGGCCCAACGCTCCCTGCGCTGACGGTGGCCCGATGGGGATCGTGATGATGAGCAGACCGCCCGAGCGCAGCGCCCACGAGGCCTGCTCGAGGACGTTGTCGACGTCGTCGGCGTCGCAGCCGCGTGGATGGATCCGGACGATGACATCGAGCGAGCCGGTGTCGACGTCGAGGGCGGCGACGCTCGGGTGCGAGCCGGTGAAGTCGATCTCCACCGGCGCGAAGCCGACGGCCCTGGCCCACCGGGACAGGGTTGACCGCGTGCCCGTCTCGTCGACGATGATGGCGCTGCGTCGTCCGTCGTCGCGGACCCGCAGGATGGCGGCGAGCGCGCCGAGGGCGGCCCACGTCGAGACCTTGTCCAGCGAGATCGGCAGACCGATGGCCCGGGCGAGCCGGCGCGCGTCGTCCGCCTCAGCCGGGTCGCCGAGGACGTCGGTCGGCAGCACCCAGTCGGGCAGTTCGGCATGGTGGATCTCGAGGAGCGGCCGACGGCTGCGCACCTGTGATCGCAGCCTGCGCGCCGCGCCGACCAACGGGCCCGAGCTCGGGCCCTCCGGTGTCCCCGGCGCTGGAGGCTCCGGCGATGGGTCGCCCTCGTGCTCCGAGTCGGCCGCCGCGAGCGCCTCGAGCGTCCCGAGATAGTGCGCCCAGGGCCCGGACAGGTCCGGCGTCTGCACACCCTCGGCGAGCCGGGCTCGCACCTGCGGGTCCCCCAGCCGGCGCAGCGCGCCCGCGAGGGCTCGCTCGTCCTCCGGCGGAACGAGCAGGCCGTTGACCCCGTCCTCGATCTGGGCGGAGAAGGGCGCGATGTCGGAGGCGAGCACGGGCAGGCCGTGGGCGTGTCCGAGGATGACGTTCTGCGACGCGGTGGCCGACCGGTAGGGCAGGGTCAGGACGTCGTGATCCGCCAGGAGGGCGGCGAGCTCGTCCGCAGGCACGTAGCCGTCGCGCAGTTTCACCCGCCCGGCGAGTCGGGGATCGGTGACGAGCCGCTCGATGACCTCCCGCTGCGACGGCCAGACCTCGCCCGCGATCGTCAGGGTGACGTCCGGCACCTCACGCATGGCGCGCAGGAGCACGTCGATCCCCTTGTACTCACGGATGAGTCCCAACGCGAGCAGCCTCGTCGGGCCGGTGCGGGGCCCTCTTGTGATGGGCTCCCCGCCTGGCAGGTGCGGCGGCAGGTCGGCGACCGAGACCCGGCGTGCGCCGAGCTCGTGGGCGAGCCGGCCCTGCTCCGCGCTGTGGACGAGCGTGGCGTCGACCCGGGTGAAGAGCAGGCGCATCAGCGCCGCGTCGCCCGGTCGGGACTCATGGGGCAGGACGTTGTGGCACACGACGACGGAGTGAGGCCTGTGCACGCCCCGGCGCGGCCGTCCCGGCACGGCGTCCGCGGCGCGCAGGAGGGCGAGGTGGGCGGGCACGACCTGGGGCATGACGTGGACGACGATGACCGCGTCGACGTCGCGGAGGCGCCGCCCGGTCCGCACCCAGGTGTCGGGTCGGGCCCAGCTCAACGCCCTGATGGTGCGGGGATAGGGAGGAACCTCCGGCACCCCTTCGGGGACGGCCGCGTCCGCATGGTGCAGCTTGGACGGGTAGAGGTGCGCCCACGACACGAGGGTCACGTCGTGCCCGGCCTCGGTGAGATGGTGGGCCAGCATCGTCGTGTGGGCCGCCACGCCGCCCTTGTGCGGGTGGGTCGGCCCCACGACGGCGACGCGCAGTGCGGCGGAGCCAGTCGCAGCCGGCACGACCTCGCCAGTCCTCAGGTCCGTCATCGGGACCGACTCTAGCCCCGGCATCCGGAACCCGACGCCGCACCCGTGGTCCCCTTCGTCGCGGAGCGAGCCCAGCGGCATACGGCCCGCGTGGTGGTGGGACAGGTCACGGTCGACTCGGCTTTACTCTGGTGGTGATGCAAGCGAACGACGTGTGGCTCGTGGTGCCGCTCTACAACGAGGCGAAGGTCATCGGCGACGTCGTCCGCACTGTGCGCACCCGGTTCCCCAAGATCGTGTGCGTCGACGACGGGTCCACCGACCAGTCGGCGGAGCGGGCTGACGAGGCCGGGGCCGTCGTGGTGCGCCATCCGGTCAACCTCGGGCAGGGCGCCGCCCTCCAGACCGGCTTCGCCTACGCCCTGACCGATCCCGACATGCGCTACTGCGTCACCTACGACGCGGACGGCCAGCACCAGCTCGCCGACGTCGAGGCCATGCTCGAGCGGGTCAGGCAGGGCGACGTCCGCGTCGTGTTCGGCTCACGCTTCCTTGACGACCGGACACAGGCCGCCGGCCTCAGGAAGCTGGTCCTGCGGATGGCTGTCGCATACACCAACCTCACGACGGGCACCCGGCTGACTGATGCGCACAACGGGTTGCGGGTGCTCGAGCGCGGGGTCGTCGCACGTCTCGACATCACGCAGAACCGGATGGCCCATGCCTCCGAGATCGTCGCCCAGATCGGGGCCATGCGGTTCGACGGCAAGCAGGTGGCCTATGCGGAGGCTCCGGTGCACATCCTCTACACCGACTACAGCAGGGCCAAGGGCCAGTCGTTGTGGAACGCCGTCAACATCCTGGCGGAGCTGATCTGGCGATGAGTCGACAGAGCGTCATCCAGATCCTGCTCATCGCGGCGACCCTGGCGATCGCGTGGCGGCTGCTGGCCGGGACCGGTCAGCGCACGCAGGCGGTGCGCCGCCTCGGACTGCTCGCCCTGGCGGCCCTCGCGATCTACTCGATCATCGACCCGAGCAAGACCTGGACGAGGCTGGCCAACGTCCTCGGAGTCGGGCGTGGGGCCGACCTCATCCTCTACGGGCTCGTGGTCGCGTTCCTCGGCTTCGTCGCGACGACGTTCAAACGGTTCCGGCAGATGGAGCTGCGCTACACCCGGCTCGCCCGGCGGATCGCGCTCGACGAGGCGCCGCGGGTCAGCGACCTCTTCCCCTCAGCGGCGCACTCGCCCGCTCCCGACCCGAAGGGCACCGATGCCGACTGACTCGTCCCAACGCCGATCGGGTGGGGACGCCCCGGATGACGACGTCTACGTCGTGGACACGCGGAAGCGTCGCCCCACGCCGGCGCAACCTGGCGCCGGGCGCCCGGAGACCGCGGAGGAGCACGACGCCTACACCGTCGACACCCGCGACTCCGGGAAGCGCCAGCGACCGGCCTCCGGGCCCGCGAGGCCTTCTAGCGACGAGCCGGCCGGACCGCCGCGCCAGACCGCGCCGCCGCCCACCGGACCGGGAAGGCGGCTGCGCAAGGGACGGCTCGCCCTCCTCGTCGCCGGGCTGCTGGTCGTCGCCTGGCTGGCCTTCCTCATCCTGGTGCCCGTCTGGGCGTGGGCCACCATCGCCCGGGTCGACAACGTCCCCGCGGGCGAACGCCCGGCGGACACGTCCGGGCACAACTACCTGCTCGTCGGGTCCGACAGTCGTGAGGGCCTCACCGATGAGCAGCGCCGTGATCTCAAGACCGGCAAGGCGGGGGGCAACCGCACCGACACGATCATGCTCGTCCACGTGTCCGAGAACGGAGGCAAGCCGGTCCTCATCTCGATTCCGCGCGACTCCTACGTCCCGATCCCGGGCCACGGCAGCAACAAGATCAACGCCGCGTTCGCGTTGGGCGGTCCGAAGCTGCTCACCCAGACGGTCGAGCAGGTCACCGGCCTGCACATCAACGGCTACCTCGAGATCGGGCTCGGCGGCTTCGCCGGCATGGTCGACGCGCTCGGCGGCGTCGAGCTGTGTGTCCCGCGCGACATGCAGGACGACAAGGCCGGCATCGACCTCAAGAAGGGGTGCCAGGTGCTCGACGGCAAGAACGCCCTCGGCTACGTCCGGTCCCGATACGAGGATCCGCTCGGGGACATCGGCCGCGCCAACCGGCAGCGGCAGTTCCTCGGCGCCCTGATGAAGCAGTCCGCCACTCCCTCCACGGTGCTCCTCCCCTGGCGCTACAAGACCTTCGTCGATGCCGCGGCCGGTGGTGTCGCGGTGGGCGAGGAGACATCGCTCTTCGACGCCTTCCGCATCATCATGGCGATGCGAGCCGTGAGCAACGAGGAGGGGCTGTCCCTGACCGTCCCCATCGCAGACATGGCGTTCCCGACGGACAACGCCGGTGTGGCCGTCAAGTGGGACACCGAGCGCGCGCTCGACCTCTTCCGTGCCCTCCGGGACGACGAGCCGCTGACCGAGCCGCCGCCGGGGACGACGCCGGGCCAGGACGAGAAGTGAGGCACCCATGACCGGCGCCCTCTTTCCGGCGGACGTGCTCGCCCGTCTCGTCGCGAGCGACTCCGGCCGGCCGCGGCTCACGTGGTACGACGACGTGTCCGGTCCGACGAGCGGGGAGCGGATCGAGCTCAGTGCAAGGGTTCTGTCCAACTGGGTCGCCAAGGCGGGCAACCTGCTGCAGGACGACTGCGCGGCGGGACCGGGCACGACGGTCGGCCTCGACGTGCCGGCGCACTGGCGTGGGGTCTACTGGGCTCTGGCCACGTGGTCCGTCGGTGCGACGGTCGTCCTCGGAGGCGCGGCGGCCGACTCGGACGTCCTGGTCACGACCGACCCGCCGACCGCGGCTGCGCACGGCGGCGACGCCCTGCTGGTCTCCCTGCCCGCGCTGGCGCGAGCGCATCCCGAGGCCGCGGACGCGGGAGGTGCCGTCGACGAGGCGAAGGAGCTGTCCACCCATGGCGACCAGTTCACCCCGATGTCCGACCCCGAGCGCGGAGATCTCGCACTGAGCGTCGACGGCCTCGACACGACCTACGCCGACCTCGTCGTGCTCCGAGCCGAGTGGGGCGCCACACCTCGGGTAGCCGTCGACGACCACCTGCAGGCGCTGCTCGCCACGTGCCTGAGCGCCTGGGCCGCCGACGGATCGGTCGTCGCGATGCGCGGCTCCAGCGCCGTGGACCCGGACGCCCTCGGCCGAAGGCTGCACAGCGAAGGCGTCACGCTCCCCCTCCTCGCCCGCTGAGGGTTCACCGACCGCCCCGACCGCGTCGGGGTAGCCCCGGCTGACTTGACGCGGTCGGATCTGCGCGGACAACACGCCAACTTCCCCACGGCTGACTTGACGGGGACCGGTGCTACGCGGAGAGGCGGTCGAAGAGCGACCACGTGCGGGATGCCACGACGCCCGTGCTCGCCAGGCCCGCCCTCGCCTGAGCCTCCTTCACGGCGGCGCGCGTCCGCTCGTCGAAAACGCCGGTGGCCCGGACGCCGAGCAGCCGCTGTACCGCCACGACCTGAGGTCCGTTGTCGCCGAGGCGCAGCACCGTCATGCGCTGGCCCACGAACGGGAACTCGCGCGCCTCGAGCACGTCCCAGAGATCCGGCGTGACCACGCCGGTCTCCGGGAGCGCGAGGGAGCGCTGCTGCCCGATCACCCTGTCCCGGGTCACCGAGCCGAAGACGCCGTCGACCGCCACGCCGCCGAGCGCCCGCTGCAGGGTCCGCACGGCGGCGCCCCGCGACCCCATGGCGAGCACAACGTCCTTGTACGGGGTGTAGCTCGTCGCGGTCGAGATCGTCGCCACGGCGGGACTCGTCGGGTCGGCGCCAGCCGCCTCGGTGGCGAAAGCAGTCATGACCTCTGCCTCCTTCTGAACGGTGGCGCTGGCCGGCAGGACGGTCGACCAGCCCCGGGTGTAGAGCAGCTGCTGCGTCCTGTCGTCCGCAACCCCTGTCGCGGCCAGGCCCACGAACTTCTGGTACTCGATGACGCGTGCCTTGGTCATCGAGCCGAAGTAGCCCGTCGTCGGCAGCTTGCCCAGCCTGGCCTGCACGTTCTTCACCGCAGTCGACGTCATCCCGTAGGAGAGCGTCGGATAGGTCGTCCTCCCAGCTGTCCAGCCGCGCACCCAGAGCCGGTACTGGGTCACGGGGTCTGCCGTGCCCGTCTGCGGCAGGCCGGCGAACCGCTGGTAGGCCGTCACCCGTGCCTTTGTCATCGAGCCGTAGTAGCCCGTCGTGGGAAGCGACCCCAGCTTTGCCTGGAGTGTCTGCACGGCGCGAGACGTCATGCCGTGGGAGAGGGTCGGGAAGGCAGCGGCAACGGTGCGCCACCCACGCCGGGCAAGGATCTCCTGCGTCTTGAGGTCGGCCACCCCCGTCTGCGGGAGCCCAGCGAACCGCTGGTACTCGACGACGCGTGCCTTGGTCATCGAGCCGTAGTAGCCGGTCGTCGGGAGGTTGCCGAGCCTGACCTGGAGCTGGCGGACCGCCTCGGACCGCATGCCGTAGGACAGGACCATCTGCGGCGACGGCACGGTGACAGTCGTCGTGCCCGCCCGGGGCAGGGACGTCAGCACGGTCGTCGCTGCCACCCCGGTCCACCACGACGTCCGAGCCGCGGCCCCGTTGTAGTTGAAGCTGAAGTGGATGTGGTCGGTGTGCGGGTTGGTGCCGTAGTAGGGAGCCCACCCTCGCTCGGGCGCATACGAGCGCCACATCTTGCGGTCGTAGATGATGTACATGACTCCGAACCGACGAGCCATCGCGCCGGGGACTCCGCTCGCGTCGGACCGGGTCAGCCAGGACAGCACGCTGCGGGCGACCGCGGACTCCGCGGGATCCCCCACGTCGAGCATCCAGTCCCACGCCCGCCCGTCGTAGTGCTCCGACGTGCCGCTCGTGCAGGTGCGCCCGATGAGACTCGTCGAGCCCATCCGGTAGTGGCTCGTCATGAGCTTGGCGAAGGCGAGGACGCCCGGTCGCGCCACCGGATCACACACCGTCTGACCTTGGTAGGGCACGAACACGTCGAGCGCCTTCGGCAGCGTCTTCGTGGGCGGCGCCGGGGGCGTGTACGCATGGACCGCCGTGGCCGCGGACGGGACGATGAGCGCAGGCGAGGCGAGCGCCAGGCCCAGGGAACGCCAGACAACAGCCATGGTGACTCGCTTCCTGCGTGCGGGAGAGAGTGCTCCCACAAGTGTTCAACTGCACCATTTATGCACTCAAGTCACACAGATAACAAGTTCGAGGCGCTAACTACACCAACGTAATTCGTCGAGAGTGTCACGTCGTGCGCGTATGCCGCTGAGCCCGCTCCCAAGGTCGGGTGACCATGGAGCCGGGCCCGGCGGCATACGGCATGGTCCGGCATCCTCAGTGTGGCGGCCGTCACGTGGCGACCCACCACCGCAAAGGTGGCTGAAGTGGTGGCACCCCACCCCCTGGGGTGCGTGGTCGCCCTATAGAGTCCGATTCATGGACAAAGTCGTCTCCACTCCACAGGAGGCCATCGCGGGGATCAGCGACGGGATGTCGCTGGCGGTCGGTGGCTTCGGTCTGTGCGGCATCCCCAGCGTGCTCATCGCGGCGATCCACGACGCCGGCATCAGCGACCTCGAGGCGATCTCGAACAACTGCGGCGTCGATGACTGGGGCCTGGGGATCCTGCTCAAGGACAAGCGGATCCGGCGGATGGTCGCCTCGTACGTCGGTGAGAACAAGGAGTTCGAGCGGCAGTACCTGCATGGCGAGCTCGAGGTGGAGCTGACCCCGCAGGGCACGCTGGCCGAGCGGCTGCGCGCCGGTGGCGTCGGCATCCCGGCATTCTTCACGATCACCGGCTCCGGGACGCAGGTCGCCGAGGGCGGCCTGCCGTGGCGGTACGACTCCGACGGCAACGTCGCGGTCGCCTCCCCGGCCAAGCAGACCCAGGACTTCGAGGTCGACGGCGAGAGCAGGACGTTCGTGCTCGAGCGGGCCATCCGCGCCGACTTCGGGCTGGTCCGCGCGGCGAAGGGCGACCGGCATGGCAACCTCGTGTTCAACCAGTCGGCGCGCAACTTCAACCCGCTCTGCGCAATGTCGGGCAGGGTCACCGTGGCCGAGGTGGAGCAGCTGGTGGAGCCGGGTGAGCTGCATCCCGACGAGGTGCACCTGCCGGGCATCTTCGTGCACCGGGTGCTGCCGCTGACCCCGGAGCAGACAGCCGAGAAGCGGATCGAGCGGCGTACCGTCCGACCGCGTCCCGCCGGAGCGGGCACCGCCACCACCAGCGAGAGCCAGGAGGCCTGAGATGGCACTGACCCGTGAGGAGATGGCCGCCCGCGCAGCCGGGGAGCTGTCCGACGGCGCCTACGTCAACCTGGGCATCGGTCTGCCGACGCTCGTGCCCAACTACGTGCCCGACGACGTCGAGATCGTGCTCCAGTCCGAGAACGGCATCCTCGGGGTGGGGGCCTACCCGCTCGAGGGTGAGGAGGACCCGGACCTGATCAACGCCGGCAAGGAGACCGTGACGCTGCGCAAGGGCGCCTCGTTCTTCGACTCGGCGACCTCGTTCGGGATGATCCGCGGCGGCAAGGTCGACGCGGCCATCCTCGGTGCGATGCAGGTCTCCGAGGCGGGTGACATCGCCAACTGGATGATCCCCGGCAAGATGGTCAAGGGCATGGGCGGTGCGATGGACCTGGTCCACGGCGCGAAGAAGGTCATCGTGCTGATGGAGCACAACGCCCGCGACGGCTCGTACAAGATCGTCAAGGAGTGCTCGCTGCCCTACACCGGCCGCGGCGTCGTCCAGCGGATCATCACCGACCTCGCCGTGTTCGACGTCACCGACGACGGGCTGGTCCTGCGCGAGCTCGCGCCCGGTGTCACCGAGGACGAGGTCCGCGAGAAGACCGAGCCCAGCTTCACGGTCGACCTGGACTGAAGCTGTGGCTGCGCGAGCCCCTCGGCGGTGACCCCGAGGGGCTCGTTGCCTGATCGTGCGCGACCCGCCTGTAATATGACCGGGCACCGTGGTGGCGACGACCGCCCGAACCATTCCCAGGAGACCAAGTCCATTGCCGACGCGATACGCCGCGCCCTTGCCCGTCCCACACAAGGACCTGGTCGCGGTCCGGTTGGCCCGAGTGGGTGCGCGAGCGGTCATGCACCTGCCCCGGACGCCACGGCAGGCCAGCACGCGCTTCGGTCGCTATTTCCACCAGCGGTTCATCGCCACGAGCTCGGGCCGGCAGCAGCTGAACGACGGTTGGGGCAGGATCGCCAGACTCGCGTCCAAGGTGCCCGGAACGGCATCCATCGTGGCCGGGACGAGCAACAACCTGGCTTCCCGGCTCAGGGCCCAAGGACACAGCCAGTCCGCTCGAGCGCTGCTCGCCACGGTCG
Source organism: Intrasporangium sp. (assembly GCF_035280925.1). GTDB lineage: Bacteria > Actinomycetota > Actinomycetes > Actinomycetales > Dermatophilaceae > Intrasporangium. Next base: position 10,865 of record NZ_DATEEY010000010.1, on the reverse strand, counting down.
AGCCGACGCTGCCCGAGTCCGACACCACGGTGTCGATGCGAGCCGTCGCCCGGGTGCTCGACCTCAACCTCGGGACGGACGCCGGTGACACCGCCGAGCTCACGGCCACGTCGCTCGCGCTCGCGGACGCTGCCTTCGCCCGAGGTGACCTCGACGAGGCCGCGGCGCTGCTCCAGACCGCCTTCGACCTGGCACTGCACCGGGTCCACCACTTCGAGGACAAGCCGAGCCCCTACGCACTCGATCCCGACGCCTTCCTCCAACCGTTCCGGCGGTCGAGGACGTTTCAGGCTGTGGTCACACCGACGAAGGGCGTTCGACCGGCCCGCGGGCGGGCGGATGCCGAGGGTCGGCCCCACCGCATCCTGTTCGCCACGGCGACCAACTTCAACTTCACCCGGGAGACCATCCGGGAGTATGCCGAACGCCCGGGTGTGGAGGTGCGCGAGGTCGACATCCGGAGGCTTCCGAAGGGCCCATGGCGGCCGGATCCGGCCGAGCTGACCTGGAATCGGCTTCGCCATTCGGCTGGTCTCCCCATGGAGGTGCCGCCCCAGGTCCGCGAGGACGTCGACTGGGCCGACACGATCTTCGTCGAGTGGGGCCACCGCGCGATGACCTGGATCTCGATGCTGCCGAACGTGCGTGCTCGCGTCGTGGCGAGACTGCACAGCTACGAGGCCCTCACCCAGTTCCCGCTCATCACCGACTGGTCCGGGATCGACGACCTCGTCTTCGTCTCGGGCCACATCCGCGCCCTGGTGGAGCATGCGATCCCTGAGGTCCGGTCCGGCCCTCGTATCCACACCATCGGCAACCGCAACGTCCTGGACAGCTACGACCTGCCCAAGCGGGTGGCCGCATCCAGGACGCTGGGACTGATCGGCTGGGGCCAGGTGGTCAAGGACGCTCAGTGGGCGCTCGACGTCCTCGAGGAGCTGCGTCGCGATGACCCGGCCTGGCGGCTGCGACTGGTCGGCCACGGCTTCGCCGACGACTCGAAGCTGACCGAGGCGGCCGCGCGGTACAAGGCACGGCTCGAGGAACGCATCGAGGCGCTCGGGGACGCCGTCATTCGTCCGGGCTTCACCAACGATGTGCCCCACGCCATGCGGCGCATCGGCGTCATCCTGTCGACGAGTCAACGCGAGGGCACCCACGAGAGCCTCATCCAGGGCGCAGCCAGCGGTGCCCTGCCGGTGGTCCGCAACTGGCCCGTCGTCGCCCGGTGGGGCGGCGCGCACACGATGTTCCCCGACTCGTGGATCGTCGAGACGCCTCAGGAGGCTGCCGACCGCATCCGTGCCGCGGCCCCTGATCTGGCGACCGAGGGCGCCAAGGCGCGCGAATGGGCGCGCAAGACGTACGACTGGAGCGTCATCGGGCCACAGCTCGAAACGCTCCTCCTGGACCAGACGGAGGGACCGACCGCGTGAGCACCCGGCCACACCTGCTCTACCTTGCGTGGGGATTCCCTCCGGCCGCGAAGTCGTGCGTCTACCGCAAGCTCGCCACCGCCAACTCTTTTGCCCGCGCCGGGTGGGACGTCACCGTCGTGACCCTCACCGAGGACGCCTGGATCCGTGAGCAGGGCGTCGACCGATCGCTGCTCGCCCTCGTCGACCCACGGATCCGCGTGGTACGCCTGCCCCTCTCGCGGGAGGACATCGAGACCGACATCCGCCGCTTCAGCGAGGACCGGGCGCTGCGGCCACGGACCTGGCTGAAACGGCACTACCAGCAGAACGTCAGCCACTTCCCCGAGGCCACCTTCGGCGGTTGGCGGGACGAGCTCGTGGCCTCGGTTCGCCGGGTCTACGACGAGCGCCCTGCTGACCTGCTTCTCACGTCGGGCGTGCCCTACACCTTCTTCGCACCGGCCCTCGACCTCTTCGAGCGCAACGGGCTGCCCTACGTCCTCGACTATCGCGACGCCTGGGCGATCGACATCCTGCGTGATCGCCCAGCGTTCCGGCCCGACAGCCCCGCGGGCCTGTACGAGGCCCGGCTCATCTCGCACGCGACGGAGGCCTGGTTCGTGAACGGGGCGATCCGCGACGCCTACGCCGACATCTACCCTGACCGTGCCCAGGACTTCCACGTCGTGCGCAACGGCAGTGACGTGGCCATCGGGACGGACAAGATACCGATGCGGCAGCCGGGACCCGACGAGCCGCTGACCTTTGGCTACCTGGGAACCGTCTCCTTCAGTGCCGGCTTGACCCGCGCCGTCTGTGAAGGGTGGCGGATCGCGAGAGAGGCCAACGACGTGCTGCGCAGGTCTCGTCTGGAGTTCAGGGGCCACATGGGCGTCGGTGCCAACCGTGGGGCATCTGCGCAAGCCGTCGCCATCGCCGAGTACGCGAAGCACGGAGTGTCCTACGGAGGACCGGTCGCCAAAGCCGACACGGCCGCGGTCTACGAAGCCTGGGACGCCCTGCTGCTCATCCTGCCGGGGGGCCGCTACGTGACCTCGGGCAAGGTGTACGACTACGTGTCGACGGGGCTGCCCATCATGTCGGTCCACGAATGGGATCACGCAGCCGCCGAGATCCTCTCCGACTACCCGCTGTGGGTACGCAACGACGGAGTCGAGGCCGAGGATGTCGCAGAAGCGTTCCTCCAAGCGACCAAGGTGGTGCAGGGAGCCACCGTCGAGGACCGTCTCACCGCCCGGAGGCACGCCGAGCAGTACGAGCGGTACGCACAGCTGAGACCGGCAGTCGAGCGACTCACCACCCGGTTCGCCCCCGGCTTGGACCACGTCGAACCGGTTGGAGACCGCGCGCCGAAGACCGGAGAGGACGTCCACCGTGAGACTTCGGTGCCCGGGCCGCACGCCAAGGGCGAGAGGGTCGTCCTTGCCCTCACGTCGCCACCTTCGGAAGCCGTTCGACGCTCCGTCGCGTTACTGAGGGAATCCGGCGCCCACGTCGAGCTGATCGGACCTGACTCCGTCCTGGAGGAGCTCCGTGGCCTGGCCGACGAGGTCATCACGCTGCAACGGGCAACGGCGCCGGTCAAGGTGAGTCCGTCCACGTCGGTGACCAGGTTCACGCCGCGGTGGGCTTCTGTGGTGGCCCGGAACCTCGGCCGCCGCCACATCATCGGCCCGTATGTCCGCGTGGTCGGTCGTTCGGCGGGCTGGTGGCTCTCCGCCCGTAGGTCCCCGCCCGCCATGCAGGCGTTGAAGGACGCCACCGTGCTCGCCTCGCTGGACGACAGCGCCACCTACCTCATCTGGAACGCGTCACGCCTGAACACGCGGGCTCCGGCACGCGCCGGCATCGGCGCGACCCTGGAGGAGCTCGGCCTCACTCGCATCTGACGATCGTGGCTGCGCGACTGGCTCGGGAGCCTCGCCGGCTGTCAGTCGAGGCTGCCCTTGGTGCTGGAGAGGAAGCCAACCCCCCACGACCAGTGCATGACCGCAAGCACGAGTGGCGTGCGAATCCGGACGGCGGGGCTCTCGCTCGTGCTGATCACCAACCCCCCGACGGTGACTGCGCCGAGGTAGGCAACGGGTAGGAGGAGCGCAGCCGGCCAGAACGAGCCAGCGACGAGGGCGACGGTCGTCGCAACCACCATCGTCGGGGCAGCGAGGTAGCGGGCGTTGATGGTTCCGACGTGCTGGCGCGCCACCACGCGGCGCCACCTGCCGTAGTGGAAGTACTGCCGCGCCAGGTCGCGGACGCGAGTGCGGGGTCGGTAGATGACCCGAAGCTGCGGGGTGAACCACACCGTGCCACCGGTGCTGCGGATCCGGTGGTTCATCTCCCAGTCCTGCGCCCGCGAGAAGTGGGGGTCGTAGCCGCCGACTCGCTCGAGCGCGGAGCGGCGGAACACTCCGAGGTAGACGGTCTCGGCCTCACCGGCCTGGCCTCCGACGTGGAACCGCGCGTTGCCGACACCGAGCCGGCTCTTCATGGCGCACGCCACGGCTCGTTGGAACGACGTGCTCCCCTGGGCGTCCATGATCCCGCCCACGTTGTCCGCACCAACCCGCCGGAGCTCCGTGACGGCCCGTCGCAGGTAGTCGGCCGGGATCTCGGCATGTCCGTCGACACGCGCGATGATGCCATGGCGAGAGGCTGCGATCGCGGCGTTGAGGCCGTCGGGTGTGCGTCCGGAAGGGTTGTCGACCAGGACGATGCGGGGATCCCCTTGCTGCAGCTGGCGGGCGATCGCCTCTGTGCCGTCGTGGCTCGGCCCCAGGGCCACCACCACCTCGGTCTCCCCTTGGTAGTCCTGCCCCAGCACCATGGCCAGGGCCTCAGCCAGGTGACCCTCCTCGTTCAGCACGGGAATGATGACGCTCACAGCCGGCCAGGAGTCGAGATGGCCTTCGACGTGGTCTTCCGACGAGGTCTCCTGCTGGGTCACGGGTCAAGTATGGGGGATACCCACCGCCGCCGATGAATCGGTGCATGCGGGTCGGCGACTTCGGGGTACATGATGTGTTGTGCGGATACTCAGCGTCGTGGGGGCTCGTCCCGAGTTCGTCAAGCTTGCGCCAGTGGCCAAGGCCATGCAGTCACACGGGATCGACCATGTCATCGTCCACACCGATCAGCATTATGACGACAGCATGTCGGACGTCTTCTTCCGTGACCTCGGCATCCCCGTCCCTGACGTGCACCTGGCGATCGGTTCCGACACCCATGGACGTCAGACCGGGGCAATGCTCGCCAAGCTGGACGAGGTGCTCGAGCAGCACGGACCCGACTGGGTGTTGGTGTACGGGGACACGAACTCCACGACGGCCGGCGCGCTCTCCGCGGTGAAGATGCACATCCCGCTGGCGCACCTCGAGGCGGGCCTGCGTTCCTTCAACCGAACGATGCCCGAGGAGCACAACCGCGTGATCACCGACCACCTCGCCGACCTCTGCCTCGCGCCCACTGAGGTGGCGATGGGCCACCTCGCCACCGAGGGCCTCGCCGCTCGCTCCGTGAACGTCGGCGACGTCATGACGGACGTCCTCCTCCAGGTGCGGGGCATGGTCTCGGGCACCGAGGCGGCCCTCCCCGCCGAGCTGAACGGTCGCCCCTTCCGCGTGGCGACGCTCCATCGCGCCGAGAACACCGACGACCCCGAGCGCCTCGCCAGCATCGTCAAGGCCCTGTCCGGCCTGGATCCTTCCACGCTGCTGCTCGCCCATCCCCGACTACGCGCGCGGGCCGCCGAGCACGGGGTCGACCTCACCACCGGAGGTCTCGTCACGATCGACCCACTCCCGTATCCTCAGCTCGTCCGGGCTGTCATGGCGTCCGTCGGGGTCGTGACGGACTCGGGCGGCCTCCAGAAGGAGGCGTTCCAGCTTCGCGTGCCGTGCACGACCATCCGCACCGAGACGGAGTGGACCGAGACGGTCGAGCTCGGCTGGAACCTCGTCGTTCCCGATCCGGCCGCGCTGGCCGACGCGCTGGACCGTCCGGCTCCCCCGGAGACCGATGCGACTCCCTACGGCGACGGCAACGCGGCCGGACGGGCCGTCGAGGCCATCGTGAACCGCACGGCCTGAACCTGCCCAGCGGCCCGGACAGCACCGTCCGGAGCGATCAGACCGGCTCCAGGACGGAGACCCGGCCGGTGCGCGCCGAGTCGATGATCGCCTCGGCCACCCGCACCGTGTTGAGTCCCTGCCGCATCGTGACGATGTCCGTCTCCTTGCCCAGCACGGCGTCCCGGAACTGCTCGTGCTCGGTCCGCAACGGCTCCGGTTTGGCAATCGCGTAGCGGATCACGTCGCCCTCGGAGACGCCACGGAACTGTGCCAGGTTGAACCATGCGCTGGTCCGCTCCCCGTTGGCGTGGAAGGTGAGGTCCGCGGTGAGGGTGTCCGCGGTGAACGTGCCCTTCTCCCCCGTGATGATGGTGACGCGCTCCTTCAGGGGCGACAGCCAGTTGACCAGGTGGCTGGTCACCGTGCCGTCCGACAGCCGGCCGATGGCGGCCACCAGGTCCTCGTGCTCGCGGCCCGACTTGATCGCGGTCTGTGCCGACACCGAGACGTAGTCCTGACCCGTGACCCAGGCGGTGAGGTCGATGTCGTGGGTGGCGAGGTCCTTGACGACACCGACGTCGGCGATCCGCGAGGGGAAGGGACCCTGACGGCGGGTCACGACCTGGTACACCTTGCCCAGGTCACCGGACTCGAGCCGGGACCGCGCCGACTGCAGCGCAGGGTTGTACCGCTCGATGTGGCCGACGGCGCCGATGAGGCCCTTGGAGTCGAACAGGTCGGCAAGGCGCTGGGCCGACGTGGTGTCCTGGGCCAGGGGCTTCTCGACCATCGCATGCACGCCGGCCTGGGCGAGCGCCGTGGCCACCGGCTCGTGGTAGATCGTCGGCACGGCCACCATGCAGTAGTCGAGGCCGACGGCGATGAGCTCCTCGATGGACGACAGGAGAGGTCGTCCACCCGCGGAATGGTGCGGGTCCCCTCCCGCGTCCGCAACGGCGACGAGGTCAACGCCCTCGAGGGAGCCGAGCACGCGCGCATGGTGGCGACCCATCATGCCGAGGCCGATGAGGCCCGCCCGAAGGTTCCCCACGTCAGGCCCCTGCCTTCGCGAGCGCGTTGACCGCTGCCACGACCCGTTCGAGGTCGGCATCGCTCAGCGCGGGATGCACGGGCAGCGAAAGGCACTCGCCGGCGGCCCTCTCGGTCTCCGGCAGGTCGACCGGAGCTCGGAAGGGCTCGAGGCGGTGGTTCGGCACCGGGTAGAACATGCCTGACCCGACGTTGTACTGCTCGCGCAGGGCAACGGCGAAGCCATCCCGGTCCTCCGGCACGCGCACGGTGTACTGGTGGTAGACGTGCACCGCGCCATCGGCCACCGGCGGGGTCGTCACGCCCACGAGGTTGGCGTCGAGGAACGCCGCATTGGCCTGGCGCCGCTTCGTCCAGCCGTCGACCTTCGTCAGCTGGACCCGCCCAATGGCGGCGTGGATGTCGGTCATCCGGGTGTTGAAGCCGACGACCTCGTTGTGGTACTGCCGCTCCATGCCCTGGTTGCGGTAGAGGCGCATGAGCCGCTCGATCTGCGCAGTCGCGACCGAGACCATCCCGCCCTCCCCGGACGTCATGTTCTTGGTCGGGTAGAGCGAGAACATCGCGAAGGAGCCGAAGGTGCCGACCGGTGAGCCGGCGAGTGAGGCCCCGTGGGCCTGTGCTGCGTCCTCGAACACCTGGATGCCGTGCCGGTCGGCGATGGCCATGATCTGGTCCATCTTCGCCGGATGCCCGTAGAGGTGGACCGGCATGACGCCGACGGTGCGCTCGGTGATCGCCGCCTCGATGGCGGCTGGCGAGAGGCAGAAGTCATCGGCGTCGATGTCGGCGAAGACGGGCGTGGCCCCGGTGAGCGCGACGGAGTTCGCGGTGGCGGCGAACGTGAAGGAGGGGACGATGACCTCGTCCCCGGCCTTGACCCCGCTCGAGAGCAGGCCGAGGTGCTGTCCGGAGGTGCCCGAGTTCACCGCGACACAGGCCCGGCCCAGGCGGAAGTGCGCCGCGAACTCCTCCTCGAACGCCTTGACCTCCGGCCCTTGGGCCAGCATGCCGGAACGGAGGACGCGGTCGACCGCCTCCCGCTCCTCGTCTCCCACGATCGGCTTGGCCGGGGGGATGAAGTCGTTCATTCGCTGACCTCCGTCAGGGTTTCGTTGTCCTCGTGGTAGATGGCACCGGTCTGGGGGCACACCCACTCACCGTCGGCGCGCTGCTCGAGGGGGACGCCTGCGCGGCCAACCCAGCGAAGCCGCCTCGCCGGCACTCCGGCCACGAGGGCGAAGTCGGGCACATCCTTGGTGACGACCGATCCCGCCGCCACGAGGGCCCAGCGACCGATCGTCACGGGGGCCACGCAGACGGACCGCGCACCGATCGACGCCCCCTCCCGACACGTCACCCCGACCGCTTCCCAGTCGTCGCCCCGCTTGAGGGAGCCGTCCGGGGAGACCGCACGGGGAAAGTGGTCGTTGGTGAAGACGACGGCCGGTCCGACGAAGACCCCCGCCTCGAGGACAGCCGGCTCGTACACCAGGGCGTAGTTCTGCAGCTTGCAGTTGTCGCCCATCCGCACTCCCGTGCCCACGTAGGCACCGCGCCCGATGATGCAGTTGCGGCCCAGCACGGCTCCCTCGCGCACCTGCGCCAGGTGCCAGATCGATGAGCCCGTCCCGATGGTCGCGTCGTCCGCGACGTCCGCCGAGTCGACGATCCGGACGTCCATCAGCTGGGAGCCTGGCGCGAAGCGGGGACAGCGGCGTGCTCGACGGAGGCCTCGGCACGCCCGACGACGAGGAACCGGGTGCCGTCGAAACGGCGCTCGTCGAGGACGTGGCGTCCGTCGACGACGACCTGCACCCCCGGGAACGACTCGACTCCCAGGTCGCGGTACTCGGCATGGTCTGCCTGCACGATGACCACGTCCACGGGGTCGCCGATCGCATGGGCCGCCCAGCCGAAGCGGGCGAGCTCGTCCGCTGAGTACATCGGGTCGTGGACGACGACGTCGGCCCCCTGGGCCCGTAGGGCGTCGACCGTGCCGAACACGCCGGAGAAAGCCGTCTCCTTGACCCCGCCCCGGTAGGAGGCCCCGAGCACCGCGACCTTGCGCCCGGCAAGCGAGCCGCCCAGCGCCCCGGCCGCGAGGCCCACGGTGTAGTCGGGCATGCCCGCGTTGGCCTCGCGGGCAGCACGGACGACGGTGGCCTCGGGATCGTTCCAGAGGTAGAGCCGTGGGTAGACCGGGATGCAGTGGCCGCCGACGGCGATCCCCGGTCGGTGGATGTGGCTGTAGGGCTGCGAGTTGCTCGCCTCGATGACCTGGTAGACGTCGATCCCGTGCGCCGCGGCAAAGCGGCCGAACTGGTTCGCGAGGCCGATGTTGACGTCCCGGTACGTCGTCTCGGCGAGCTTGGCCATCTCCGCCGCCTCCGCCGAGCCGAGGTCCCAGACCCCGTTCCCGCGCTCGAGGTCGGGTCGCTCGTCGAACTGGAGCACCTGCTCGTAGAACTGGACCGCGCGCTCCGCGCCCTGGCGCGAGAGGGCTCCGACCAGCTTCGGGTACCGGCGCAGGTCCTGAAAGACCCGACCCGTCAGCACCCGCTCGGGCGAGAAGACGAGATCGAAGTCGCGGCCCTCGGCGAGGCCCGATCCGGCCTCCAGCCGGGGCCTCCAGCGAGTCCGCGTCGTGCCGACGGGCAGCGTCGTCTCGTAGACCACGAGGGTGTGGTTCTCCGCCCGCAGGCCCCGCGCGATGTCCTCCGTCGCCGAGTCCATCCAGCCGAAGTCCGGCCGCGCCTCGTCATCGACGAACAGGGGCACCACGACGACCACCGCGTCGCTGCGGGAGACGGCCTCGGCCGTGTCGGTGGTCGCGGTCAGCTGGCCCGCGGCCACCACCGCGCCGAGGTACTGGTCAAGATGGGCCTCGCCCGGGAAGGGCTCCTTCCCGGCGTTGACCGTCTCGACCACACCGGGGTTGACGTCCGCCCCGAGGACCGCGTGGCCCGATCTGGCGAACTGGACGGCAAGTGGCAGACCGATCTTTCCCAGACCGACGACGGTGATCCTCACGGTGTTCCTTCGACTCGAGGCATGGCAACCGGGCCCACCGAGCGGCGACCCGCCGGACATCGTAGCGAGCCCCGGGAGCGGCTCCGACCCGCGAAGGTCAGCCCGTGAGCAGCTGTCGCGCCATGACGAGGCGCTGGATCTGGTTGGTGCCCTCGTAGATCTGGGTGATCTTGGCGTCCCGCATCATCCGCTCGACCGGGAAGTCCTTCGTGTAGCCGTACCCCCCGAACAGCTGGACCGCGTCGGTGGTGACCTCCATCGCGGTGTCCGAGGCGAGCACCTTGGCCGCCGCCGAGTGGAAGGTGAGGTCCGGCTCGCCGCGCTCGGCCTTGCCGGCCGCCGCGTACACGAGCTGGCGGGCCGCCTCGGTCTTCATCGCCATGTCAGCGAGCATGAACTGGACGCCCTGGAAGTCGCTGATCCGCTGGCCGAACTGGCGCCGCTCGCTCGTGTAGGCGAGCGCCGCGTCAAGCGCGCCCTGCGCGATGCCGACGGCCTGCGCGCCGATGGTCAGCCGGGTGTGGTCCAGCGTGCGCAGCGCGGTCTTGAAGCCGCTGCCCGGCTCGCCGATGATCCGCCCCGCCGGGATCGTGCAGTCCGAGAAGTGGATCTCGCGGGTCGGCGAGCCCTTGATGCCGAGCTTGCGCTCCTTGGTGCCGACGGAGAAGCCGGGGTCGTCCTGGTGCACCACGAAGGCGGAGATGCCCTTCGGCCCGGCGGCCGGGTCGGTGCTCGCCATCACCGTGTAGTACGACGAGACACCGGCGTTGGTGATCCAGCACTTGGTGCCGTTGAGCACCCAGGAGTCGCCGTCGCGGACCGCGCGGGTCCGCATGGCGGCGGCGTCCGAGCCGGCCTCCCGCTCGCTCAGCGCGTACGAGAAAATCGCGTCGCCGGCGGCGACGGGCGGGAGCACCTGGCGCTTGAGCTCCTCGGAGCCGGCCAACAGGACCGGCATGGTGCCCAGCTTGTTCACCGCCGGGATCAGCGACGAGGACGCGCAGACGCGGGCCACCTCCTCGATCACCAGCGCGGTGGCCAGCGAGTCGGCGCCGGACCCGCCGTACTCCTCCGGGATGTGCACGGCGTGCAGGTCGGCCTTGCGCAGCGCGTCGTAGACATCCCAGGGGAACTCCCCGGTCGCGTCCACCTCGGCGGCCCGCGGGGCGATCTTGTCCTCGGCGAGCTGGCGGACCGTGTCCCGGAGCAGCACGTGCTCCTCGGGCAGGCGGTAGGTGTCCACGGTGACTCCTCTCTCCCCCTCACCCTACGGGTC
>NZ_DATEEY010000009.1:0-2948 GCF_035280925.1 Intrasporangium sp. | reverse complement strand
ACCTTCCGCGAGCTCACGTCCCTCCGCTTCGCGGTCGGTCTGGTGGCGCTCGCCGTGATCGCGCCAGTGACCCGGACGTCGGTGCAGATCGGGACCGGCTCCATCGGGAGCATCGTCGTGCTCGCCCTCGTGCCGGGCCTGCTCGCCCTCCTGCTCTACTACCGAGGCCTGCACAACACGCCGGCGTCGCGGGCGACGCTCGCTGAGCTCGCCTTCCCGATCACCGCGGCCGTCGTCGGGGTCGCGGTGCTGGGTCGCAGCCTGGACCCGACCCAGTGGCTCGGCTTCGCCATCGTGCTCGCAGCAGTGGTCGGCCTGGCCCTTCACGAGCGGCGCAGCGAGCGACCTGCCGTGGCCACGCCCGACCGCGCCGACGAGGCGATCGGCGTGCGGGGCTGAGCCATGTTCTTCGAGGACTTCGCCGTCGGCCAGACCTTCACCAGCCAGGGCCGGACCATCACGGAGACGGATGTCGTGCTCTTCGCCGGGTGGAGCTGGGACACCAACCCGCCCCACACCGACGCGGAGTCGATGGAGGAGAGCCGATTCGGTGAGCGCATCGCGCACGGGATGCTCGGCCTCTCGGTCGCCATGGGTCTGGCGTCCCGGCTCGGCATCTTCGAGGACAGCTCGATCGCGCTGCTCGGGATCGACGACTGGCGGTTCCACGCACCCATCCGCATCGGCGACACGGTCCACGTCACGGTCGAGATCACGGGCACGCGGCTGACGAGCCCAGGTGACGCCGGCATTCTGTCGCGGTACTTCACCCTGGCCAACCAGGACGGTGTCGTCGTCCAGTCCGGCGACATCGGGCTCATGGTCGCGACCCGGCCACCACTGAGCTGAGCCTCGCCACGGAGCCGGCTCAGCGGCATACGGCTGGCCGTGTTTGTTGGGTGCCCCAGGCGTGGGTACGCGCCCGGGGCACGTATCACTCCGCGGACCCCCGCGGGGCGTGCCCACGGAGGTGAGACCCATGCACACGGTTGAAGCGATGCTGGACACGTACCCGAAGGACTTGGGCGACGTCGACCGCGCCAAGCTCACGGCCTGCATCCAAGCCTGCTACGAGTGCTCGCAGACCTGCACCGCCTGCGCGGATGCGTGCCTGGGCGAGGACATGGTGGCGGACCTCGTCAAGTGCATCCGCACCAACCTCGACTGCGCGGACATCTGCGCGACCACCGGGGCCGTCCTGTCCCGGCACACCGGCTACGACGCGAACGTGACGCGTGCCGTGCTCGAGGCATGCGCCATGGCGTGCCGGGCGTGCGGGGACGAGTGCGAGCGCCATGCCGGCATGCACGAGCACTGCCGCGTGTGTGCCGAGTCGTGCCGCCGCTGCGAGCAGGCCTGCCGAGACCTCCTCGGTGCGTTGGACTGACCGCTCGCTCCGGCTCCGGCCGCCGACGCGAGCGACTGCGCGTAGCGTCCAGACGGGCGCGGTGCGACGACGGCCGGGTCGGATGGTGTCCGTCGCCTGAGTGAGGTCCGAGGACGCTGCTCTTCAGCAAAGGTGCGTCCTCGGGCACCGTTCCAGTGCGCCGATCCAGCCTACGATTCCCGTGTGCTGGCCCGGATGCTCAAAGGGCCCGCTCCGGTCATCGCCCTGGTCGGCGTCGCGGCCGTGGTGGGTGCGCTCCAGGGCGGCTTCACCGACCTGCTCGTCTACCAGCACGGAGGGCGGATCGTGCTGGACGGGCTGCCTCCGGAGTCGCGCGACCCGGTGACCGGGCTGCGCTTCACGTACCCGCCCTTCGCGGCGGTGGTCATGTCGCCGCTCGCGCTGCTGCCCGCCTGGCTGACGGCAGGCCTCTGGACCGGGGCGTCGGTGGGCGCACTTGCCGCAGTCGTGGCCCTCGTGCGTCGCGTCCTCGACCGGCCCGCGCCCGGCTGGCTCGTTGCGCTCCTTGCGCTCGGCGCGGTCGCCCTGGAGCCGATCTGGCAGAACCTCGCGTTCGGCCAGGTCAACATCCTCATCATGCTGGCCGTCCTGGTCGACCTGCTCCGGCCGTCGCACCGCTGGTCCGGAGTGCTGGTCGGGGTCGCCGCCGGGGTGAAGCTCACCCCGCTCGTGTTCATCGCCCTCCTCCTCCTCGTGGGACGTCGCACGGCCGCGAAGCGCGCCATCCTCACCTTCGCCGGCACTGTTGCCGTCGGCTTCGTGGCGAACCCGGGTTGGTCGGCGAGCTACTGGGGCCATGGCCTCGTCGACGCCGGCCGCATCGGGCCTCCCGCCCTGGCCCACAACCAGTCGGTCTACGGCGCTCTCACTCGCCTGCTCGACGCCAGGCCCTCGATCCTGCTCTGGCTCGCGTTCGCCGTGCCCATCACGGTCGCAATCCTCGGCGTCGCCGTCCGGTGGTGGCGACGTGGCGACCCGCTCCTCGGTGCCTGCCTCGCGACCGTGGCGATGCTCCTCGCCTCACCCATCTCCTGGTCACACCACTGGGTCTGGGCCGTGCCGATCGCCCTGGTGCTGGGGGAACGCCGCCGGTTGGCTGCCGTCGCGTGGACCCTGGCCTTCGTCGCCCGCCCGATCATCTGGCCCGGCTACGGCGGGGGCCGCGAGTACGCGTGGACGCCTCTCGACCACATCGTCGGCAACGCCTACCTCCTGGCGGCGGTTGCCTTCGCAGCGTGGGCGGCCCCCACCGACATCGTGGTCCCTCGGGTTTCCAGTCGATTGGGCGGACTACACTCTCGATTCCGCGTACCGTCGAGGCGTGCGAGGCGGAACGACCGCGAACCGGATGGAGTACGTCACCTGGGGTGACGGGCGCAGGACCCTGCTCTTCCTCCAGGGTTCGCCGACGAGCTCGGTGCCCAGCGGTATGTGGGCGAGCATGCGCCAGAGGTACTTCCGGCCCTACGTCGAGGCCGGCTACGCGGTCTGGATGGTCACGCGACCGCGAGGGATGCGGCCGGGACACAGCGTCGCAGAC
>NZ_DATEEY010000008.1:0-25719 GCF_035280925.1 Intrasporangium sp. | reverse complement strand
GCCGGCGTCGGTCAGCTCCACGCGCCGGCTGGTCCGCGCGAACAGCCGCACGCCGAGCTCGAGCTCCAGCGACTTGATCTGGTGGCTCAACGCGGACTGGACGACGAAGCAGCGTTGAGCTGCTCGAGTGAAGTTCTGCGTCTCGGCCACGGCGAGCACGTAGCGCAGTTGCTGCAGCTCCATGGATCAATGATCCATCACGATCGCTGCCGTGAAAATGATGTGTTGGACTCATGGACAGTCGACCCCGCACCGTTGTCGGGTGACCACCTCCACGAAGCTGCCCACGCCGGCCCCGGTCCCTGTGGCCCACCGGACCCTCCCGACCCTGACAACGGCGCTCGCGCCGGCCGTCTGGGGCACGACGTACATCGTCACGACGGAGCTGTTGCCACACGGGCACCCGATGTTCGCCGGGCTCATGCGCGCGCTGCCCGCCGGCCTCCTCGCCCTGGCCATCTCGCGGACCCTCCCACCGCAGGGCTGGTGGTGGCGGAGCGCCGTGCTCGGGACGTTGAACATCGGCCTGTTCTTCCCGCTCCTGTTCCTCGCCGCCGAACGACTGCCCGGCGGCGTGGCCGCCACCCTCGGAGCCACCCAGCCCGTTGTCGTCGCCCTCCTCGCCGTGCTCGTGCTGTCCGAGCGACTGTCCGGGTGGCGGCTGGGCTGGGGCATCGCCGGCGTCGTCGGTGTCGCCCTGGTCGTCCTCGGCCCGAGCGCCGCCTTCGATGTCACCGGTCTCGTCGCCGGCCTCGCCGGTGCCCTCACCATGGGACTGGGCGTGGTCCTCACCAAGCGGTGGGGCAGGCCCGAGGGCGTGAGCGCCGTCGGCTACGCGAGCTGGCAGCTCACCGCCGGTGGCACCGTCCTGCTGGTACCCACGTTCCTCGTCGAGGGACTCCCCACCCAGGTGGATGGCGGGGCCGTGGCCGGGTACGTCTGGCTCGGCCTCGTCGGCGGACTGGCCGCCTACACCGTCTGGTTCACGGGCCTGCGGACTCTGCCGGTCACGGCGACCGCTCTGCTCGGGCTGCTGTCCCCGCTCGTGGCCGCGGCGCTCGGCGCGCTCGTGCTCGGCCAGACCCTCGACCCCCTGCAGCTCATCGGTTTCGCACTCGCACTGGCCGCACTGGCAGCCGGTCAGCTCACCCCACCTCGCGAAGGAGCACACTCGTGAACATCACCGTCATCGGCGCGACCGGCATGGTCGGCGCCCGCCTCGTCACCGAAGCGAACGCCCGGGGACACCGGGTCACCGCCGCCGCGCGACGCCCGGGCAGCTACCCCCGCGGCGGGACCATCGCACCGCTGGCCCTGGACGCCCGCGACCCCGAGCAGCTCGCGGCCGCGCTTCACGGTACCCACGGGGCCATCCTCGCCGTGCGGCCGGCCCCGGGCCACGAACACACCTTGGCGCCGCTGACCACTGGCGTCCTCGATGCCGCCGCTCGCGCGGGCATCCGGCTCGTCGTCATCGGTGGCGCCGGACCGCTGCGCTCCCCGGGCGAGCCCGACCGCCTCGTGGCGGAGGACCCGACCTACGTGCCACCGGCGTGGCGGGCCGTCGCCGCCGCGAGCACCGATCAGCTGCGCGCCTGCGAACGCCATGCCGAGGCGGCGTGGAGCTACCTCAGCCCCCCGGCCCTCCTCGAGCCCGGGCGACGCACGGGCACGTACGTGCGAGGCACCACGACCTTGCTCGTCGGCCCCGACGGCACCTCCCGGATCACCGCCGAGGACCTCGCCGTGGCCGCGCTCGACGAGCTCGAGCGACCCGGCACCGATCGTCACTTCACCATCAACGAGGTGGCCGTATGCCGGTGAGCTGGCTGCCGCTCAACGGCGCCCTGCCCTGGGGCCGGCTCGACGGCATACGGCACGAGCGCTCAGCTGACCGTGTAGTTGGGAGCCTCCACGATCCCCTGGATGTCGTGGGGGTGGCTCTCCTTCAGCGAGGCCGACGTGATGCGGACGAACTTGCCCTTCTCCTGCAGCTCCGGGATCGTGCCGGCGCCGACGTAGAACATTGCCTGGCGCAGCCCGCCGACCATCTGGTGCGCGACCTGCGAGACGGGCCCACGGTAGGCGACGCGCCCCTCGATCCCCTCGGGCACGATCTTGTCGTCGGTATCGACCTCAGCCTGGAAGTACCGGTCCTTCGAGTAGGACTTCTTGCCGCGCGAGCTCATCGCGCCGAGGGATCCCATGCCGCGGTAGGTCTTGAACTGCTTGCCGTTGATGAAGATCAGCTCACCGGGCGACTCCTCGCAGCCGGCGAGAAGCGATCCGATCATGACCGCGTCGGCCCCGGCGACGATCGCCTTGGCGATGTCGCCGGAGTACTGGAGGCCGCCATCCGCGATGACCGGCACGCCTGCCGGCTTGGCAGCGAGCGAGGCCGCGTGGACTGCCGTGATCTGGGGCGCGCCGACACCGGTCACGATCCGGGTCGTGCAGATCGAGCCCGGCCCGACGCCGACCTTGATGGCGTCTGCGCCGGCGTCGACGAATGCCTGGGCACCCTCGCGGGTCGCGACGTTGCCGCCGATGACCTGGACGTGCCTGGTCGCCGGGTCGCTCTTGAGGCGCTGCACCATCTCGACCAGCATCCGCACGTGTCCGTGGGCCGTGTCGGCAACGAGCACGTCGACGCCTGCCTCGATGAGCGTCGTGGCACGCTCCCAGGCGTCACCGAAGTAGCCGATCGCGGCGCCGACCATGAGGCGGCCGGCTCCGTCGTTGCTCGTGTTGGGGAACTGCTCGCTCTTGACGAAGTCCTTGACGGTGATGAGGCCGACGAGATGGCCCGCGTCATCGACGAGCGGGAGCCGCTCGCGCTTGTGCTGGCGCAGGAGCCGAGTGGCGTCCTCGCGGCTGATGCCCTCGTGGCCGGTGATGAGCGGCATGGGGGTCATGACGTCACGCACGAGGGTGCAGGCCCACTCCTTGACCGGGGTGAACCGCAGGTCGCGGTTGGTGACGATGCCGATCAGCGTCTTGTCGCCGTCGACGACCGGGAGGCCGGAGACGCGATACTCTCCGCACTTCTGGTCAAGGTCCTCGAGCGTGGCGTCAGGCCCGATCGTGATCGGGTTGGAGATCATCCCGGTCTGGGTCCGCTTGACCAGGTCGACCTGGTAGGCCTGGTCCGCGATCGACAGGTTGCGGTGGAGCACCCCGATGCCGCCCTGTCTGGCCATGGCGATGGCCATGCGCGACTCGGTGACCGTGTCCATCGCGGCGGAGATGAGGGGCGCCTTGATCGTCAGCTCGCGCGTGAGCCGCGTCGTGGTGTCGATGTCGTTGGGTGCGAGGTCGCTGTACCCCGGCAGGAGGAGGACGTCGTCGTAGGTCAGGCCGAGGTCCTCGAACGGGGAGGGAACGTCATTCGTACCGAGGGGCATTGCCCGATTCTACGGGAGGCGCCGAGTGGGTGCGCCGTGCCGAGACGCGGTCGGAATGCTATGAGGGGTCCGCCAGCACGGCCACAGGGAGGGTGGCCAGCGGCACCATGACCGGAATCGTGGGTACGGCCACGAGACCACCGTCGTCTCCTGGAACCGAGCTCGCCGGGGCCGTTGGGATCGGAGCGTCGGTTGCTGGGACGCCAGAACCCAGCTGCGCCTGCGGTGGCAGGGTGCCGGCGTCGTCCGCGCCTGAGGGGCGGCCCGGCTCGCCGGCGTGGGCGGGCATGCCGGCCTCGCCGGGTGTGCCGATGTCGGCGGGCATGCCGGCGTGAACTGACCCCGTCTCGCCCGGTTCGGACGGAGTCGCATCGCTCTGGTCCGTGCCCGCACTCTGGTCCGTCGCGTCGTCGCTCGGGGTCGCGGCAGTTGTCGCGTCGTCGCTCGGGGTCGCGGCAGTCGCCCCGGAGTCCGCCGCCCCGGACTCCGGATCGGAAGCGGGCTCGCCGGCGGTCGCGGCCGCCGCATCTGCTGGTGTCGCGGCTTCCTCCGCGAGACCAGTCGCGCCGTCATGCTCGGGCCCGGCGTTCGCAGTTGAGCTCACCCCGTCAGGATCTGGAGATTCCAGGTCCTGGTCCGGCCCGGCAAGGAGCAGCGCCGTGGGCCCCCCGAGCGTCTGCCACCGGTACCGGCTGACATCCGCGCCCAGGGCCCGCCCGAAGTCCGTGGCGGGGCTGAGCAGGACCGGGCCCACGCCATCGGGGAGCCACGCGGACTCGACCCGCGTGCCGTCCGCACCGACGACCGTGACCCGTCCGGTGGCATCCCGGACCAGCTCGGCGCCCAGGGCCGAACCGGCGCGATCTGGTGCCGGTGCGACCCGAGCCGGCGCCGCAGAGGGCGGGCCATGGGGAACGGTGACGGCCGCTGCCACGCTCGCACCCGACGCGCCGATGGTGACGGCCGCCAACGTCGAGAGGAGGCGATGACTGTGGTACCGACGCCTGGTCCGCGCCCGTCCCAGCGGACGGTCGGCGTGCTCGGCCAGCGCGGCGAGCAGCCCCGCGATGGGGTCGTCACCCGCGGGCCGACGACTGGCGACGCGGTCGATCAGCAGGTCGTCGGCAACGACCTGGCTCACCGGAGTCGGTCTGGTCATGCCACTTCACCTGCCTCGAGCCGCACCAACATCGTGCGCAGCCGGCCCAGAGCCCGGTGCTGCGCAACCCGCACGGCGCCGGGCGACATGCCGATCGCATTGGCAGTCTCCTCGGTCGACATGCCCACGGCAACTCGCAGGATGAGGATCTCTCGTTGCGCTTCCGGCAGCCTCTGCAGCAGGGAGAGCGCGAGCGCCGCATCGTCGCGCACGACTGCCGCCTCCTCGGGCGTCGGCGCTTCGTCAACCCGATCAGGCAGGTCGGCCACAGGCGTCGGTCCGCGCATCTCGGCGCGTTGCACGTCAGCGAGCTTGTGCGAGGCGATGCGATAGACGAACGCCTCGAACGGAAGGCCGCGCTCCTCATAGGTGGGCACGGCGGTCACCACGGCCATGCACACCTCCTGAGCGACGTCCTGGGCCAGATCCTCGGCACCGAAGCGGCCGAGCCGGACACGTGCGTACCTCAGGGCCAGGTCGCGAACCCGTCGAACCAGCTGATCGCGCGCGACCTCGTCGTGTGCCGCACGGGACACGAGCTCGCGGAGGGAGATGGCGGTGTCCATACCCTCCATCGCCCCGCTCGCGCGTGGCGTTACGCCGGACCGTACGGTCCAGGTGAATCCCATTGGTGATCCAACCCCCGACCTCTCCAACCAGCGGGTCCACCCACGAGGACCCCAAGGGCTGCGTAACGACATGTTACGTGCGGTCACCTGCCTCCCGGGCGGAAAGCGCATGCCATCTGGAGGGCAATTCTTGAACAAGTCTTGAAGGTTCCGGCCTTCAATCGGGGGCTTTGCCCCGGTTAGCGTCGTTGCACGGCTGCAGCAGAGCACCATCGGCCGTTTGCCGCTGAACGCGAAAGATGAGGACGACGACACCATGGCCGAGATCACCCGCCTCCCGGGTCCGGTGGCGGACTTGTGGGACTGGCAGCTCGAGGGGGCATGCCGGGGCGTCAGCCCCGAGGTGTTCTTCCACCCCGAGGGCGAGCGCGGTCCACGACGCCGCAACCGGGACGCCGCTGCCAAGGCCGTGTGCGCCGCCTGCCCAGTCCTGACCAAGTGCCGCACTCATGCCCTGCAGGTTCGTGAGCCCTACGGCGTCTGGGGCGGCCTGACCGAGACCGAGCGCGAGCTCCAGTACGGCGAGCCGACCAACGCCCCGGTCCACGCCATCGCCACCGCATCCTGAAGCAAGGCGGCCGAGACAAGCGCGTATGCCGCTGAGCGCGCTCGCGGGGGGCAGCTCAGCGGCATACGTCCCCTGCTTCCACACAACGAAGGGCCACCCTCGAGATCGAGGGTGGCCCTTGTCAGCGCGGTGGCTGGTGACCGAGGGTCAGTGCCCGTGTCCGTGGCCGTGGCCGGCCGGCTCGAGCTCCTCCTCCGGCTTCTCGACGACGAGCGTGTCGGTCGTGAGGATCATCGACGCGATCGACTCGGCGTTGCGCAGGGCAGAGCGGGTGACCTTGACCGGGTCGATGACGCCGGCCGCGATGAGGTCGCCGTACTCGCCCGTGGCCGCGTTGAGCCCCTGCCCGAGCGGGAGGTCGGCCACCTTCGAGGTGACGACGTAGCCCTGGTGCCCCGCGTTCTCGGCGATCCAGCGCAGCGGCTCCACGACCGCCTTGCGGACGATGGCGGCTCCGGTGGCCTCGTCACCCTCGAGGCCGAGACCGTCGATGACCTCTGCGGCGTGGATCAGGGCCGTGCCACCACCGGCGACGATCCCCTCCTCGATCGCGGCGCGGGTCGCGGAGATGGCGTCCTCGATGCGGTGCTTCTTCTCCTTGAGCTCCACCTCGGTGTGCGCGCCGACCTTGATGACGCAGACGCCACCGGCCAGCTTCGCGAGGCGCTCCTGGAGCTTCTCGCGGTCCCAGTCGGAGTCGGTGCGCTCGATCTCGGACTTGATCTGGGCGATCCGGCCGTTGACCTCGGAGGACTCACCCGCACCGTCGATGATCGTCGTGTTGTCCTTCGTGAGCACGACGCGCCGGGCCTGGCCGAGAACGGTCAGGTCGGCCTGGTCGAGCTTGAGGCCGACCTCCTCGGCGATGACCTGGCCACCGGTGAGGATGGCGATGTCCTGGAGCATGGCCTTGCGGCGGTCACCGAAGCCGGGCGCCTTGACGGCGGCGGCGTTGAACGTGCCGCGGATCTTGTTGACGACGAGCGTGGACAGGGCCTCGCCCTCGACGTCCTCGGCGATGATCAGAAGCGGCTTGCCCGACTGGACAACCTTCTCGAGCACGGGCAGCAGGTCGGCGACCGCCGAGATCTTGCCCTGGTTGATGAGGACGTAGGCGTCCTCGAGCACGGTCTCCATGCGCTCGGTGTCGGTGACGAAGTAGGCCGACAGGTAGCCCTTGTCGAACTGCATGCCCTCGGTGAACTCGAGCTCGGTCGCCGTCGTCGAGGACTCCTCGACGGTGATGACGCCGTCCTTGCCGACCTTGTCGAACGCCTCGCCGATGAGGTCACCGAGCGTGGAGTCCTGGGCGGAGAGGGTCGCGACCGAGGCGACCTCCTCCTTGCCGTTGACGTCACGCGCGATCTCGAGCAGGCGGTCGTTGACGGCGCTGACGGCCTTGTCCATGCCGCGCTTGAGGGCGGCAGGAGCGGCGCCGGCGGCGACGTTGCGCAGGCCCTCCTTGACCATCGCCTGGGCGAGGACCGTAGCGGTCGTCGTCCCGTCACCGGCGATGTCGTTCGTCTTGGTGGCGACCTCCTTGGCGAGCTGGGCGCCGAGGTTCTCGTAGGAGTCCTCGAGCTCGATCTCGCGGGCGATCGTGACGCCGTCGTTCGTGATGGTGGGGGCGCCCCACTTCTTGTCGATGACGACGTTGCGGCCCTTGGGGCCGAGCGTCACCTTGACGGCGTTGGCGAGCGCGTCGACGCCGCGCTCGAGCGACTTGCGTGCGGAGTCGTCGAACTCCAGTTGCTTGGCCATGGTGTTCCTTCTGGCTGGTGATACGCGAAACGGTGGGCAAACGAGCCGCACCCCGGCACGACCCCGAGGGGCGTCACCGGGGTGCGGTCAAAGCAGGTGGTGCAGCGGAGTCGATGCTCAGCCGACGACGGCGAGAACGTCGCGGGCGGAGAGGATGAGGTACTCCTCGCCGCCGTACTTGACCTCGGTGCCGCCGTACTTGCTGTAGATGACCTTGTCGCCGACCTTGACGTCGAGCGGGACGCGCTGGTCGCCGTCCTCGTTCCAGCGGCCGGGGCCGACAGCGAGGACCTCGCCCTCCTGCGGCTTCTCCTTGGCGGTGTCCGGGATGACGAGGCCGGACGCGGTGGTCTGCTCCGCCTCGAGGGACTTGACGACGATGCGGTCTTCGAGCGGCTTGATGGAAACCGACACGGTGGTGACCTTCCCTTCGGGATGTCGATTGATCGGGACTGAAGATTGTTGATCCAGGTGAGGTCGGTCGCCGTCGCGGGGGTCGGCCGCTCTCGCGGATCTGGCACTTTCAGGGTGAGAGTGCCAACAAGCAAAATCTAGGTTTGGAGTTAGCACTCGGTCAAGTCGAGTGCCAACACCCGGGAGCTCACGGTCGCTGAGCGACCCGGGCCCCGAGCCTCTGGGCCCTGCCCACGCCGAGTCCGCCCGGGCGACGTTGTCGTGCCCCCGCTCGTTCTCGGACCACGCCACGTCCGCCCCGGCGACGTCGTGGCAGCCCAGATCCGGCGTGCCGGCCCGCCCGGTGACTGCGAGGATGCGGCCATGGACGCAGCGATGGTGGACCGCCTCGCGACGGGAGAGGGCTGGGCGCTGCTCCAGTCGCTTCCGGCCTACGACGAGTCGACCGCGCTCCAGCTCCAGGTCAGGCTGCGCGACGCCTACGACCCGGACCTCGTGGCTGCCGCCATGTCCCAGTCCCGACTGCGTGCCAAGGCGGCCGACAAGTTCGGGGGCTTCGCGGCCGGCATGCTCTTCACGCCCGACGGCCTCGAGCAGGCCACCCGCCTCCCCATCGCCGCCCGCCACGCCCACCGCTTCGCGTCAGCGGACGTGCGCGAGGTGTATGACCTCGGCTGCGGGATCGGCGCCGACGCGATGGCCTTCGCGGGACTCGACCTGGTCGTCCGAGCGGTGGACGCCGATCCAGCGACCGCGCGGATCGCCGCCGCGAACCTGCGCCACTGGCCGTCCGCTCGAGTGACGCACGCCCGCGCCGACGAGGTGCAGCTCCCCCTCGGCGAGGCGGCCCGTCACCTCGGTGTCTGGCTCGACCCAGCCCGCCGCGTCTCCGGGATCGCCGACAGCCGCGGCCGGACGAAACGGGTCTTCTCGCTCGACGCGATCTCGCCGACCTGGGAGGAGGTCCGGGCCTTCGCCGCCGACACCCCGGCCACCGGCGCCAAGCTCTCGCCATCGTTCCCGCACGCCGCGGTCCCGGACGGCGCCGAAGCCCAGTGGAGCTCGTGGGACGGCGAGGTGGTCGAGTGCGCTGTCTGGTGGGGGCCGCTGGCATTCAGCGTCGGCCGGACCGCTGCTGTGTGCTCGGCTTCGGCCACCCACGTCGTGACCGAGGCGGAAGCGGCGCCCGCCTCCGGTACGCCGCACCTGCCATCCCTCACCGATCTGGGCGAGTGGTTCTACGAGCCGGATCGAGCCGTCATCCGCGCCGGACTGACGGGCGCGCTGGCCGCCGCCGTGGACGGCACCGAGCTGGGAGCCGGCGTGGGCTACGTGACGAGCCCAGCGGCATACGACATCGCGTGGGCGAAGCGCTACCGCGTCGTCGAGGCGATGCCGCTCTCCCGCAAGGCACTGTCGCGGTGGCTGCACGACCGCGGCCACGACCGGGTGACGATCAAGAAGCGCGGTGTCACGCTCGACCCCGACCTGCTGCGTCGACAACTCAAGATGACCGGCCGTGGCAGGGGCGGCTCGGAGGCGACGCTCGTCGTCACGCGGGTCGCCGGCGCCCAGGTCGCCCTCGTCGTCGAGGCGGCGTGACCACGCCCTGACCAGCCCTGACCACGGCCTGTCTGGGGCTGACCACGATCCGCCTACGACCACGGCGTCCGCGGCCGGCGTTGCAGCTCTCCGTCGACAGCCAGGTCGAGCTTCTCGGTGTAGAAGGCGATGAGTCCAGCCACCGGTGCGGCGTCGTGGCGCGGCTCCTCGTACGACCAGGCGACGTCCTGCAGCACGGTGTCCCCGATCCGGGCGGACCAGTAGGAGGCCTCACCCTTGTACGCGCAGAGCGTGTGCGAGTCGGTCCGGTCGAGCAGGTCCATGGCCACGTCCTCCCGCGGCACGTAGTAGCGCGTCGGCAGCGGCGTCTCGAAGAGCAACGTCGCACGGGTGGTGTCGGCGAGGGTGACCCCGTCGCTGGCGATGACGACGTGGCGGCTGGACCTGAGGCAGTCGATCCGGTCGAACGGGTCGCGCGGGTGAGCGAGAACCGGCTCGTCCTCCTCGTACCACTGCGCGAACGCGTCCCAGTCGAGCACGACGCACCCGGCCAGGTCCGGGTCGTCCGGCCGGAAGGCCGCGCCCGGCAGGTCGCCCGCGTCCGTGCGGATCGTCAGGGGGGTACCCGGCGTGGTGTGCGCACCGAAGGGGGTGTGCGGATCCAGGACGGGCGGGCCGTCGTCGTCCATCGGCACCGGGTTCTCGGCCGCTGCCTCCCCCTCCGCAGGGACGAGCTGGCCGGCGATGTCCTCCTCGGGCACCGCGTAGGACCCGACGACACGCCTCGGCTCCCACACGAGCTGGACGCGGCGGCTGTCGACGATGGTCCGGCCGAAGGCGCTCGCCCGAACCCACTTGCCCACCGGGTGGACCCGGAGGTCCGGAAGCGCTCGCAGGATCACTTGCCGCATGCGGGTGGCCATGGTCCAGTGTGACTCACAAAGCAGCGTCGGGCTGGGCCCCGGACCACTGGACCGCGTCTGCGCCGGCCCGGTTCGCGGCCTCGAGAGCCTCCCTTCGGGCGGCGCCTGCGGCGAGCGCCGCAGCCAGTGCCCCACAGAAGGCGTCACCGGCTCCGACCGTGTCCACGACGTCAGACTCGTCGAGCCGTATGCCGCTCACCTCCTCCCCGTCCCACCTGGCCCCGGCTGCCCCGAACGTCACCAGCAGGGAGGTCGGGATGAGGTCGGAGTCCGCGAGCTGGCGCATCTCCGACTCGTTGACCACGACTGGGTCCGCGATGGCGATGACGTCGTGCGGGAGGGAGGCATAGGGCGCGAGGTTGATGACGACGCGGCCGCCGGCGCGGTCGGCCAGGCGGGCGGCGCGGGCGACCAGGTCCGCGGGCACCTCGAGGGAGCAGAGGAGCACGTCACCGGGGCCGAGGCCGACCGCCTCGATCGACTCGTCCCCGACCTGCCGGTTGGCGCCGGCGACGACGACGATCGTGTTCTCCCCCGCCTCGTCGACGGCGATGAACGCGGTCCCGGTCGGGGCGTCGCTGGACGACGGCACCTCGGCCCGGATGCCGTGGCGCCGGAGCCGGTCGAGATAGGCCGCGCCGGCGTCGTCCGCTCCGACCCGTCCAACCATGACGACCTCGGCACCGGCGCGTCGCGCGGCCATCGCCTGGTTGCCGCCCTTGCCACCCGCGAATCGGCCCGCAGCCTCACCGAGGACGGTCTCCCCCGGGCGGGGGTGGCTCTCGACCCGCGTGACGACGTCGACGTTGAGGGAGCCGAGGACGACGACGCGCCCCATCAGCGGGTCGCCCCGGCGCTGAGGATGGTGTCGCGCCAGAGGGCGGAGTAGCGCTCGTGGGCGACACCCAGGGCGACTCGGACCCGCACCGGCGGCTCACCGTGCGGGTCGTGCGACAGGTCCCCACTCCAGTCCCTCCGGTCGACGATCGTCCGCCCGCGGGACCAGCGACCCGCGAGCTCGACACGGATCGGGAGGACCTGGGTCGTCAGCCCCCCGGGATCGAGAACCGCGCAGACCGCCCCGGCGTCGCCGATCGTCGCGGCATCCCTGCCGAACCGCTCGCACTGGAACTGGATGAGTCTCCCGGCGAGCTCCGCTGCACCCCGCCCACCGACTGCGACCAGCTCGTCGGCTTCGGCGGCTGCGACGACCGGGTCGTAGAACACGTCGAGGCCGTACATGGTGACCGGGATGGCCAGGTCTGCGGCGGCATCGAGCGCGATCGCCGCAGCCTCCGGATCGTGGAAGACGTTGAACTCCGCGGAAGCCGTGGCGTTGCCACTCTGTGCCGCCCCGCCCATGAAGACGATCTCGGCGATCCCGCGGGCGGTCGCCGGGTAGGTCCGGAGCAGCAGCGCGATGTTGGTCAGCGGCGCCGTGGGCACGAGCGTGACCTGCTCGCCCGCGTCGGCGGCGGCCATGCACGTGTCGCGCAGCAGCTCCACCGCGTGCCGGGGCTCGGGCCGCAGCGTCGGGGCAGGCCAGCCGAGGTCGCCCATGCCGTCCTCCCCGTGGACGTGCCGGGCGTCCGTCGGGTGCTCGAGCAGCGGGCGCTCGGCTCCTCTCGCGACGGGCACGTCGCTGCGGCCGGCCGCCTCGAGCACGGTCAGGGTGTTGCGGACGACGTCGTCGACCGGGGCGTTGCCGCCGACGCAGGTCACGGCCCGCAGCTGGAGCGCGGGGTGGGTCGCCGCCAGGAGCAGCGCGCAGGCGTCGTCCACTCCGGTGTCGACGTCGAGGACGACGGGTCTCGCGGTCGGCGGCACGCGGTCAACGTACCGCCAAAGGTGCGGTGGGTACGGTCGACGCGTGCCAGACACCCCGAGGACCCGACTGCCCGGCCTTCGGTCCCGCGCCGTGATCGCGGTGGCGACTGCCGCGACCCTGCTCCTGGCCTCCTGCTCGACCGGTGCCTCCCCGTCAGGACCCTCGCCGTCAGGACCCTCCCAGCCAGGGACGTCGGTGACGACGGGACCTGTCGGAGGCACCTCGACGACGGGACCTGTCGGAGGCACCTCGACGACGAGTCCCTCGACGACGGCACGGGGCACCGCCGCCTGCGCCTCGGGGCTGGTGGCCACGATGCCCCCGTCCGAACGCGCAGGCCAGCTGCTGATGGTAGGCCTCGACGTCAACGCCCGACGCGACAGCCTCGATGCCCTGGTCCGCGACCGACACCTCGGCGGGGTGGTCCTCCTCGGCGGCTGGTACGACGGGACCGATCGCGTTCGCGCCACGACCCGGCACCTCGAGTCCGTGGCCGACGGGTCCGGGGACGACCCGGGGCTCTTCCTCGCGGCCGACCAGGAGGGTGGCAAGGTCCAGCAGCTCCGGGGCGAGGGCTTCACCCGGATCCCGACCGCCCTCGCACAGGGCGACCTGTCACCCAGCCAGCTCGCGACGCGAGCGGCTGGGTGGGCTGCGGAGCTGCGCGACGCCGGGATCAACGTCAACCTCGCGCCCGTCGCCGACGTCGTTCCGGCCGAGCTCGGGCGAGCCAACGACCCCATCGGCCAGTGGGACCGGCAGTTCTCCGGCGACCCGACCGTGGTGGGCCGGATGGCCAGCGCGTTCATCGAGGGGATGCACCGCGGCAAGGTGGCGGCGACGATCAAGCACTTCCCGGGCATCGGCCGGATCACCGGCAACACGGACATCACCGCCGACGGCATCACCGACCGCACGACGACGGCCTCGGACCCGTATCTGCGGCCCTTCGGCGCCGGCATCGAGGCCGGAGCGGACTTCGTCATGGTCGGTTCCGCGATCTACAGCCGGATCGACCCGGGCGTCAACGCCACGTTCTCGAAGGCGATCATCAGCGACCTGCTGCGTGGCCGAATGGGCTACGACGGGGTCGTCATCACCGACGACGTCGGTGCGGCCAAGGCCGTCGCGGCGACACCGGTCGGCGAGCGCGCGACGAAGTTCGTCGACGCCGGCGGGGACATCGTCCTCACAGCCCGACCGGACACCGTGCCGACGATGCACCGAGCCCTGACCCGTCGGATGGACGAGGACGCCGACTTCGCAGCGAAGGTCGCAGCAGCCACCACCCGGGTGATGGCGCTCAAGGTCAAGCTCGGCCTCGCCTCCTGCTGACCCGGCCCCCCAATCGAGTGAACAGAATCCGGGTGCTGCTGAACCGGCCCCCAATCGAGTGAACAGGATTCGGGCAGGCACGCCCCCGATTCCTGTTCACTCGATCAGGAAGAAGTCGGTCAGGACTGGACCAGCTCGACCGGCATCGACGAGTCGGTCGGCAGCGCGAGGGCGCTCGGCTCACGGCCCTTGGCCACCATCTGGGCCCCGAGGGCGGCCACCATCGCGCCGTTGTCCGTGCACAGCGCCGGCCTGGGGACGCGCAGGATGATGCCCGCCTTGGCGCACCGTTGCTCCGCCAGCGTCCTCAGCCGGGAGTTCGCTGCCACACCACCCCCGATGAGCAGGTGGTCAACGTCGTTGTCCTTGCAGGCAAGCAGGGCCTTCCTCGTCAGGACGTCGACGACCGCCTCCTGGAAGGAGGCCGCCACGTCGGCGACCGGCACCGGCTCCCCGGCGCGGTGGCGCTGCTCCACCCACCGAGCCACGGCCGTCTTCAGCCCCGAGAAGGAGAAGTCGAAGCGGTGCCGCTCCATGTCTCGCCCCGTCGTCAGCGCCCGCGGGAAGTCGATGGCCACCGGGTCACCTTCGCGGGCGGCCCGGTCGATGTGGGGCCCTCCGGGGAAGGGCAGCCCGAGGACTCGGGCCACCTTGTCGAACGCCTCCCCGGCGGCGTCGTCCATCGTCGATCCCATCGACCGCACGTCGTCCGTCACGTCGGGCACGAGCAGCAGCGACGAGTGCCCGCCAGAGACGAGCAGGGCCATGGTCGGCTCCGGCAGCGGTCCGTGCTCGACGATGTCGACGGCGACGTGCGACGCCAGGTGGTTCACTCCGTAGATCGGCTTGTCCAGGGCCACGGCCAGCGCCTTGGCGGCGGCCACGCCGACGAGGAGCGACCCGGCCAGACCCGGGCCGGAGGTCACGGCGATCGCGTCGAGGTCGCGCAGGGCCACGCCGGCGTCGCGGCAGGCCCGCTCGATCGTGGGGACCATGGCCTCGAGATGCGCGCGGCTCGCCACCTCGGGAACCACTCCGCCGAAACGGGCGTGCTCGTCCACGCTGCTCGCAACGGTGTCGACGAGGAGCGTCTGGCCGCGCACGATCCCGACGCCGGTCTCGTCGCACGACGTCTCGATCCCGAGGACGAGCGGTTCGTCAGCCATGGGTACCTCCGATGTGCTTGCGCATGACGAGGGCGTCGATGGCCCCCGGCTGGTAGTAGCGCCGGCGGACCGAGATGACCTCGAAGCCGCTCGACGCGTAGAGCCGCTTCGCCGCCTCGTTGTCGGCCCGCACCTCGAGCAACAGGGCCGCGGCCCCGCTGCGCTCGGCTCGCCGGACCAGCTCGTCGAGGAGCCGGCGCCCCAGCCCATGGCCTTGCGCCTCCGGCACGGTCGCGATGGTCATCAGGTCCGCGACATCGCCGCTGACGTCGATGCCCCCGTAACCGACGATCTGGCCGTCGTCGACGGCGACGACGTAGTCGCGACGCGGCCGCTGGGCGAGCTCCGCCCACCAGGTCCGTGCCGACCAGGCGTCATCCCGGAAGAGCGTCACCTCGAGTGCGGCCAGCGTCTCGAGGTCGCTCCATTCGAGCTCGCGCAAGGGTGGCGCGGTCATCCGAGCGTCGACTTCCGGGTCGGCGGCGCGGTGGCCACGTCTGGGCGCCGCAGGTAGAGCGGCTCGAGCCCGTCAAGCTCGTCCCCGGTCGCCAGTCGCCGGGTGGCGAGGTCGGCGAGCGCGCCCGCCGACACGTCCAGTGGAAGCGGCCGTATGCCGCTGGGCTCGCTCCCGTCGTCGGCTGACCTGCCGAGGTCGGCGGGGTAGAGCCGCGGCCCACGCCCCGCCACGGGCAGCGCCCGCCACTTCTCGTCGAGGTCTGCGGCGCGACTGACGACGGGCCCGGCCACGCGGGTGAGGCCACGGTCGTCGAGGAGGAACTCAGCGGCATACACCTCCTTGCGTCTCGCGTCTGTCGCGGCGAGGAGGCGGCCCCGGTGGCCACCCACCCACGCCTCGTGCGCGAGGGCATCGAGGCTGCACAGTCCGTGGACCGGCACGCCGAGGCCAAGGGCGAAGGTCCGTCCGGAGACGATCCCCACCCGCAGGCCGGTGAAGGGTCCGGGACCGATCCCGACCACGACCCCGGTGACGTCGGAGGGGCCGGCGCCCGCCTGAGCGAGCGCGGAGTGGATGTTCGGGGCGAGGTGCTCGGCGTGAGCCCGCGCATCGAGCGTCGTCTGCTCGGCCACGACGGCGTGCCCGTCGTGGAGGGCAACCGTGATGGCGGTCGTGGACGTGTCGATGGCGAGCAGGAGCACGGCCGTCAGGCTATCCCGCCCCCCAGGCCAGCACGTGACCCCACCCGTCGAGGCCGGCACATCACCCAGCCCGATCGAGTGAACAGCTCTTGCGGGCTCAGGCGGGGAAGAGAGCGTGCCACGAGCGCTTCCCACCGTGCGCCCACAGAGCGGTCGGGTTTGGGGCAATAGTGCGAACGCCCCCCAGCGGGTGACTGCCGAAGCTACCCTCGATCACGTCGACGACGAAACCGCTCGCCGGCGACTGGTCGGCCGCCGACGTGGTGGCTCCAGCAGGGATGGTCGCCAGTGGTGTGGTCGCGACCGTCGACCTCCGTGCTTGTTGCTGGCTGTGACGATGGGGACCGCCACCGCTCGGGCAGTTGTCAGGCCCCGGCACACGCGCGGCTCACGAGCAGCTTGAGCGGTGCGGACCATCCACCCGCCGCGCGGAGGGAGAAACCATGCTGGGGAAACCCAACATTCCCGCTCCACTACGGCGGGCACTCATTCTCACGGCGATGCTCGCCGTCCTGGTGGGAGCGGCTGTGGCCTGGAGGTCGGGCTTCTTTTCCCCGGGCTACAACGGACAGAAGATGGCGATCCCAGACGACCCGCCGCAGACAGACAGCCCACCGCTGCCGACCAAGGGGCATGCCCCGACTGTCACAGGGGCGCGATACGTGACCGCCGTGAGCGCTGAGGGTCGCTTCTTCGTCGATCAGCATGGTGAGCCGATCCTCGTGCGGGGCGATTCCCCATGGTCACTCATGGTCGACGTCTCCCCCCAGGACGCCGAACGGTACTTTGCCAAGCGCTCGGCCCAGGGTTTCAACGCGGCCCTGGTCTCGCTCATCGGCTCGACCGCCAATGGAGGGCCGTCCGACGACGGCGCAACCTACGACGGGCTGCTTCCTTTCGTGTCCAGTGACGTCCTGGCATGGAACGACGACTACTGGAAACGCGTGCACAGCTATCTGCTCAAGGCCGCGAACCACGGGATGACGGTCTTCCTGTACCCGATCGACGGCTGGACGATTGGCAACTCGTTTGTCCCCACGAGCACTTCCACCTGTCACGAGTACGGAATGAGGGTTGCCAGGTACTTCGCTGGGCTGCCCAACATCGTGTGGATGACAGGTGGCGACTACTTTCCAGCAACGGAGGACCTGGCCGCCGGTAGCGAGGTGGACCACTGCATGGACGCAGCACTGCGGGGGATCCGCGACGCCGGCGACACCCGGCCCTTCTCCATACAGCTGAACTACGAGCGGTCCTGGTCGACCCAGAACCCGTACTGGGCACCTCGCGTCGACTGGAACTTCGTGTACACCTACCACCCCACCTACGAGGCAGTGCTCAAGGCCTACCGTTCCCATCCAGCGCGACCGGCGCTGTTCGGCGAGGGCAACTACGAGGGCGAGAACAACCAGCCGAGCGCGCCCACGACCGCCGAGACGCTTCGCCGACAGGTGCTCTGGGCATTGACCTCCGGCTCGCCCGGGGACATCTTCGGCTCCGACGACTGGGAGTTCTTGCCGGGATGGCAGGGCCGGCTCGACTCGGAGTCCATCCGTCAGATCTCCAGACTGCGGGCACTGGTCGAGGCACTCCCCTGGTGGCAGCTGGTGCCCGATGACAGGGAGCCGATTGTGACCGCCGGTCGAGGCGAGCAGGTGACGGACGACACGTTCCGGGACGTCCTCGACAGCGACTACGTCACGGCGGCGAGCACTCCGGATGGTACGACCGCCTTGGTGTACGTGCCGACGTCACGGGAGATCACCCTCGACACCAGTCGGTTCGCCAAGGAAGCCGAGGCCTACTGGATCGACCCGACCACCGGTGATCGGCTGCCAGCTCGTCTCACAGCCCGCCTGCACACGCCGGAACGCAACTCTGGGGGCGACAGCGACTGGCTGCTGCTGGTTCAGTCCCCCTGATGGGTGCTGCATCCGGGCGAGTTTTCGCGCCGAGGGAGGTCAGGCGTCGAGCCGTAGCGACTCCAGCAGGTTCTCCCACCGTGCCCCGACGGGGGCGAGACGGGCACGGCGGACCTCCTCGCCCGTGAGCGTGATCCCGAGCCGATCGGCGGAGAGCTGCTCGACGAGACCCGCGCCCCACTCGATGATCGTGACGCTCTCGTCGAGGTCGGCATCAAGGTCGAGGTCGTCGAGCTCCATCGCGCTGCCCAGGCGGTAGGCGTCGACGTGGACGAGCGCGGGGCCGCCGACGAGCGACGGGTGTACGCGTGCGATGACAAAGGTGGGCGACGTGACCGGTCCGCGCACGCCCAGGCCCTCGGCGATGCCCTGGGTCAGGGTCGTCTTGCCTGCCCCGAGATCACCGGTGAGCACGATGAGGTCACCAGCCCGAAGAAGCCGGCCCAGGCGGGCACCGAAGGCCTGCGTGTCCTCGCGCGTGGCAAGCGTGGCCTCACGTGCCACTGCGGCTCGCTCTCCGGGCCGTCGCGGCACCCTGCGCCCGGCGCAGCCTGGCCAGGGCACGAGCTCGCTCCGCCTTCACCAGCTCGTCGGCCTCACGGTCGATGCGGCGCTGGCGCCGGTTCTTCGCCACGTCGGTGACGATGCGGCGCACGCGCGGCTGGCGGGACACCTCGATGTCCTCCTCCCGAGCCCGGGTGCCCTGCTCCGCGAGCTCGAGCAGATGTGCGCTGAGCAGGTCTGGGTGCTCGAGCATGATGATGTGCCCGGCGTCGTTGACGACGATGTGCTCGGCCCCCGGGATGCCCTCCACGATGAGCTCGCTGTGCTCCGGAGGGGTGAGAACGTCCTGCTTGCCGTTGAACACGAGCGTGACGGTGTCCTTGAACTCGGCCAGCGCCGGCCGCCTGTCGTACCCGTCGAAGATGAGCAGGAAGTCCCTGATCACGTCAGGTGGCGTGGCCATCAGCATGTCGGCTGTGTGCCGGACCACCGAGCGCGGGACCGGCGAGGCGAAGGAGTTCTGCTCGACGAGGAGCTCCTCGAGGTCACGGCCGATGCGGCGGAGCCGGACGACGAGTTCCGGCCGGTCGCCGAGCGGCCCGAGTACGGAGGGGCCGAGGCGCTCGAGCAGGAGCCGCCCGAACGTCGCACTCCGGCCGCCGTTGGCCAGGATGAGGCCGCCGGCGCTGGTGCCGATGAAGGCGGCGCCCGCGACCCGCTCGCGGACGAAGTGAGGGTGCCGTTCGCCAAGGGCGAGCATCGACATGCCGCCCATCGAGTGGCCGGCGAGGATGAGATGGCCGGTCGGGGCCACCTCGTCGACGACCTGCTTGAGGTCGTCACCGAGCTGGTCCATGACGTACGACGTCGGGTCGCCCCGACCGGACTGGCCGTGTCCCCGCTGGTCCCAGCTGACGACTCGGTAGCCGGCCGCCTTCAGGGCACGCCGCTGGTACACCCATGACCGCAGGCTGAGGCAGTAGCCGTGGCTCAGCACGATGGTCGGGAGTCGAGCGGGATCGTCTCCGCCCGTCAGGCCCTTGGCCGCGGCCGCAGCCGCCTCGGGCGCTGGTAGGTCGATCTCGACGTGAAGGGGGACGCCGTCCTTGGTGAGGACCATCCGGTCCTCGTCCGGGGTGATCTCGAGCTGCTCCTTGGTGTCGAGTGCGTCCAGGGCCGCTCGGTGGCGGCCGGCGCGGTCGGCGGCGATGCCCGCCGCGACACCGGCTGCGACACCAGCCGCCCCGAGCACGATCCCGAGGACGGGGTTGGGCCGCCCGTTGCTCACACCTCTGCCCCGCCAGGGGCGCCGCCGCGCCAGAGCCGGGGCACTCGCGCGCCGATCCTCGACACGATCTCGTAGCTGATGGTGTCCGTGGCGTCTGCCCAGTCCTGCGCGCTCGGCTCCTCGGGGCCTGCACCGAAGAGGGTCACGACGTCGCCTGCCACAGCCGAGCTCTGCGGACCCAGATCGACGACGAACTGGTCCATGCACACGCGGCCGGCGATGGTCGTGCGGTGGTCGCCGACGCGGACCGGCCCGACGTTGGTCGCGTTGCGAGGGATGCCGTCGGCGTAACCGAGGGGAACCAGCCCGACCGACGTGTCGACCTCCGGGCGATAGACGTGGCCGTAGCTGATGCCCTGCCCGGCCGGCACCCGCTTGACGAGGGAGAGTCGGGCGCGGAGCGTCATGACCGGGCGCAGGCCGAAGTCGTCCGCCACCTGTGGGACCGGCGAGAGGCCGTAGATGGCGATCCCCGGCCGGACGAGGTCGGCGTGTGCCGAAGGGTGGAGGAGGGTCGCCGCCGAGTTCGCGAGGTGCCGGACCTCGGGGCGGAGGCCGACCTTCTCCGCGAGCGCGACGGCCTCGAAGAAGGTGTCCTGCTGGGTGAGCACGGTCGGGTGCTCGGGGGCGTCGGCGAGCGCGAAGTGCGTCCAGATCCCGACGACGGAGATCACGCCCTCCGCCTCGAGGAGACGGGCGTGGTCGAGCAGGGCGGGCCAGTCGGTGCCATAGGCTCCGCCGCGGCCCAGACCGGTGTCGATCTTGAGGTGCACGCGGGCGGTGCGGCCCTGCTCGCGCGCTGCGGCGGCGATCGCGTAGAGCGTCCACGTCGCGGAGGCAGAGAGGTCGATGTCACGGCGCACCGCACCTGCGAAGTCGCTGCCGGGGACGCTCAGCCAGGTGAGCAGCCGTGTCGTGATGCCCGCGTCACGGAGGGCGAACGCCTCGGCGAACTGTGCGACGCCGAGCCAGCCGGCGCCGGCTCGAACCGCGGCACGTGCGACGGGAAGGAGGCCGTGTCCGTAGGCGTCGGCCTTGACGACCGCCATCAGCTCCGATTTCGGGGCTCGAGCGCACAGCGTCCGAACGTTGTGCTCCAGCGCGTCGAGGTCGATCTCCGCCCAGACGGTGAGTCCAGCGGTCGGGTCAGTGGCGTTCATCGTTGCGCATCCTCGCATGTCCGGTTCCACAGAGCAGACTCGCCCCATCCGCTCTCCCGCGCCAGCTCCTCCTCGCCTGATCGAGTGCACAGCTTTCGGGGACGCGAGGTCGCAGAAGTTGTGCACTCGATCGGGTGCGCGGGGTCACCTCAACGGCGGAGGAGGTCCCGGATCGTCGGGCGGAGCGCCTCGGCGACGGCAAGTGCTCGCAGCGGGCCTCCGCCGGACGCGCGGTCGGCCGCCACGCCATGGACGAGGGCTGCGAGCGCGCCCGCGTCGAGCGGGTCCAGGCCAGCCGCGAGCAGCGTGCCGGCCACCCCGGCGAGCACGTCCCCGGAGCCGGCCGTGGCCAGCCAGGGCGGCGCCTCGGCCTGGGAGCGCACCGGCCCGTCCGGCTCGGGTCCGACGACGAGCGTGGTCGAGCCCTTGAGGAGCACCGTCGCCCCGGTGAGCTGGGCCGCGATCCGTGCGTGCCGGACCGGCTCCCGCTCCACGTCCTCACGAGTCACGGGTCGACCGACCGGAAGCCCAGGGCCTGCCGTGCTCGCGCCGCCACGGTTCGATGCCTGGTTCCGGTTGGTCGACCCGGACAGGCGGCCCAGCAGCCGTGCCAGCTCTCCGGCGTGTGGCGTCAGCAGGGTGGGAGCCGTCCGCTTGCCGGTCACCAGGTCGAGGCCACCCGCGTCGACGACGACCGGCAGGTCGCCGGAGAGTGCCTCGCTGGCCACGCGGAGCTGGGCCTCGGCTTCCTCCCCCGTCGCCTCCGGGTCGAGGCCCGGACCGACCACCCACGCCTGCACGCGGCCCTCCCCGACCACCGCCTCGGGGACCGCCGCCCGGACCAGGGCTGTCGGTGTCGACGTGCCCACGTAGCGCACCATCCCGACCCCTGACTCGACCGCAGCGGTGACCGCCAGGACCGCCGCGCCGGTGTAGGCCTCCCCACCTGCGACGATGCCGAGCACGCCGCGGGAGTACTTGTCGTCGGCGGGACGCGCCACGGGCCAGAGCTCAGCGACGTCGTCGTAGGCCAGCCGCTCGACTGCAGCAGCGACGTCCTCGGTGGCCAGCCCGATGTCGACGACCGTCAGCCGGCCCGTCGCCGCCTCGCCGGCCGGCAGGAGGTGTGCCGGCTTCGGGACGCCGAAGGTGACCGTCTCGTCCGCCCACACCGCGTCGTCATCGGCCTCGACGCCGTCAGGGTCGAGACCGCTCGCCACGTCGACGGCGATGACCCAGGCGTCGTCCGCGATCGCGTCGACGAGGGCGGCGGCGGCCGGGCGGAGGCCGGGCCGCCCCCCGATGCCGACGATGCCGTCGAGCACGAGGTCGCCCTCGGCCACGACCCGCGCCGCGAATGCCGGGTCCTCGGCAGCGACGAGCACGGTTGCCCCGGCAAGCTCGGCGGCCCTCAGCCCGGGACCGTGGACGCCGGCCCGACCGGCCTCGGGCACCAGCACCACAGCGCAAGCGAAGCCGGTGTCGCAGAGGAGCCCAGCGGCATACAGGGTGTCTCCCCCGTTGTCGCCCGCGCCGACGAGCGCGACGACGGTGCGCCCGTCCCGTTCCACGAGCCTGGCTGCGGCGACCTGGGCGAGCCCCTCGGCCGCACGTCTCATGAGCTCCCCGTCGGCGAGCCCGGCCATCGCGGCCGACTCGGCGGCCCGCACGTCGGCGACCGAGAGCGCCCGGATCATCAGCCCTCCGCGATGACGATGGCCGACGCGACGCCCGCGTCGTGGGACAGGGAGACATGGAACCGGTCGACGCCGAGGTCGTTGGCCCACGCCTGGATCGAGCCGCCGATCTCGAGGGACGGCTTGCCATCGTCGTTGGTGACGACGCGGGCGTCGGTCCAGTGCAACCCCGCGGGGGCACCGAGCGACTTGGCCAGCGCCTCCTTCGCCGCGAAGCGTGCGGCGAGGGAAGCGACTCCCAGCCCGCGCTCCTCCGCCGTGAAGAGCCGCTCGAGGAGAGCGGGAGTGCGTGCGAGCGTCTCCTGGAACCGCGCGATGTCCACGACGTCGATGCCCACTCCGATGATCACGTCAGCCCCGTCCCGACCAGACCATGCGGGCCCCACCGTCACGCGCGACCACCGCACCATCACGCGCCATCAGCGGGACCGTCACTCCACCGTGACGGACTTGGCGAGGTTGCGCGGCTGGTCCACGTCGAGGCCCTTGGCGGAGGACAGCCACAGGGCGAAGACCTGGAGCGGCACGACGGTGAGCAAGGGGGCGAGCAGCGACGACGTCGCCGGCACCCGGATGACCTCGTCAGCGAACGGGACGACGGCCTCGTCGCCTTCCTCCGCGATGACGAGGGTGCGCGCACCACGGGCTCGGATCTCCTGGATGTTGGAGACGACCTTGCCGTGCAGGCCGTGCTCGCTCGTCGGCGAGGGCACGATGACGAACACCGGCTGCCCGGGCTCGATGAGCGCGATGGGCCCGTGCTTGAGCTCGCCCGCGGCGAAGCCCTCGGCGTGGATGTACGCGAGCTCCTTGAGCTTGAGCGCCCCCTCCATCGCCACCGGGTAGCCGACGTGCCTGCCGAGGAAGAGGACGGCGCGGGTGTCCGCCATGAACCCGGCGATCTCCTTGACCCGCCCCATCTGCCCAAGGACCTTCTCGATCTTGCCCGGGACGTCGGCGAGCTCCTTCATGATCGCCTGGGCGTCGTCGGCGTAGGCACCACCGCGGAGCTGGGCGAGGTAGAGCCCGAGGATGTAGGAGGCGGTGATCTGGGCGAGGAAGGCCTTCGTCGACGCCACGGCGACCTCGGGGCCGGCGTGGGTGTAGAGCACGGCGTCCGACTCCCTGGGGATGGTCGAGCCGTGCGTGTTGCAGATCGAGATCGTCAGGGCACCGAGATCACGCGCGTGCTTGACCGCCATGAGCGTGTCCATCGTCTCGCCCGACTGGCTGATCGACACGACGAGGGTCCGCTCGTCGACGATCGGGTCGCAGTAGCGGAACTCATGGGCGAGCGCCACCTCGACCGGGATCCTCGTCCAGTGCTCGATGGCGTACTTCGCGGTCATGCCGGCGTAGGCCGCGGTGCCGCAGGCGACGATGGTGATCCGGTCGACGGCCTTGAGCTGCTCCTCCGAGATCCGCAGCTCGTCGAGGACCAGCCGACCGTCCGGGTCGGTCCGCCCGAACAGCGTGTCACGCACGGCGTGGGGCTGCTCGTTGATCTCCTTCTCCATGAAGGTCGCGTAGCCGCCCTTCTCGGCGGCGGCGGCGTCCCACGTCACCTCGTAGGCCTTGCCCTGGGCGCTCGAGCCGTCGAAGCCGATCACCGTCGCCCCGTCGGGCGTGATCGTCACGATCTGGTCCTGCGCCAGCTCGAGGGCGTGACGGGTGTGACCGATGAAGGCCGCGACGTCCGAGCCGAGGTAGTTGGCGCCGTCCCCGAGCCCCACGACGAGGGGGCTGTTGCGCCGGGCCCCGACGACCACGCCGGGCTGGTCGGCGTGGATGGCGAGCAGGGTGAAGGCTCCCTCGAGGTCCGCCACGACCGTGCGCATCGCCTCGGTCAGGTCGCCCTTCTTCTCGTAGGCACGGGCGAGCAGGTGGGCGACGACCTCGGTGTCCGTCTCGCTGGAGAAGGTGACGCCGTCCGCGATCAGCCCGTTCTTCAGGGCGTGGAAGTTCTCGATGATGCCGTTGTGGATGAGGGCGAGCTTGCCGTCTGCCCCGCCGCGGTGCGGGTGGGCGTTGCTGTCCGTCGGGCCACCGTGCGTGGCCCAGCGGGTGTGGCCGATGCCGGTCGTCGAGAGCGGGAGCGGATCGGCCTCGATCTCGCCCCTCAGGTTGGCCAGCTTCCCCGACTTCTTGCGGGTCTCGACGTGGTCCCCATCGATGAGGGCGATCCCCGCGGAGTCGTAACCCCGGTACTCGAGTCGGGCCAGGCCCTCCATGACGACGTCGAGCGCCGTGCCGTCCTGCGTCTTACCGACGTAGCCAACGATTCCACACATGCGGAACAGCCTAAGGGACCGCCAAGCGGGCCAAGTCCACGCTGGCGGCCCACGTCGGCAAGAATGGCAGGGTGTCGCAGCCATCCCGTCGAGACGACGTGACGGAGTCGGTCGTCGTCGAGGACGACGGCCCGAACGGCCGGGTCCCCACGACCCTGCCGTCGCCCTACGTCGAGCTCGACCGGGTGGCGTGGTCCCGCCTCCGCGAGAACTACCCCCTCGTCCTCGACGAGAACGACCTCGCCCGCCTGCGGGGCCTCGGCGACCGGGTCGACCTCAACGAGGTGGAGGAGGTCTACCTCCCGCTCTCGCGGCTGCTCAACTTCTACGTCGGCGCGACGCGGGAGCTGCACGACGTGACGACCACCTTCCTCGGCGAGCGCCCCGCCAAGACCCCGTTCGTCATCGGGGTCGCCGGCTCGGTCGCGGTCGGCAAGTCGACGACCGCCCGCATCCTGCGCGAGATGCTGGCCCGCTGGCCCGACACGCCGCGCGTCGAGCTCGTCACGACCGACGGGTTCCTCTTGCCCAACGCCGAGCTGGAGGCGCGGGGCCTGCTCCAGCGCAAGGGCTTCCCGGAGTCGTACGACCGCCGGGCGCTGCTGCGGTTCGTCGCCGAGGTCAAGTCCGGCAACGCCGAGGTCACCGCGCCCGTCTACTCGCACCTGACCTACGACATCGTCCCGGGCGAGCAGATCGTGGTGCGCCAGCCCGACGTGCTCATCGTCGAGGGACTCAACGTGTTGCAGGCTCCCGAGGTGCACCCGGTCCGCGGCACGGGACTGGCGGTGAGTGACTTCTTCGACTTCTCGGTCTACGTCGACGCGTGGGTCGACGACATCCGCAAGTGGTACGTCCAGCGGTTCCTGCGCCTGCGGGAGACGGCCTTCTCCGACCCGCACTCGTACTTCCACCGCTACGCGGCGCTCTCCGACGCCGAGGCCGTCGC
>NZ_DATEEY010000007.1:0-2615 GCF_035280925.1 Intrasporangium sp. | reverse complement strand
GTCACCCGGGCGCTCGTGTCCGACGCCCGCGACAATGATCGCGCCATCGAGGGAACGCGCGGTGCCTATGGCGGCGCGCAGCGGCCCCTCGTCACCGGCTCACCGGCAGTCGCGGGCGGCACCACCGCCGGCCTCGGTGGCACGGCTGCGGGTACCGGCACGACGGGTCACGAGGGTGACACCCCCATCGGCGACGCCCTGTCGGGCGACCCGCTGACGACCGGGGCCGGCCCCGGGGTGACCGGCGGAGCAGAAGACGACTGGACCGCGACGGGAGAGGCACGACGATGACCGATATGCCCACGCCGTCTCAGCAGAAGGCGGCCGAGACATCGCTGGGCGACCTGGTCGGCGAGGTCTCGCGTGACCTGTCGGAGCTCATGCGCAAGGAGCTCGAGCTTGCGAAGGCCGAACTCTCGGAGTCGGCCAAGCGAGCCGGTGCGGGCGCAGGGCTCCTCGGCAGCGCCGGATATGCCGGCGCGATGGCAGTTTTCTTCCTGTCCGTCGCCCTGTGGTGGGGTCTTGGCGACCTCATCGACAGCCTCGGCTGGTCGGCCGTGATCGTGGCCGTCATCTGGGCCATCGTCGCCGCCATCCTCTACGCCGTCGGGCGGAAGCGACTGAAGACCGTGCAAGGGGCGCCGAAGACGGTCGAGACCGTCAAGGAGATCCCCGACGCGCTCAAGAGAAATCAGGAGAACCGATAATGAGCAACGCAGATCAGATCCGCGCCGATATCGAGGTGACGCGCGACGAACTGGGCCGGGATGTGGACGCACTCGCCGACAAGGTCTCGCCCCCGAAGATCATGGAACGGCAGAAGACGCGGGCCCGGCAGGTGCTCGGCGACGTCAAGGGCCGCGTGATGGGCGTCGCCGACGACGTCGGCGACTCGGCATCCTCCGCCGGCCACACGGTGGGCGACAAGCTCGGCGCTGCGGGCGACGCGGTGAAGGACCTGCCGAACCGCGCGAAGGCGCAGACTCAGGGCACGCCGCTCGTGGTCGGGCTCCTCGCCGCCGGCGTCGGCTTCCTCGTCGCGAGCCTCATCCCCGCGACGGACGCTGAGAAGCGCTGGAGCACCCAGCTCCGCGACCAGGCGCAGCCACTCGTCGACAAGGCGGTGGACAAGGCGAAGGTCGCCGCTCAGGATGTCGCGGAGAACCTCAAGGAGCCGGCGAAGGACGCCGTCAACCAGGTGAAGGATTCGGCCGCCGCATCCGCCGAGACCGTCAAGGAGGAGGCGCAGAGCACCGCCGAGCGGGTCAAGGAGAACGTCGCCCCTGGCAGCGGTTCGACCGGCACCACCGGGACCACCGGCACGACCGGCACGACCGGGACGACCGGGACGACCGGTGCCACCGGTACGACCGGTGCCACCGGTGACACGGGGCTGACGACGCAGTACTGAGTCGCGGCATCCCGTTCTCCGGAAACGGCGAAGGGCCCTGGCGGAAGCCAGGGCCCTTCGAACGTGCGTCGAGGTCTTGCGACCCCTGACTCAGTTGTAGTCGGTGGTGAAACCGTCCGTCGAGAAGCTGTCGAAGTCGACGTAGCTCAGGTCGGCGTCGGTGTACGCGCCGTCCGAGGCGAAGATGCGGTTGGGGTACCGCTCGCTCTTCGCCTCTTCCGTCGCCTCGACCGTGACATCGCGGTACTTCGCGAGGCCGGTTCCGGCGGGGATGAGCTTTCCGATGATGACGTTCTCCTTGAGGCCGACGAGCGGGTCGCTCTTGCCCTCCATGGCCGCCTGCGTCAGGACGCGGGTGGTCTCCTGGAACGACGCGGCCGACAGCCACGACTCGGTCGCGAGCGACGCCTTCGTGATACCCATCAGCTCGGGACGACCAGACGCGGGGCGCTTGCCCTCGGCCACGGTCTCGCGGTTGATGTTCTGGTACTTCTTGAAGTCGACCAGCTCACCCGGCAGCAGCGTCGTGTCGCCGTGGTCGACCACGGTGACCTTCCGCAGCATCTGACGGACGATGACCTCGATGTGCTTGTCGTGGATCGGCACACCCTGCGAGCGGTACACGCCCTGGACGCCGTTGACGAGGTACTTCTGCACCTCGCGGGCACCCTGCACACGCATGACCTCCTTGGGGTCGAGCGTGCCGACCTGCAGGGGCTGACCGACCGTGACGCGCTGCCCGTCCTCGACCAGGAGCGTCGCGCGCTTCAGGACCGGGTAGACGTGCGGCTCGTCGCCGTTGTCGGGCGTGAGGATGACCTTCTTCGACTTCTCGGTCTCGTCGATCGTGATGCGTCCGTCGGACTCCGCGATCGGCGACGCGCCCTTCGGGGTGCGGGCCTCGAACAGCTCCTGCACGCGGGGAAGACCCTGCGTGATGTCGTCGGCCGAGGCCGAACCACCGGTGTGGAAGGTACGCATCGTCAGCTGCGTGCCGGGCTCACCGATCGACTGGGCCGCGATGATGCCGACGGCCTCGCCGATGTCGACGATCTTGCCGGTGGCGAGCGAACGGCCGTAGCACTTCGCGCAGACACCGACGGCCGAGTCGCAGGTGAGCACCGAGCGGACCTTGATCGACTCGACACCCGCCGCCACCAGCTTGTCGATGAGCACGTCGCCGACGTCCTCACCGGCGGAGGCG
>NZ_DATEEY010000006.1:0-8335 GCF_035280925.1 Intrasporangium sp. | reverse complement strand
CTGGCTCGTTGCGCTCCTTGCGCTCGGCGCGGTCGCCCTTGAGCCGATCTGGCAGAACCTCGCGTTCGGCCAGGTCAACATCCTCATCATGCTGGCCGTCCTGGTCGACCTGCTCCGGCCGTCGCACCGCTGGTCCGGAGTGCTGGTCGGGGTCGCGGCCGGAGTGAAGCTCACTCCGCTCGTGTTCATCGTCCTCCTCGTCCTCGTGGGACGTCGCACGGCCGCGAAGCGCGCCATCCTCACCTTCGCCGGCACTGTTGCCGTCGGCTTCGTGGTGAACCCGAGTTGGTCGGCGAGCTACTGGGGCCATGGCCTCGTCGACGCCGGCCGCATCGGGCCACCCGCCCTGGCCCACAACCAGTCGGTCTACGGCGCTCTCTCTCGCCTGCTCGACGCCAGGCCGTCGATCCTGCTCTGGCTCGCGCTCGCCGTGCCCATCGCGGTCGCCGTCCTCGGCGTCGCCGTCCGGTGGTGGCGACGTGGCGACCCGCTCCTCGGTGCCTGCCTCGCGGCCGTGGCGATGCTCCTCGCCTCACCCATCTCCTGGTCACACCACTGGGTCTGGGCCGTGCCCATCGCCCTGGTGCTGTGGGAACGCCGCCGGTTGGCTGCCGTCGCGTGGACCATGGCCTTCGTCGCCCGCCCGATCATCTGGCCCGGCCACGGCGGGGGCCGCGAGTACGGGTGGACGGCTCTCGACCACATCGTCGGCAACGCCTACCTCCTGGCGGCGGTTGCCATGGCAGTGTGGGCGGCCCGCACCGACATCGTGGTTCCTCGGGTTTCCAGTCGATTGCGCGGACTGCACTCTCGATTCCGCGTACCGTCGAGGCGTGCGAGGCGGAACGACCGCGAACCGGATGGAGTACGTCACCTGGGGTGACGGGCGTAGGACCCTGCTCTTCCTCCAGGGTTCGCCGACGAGCTCGGTGCCCAGCGGTATGTGGGCGAGCATGCGGCAGAGGTACTTCCGGCCCTACGTCGAGGCCGGCTACGCGGTCTGGATGGTCACACGACCGCGAGGGATGCCGCGGGGACACAGCGTCGCAGACCTCGCCGAGGACCACGCCGGGTTCATCGGCGAGTACCTGGGCGGCAGGGTGGACCTGCTCCTGGGCGAGTCGTTCGGGGGCATGGTCGCGCAGTACCTCGCCGGCCTCCATCCCTCCTCGGTCGAGCACCTCGGGATGGTGGCATCCGGGTTCGAGGTCAGTGACTGGACCAAGGACGTGGACCGGCGACTCGCAGCGGCGGTCGAGCGCCGTGACCGGACGAGTGCCGGCGCCGCCTTCGCCGAGTACCTGCTGCCGTCCCCACGCCTCGAACGACTTCGCCGGCTCGGCGGGCCCCTCATGGCCAAGCCCCTGCTCGCGTCGCCCCACTACCCACCAGAGGACGTCGTCGTCGAGATGGAGGCCGAGGTGGCGTGCGACACCCGGCCGGTGCTGCCTCGTATCGAGGCGCCCACGGTCCTCGTCGCCGGAGGCAGGGACCAGATCTTCACGGGTGAGATCGTCGAGGAGACCGCCGCGCTCATCAAGGGCTGCCGTCTCGTGTGGCTCTCCGGCAAGGGGCACGTCGCCACGTGCACGAGCGCCAAGGTCGGCGGCGAGGTGCTCGGCTTCGTCGAGGCTCGCGGAGCGCACGGGCGGTCCACGGCATGACCGAAGGCTCGATCGGCATCGTCGGTGGCGGCATCGTCGGGCTCGCGGTCGGCCGCGAGCTCGCGCGTCGGCGCCCAGGCGTGCGAATCGTCATCTTCGAGAAGGAAACCCGTCTCGCGGCCCACCAGACCGGACACAACTCCGGCGTCGTGCACGCCGGGATCTACTACAAGCCCGGCAGCCTCAAGGCGCGCCTCTGCTCCCGCGGCCGCGAGCTGCTCAAGGACTACTGCACCGAGCACGGCATCGCCTACGACCAGTGCGGCAAGCTCGTCGTCGCGGTCGACCCCTCGGAGCTGGGACGCTTCGACGCCCTCGAGCAGACGGCCCTGCGCAACGGGGTGCCCGGCCTCGAGCGGGTCGGCCCGGAGCGGATCCGAGAGGTCGAGCCCCATGCCGTCGGTCTCGCCGCGCTGCACTCCCCGAGGACGGCGATCACCGACTTCGTCGCCGTCGCCGAGGCCATGGGCAAGGAGATCCTCGACAGCGGTGGTGAGGTCCACCTCGGCACGACCGTGACCGGACTCGAGCGCAGTGCCGGCGGCATCGACGTCCAGTGCGACTCGGTCCGCCACCGGGTGGACCTGCTCGTCCTCTGCGCCGGGCTCCAGGCAGACCGGCTCGCGCGGCTGGCCGGCGACGCGGGCGGGCCTCGCATCGTCCCCTTCCGGGGGGAGTACCTCGGCGTCAGCCCGGCGAAGCGGCAGCTGGTGAACGGGATGGTCTACCCGGTGCCCGACCCGCGCTACCCGTTCCTCGGCGTGCACTTCACGCGCCGCGTCCACGGGGAGCTCGACGTCGGACCCAACGCCGTCCTCAGCCTCAAGCGCGAGGGCTACCGCCGGCGCGACTTCCGGGCCGCGGACGTGCGAGACACCCTCTCCTGGCCGGGCTTCTGGCGGATGGCCCGGACCCACTGGCGCACCGGCGCCAAG
Organism: Intrasporangium sp.; assembly: GCF_035280925.1. Taxonomy (GTDB): domain Bacteria; phylum Actinomycetota; class Actinomycetes; order Actinomycetales; family Dermatophilaceae; genus Intrasporangium. The sequence goes on along the minus strand of NZ_DATEEY010000006.1, from coordinate 5,736 downwards.
GAGGTCTACGGGTCCCTTTCGATCCGCGCCTACATGCGAACCGCGCAGCGGTACGTCCCTGCCATCGGGCCGGCCGACGTCGTCCGCAACGGGATGGGCGTCCGAGCCCAGGGCGTCGAACGTGACGGCACCCTCGTCGACGACTTCCGGATCACCCACAGCGACGGCGTGACGAGCATCCGCAACGCGCCGTCACCAGCCGCCACCTCGAGCCTCGCGATCGCCGAGTACGTCGTGGACGAGATCGACCGGGAGGGCTGACCCGCCTGAACCGTGGTTCGAGGTACAGCACACCCCCTATGGAGCGGACAAACACCTCGAACCGGGGTTCAGAAAGGTGGTTGCCTGCCAGCCGCTCTCGTCGGCATCGTCAAGGGATGGCCAACGCACAGGTCCGGCAGGCACGTGCCTCCGACGCGGACGTGGTCGGACGCCTGCTGCGCGAGTTCAACGACGAGTTCGACACCCGGGGTCCGGAGGCCGACGCCTTCGCCCGCAGGTTCCACCAGCTCCTCGACCGGCCCGACGTGCTGGTCCTCCTTGCCGAGAACAACTCGCACCCAGTCGGGTTCGCCTACCTCACGCTTCGTCCCACGCCGTACTACGACGGGCTCCTGGCCCAGCTCGAGGAGCTCTACGTGCGACCCGACCTGCGCGACCAGGGCATCGGGACGGAGCTGCTGCTCGAGTCCGTCGACGCAGTGCAGGCGCGGGGAGCGTGCGAGGTGCACATCAACGTCGACGAGGTCGACGTGGACACCCGACGCTTCTACGAGCGGCACGGATTCACCAACATCCAGCCGGGCGCCGACTACCGGATGCTCTGCTACCTGCGCGAGCTGTGACGGTGTCGCGGGCCTCCACGGGCTGACCCGCGCACCGTGAGAGTCTGTGCGCGTGATTTCCTCGCGCGCGAGCGGCGTCCAGCTGCACATCACCTCGCTGCCCGACGGCCGGCTGGGCCCGTCGGCGCGTGCCTTCGTCGACTGGCTCGCCGCGGCCGGGCAGTCGGTGTGGCAGGTCCTCCCGGTGTCCGTCCCCGACGAGCACGGGTCGCCCTACAAGTCGCCGTCCGCCTTCGCCGCCTCGCCGGCGCTGCTCGAGCACCCCGACGCGCCCGTCAGCCCCGACGACCTGGCGCGCTTCGCCGAGCGGGAACAGTATTGGGTCGACTCCTGGACGGCCTTCGGCGGGGACCTGGCCGACCAGGTCCGGTTCGCTCGCGAGTGGGCCGAGCTGCGGGCGTACGCCGCCGACCGCGGGGTCCGCATCATGGGCGACGTCCCGATCTACGTCGCTCCGGACGGCGCCGACGTCCGGGCGTGGCCGCACCTGTTCCGCAGCGATGCGGTGGCGGGCGTCCCGCCCGACGCGTACGCCGCGACCGGGCAGCTGTGGGGCAACCCGCTCTACCGGTGGGACGTCATGGCCTCCGACGGGTTCCGTTGGTGGATCGAGCGACTGCGCCGGACCTTCGAGCTGTTCGACTACGTCCGCCTCGACCACTTCCGCGGGTTCGCCGCGTACTGGTCCATCCCGGCCGACGCCGAGACCGCGATGACCGGCAGGTGGGAGGAGGGGCCCGGCCGCGCGCTCTTCGACGCGGTCCAGGCGGATCTCGGCAAGCTGCCGCTGTTGGCCGAGGACCTCGGCGACATCGACGCCGCCGTCATCGAGCTGCGCCGTGAGCTCGGCTTCCCCGGCATGGCGGTGCTGCAGTTCGGCTTCACCCCGCACGACCCGGCCAACATCCACCACCCGAGCCGCCTGCAGGACGACCAGGTCGTCTACACCGGCACCCACGACAACGACACCGTCGTCGGCTGGTGGGCGCAGCTCCCGTGGGACGCCCGGGACATGGTGCGCGCAGCCTGCCGGGAGACCGGGGTGGACATCGATGCCGACCGAGAGCCGTCGTGGGCCGTCATCGGGCTCGCTCTCGCGATGCCGTGCCAGCTGGCCATGATGCAGGCGCAGGACGTCCTCGCCCTCGGCTCCGACGCCCGCATGAACACGCCCGGCATCGAGGGCGGCTGGGGCTGGCGCATGGACCCGGGTGCACTCACCCCCGCCCAGGCCGGGCGGTTGCGCTCGCTCACCGAGGCCGCCGGCCGGGTGCGGTAGGAGCGGGTGCCAGCGTGCGTCCGCGACGCGGCTCAGCGGCATACGGATGATGCCGTATGCCGCTGGGCCACGTTGGGCGCCCACGGTGGCGTTGGGCGTACGGTGACGTCCGTGACCTCGTTCCCCACTGTGACGATCGACGACGTCCGAGCGGCGCAGGACCTCCTGCATGGCGTCGTCCGGCCGACCCCGCTCGAGTTCAGCCGCGGACTCAGCGAGCGAGTCGGCACCACGGTGCAGCTCAAGTGCGAGAACCTCCAGCGCGCCGGCTCGTTCAAGATCCGGGGGGCCTACACGCGGATGGCCCGCCTGTCCGAGGACGAGAAGCGCGCCGGAGTCGTGGCGGCCTCGGCCGGCAACCACGCGCAAGGCGTGGCCCTCGCCGCCTCGATGCTCGGCATCCAGGCGAAGGTGTACATGCCCGTCGGGGCTGCGACGCCGAAGCTGCTGGCCACGCAGGGCTACGGCGCGGACGTCGAGCTGCTCGGCACGACGATCGACGAGGGCCTCGTCGCGGCCGAGCGCTTCGCCCGGGAGACGGGTGCCGTGCTCATCCACCCGTTCGACCACCCTGACATCGTGGCAGGGCAGGGCACGTGCGGCTTCGAGATCCTCGAGCAGTGTCCCGACGTCAAGACCGTGGTGGTGAGCGTGGGGGGCGGCGGTCTGCTCGCGGGCATCAGCACGGTGCTGCGGGCCCTCAAGCCGGACGTGCGGATCATCGGCATCCAGGCGGCGGACGCCGCGGCCTACCCGGCGTCGCTGGCTGCCGGCCACCCGGTGCCGCTGGGGAGGATGGCGACCATGGCGGACGGCATCGCCGTGGGTCGGCCCGGTGACGTGCCCTTCGGCCTGATCCAGCAGCACGTCGACTCCATCGAGACGGTTTCGGAGGACTCGCTCGCCCGGGCCCTGCTCTACCTGCTCGAGCGGGCCAAGCTCGTCGTCGAGCCTGCCGGCGCCGCTGCCGTCGCCTGGCTGCTCGACGGCGTGCCGGACCCGGAGGTGGAGGGGCCGGTCGTGGCGGTGCTGTCCGGGGGCAACATCGACCCGCTGCTCCTGCTCCGCATCATCCGCCACGGCATGGCCGCGGGCGGCCGGTACCTCGAGCTGAGGGTCCGGGTCCCCGACCGGCCGGGATCGCTGGCGGGCCTGCTCGCCGACTGCGCGGCGCTCGATGCCAACGTCGTCGACGTGGCCCACTCCCGCACGGTGCGGGCGCTGAGCGTCCAGGAGGTCGAGATCGGCGTGACGCTGGAGACGAAGGGCCAGGAGCACGCCGACGCGGTCACCGCTGCCCTGCGCGACAAGGGATATCGCCTGAGCTTCGTCGAGTGACCCTCGTTGCTTCGTCCTCAGGGGCGTGGCACGGAATATGGTGCGGAGCATGGCGGACCTCAGAGCGCAGTCGGACACGCCGGACGTCATCGTCGTCATGGGCGTGTCGGGAAGCGGCAAGTCGACCGTCGCCAAGGGCATCGCGACGACGACGGGCTGGGACTTCGCCGAGGGCGACGAGTTCCATCCGAGGCCCAACGTCGAGAAGATGGCCAGTGGCCAGCCGCTGACGGACGACGACCGCTGGCCCTGGCTGCGCCTCATCGGCGGCTGGATCTCCGAGAGGGTGTCCCGCGGTGAGTCGGCGGTCGTCGCGTGCTCGGCCCTGAAGCGTGCCTACCGGGACCTGCTTCGGGAAGGGCGACCGCAGGTGCGGTTCTGCCACGTCAACGCCGACCCAGAGGTCATCGAGGAGCGGATGGAGCACCGCGAGGGGCACTACATGCCGGCGTCGCTGCTGGCCAGCCAGATGGCCGCCCTCGAGGATCTCGAGGACGACGAGGCCGGTGTCGTCATCTCCAACGAGGGATCGCGGGCAGAGGTCCTCGACCGCGCCCTGCGCGCACTGGGCCTCGTTCAGGAGGAGTCCGCGAGCGGCCCGACGACGTCGTAGCGCGCGCAGGCGAACGCGCCGTTGCGCCCCACCTCGGTGACTCGCAGGTCCAGGCGGCGCGGGAGGAGCGGCCGGCCGGCGCCGAGGACCACCGGGGCGATGGACACGGCCACCTCGTCGAGCAGGCCCGCATCGGCGAACTGGCCGGCGAGGTCGCCGCCGCCGACGACCCACACGTCCTTGCCGTCGGCGGCGTGGACGAGGTCCTCGTGCACGGTCGAGACGTCGCCCCGGACGAACGTGACGTCGCCGTCGACCGAGCGCAGCTCGCGGTGGCTGAAGACGCGGCACGGCAGCCGGTAGGGCCACCTCCCGCCCTCGTGGTCGAGCACCCAGTCGTAGGTCGTGCGTCCCATGGTGATCGCACCGATGCCGGCGATGAAATCGTCGTAGCTGAACGGCCCGTCCTTGTCGATCTGCTGCTTGAGCAGCCAGTCGAGCGAGTCGTTCTCGTCGGCGAGGAAGCCGTCGAGGGTGGTCGCTGCGTAGTAGACGGTGCGCGTCATCCTGCCACCTCCTGGTCGTTCGCCTGGCCATAGCGGCGGCGCAGCCAGTCGATCGGGTCGCCGTGGTCGACGGTGGCGCCCAGCTCGCGGAGCATGTCGCGGGCCACGTGTCGCCGGTGGGCGGCGAAGGTGAGCACGTGGGCGACGATCGACCCGAGGACGAAGCTCTCCGGTGGTTCGCAGAGCGCGTCGACGATGCGGTCGTCCCAGGCATCGCGCCGCTCGATGTCGCGCAGCATCTCGAGCCAGCGGCCTGCAACCGCCCGCTGCCGGTCGAGCAGCGTGCCCGGGTCGTCGCCCGCGGATTCGGGGTGGTCCTCTCCGAGGATCGCCGCGAGCCAGACCTCCTTGGTGAAGATCTGCCGCTCGAGCACGCGCGCCACCGACGCCTCCTCCCCTTCGAACCACACCACCTGCTGACCCGGCCGCAGCTCGCGGTGGTAGTCGGCGTGCGAGAGCTGCTTGGCCACCTCCAGGAGGTCGCGGGTGTCATCGAGGTCGTGGTGGACCAGGTGGTCCAGGGGTCCGGTCATGGTGCGCTCCCCGGTATGGACCCACAGCGAGGTGGGTGGGTGGAAGTGGATGCCGTTGGGTGCGGGCAGCCAGCTGCTCCCGCCGGCCGGCTCGCTCGGCGGGTGGCCGAACGCCCGCGCGAACGCTCGGCTGAAGCCCTCGACCGAGTCGTAGCCCGCGGCGAAGGCCGCCTCGGTGACCGAGGTGCCTCCGCGCAGCTGCCAGGCGGCGCGCTCCAGCATCACCCTGCGCCGCATCGCCACCGGTGGCTCGCCGGCGTCGCGGCTGAGCAGTCGGGAGAAGTGGAAGGGCGAGGTGAACGCGCCGCCGGCCATGTCGTCGAGTCGCTCGTGGTCCTCGTCGAGCACCGCGTCCAGCAGCTCGCGCAGCCGGTCGCGCCCACGTGTCGTCCTCATGGACTCATCGTGCACCTGGCCGTGCCGATGGCGCCCGACCGTTCTTGCTCAGACGCTGAAGGGGCGTGTGGCGCCGAGCTCGATGCTGTGCGCTCGCCGGCGGGGCGTCAGGCCGCCCGCATGCCGTCCAGCTGTACGGCGAACCACGTCCCACCGTTCAAGGCGATGTCGTGGCACTTGACCTCGTGCTTGCCCTCGTGCGCGTAGTAGTAGAGCGGGTGCCCGG
>NZ_DATEEY010000005.1:0-25055 GCF_035280925.1 Intrasporangium sp. | reverse complement strand
AGTCCCAGCCCTCCCGCCCACGCACCCCGCCAACACACCGAGCACCAGGCAACACACCGGGATCCGATCGCGGTGTGTTGCGGATTACGCGGTGTGTTGGCCGCCGCGCGACAGCAGGGAGGTGAGCACGTCGATGGCGTGTCCGGTCGCCTCGTCGTCCACGTCGAGGTGCCAGACCAGCCGCACCGCCCGGGCGCTGACTGCGTAGCTGCGGACGCCGCGGGTGAGCGCCGCAGCCACGAACTCGGGGGCCGCCCACCCGGCCGCAGCGACGTCCACGATGACGATGTTCGTCTCGACCGTTGCCAGGTCGACGCTGCCGGGCGCCGCCTCCGCCATCGCCTCCGCGGCCCGCCGGGCTCTGGCGTGGTCGACGGAGAGGCGGTCGATGTGGTGCTCGAGAGCCCAGAGGCCAGCGGCCGCGAGGATGCCTGCCTGACGCATGCCGCCGCCGAAGCGCTTGCGCCAGATCCGCGCCTCGGCAATCGCCTCCGCGCCACCCACGAGGACGCTGCCGACCGGCGCTCCGAGCCCCTTGCTGAGGCAGACCGAGACCGTGTCGAACTCCCGGCCATAGTCCTCGAGGGGCACGCCGGTCGCCACGTGGGCGTTCCACAGCCGGGCTCCGTCCAGATGCATGGCCACGCCGTGCTCGCGGGTCAGCTCGCGCGCACGGCGGATCTCGTCGAGGGGCTGGACCGTTCCGCCGCCGAAGTTGTGGGTGTTCTCCACGATGACCAGGGCGGTGCAGACCTGGTACGGACCGACTCCGGTGATCATCAGGGCGGCCGCGTCGGCGGCCCGGAATCGTCCGCGCTCCGAGACCCAGGTGCGCGACGAGATCCCGGAGAGGACGGCGGCGGCACCCAGCTCGGCGCGCAGGACGTGTGCCAGGGAGTCGCCGATGAGCTCCTCCCCCGGCTTGACGTGCAGGCGCACCCCGAGCTGGTTGGCCATCGATCCCGATGGGGTGAACAGCCCGGCCTCGTGCCCGAGCAGCTCAGCCACCCGCGCCTCGAGCTCCCGGAGGCTCGGGTCCTCCCCGAACACGTCGTCCCCGACGACGGCGGTCGCCATCGCCTCCCGCATGGCGAAGCCCGGACGGGTCACCGTGTCGCTCAGCAGGTCGGCACGGATCACGGGCGCGCCAGACGCGCCGGACGGGCCGGACGCCGACGGCGTCACGGTCAGACCTGTCCGAGCATCTCGGCCACGACGAAGGCGAGCTCCAGCGACTGCTGGTGGTTCAGGCGCGGGTCGCACAGCGACTCGTAGCGCTTCTCGAGGTCGGCGTCGATGATCTTCTCGGCGCCGCCGAGGCACTCCGTGACGTCGTTGCCGGTCAGCTCGACGTGGATCCCGCCCGGGACCGTCCCGAGAGAGCGGTGCACCTCGAAGAAGCCGCGCACCTCCTCGACGATGTCCTCGAAGTCGCGCGTCTTGTAGCCGGTCGACGCCTCGAACGTGTTGCCGTGCATGGGGTCACAGATCCACGTCACCGTCGCGCCGGACGCGGTCACCTTGTCCACGAGGGCCGGCAGGGCGTCGCGGATCGTGCCGGCGCCCATCCGGGTGATGAAGGTGAGGCGTCCCGGGGTCCGGTCGGGGTCGATCCTGTCGATGAGGTGCAGGACCTCGTCGATGTCGACCTTGGGGCCGAGCTTGACACCGACCGGGTTGCTGACCCGCGAGATGAAGTCGATGTGGGCGCCGTCGATCTGGCGGGTGCGCTCGCCGACCCAGACGAAGTGTCCAGACGTGTCGTAGAGGCGCCCCGACCGCGAGTCGATGCGCGTCAGCGGTCGCTCGTAGTCGAGGACCAGGGCCTCGTGCGCCGCGTAGAACTCGACCGTACGCATCGCCTCGAAGTCCGCGCCGCATGCCGCCATGAAGCGCATCGCCTTGTCGATGTCGCGGGCGAGCTTCTCGTAGCGGGAGTTCGCGGAGTTCGTGACGAAGCCTCGGTTCCACTCATGGACGTAGCGCAGATCGGCGTAGCCACCGGTGGTGAACGCCCGAACGAGGTTCAGCGTCGCCGAGCTCGCGTGGTAGGCACGCACGAGTCGCTGGGGATCGGGCAACCGGGCCGACTCGTGGAAGGCGAAGTCGTTGACCATGTCCCCTCGGAAGGCGGGCAGGGTCAGCCCCTCTCGCGTCTCCACCGAGGACGAGCGCGGCTTGGCGTACTGCCCGGCCATGCGGCCGACCTTGACGACGGGCACGCTGGCGCCGTAGGTCAACACCGCGGCCATCTGGAGGATCGTCTTGATCCGGTCACGGATGTTGTCGGCGGTCGCCGACGCGAAGGTCTCGGCGCAGTCGCCGCCCTGGAGGACGAAGGCATCGCCGACGGACGCGGCGGCCATGCGCTGCGTGAGCTGGTCGCACTCGCCCGCGAAGACGAGCGGCGGATAAGACGCAAGGGTGTCGACCACGTCGGAGAGGGCGGCCGTGTCCGGCCACGTGGGCTGCTGCGCGGCCTCGAGCTGGGTGGCTGCTGCGTTGAGCGCAGCCATGGCCTCGGCTCCGGTTCCGGCCTCTGCTGAACGGCCCTCGGTGCCCTGGCCGCCGGCGAGGTCGGTGGTCATCGTCACCCACTCAGGGTAGTCGCCATCGGTCCGTGCCCACGCCAGGGTCCGCATCCCGAAACCAGCACTCACCGGGCGTGTTGCCGGTTGATGCCGTATGCCGCTGGGCCGGCTTCCACCGCCAGGCGGGCTCACGCGGGCGCGACCGGGTCGATCCCGCGGTCGAGGGCGAACCGCACGAGCTCGACGCGGTTGTTCAGGTGCAGCTTGCCGAAGATGTTCTGCACGTGGTTCTGGACCGTGCGGTGGGACAGGAACAGGGCGCTCGCGATCTCCTTGTAGCCCATCCCGGTGGCGACGTACTTGAGGATCTCGGTCTCACGCTCGGTCAGCTCGGGCACCGGACGCGGTGGCGAGCTCCGGGTGGCGCGCTGGGAGCCGACGCGTCGGAACTCGCCGAGAACGAGACCGGCGAGACCCGGAGTGAAGACGGGCTCACCCGCGGCGGTGGCCCGCACCGCGGCGATGAACTCGTCCCGACCCGCCGACTTGACCAGGTAGCCGAGAGCGCCGGCCTTGACCGCCTCGAGGACGTCCTGCTGGTCGCCGCTCGCCGAGAGGATGAGGATCCGGGTCCGGACCCCGGCAGCCGCCAGCGCCGCGCAGACCGCCGGTCCGGTCAGGCCGGGCAGGTTGAGGTCGAGCACGAGGACATCGGGCTCGGTGGCCCTGGTCCGGTTCACGGCGGCGCGGCCGTCGTCGGCCGTGGCCACGACGTCGAACCCGGCGTCGGCCAGGTCCCGCGCCACGGCGTCACGCCACATCGGGTGGTCGTCGGCGACGACGACCCGGACCGCCGCCTCGTCGTCGGTCTCGTCGTGAGTCTTGTCGTGAGTCTTCTCGTCAGTCTTCTCGTCAGTCTTCTCGTTGGTCACGGATCCTCCTCGACGGTATGCGCAGCTCGACGGTGGTGCCGCCCGCCGATCCGGAACGGAGGGTCGCACTGCCTCCGAGGTCCTGGAGACGACCGGTGATGCTCGATGAGACGCCGAGCCGTCCCTGCCCCCTCGCCTCGTCGAGGCGACCGGGGGCCAGGCCACGACCGGAGTCGCGGATCGTCACCCCGACATGGGCGCCGTCGTCGTCGACCAGCACCCAGGCCTCTGCACCGGGACCTGCGTGCTTGCGGACGTTGTCGACAGCTGCCTCGACAGCGGCGACGAGCTCGGCGCCAACCCGCCGCGGCACGAGGACCGGTTCGCCGGGGACGACGAGATGGATGACGTCGCGTTCGACGTGGCCCAGCAGGACGCGCAGGTCCGCGTCGCCGCTGACGACGCGGCTCACCTCGCCGAGGTCGGCCCGGCTGACCAGGGTGCGAAGGATCCGCTCCTGCTCGGCAGCCATGGCGCCAAGAGTCGCGGCGTCGCCTCCGAGATCCTGTCCGCGGCGGTGGATGTAGGCGAGCGTCTGGAGGACGCCGTCGTGGACGGTGCGGGCCAAGCGGTCGCGCTCGGCGCGGGCCGCGTCGCGACGCATCGCCTCGGCGAGGGTCGCGTGGCTGGCGCGGGCCAGGTCGACGCAGTAGCCGAGGCACCCTCCGAGGAGCAGCCCGAAGATCGAGTTCGTGACGGTGTTGCCGGTGGGGTGGATGACCTCGAGGAACGAGGCGGCGGCGACGGCGGAGGCGGCCAGGACTCCACCACGCCAGCCCCGGAGGATGGCCCAGCCGACGATCGCGGCCGAGGGCCAGATCGATGGAACCGTCTTGGCGCCGCCGGTGATCACCCAGTCATGGTCGACGAGTCGCGTGGCGAGGATGGCCGCGCAACCCAGGACGAGCTCGATGGCATATGCGCGCTCCGTGCGCCTCGGTTGAACCGTCTGGACCACCGTCCAGGCTGCGAGCACCGCGAGGATGGCGACCCCGACGGCCAGGTTCGCGACCTCGTCCCTCCGCAACCACAGTGAGTAGGCCGCGTAGGCGAGCGCCAGGACGCGGAACACGTCCACTGCCCGCCAGAGGCCTCGCACGACTGAGTGCTCGTCAGTTCGCACGGGCCGATCGAGCCCAGCCAGCCCGTCGACGGAACGGGCGACTCCCATCACCCCCATGAGGTTCAGGATGCGGCTTCGACACCGGGATGGGCGTCGCCGTCCCCGGCGTCAACGTCGGTCGACGTCCCGGTGCGGCGGTTGACCGGTTTGCCCTCGGCGGCGTCCAGCGCCTCCTCCAGCTCGGGCACCGCGCTGCCGGGCTTGGCCGCCTCCTGCAGTTCACGGGCCTTGGCGCGTGCCGCCGCGACGAGCCGGTCCTTCATCGAGGTCGCGTACATGTCGACGTACTCCTGCCCCGACAGGAGCATCAGCTCGTACATCACCTCGTCCGTGATCGAGCGCAGGACGAAGCGGTCGTCCTCCATGCCCTCGTAGCGCGAGAAGTCGAGGGGCTTGCCGATGCGGACGCCAATGCGCATGATGCGCGGGGCGAGCTTGCCCGGCGGCTGCGCCTTGTCCGTGTCGATCATCGCCACGGGGATGACGGGCGCCCCTGACTCGAGGGCCAGGCGGGCCAGGCCGGTCCGTCCTCGGTAGAGCCGGCCATCGGGTGAGCGCGTGCCCTCCGGGTAGATGCCGAGGAGGTCCCCCCTCCGCAGCACACGCAGGCCGGAGGTGAGGGCGGCGGTACTCGCCTTGCCACCCGAGCGGTCGACGGGCAGCTGCCCGACACCCTTGAAGAAGGCCTTGGTGAGCCAGCCCTTGAGCCCACTTCCCGTGAAGTAGTCGCTCTTCGCCAGGAAGGTGACCCGGCGCTTCACCATGAGGGGCAGGAAGATCGAGTCGGAGAAGGACAGGTGGTTGGAGGCCAGGATGGCAGCGCCCTCGGCAGGTAGGTGCTCCTCACCCTCGACCCAGGGACGGAAGAGCAGTCTGATGACCGGCCCGAGGACGATCGTCTTCAGCACCCAGTAGAACAACCCTGTACCACCTCCCACGTCTGCCGCGAGCAGCCTACGGCACTCGCGCCCAGCCGGTACCCGTGCGAGGATCTGTGTCGTGAACGACCGGGACCTCGACGCTGAGTTCGAGCGCATCGTCGCGGGCTGGGACAGTGAGGCACCCGACCCGCAGCAGTCCCTGCCGCCGTCGTCCACGCCCACGTCGACGGACGTACCCCCCGACGACGACGATCCGGGTCCGGCGGCGGCTCCGCCCGCCGACCGGGGCTTCAAGGACGCGGGTCTGAACCTGCCGATCGCCCCGACGACTGCACACGTGTGGCGAGGGTCGGAGCCTGCGGATGAGGACGTCGACGAGCTGCTCGAGTCAACCGCGGCGGACGACGAAGGGGACCACTTCACGCCGCCCACGGAGATGGACCTGCCCACCGCCGAAGAGGATCCGATGTTCTGGGCCATCGTCGGGGGGCTGGGTGGTGGCACGCTCCTGCTGCTCTACGTCCTGTTCTTCGACCGTGGGGGCAGCGGGTGGTGGATCGTCACCGCCATCGCGATGATCGTCGTCGGCTTCGTCCTGCTCGTCCTGCGAGGCGGTACCGAGCGCGATCCCTTCGACGACGGAACGCGGGTCTGAGCCCGGCTCTCCGCCCGAGATCGCGTGGACGACTTCTGGGTCCGGCTGGCACCGGACGTGTCACCCGATCGGGGTTGACGCCGTCAAAGAAGAATGGCCGCAACGTCGATCCACACTGGTCGGTGATCGGAGGCCGCCGTCAGGTCATCGACGTCGAGGTCTGCGAGGTCGTGCTCGGACGCGGTGACGGTCGGCAGGTCCGCACTGGCGAAGATGGCGTCGAGCGCCGATCGGGGGTTGTCCGCCGGGAAGGTCGGCTGCGTGCCAGAGGCGAGCACGAGTCGTCCAGCCAGGCGGCGATGGGCGAGGCCGTCGGTCCCCTCGTTGATGTCGCCGGCAACGACGACTCGCTCCCGGAGGCCGGCCAGGATGGCCTCGACGTGCCGTTGCCGCTCCTCCGTCCCGAGGCTCAGGTGCACGCTGAGCACGGTGATCGGGAGCCAGCCGGGGAGCGAGACGTCGACAGCGGCATACCCGCGGGTGCGGTCGGGGAAGCGGACCGCGAGCCGGCGTCTGGAAGTCCCGTGGACGCGGACCCGTAGCGCGGTGAGGACCGCGGTCCCGCCGGTGCCGAGGCGGCCCCCGGCCCAGTAGAGCGCGCACGCCCGGGCGAAGGCTGGCAGGCGAAACTCCGTGGTCAACCTGCGGGGCACCTCCTGGAGGCACAGCACGTCAGGTCGGACGGCCCGAACGACCCTGGCCGCGGCGGCATGGTCGGCCGTGAAGTCCTGCACGTTGTAGCTCATGACGCGCAGCCGCTCGGCCCGATGCCACGGCGGCCCGGAGGCGTGTCCGGCTCGCCCCGACGGCGCTGTCATCGGCCGGAGCGGGCGAGCTCCGCCGCGCCGATGAGGCCCGCGTCCGCACCGAGCTGGGCCCGTACGATGCGCGCCTCCGGTCGGTAGCCGCGCCCGGGCAGCTGCCGCCTGAAGGCTTCTCGGGCGGGCCCGAGAAGCAGCTCGTCGGCGGCACTGACCCCGCCACCGATCACGAACATGGCGGGATCGAACGCCGCAGCGAGGTTGGCCATGCCGACGCCGAGCCAGTCTCCGATCTCGGCGAGCATCTCCCGTGCGGTCGAGTCGCCGTCCCGTGCGGCCTCGGTGATGACCGGTCCGTTGAGGGCGGTCGCGTCGCCGCCCAGTCGTGCCACGAGATCCGCGACGACGGGCGAGCCCGCCTCGATCAGGGCGCGAGCTTCGCGGACCAGGGCGTTGCCGCTGGCGTACTGCTCCCAGCAGCCACGGTTGCCACATTCGCAGCGCACGCCGCCGGGGACGACCTGCATGTGTCCGTACTCGCCGGCGATCCCATGACGGCCTCGCTGGACCTCCCCGTCGATGATCAGTGCCCCGCCGATCCCCGTGCCCAGCGTGATGACGACGACGTGCGACTCGCCTCGGGCGGCGCCGAACGTGCGCTCTGCCCAGGCAGCGGCGTTCGCGTCGTTGTCCACGGTCACGGGCCACGGAACCCGCCCGGCGAGACGGCTGCGCAGTGGTTCCTGGCGCCAGGACAGGTGTGGCGCGAAGAGGACCGTCCCCCGGTCCTCGGAGACGAAGCCGGCGGCCCCGACGCCGACGGCAACGACGTCCGCCGGGTCCTGCCGGTCGATCAGCTCCTCGACGCACGCGGCGATGGTCTCCTCGACGATCGCGGGCGAGGTGGACCGCTCCGGCGTCTCCCGTCGCGTCCGGTGTGTGATCGTGCCGTGCTCGTCAACCACTCCCGCCGCGACCTTCGTGCCACCGATGTCGACGCCGATCGCCAGGCTGGAGCTCACCCGGGGTTCGTCCCCTCGGTCGGCGGGCCCGACGGTGGCCCCTCTTGGTCCTGCCTGTCCCGCTGCGCGTGGGCGAGGTCGCGCAGCCCCGTGGCCGCGAGCTCGACGACGTCGGCCACCGTGTCGAGCGTGTCGGGGCTCAGCCGCTGCACGAAGGAGATCAGCTGACAGACCGGGCACAGTCGGCACGCCGCCGGTGTCGTGCCCCCACAGCTGCACTCGCCTCGGTGCGCTCGCGAGCCCGTCTCACTGGACTCCCGGGACCCATCACTGGACCGGTCGGACTGCCCGGCGGCCGGCCCTCCCCAGCCACGTGCTGACAGCAGGTCCACCAACAGGGCGGCCTCGTCGGCGACCGACCCGGGCGGCGCGGTCTGCGTCCCGTCTCTGCTCTCAGCCACCGCGTGCGGCCTCGGCGCGCTTCTTGAGCTCCTTGAGGGCCGTGTCGACGATGACCTTCTCCGCCTTGCGCTTCAGCATTCCGATCATGGGGATCTTGAGGTCGACCAAGAGCTGGTAGGTGACCCTCGTGGCGTCACCCAGGTCCTCGAGCGCGTAGGAGCCATTCATCGCCTTGAGCACCGTCGCCCGGACCAACGACCAGGTCAGCACCCCGGTCCCGTCCTCGTCGATGTCCCACTCGTAGTCGAGCACGTACGTGTCCTTGATCGCACCCGCGTCCAACGTGAACTCGACCTGGTCGGCCCAGCCGTCGCCTTCTTCCGCGAGGACCGCCACGTGCTTCACCTCGCTGGCCCATTCGGGGTAGGCCTCGAAGTCGGCGATGATGTCGAGCACCTCACCTGGCGAAGCGTCGATCACGATGGAGGACTCCGTGCGTTCGGCCATGCGCCGAAGGCTATCGCGCGCTGAACCGGACGCGATGGCTCCACTGGTCGATATGGTGAGGTGAACACTCGAAAACAGGAGTCACCGTGAAGCACATGGACGTGGCAGCACTCGCCACGCAGACCACCGAGGGGACGTTGGCGGATCTGCCGAGGCGCAACGCCGACGCAGTGCCGGGCGAGAGCGCCTTCAGCCGGAAGGGTGCCTCAGGCGGCTGGGACGACATCACGTTTCACGAGTTCGCCGATGAGGTGACGGCGCTCGCCAGGGGCTTCGTCGACGCCGGGATCAGGCAGGGCGATCGTGTGGCCCTGATGTCGCGCACCCGATACGAGTGGACGTTGGTGGACTTCGCTGCCTGGGCTGCAGGCGCCGTCGTGGTGCCCATCTACGAGACGTCGTCATCCGAGCAGGTCGAGTGGATCCTCGTCGACTCCGGCGCCAAGTGCCTCGTCGTCGAGTCGACGCGCCACCGGGAGGTGGTCGACGAGGTGCGGAATCGCCTGCCTTCTCTCGTGGAGGTCGTGGAGATCGACGGCGGTGGCATCGAGGACCTCAAGGCCCGGGGCATGGAGGTGCCGGATGCTGCCCTCGTGGAGGCGCGAGCCGGGCTCGACCGCACGTCGGTCGCCACGATCATCTACACCTCCGGCACCACCGGCCGCCCGAAGGGCGTCCTGCTGACCCACGGGAACTTCCTCGATCTCGTCGAGAACGCCATCGAGAAGCTCGGCCACGCCGTCCTCACTCCGGGGTCCTCCACCCTGCTGTTCCTCCCCCTCGCACACGTCTTCGCCCGCTTCATCGAGGTCCTGTGCGTGGGCGCGCGCGTGAGGCTGGCTCACGCCCCGGACATCAAGACGCTCCTCGACGACTTCGGCAGCTTCAGGCCGACGTTCGTCCTCGCCGTTCCCCGAGTCTTCGAGAAGATCTTCAACTCGGCCGAGGCCAAGGCCGCAGCCGGTGGCAAGGAGAAGATCTTCCACCGCGCCGCCACCGTGGCGATTGCCTACAGCGAGGCACTCGACGGCCGGGGACCTGGACTCGGGCTGCGGCTCCAGCACCTGCTCTTCGACAAGCTCGTCTATGGCAAGCTCCGGGAGGCGATGGGCGGTCAGGTCCGGTACGCCGTCTCGGGCGGGGCGCCACTCGGCACCCGGCTGGGTCACTTCTTCCGGGGCATCGGTGTCAACATCCTCGAGGGATACGGCCTGACCGAGTCCACCGCACCGCTCTCGGTCAACATCCCCGGCAAGGTCAAGATCGGCACCGTCGGTCCTCCTCTGCCCGGGACCTCGGTCCGGGTGGCCGACGACGGCGAGATCCTCGTCAAGGGCATTGGCGTCTTCACCGCCTACCACCAGAACGACCAGGCCACCTCGGAGGCCATCCGGGACGGGTGGTTCCACACCGGTGACCTCGGTGACCTCGACGAGGACGGCTACCTGCGCATCACCGGCCGCAAGAAGGAGATCCTCGTGACCGCGGCCGGCAAGAACGTCGCCCCGGCGGTCCTCGAGGACCGGCTCAGGGCGCACCCGCTCGTCTCCCAGTGCATCGTCGTCGGTGACCAGAAGCCCTTCGTCGGGGCACTGATCACCCTCGATGCCGAGATGTGGCCGCTGTGGGCCCCGGCGCACGGCGTCGAGAACGTGTCGATCGAGGAGGCACGGACGCACCCGAAGGTGCTCGAGGTGCTCCAGCAAGCGGTCGACCGGGCAAACGAGGCCGTGAGCAAGGCGGAGTCGATCCGCAAGTTCGTCGTCCTGTCAGGCGACTTCACCGAGGCAAATGGCTACCTGACACCCTCCCTCAAGCTGAAGCGCAACATCGTCATGAAGGACTTCGAGTCGGAGGTGGAGTCGCTCTACTCCTGACCCACGTCATCCGACGCGCCGGCTGGTCAGCCTGGCTGGTCAGCCGGGCTGGGCCACCAGGGCGGAGAGCCGGGACTGCCACGCGGCGACCACCTCAGCCATGCTCGTGCCGAGCCGGCTCCTCAGGACCTGGTCCGTCAGCCGGTCGCCATCCGCCGGGAGGGCCGGACCCGGCTCGCTCTCGTTCACGGCACGGAACAGCGCGACCAGCGCATCGGTCCCGTACTGGTCGGCGATCGTCCGTGCGAGCGTCAGCGAGAGACCGTACGCGACTGTGAGATCTCCGCTGGAAGAATGGAACTCGGGCGCGCCGGGCGGGCCGGCCGGCAGGCCGGTCGATGTGATCCGGTCGAGCGCCGACCGCACGAGGTGGCGCTCTGGAAGCTCGACGTCGCGATACGCGACGTACTCGGCAAACCCCTCGGCCAGCCAGAGCGGCGGCTGTCGCTTCGACGTCCGACGCGCCGTGGCATGGGTCAGCTCGTGCGCCACGATGACGTCTCGGCCCACGCCGGTCAACGCGGACCACGCCCCGGGGACGACGACAATCCGGTCGGCGCCCGCGGGCTGATCCGGTCCGATGGGCCCGTCGGTGGCCGCGGCGACTCCGTCCAGCTCACCCTCGTCCCGGCCGAGCAGCCGCGCCGCGTCCGCGTCCGTGGCGGGCACGATCCAGACCGCGGCCTCCGCGGCCCCGAGGACGGCCGAGACCCGTCGTGCCGCCGCGTCCGCTCTTCGCGTCACTTCGTCGGCAGCGGCGGCGGAGTCAGCGCCGAAGGCGAGCACGAGTGAGTGGTCCGAGCTGCGGGCCTGCAGCCCGTTCAGGTCCCACGGCTCGGGCCGGTCGTCAGGACGAGATCCGGTGATGACCGCCGTTTCGGCAGGTCGTGCCGGGTCGGCCGCAAAGGTCAGGGCCAGGGTGAAGCTGCGCGGGAACTCGTCGAAGCCAGCGATCCGGTACTCCAACGTGGCCCTCGACTCCCACGTCGCCGACGTCCCGTGTGTGGCGGGAACCGGTGGTCGCGTCTCCTCGATGGATCGGAGTCGCATCTGCTCAACCCGTATCGCCTGCATCCGGGCGAAGACCTTCTCCTGCGCCGTCCGAAGGTTGCGTCCCTGCACCCTTGCGAGCCACGTCCGCACATCGCCCGCGACGGCGGCTGCGGCGCGGGACCGGATCAGCTCGCTGCCCGCGGACGCCCGGAGATCGCTCCACGTCTCTTCCTGGACCGCCGCTGCCGACGACGGGACAGCGGTCCCGGGCGAGACCCGCCCGGCCGAGGTTGGGGCAGCGGGACCGCCCGGGGACGGAGACGCGCACCCACACACCAGAGTCGCCGCGATCACGCTCGCCAGAGCTGCGGCGCCGAGGCGAGCTCGTCCCATCGCGCCATGGTGGCACGATCATCGAGACCGGTCAGACGGCGGTCAGACGGCGGTCCGCCGCACGCGGATCGGGCGCAGGTCGTCGTCGGGCTCGGCACGGGCGGCGTGTGCCGCCTCGGTCGTGACGAGGCCGGCGGCCAGAAGCACGGACACCGCCCGGCGTTCGGCGCGGTCGAGTGGCAGTCCCCTCGCGGCTTCCGGAGCCCCCACAGGGATGTCCGCCAGCGCCGTCACCATGCAGTCAGCGCAGTGGACGTCCCTGACGGGGCAGGTCTGGCAGTCGATGAGCATCACCGGCTCCGCCCTTCTTCGTCGTTGCGAGCTGTCGCGCAACACGCTATGGCCGACCACCGACAAGGCCTGTCCCCGCGGGGCACCACCTCGGGTCCGAAGCTGACTGACCCGCAACTGTGCCGACGACCGCCGCGCCTTCGAGGCACTGTCAGCCCAGCGGCATACGGTCAGCCCATGCAGGCGATCCAGGCGACGTTCGACGACCTCGGCACTCGCCTGATGGATGTCACCTTCGTCGTCGTCGACCTGGAGTCGACGGGCGGCAGCCCGGAGCAGTGTGGCATCACCGAGATCGGCGCGGTCAAGGTCCGCGGCGGCGAGCTGCTGGGAGAGTTCCAGACGCTGGTCAACCCGTCCGAGCCCATCCCTGCCTTCATCTCGGTGCTCACCGGCATCACGGATGCCATGGTGGCCGACGCCCCCCGCATCGAGTCCGCCTTCCCGGCGTTTCTCGAGTTCGCGGCCGGCAGCGTTCTCGTCGCCCACAACGCCGGTTTCGACATCAGCTTCCTCAAGTCGGCCGCGCGCCGCACCAGCACCCCGTGGCCGGGGTTCGACGTCCTTGACACACTGACGCTCGCGCGCCAGCTCGTGACCAACGACGAGTCGCCGAACCACAAGCTCTCGTCGCTGGCCCGGGTGTTCGCCTCCACCACGACTCCCGACCACCGGGCACTCCACGACGCGCGTGCGACGGTTGACGTGCTGCACGGTCTCATCGAGCGCGTCGGCAACCTGGGGGTCCACACGCTCGAGGAGCTCTCCAGCTATACGTCACGAGTCAGCCCTGCGCTGCGGCGCAAGCGGTTCCTCGCCGAGCCGCTCCCTCATGCCCCGGGCGTCTACGTCTTCAAGGACCGCGACGGCCGGGTGCTCTACGTGGGCACGAGCCGAGACATCCGCTCCCGCGTCCGCAGCTACTTCACTGCCTCGGAGCAGCGGAGCCGGATGGCCGACATGGTTCGGCTGGCTCACGCCGTGACGCCTGTCGTCTGCCAGACGGTGCTCGAGGCGCAGGTTCGAGAGCTCCGCCTCATCGACGAGCACCAGCCCCGGTTCAACCGCAGGTCCAGGAATGGCCGACGTGTCGTGTGGGTGAAGCTGACGAGCGAGCGGTTCCCCCGCCTGTCGATCGTCAAGCAGGTGCGCGAGGAGGACGGGGCCCACTACATCGGGCCGTTCCGGTCGCGTCTCAACGCGCAGTCCGCCGTTGACGCGGTCCACGAGATCGTCCCGCTGCGGCAGTGCAGGCAACGGATCACCGGCAAACAGGCGGCCTGCGCCCTCGCGGAGCTCGGACGTTGCGGCTCTCCGTGCACCGGTGCGCAGTCGGATGCCGACTATGCGCTGGTCGCTGCTGACTGCGCAGCACTCTTCTCCGGCGACGCCCGGCCCGGTGCGAGCAGGTTGAGGTCCCGACTCGAGGAGCTCGCAGCACAGGAGCGGTTCGAGGACGCAGCCCGAGTCCGCGACCGTTTCCTCCACCTCGTCAGGGGCGCGGCGCGCTCACAACGACTCGCCCCGCTGAGGAGGGCCGCGGAGGTCGTCGCGGCTCGACGGCACGACACCGGTGGTTGGGAGCTGGTGTGCGTCCGATACGGCAGGCTCGCCGGCACGGTCGTCAGCCCGCGCGGGGCAGACCCCATGGTGCACGTGCGCAACCTGCAGGCCACCGCGGAGGTCGTTCCCCCGCCTGCGACCGGAGCCCTGGCCGCGTTGACCGAGGAGACCGAGGTCGTGCTGCGGTGGCTCGAGGCACCCGGTGTTCGCATCGTCGAGCTGGACGGCTGCTGGACCTGCCCGGTCGGTGGGGCCGGCGCGGTTCGCCACGAGCTGGAGCCGGCGGTTGCCACCGCCCTCGAGGTCGTCGGCTTCGACCGGGACGCGGGCCTCGACGCCGGACTCGGGGGTGGCGGGCGCCCCCGCCCCCGCTCCCGCGACCGGTACCGGCGTGCGGGATAGGGTTGGTGCGTGATCACCGCCATCGTCTTGGTCAACTGTGAGGTCAACCGCATCCCAGAGGCTGCGGAGGAGATCGCCGAGATCCCCGGCGTGTCCGAGGTGTACTCGGTCACCGGTGACGCCGACCTCGTCGCCATGGTGCGGGTGCGGGCTCACGAGGAGCTCGCCGACGTCATCGCAGACCGGCTCAGCAAGGTCCAGGGCGTGGTTGGCACCTCCACCCACATCGCCTTCCGGACGTACTCCTCGCACGATCTCGAGGCGGCCTTCAGCCTGGGCCTCGACGGCGAGTAACACCGACCAGCGCGGGCAGCGGCCGACCGGCCGCAACGAAGGGACGGGCGTCGGAAGCGACTCGGACGAGTGGCGACTCAGGAGCGAGTGAGCTCGATCCACCGCTCGATGACCCGCGACGCCGCACCGGAGTCGATGGCCTGCGCAGCCCGGTGCATGCCAGCGCGGAGGTCGCGGTCGAACGATGACTGGTCGTCGCCGGAGTCCGGCTGCGTCAGGGCCAAGGCGATACCTGTGTTGAGCACCACGGCGTCTCGAATCGCGCCGGCTGCACCGGCGAAGACGTCCCGGACCACGGCTGCGTTGTGCGCGGCGTCGCCGCCGCGTAGGGCCTCCGTCGGGTGCAGCTCCAGCCCGAGACGGGTCGGCTCCACCGTGCGGTCCCGGACCTTCCCCTCGCGGACCCACCAGACGGTCGTCGTCGTGGACACCGTCACCTCGTCCAGGCCGTCGTCCCCACGGAAGACCGCCGCGTCCTTGCCACGACCGGCGAAGACGCCGGCGAGCAGCGGCGCCATCCCGGCGTCGGCGCAGCCGATCGCGGCGTAGGTCGGCTGGGCCGGGTTCGTCAGCGGGCCGAGGAAGTTGAAGGCGCTGCCGACGCCGAGCTCTCTGCGGGGCACGGCCGTGTGCCGGAAGGACGGGTGGAACGTCTGGGCGAAGCAGAACGTGATGCCCGCCTGCCGGACCACTTCGACGACCCGGTCCGGGGCGAGCGACAGGTCGATGCCGAGCGCCTCGAGGACGTCGGCCGAACCCGACGAGGACGATGCCGCACGGTTGCCGTGCTTGACCACGCGAACTCCCGCAGCAGCCGCCACGATCGAGGACATCGTCGAGATGTTCACCGTGTGCGCTCGGTCGCCGCCGGTGCCCACGATGTCGAGACTCGGTCCCTCGACCTCGATCCGGTGCGCTCGCGACAGCATCACCTCGGCCAGACCGTGCATCTCCTCGACACTCTCGCCCTTGGCACGAAGGCCCACGAGGAAGCCCGCGATCTGTGCAGGTGTGGCCGCACCGTCCATGATCTGCGCCATGGCCCACTCCACAGCCGCCCGCCCGAGGTCACGACGGGCGAGGAGGTCGGTGTAGATCGCCGGCCAGGTCAGCGCATCGTCCTGCGTCATCACGCGACGCGGCTCAGGCTGTGCGCCGAGACGAACGGGCCAGCAGACTGACTGCCGAGGTGAGGTCGATCGGGTCCAGGGGGTGCGGCACCGCGAGATCCGCCATCGACCAGGCCGCGAGCCAGGCGTCCTGCGGGCGCCCGGTCAGCACGATGATCGGGGGACAGTTGAAGATCTCGTTCTTCAGCTGGCGAGCCAAGCCCATCCCACCGACCTTCGCCGCCTCCCCGTCGAGGATCAGGATGTCGAACGGCTCGCTCTCGACGGCACTGACGACCGCAGCGGCGGTTGCACACTCGAGCCAGTGCTCCACCTCGACGTCCTTGGCGGGACGACGGCCCACCGCGGCACGAACCGCGTCACGGGTCGTGATGTCGTCGCTGTAGAGCAGCACGTTCACCTGGTGCAGCGGCGCCGTGCCCCGGCGCTCGGTGGCGATCTCGTTCGAGGCGGTCATGCTGCCGATGCTACCGGTCGGCAGCGCACCGTCGGAGCGCGCCCTTTGCGGGGAGCGAAAGCACCCTCGATGACGCCGTGACGTGCGCAAACGTCACGAATTCATCGGTACCCCATCGAAAACTGGGGGTCGCTCTCACACTCGGGAACGAATGTGGGAATAATGACCGACGTGGCGACAGCATCAGCAGTTCCTTCAAGCGCAGTAGCGACGGCCGGACACGGACCGGCGACCCGCCCGAACATGGTTGCCGTTGGCACCATCGTGTGGCTCTCGAGCGAGCTCATGTTCTTCGCGGGTCTGTTCGCCGTGTACTTCCAGCTCCGGTCCGTCCGGGGGGATCTGTGGGCGGAGCAGGTGGACAAGCTCAACCTCCCCTTCGCATCCATCAACTGCCTCGTGCTGGTCGTCTCCTCCGTCTGGTGCCAGCTCGGTGTGTGGAAGGCGGAGCGCGGTCAGAAGGCCCGCACCGGCTCACTCTTCGACCTGAAGAACTGGGGCATGCGGGAGTGGTACGTCCTCACCTACCTCTTCGGCTCCTTCTTCATCGCGGGCCAGGTGATGGAGTACGCCGAGCTCGTCCACGAGAACGTCACCCTCAGCTCTGACGCCTACGGCTCCGTCTTCTACATGGCGACCGGCTTCCACGGTCTCCACGTGACCGGTGGTCTGCTCGCCTTCCTGCTCATCATCGCGCGCACCTTCACGACTCGCCGCTACACCCACGCGAACGCGACAGGAGCGGTTGTCACGTCGTACTACTGGCACTTCGTCGACGTCGTCTGGATCGCGCTCTTCGCCACCATCTACATCCTCCAATGACCTTCACCGTGCCCACCGTGCCCACCGTGCCCACAGTGCCCACCGCGCCCACCGTGCCCACAGCGCCCAGCGCGCCGGGCCCGACCAGCTCCACTTGCACCGCCCCGACGGACGACAGGACCTCACAGTGAACGCCTTGGCCGCACGCCGACGACACCCCGCCGCGATCGCGCTGCTCATCCTCGTCGGCCTGCTCATCATGGGTGGCGCCTACTCCTTCATCGCTCCCAAGGACGCCAACGCGTCCGCGGCCGTCGCAGCGGCCTCCGTCGAGGAGGGCCAGAAGCTCTTCCTCGGCAACTGCGCCTCCTGCCACGGCACCAACGCCCAGGGCACAGACTCCGGCCCCTCCCTCGTCGGTGTGGGCGCAGCTTCGGTCGACTTCCAGGTCGGCACCGGCCGCATGCCGTTGGCGAAGCAGGACGTCCAGGCGCCTCGCAACGAGGTGAAGTTCAACCAGGACGAGATCGCGTCGATGGCTGCCTACGTTGCCTCGCTCGGCCCCGGCCCGGCGATCCCGGACGAGGAGTTCACGACCGTCATCGAGCCCGGCACAACCGAGAACAACCATGCCATCGCCGAGGGCGGCGAGATCTTCCGCGTCAACTGCGCGATGTGCCACAACTTTGCGGGCGCCGGCGGCGCCCTGACGCGCGGGAAGTATGCCCCGGCCATCCAGGAGGTCGAGCCGCGGCACATCTACTCGGCCATGGTGACGGGCCCGCAGTCGATGCCGGTCTTCAGCGACACGAACCTCACCCCGGAGGCGAAGCAGAAGGTCATCTCTTACCTCAAGGCACAGGAGCAGGCGACCAGCGTCGGCGGCATGAGCCTGGGGAACCTGGGCCCGGTGTCCGAGGGCTTCTTCGCTTGGGTCTTCATGCTCGGCATCCTCATCGCAGCGGCAGTCTGGCTCGGCAAGAAGGCGGCATGAGCCAGGCAGCCGCTCGCCCGGCCCTCCGCCCCAACCCGACCGTCCGGATCATGAGCGACAGGACATCCAACCGATGAACGACAACGAGACCACCGTGGCACCGGTCGAGGGCAGCGCTGTGGCGCCCGCCTCCGGTGACGGCCAGGTCCTGCCGGCGTCACTGGCAACCGGGCCCGACACCTTCCAGAACCCCGGTCTCCCACCGCACATCCCGCGGGCCTCCGACCTGGACCCGAAGGCGGCCAAGCGCGCCGAGCGCCAGATTGCCACGATGTTCGGCATCTCCATGCTCGGGGCGCTCATCTTCGTGGTCAGCTACTTCGCGATCCGTGACGAGGCGACCTTCTTCCTTCCCGGGGTGGGCACGGCCAGCACCCAGAACGTCGTCCTCGGCCTCTCCCTGGGCGTCTCCATCCTCTTCATCGGCCTTGGGGCGGTGCACTGGGCCAAGACCCTGATGTCCGACGTGGAGATCAGCGAGGAGCGGCATCCCCAGGCCTCGAGCCAGGAGGGGCGGGCCGAGGCGGTCGCCGTCGTCAGCGAGGGCGTCGAGTCGACCGGGCTCACCCGGCGCCCGATGCTCAAGTACTCCCTCGGTGGGGCTCTCGGCCTGTTCGCCCTGCCCTTGGGACTGCAGGTGGTGGGGTCGCTCGGCCCGACCACGATCGAGGAGCTCAAGGAGACGCTCTGGGACATCGAGAACAACGGTGGGCAGCCGATCCGGCTCATGCGTGACCCGGAGATGACGCCGATCAAGCTCTCTGACGTCACGAACGGCTCCGTCTTCCACGTCATGCCCGAAACGCTCCAGCACTCCATCGACGAGGGTCGCCACGTCCTCGAGGGCAAGGCCAAGGCCGCCGTCATCCTGATCCGCATCGACCCCAACGAGATCAAGGTCCAGAAGGCCCGCGACTGGGGCGTCGACGGCGTCGTCGCCTACTCGAAGATCTGCACACACGTGGGGTGTGCGGTCGGTCTCTACGAACAGCAGACCCACCACCTGCTGTGCCCGTGCCATCAGTCCACCTTCGACCTGACCGAGGACTGCAAGGTCATCTTCGGCCCGGCCAAGCGTGCGCTGCCGCAACTCAAGATCACCGTGGACGACGAGGGCTACCTCGTCGCACCCGAGGGCTTCGCCGAGCCAGTCGGGCCGAGCTTCTGGGAGCGTGAGCGATGAGCGCCATCTACCAGCCCCGTCACGCCGGGGCCCTGCGCGACGGCGACGAGGCCGCCGCGGAGCGACGGGCCGAGCAGAAGCCACTCGGTGGTCTGGCCGGCTGGATCGACGACCGAACCGGCACGGCCAAGGGGGCTGGCACCCTCCTGAGGAAGGTCTTCCCGGAGCACTGGTCGTTCATGCTCGGCGAGATCGCGATGTACTCGCTGATCGTCTGCCTGCTCACCGGCGTCTTCCTCACCTTCTGGTTCGTGCCGAGCATGACCCCGGTCGTCTATGACGGGTCCTATGTGCCGCTGCAGGGCGTCATCGTCTCCGACGCCTACCGGTCGACGCTGGACATCTCCTTCGACATCCGCGGTGGACTGCTCATTCGCCAGATCCACCACTGGGCCGCCCTGATCTTCGTCGTAGCGGTCTTCGTGCACATGGCCCGGATCTTCTTCACCGGCGCCTTCCGCAAGCCGCGCGAGATCAACTGGGTCTTCGGCACCATCCTGTCGCTGCTCGCCTGCATCGAGGGCTTCGCCGGCTACTCACTGCCGGACGACCTGCTCTCCGGCACCGGCATCCGCGCGATGAACGGCTTCGTCCAGTCCGCGCCGATCATCGGCTCCTATCTCTCGTACTTCATCTTCGGCGGGGCCTTCCCCGGCGATCAGATCATCCCGATCCTGTACTCGGCGCACATCCTGCTCATCCCCGCCATCCTCGTTGGCCTGTTCATCCTGCACATCGTGCTCGTGTTCGTGCACAAGCACACGCAGTACCCCGGACCGGGCCGGACGAACAACAACGTCGTCGGCTACCCGTTCATGCCGGTGTACATCGCCAAGGCCGGTGGGTTCTTCTTCATCGTCTTCGGCGTCATCGCCCTCGTCGCGGCCGTCGTGACGATCAACCCGATCTGGGCCTACGGACCGTACGACCCGTCGCCCATCACTGCAGGCTCCCAGCCGGACTGGTACATGGGCTTTGCCGACGGGGCGCTGCGCCTCGTGCCCGGCTGGCTCGAGTTCGTATCCTGGGGTGACTTCACCTGGAGCATGAACATCTTCCCGTTCTCGCTCATCCTGCTGCCGCTCATGTGGACGATCATCGGCGTGTACCCCTTCGTCGAGAAGTGGGTGACCGGTGACAACCGCGAGCACCACCTGCTCGACCGTCCGCGCAACGCGCCGACCAGGACCGGCATCGGCGTCGCCGGCATCGTGATGTACGCCGTGCTCATGTTCGCCGCCGGCAACGACCTCATGGCGATCAAGCTGCATCTGTCGATCAACGACATCACGAACGCCCTGCGGATCCTGTTCTTCATCGGCCCGCCGATCGCGTTCTGGATCACCAAGCGGATCTGCCTGAGCCTCCAGCGCGCCGACCGACAGAAGGTGCTGCACGGCCGCGAGACGGGAACCATCTGGCGTCACGCGGATGGTCGCTTCGAGGAGATCCATGCACCGCTCACGCCCGCCGAGCGCTGGTCGCTCGTCCAGCACGAGTCTCCGGAGCCGTTGGCGCTCGTCGAGAAGGTGGACGCCAACGATGTCGCCAGCCCCGTCGCCCGGAAGGAGCGTCTGCGCGCGAAGCTCTCGCGGTTCTACTTCCGAGACCGAGTTGCACCCGCCACCCCCTCCGAGCTCGAGGCCGCCCATCACGCGCACGACGTGGAGGAGACCCAACCGGTGTCCGTCGCCCCGGAGGAGATCGAGCCGGCAGCCCGCCACTGACCAAGGCGCTGACCAGGCGCTGACCAGGCGCTGACCAGGCGCTGTCCGGGTCAGGAACGGTCTGCAGGCGAAGGCCCCACCGCAGCCAAGCGGTGGGGCCTTCGCATGTGCTCAGCAGTCCGCCTTCGCGTCCGTGAAGGAGCGTGCCGTATGCCGCTGGGCCCGGCTCTCATGGGTGGCGACCTCGAGCGCCCAACCTGGTCTCAGGCATCCCCCCGGTGCGCGTAGGCGCATCCGCGGGATGTCCGCCAGGGTGTGCGCGAGGGTGTCAGTGGACGTGCCGGACCGACGTGCGAGACTCGCCTCGTGCAGCACCTGAGTGACGCCCAGTTCGAAGCAGCGGTCGGGGACGCGCTCGACAGCATCCCGCCGCAGCTGGCCCGCGCCATGGACAACGTCGTCGTGCTCATCGAGCAGGAGCCACCAGCAGAGGATCCGCAGCTGCTCGGTGTCTACGACGGCACTCCCTTGACCGAACGCGACGGCTGGTGGGCTGCCGGCGCCCTGCCGGACCGCATCACGATCTTCCAGGGCCCGCTGGAGCGCATGTGCTCATCCGTCGACGAGTTGCGCGAGGAGATCGCCATCACGGTCGTCCACGAGATCGCCCACCACTTCGGTATCGACGACCGGCAGCTGCACGAGCTGGGTTGGGGCTGAACGCACCATCGTGCCGACGGACGAGGCGGGCGTCGCCGACTCGACGGCCACGGGTCTTTACCTCTGGCGTCTCTTTACCTCCGGCGTTGACGGGATTACCGTCGGAGGACAAGCCAATCGATCGGACGGAGGTGTCTTGGGATGTTCTCTCCCGCACGATCGCACCGCGAGCCCGAGGGGCCGTGACGTAGGCCATCAATCGTCGAAGGGGAAGGACCACCATCCTTCCCCTTCGCGCTGTCTGCGCCGTTCCGCGCGATCGTCAGATGGAGTACTCGCCGGAGAAGGACTCGAACACCCAGAGGACCACGGCGACGACGCCCACGAACGCACCGACGATGAACAGCCACCAGCCGATGGCCAGACCCGCGAACATGATCGCCCCGGCACCGGCCAGCCACAGCGGCGTCCAAGAGCTCGCCACGAAGTAGCCGTAGTTGCCCTCAGCCTCGGCGATCTCGCCGCTGGCGTTGTCCTCCGGTCGAAGCGGGAGCTTCCTTCCGGTCATCCAGAAGTAGAAGCCGCTGAGCAGGAACAGGCCGGCGGTGAGCGCAAGTGCCACGACGCCGATCGGCTCGCTCCAGTCGGACCAGTAACCGTAGACCAACGTGATGGGGGCGAAGAACGCGAAGAGGTAGAAGAACAGCTTGGTCTCGACGCGCATCGTCAGCCTCCGTGCGAGTCTCGGTTGGTGGTGGAACGCTCACCCGGCGTCCCGTCGAGGTCAGCCGGTCCCATCACCTGGGCCAGGGTCCCCCGATCCGGCACCGGCGTCGCACCTGGCGCGGCCTCCGGGTGGTGCAGGTCGAAGGCTGGGCGCTCGGAGCGGATCCGGGGCAGCGAGGTGAAGTTGTGACGCGGCGGCGGGGACGACGTCGCCCACTCGAGCGAGGCGCCGTACCCCCACGGGTCGTCGGTTCCGACGAGCGGTGCCTTCTTCCACGTGCGCCACACGTTGTAGAGGAACGGGATCATCGAGGCACCGAGGAGCAGGGCGCCGACGCTGGACACGATGTTCCCAACCTGGAAGCCCTCCTCCGGCAGGTAGTCGGCGTAGCGGCGGGCCATCCCCTGCATCCCGAGCCAGTGCTGGATCAGGAAGGTCGTGTGGAAGCCGATGAAGAGCATCCAGAAGTGGATCTTGCCGAGTTTCTCGTCGAGCATCCGGCCGGTCAGCTTCGGCCACCAGAAGTAGAACCCCGCGAACATCGCGAACACGACGGTGCCGAAGACGGTGTAGTGGAAGTGCGCCACGATGAAGTAGCTGTCGGACAGGTGGAAGTCGAGGGCCGGGCTGGCGATGATCACGCCGGTCAGGCCTCCGAAGAGGAAGGTCACGAGGAACCCCATGGCCCAGAGCATGGGCGTGTCCATGGAGACCTTGCCGCCCCACATGGTGCCGATCCAGTTGAAGAACTTCACCCCGGTGGGCACGGCGATGAGCATCGTCATCACCGCGAAGAAGGGCAGCAGCACTTGCCCCGTCGCGTACATGTGGTGCGCCCAGACGCTCGTGGAGAGCGCGGCGATGGCGATCGTCGCGAAGACCAGCGTCTTGTAGCCGAAGATCGGCTTGCGCGAGAAGACGGGGATGACCTCGCTGATGATGCCGAAGAACGGCAGCGCGATGACGTACACCTCGGGGTGCCCGAAGAACCAGAACAGGTGCTGCCACAGCATCGGCCCGCCGTTCTCCGGGTCGAAGATGTGCATGCCGAAGCGGCGGTCACCACCAAGAGCGAAGAGCGCTGCGGCGAGGACGGGGAAGACGACGAGGATGAGGATCGAGGTGATCAGGACGGTCCAGGTGAAGACCGGCATCCGGAACATCGTCATGCCGGGTGCCCGCATGCACACGATCGTCGTGATGAAGTTGACCGCGCCGAGGATGGTGCCGAACCCCGCCAACGCCAGGCCGAAGACCCACAGGTCGCCACCGAGCCCGGGGCTGTAGCTCTGGTCGGACAGCGGCGTGTAGGCGAACCAGCCGAAGGAGGCCGCACCCTGGGGGGTCAGGAAGCCACCCGCGGCGATGAGGCCGCCGAAGAGGTAGAGCCAGTAGGCGAACATGTTGAGCCGCGGGAAGGCGACATCGGGAGCGCCGATCTGCAGCGGCATGAGGGCGTTCGCGAAGGCGGCGAAGAGCGGCGTCGCGAAGAGCAGCAGCATGATCGTGCCGTGCATCGTGAACAGCTGGTTGAACTGCTCCTTGGTGTCCACGACCTGCAGGCCGGGTGACACCAGCTCGGCCCGGATGATCAGGGCCATGACCCCGCCGAGCATGAACCACAGGAACGCGGTGATGAAGTACAGGTTGCCGATGACCTTGTGGTCGGTCGTCGTCACCCACCTCACGAAGGTGCGTCCCTTGATCTCGGAGCGAGGCGTGACCGGGGGCGGTGTGCCGGTGGTCGTGGCCTGGCGGTCTGCGGTTGCGGTCATCAGTTGCTCCCACTACGAGCAGGTTCGGGGATCAGCTCGGCGTCGCCCTCGACCATCTCCTCGCGACTGGCGTCGACGGGGATCTGGCCGGTCTGTCCGATCTCCTCCAGGTCGGCCATGTGCTGGTCGTACTCCTCCTGGGAGACGATCTTGACCATGAAGAGCATCTCGGCGTGGTAGGTGCCGCAGAGCTCGGCGCACTTGCCCTGGAACTCGCCGGTCTGCGACGGCACGATCTGCAGGCGGTTGGTCTTGCCGGGGATCATGTCGAGCTTCGTCATGAAAGCGGGCACCCAGAAGCTGTGGATGACGTCCCGCGCGTTGAGCACGAACTCGACCCGCTTGTTGACCGGCAGGTAGAGGACGGGCATGTTCTCCCGGGCTCCCTCCTCGCCGGTGAGGTTGGTGTGGACCCCGGTGTCGTAGACGTTGGAGTCGACGTAGTTGAAGTCCCAGCTCCACTGCTTGCCGACCACGCTGATGGTGACGTCCGGCGTCTGGCTCACGTCGGTGAGCGCTGCCTCGTCACGGGCCGTGTAGTAGAAGAACACGGCGACCATGAAGACGGGGATGATCGTGTAGAGCAGCTCGACCGGCACGTTGTAGCGCAGCTGGACGGGCAGTGCCTCGTCCCCCTTGCGGCGGCGGAACCGAATCGCGGCGTAGAGCATGAGGCCCCAGGTGATGACGCCGACGCCGAGCACGGCGATCCAGCTGCCGACCCAGAGGTTCGTGACCCGGTCCCCGCTGTCCGAGATCGACTGCGGCATGAACCCGTTGGAAACCTGACCCTGGCAGCCGGCGAGCGCCAGCGCGCTCGCTGCGACCAGACCCGTGACGCGCAGTCCCCTGCGTCGGCCGGATCGCGCCTGCGGCGCGGCGGTCATCGCCGGGGTGTCTTCGTGCTCAGGCACCAGGTGCACCTTTCATTCCGTATCCACACCCTACAAACCGAAAAGGGGCATCGCCCAGTGAGCACGCCCGTGCTCACTGCCGAACCCTACCGCCATGCCACCCGTCATGTCCGGGAGGGTCCGGATAACGTTGCGGTGTGGCGAAAGGGTCCTCGTTCGATGCTTCTCGACGGCTCCTCGACGCGGCGTCCGGGCCACTTCACCCGGTTGCCCGGGAGA
>NZ_DATEEY010000004.1:0-2744 GCF_035280925.1 Intrasporangium sp. | reverse complement strand
TAGTGGAGGTTGAGGCAGTAGGTGCAGTTGTTGATCTGCGACACCCGCAGGCGCAGGAGTTGGGCGAGCTTGCGGTCGATGCGCAGGTTGGCCTTGTAGCCGAAGGCGTCGGCGCCGTGGCGGGCGAGCTGGGTCAGGTCCTGGTTGGCCGAGCTGTCGGCCCGGCGGTTGGTGACGGTCACCTCGGTCATGTCGTTGCTCCTGTCGGGTCCAAGGGTTCCGGGGCCGAAGTCGGCCGAGTACACCTTGCAGTGCACGGCAACGGTCGAGAGCCGGGCGACGTCGGTGCCCGGCGGGATGGTGCGGTGATGGTCGGGGTGCGGTCGCGGACGTGCCGCGGCAGGCCCTGAACGGAGGGCGCGCGATCAGCGGGTGGGGACTCTTGTTCCAGGAACTCTTGCCGTCGGCGTCGCGCTGGAGCGGTCGAGCGTTCCGAAGGGTGCCCGGTGGCCGTCGCAAGCCTGGGCCTGGTAGCGGCGGCCGTCAGGTGCTCGGAAGGTGCCGGATCAGCGGGCAAGTGTGAGGGTCGGCCGCCGTCGTCGCCGACCAGCCGGAAATACCGGCCACCCTCGCTGGTCAGGTTGGGTGTCCCGTCCAGCCAATACGGTTCAGTCATATGCTGTGGCGCGTGGCGGAATGACCAGCCTTAGCCGTCATAGGCCGAAGGACGCGCGCTGGAGCGCTCTGAGCGCCCCGGGCAGCGGTGAGCATGGGCTTGGCGGGACTCGCGTCGACCCCCTGCCGAGGTCCCGGTGCTCCGACCGCGCCTGTCCGGCTCCCCGACCTCATCCTGTACGGGGTGCTGCCGCACACCGGGCACGTGGTTGTGGACCAGGTGGCCACCGTCAAACCCACGTGCGGGCTGTCTTAGTGGTCTGGCCCGTAAGTTCGTCGGGGGTTTGATCATGCGGCCTTCGGGCTGGTCGGTGGGGCGGTCTGCTGCTGGTACTGGTCGATCCTGTGGAGCAGGTCGTCGAGGTCAGCTGAGGTGTCCTTCCACCCAAGGGCCGGGCGGTGGCGTTGTTCGGGGGATCGCGGCGCCGGGCAGCGCGGCCGAGGCCGTCGCCTTGCGCCTTGGCTACTCGATGACACCAAGGACGACCTTTCCATGTTTGCCCCGGGCTGCGCTGCGCATGAATGCCGCCTGGGCCTGGGCAAGCGGGAAGACCGAATCGATCTCGGGCCACAGGTCGCCGGTGTCGACGAGCCGGGCCAACTCGAGCAGCTGTTCATGGTTGGGCTCGACGACGAAGTAGTGGGCGCCAGGTGCCTCGGCGGCAATCGTCACGATCCGACCTGCCTGGCCGGCGGAGCGCGCCAGTGCTTGGCCTCCCACGGTGTCGAACAGCAGGTCGCACGGCTCTCCCTCCTCCACCAGCGCCGCGCCCCGGCTGCGGGCGAGCTGCACGGCCACATGCCCGACACCACCGTGCGCGCCCGTGACGCCGACGCGGTCACCGGCCTGCAGCCGGCCATGGACAATCAGCGCCTGCCAGGCGCTGAGGCCGGGCATGGGCAACGCCGCCGCCTGAATGTGGCTCAGCGAACCCGGCTTGGGCGCGAGCACCTCCACCGGCACGAGCGCGTAGTCGGCCGCTACCCCGTCGCGGTCGAACGGCGTGAGCGCGAACACGTCCTCACCGGCCGAGAACCCGTCGCTGTCCTCGACGACGACGCCCGACAGCTCATAGGAGGGGATCGCGGGTAGCCGGTCGGTTGGCCACTCCAGCTCGGCACGGGTGATCGCCGCAGCGTGGACCCGCACCAGTACCTGTCCGGGACGGGGCTGGGGCGGCGCGACCTCGTCCAGCCGGAGCCCCTCAATCCCGCCAGGCGGGTGTAGCCGGATCGCCCGCATACTCAACACCTCTCCAGTAAGAACCTTTCCAGAGAGTATCCTGCCAGGCTATCAAGGTGATGCCCGATCATGTGGACCAGATCGTCCAGGCGTGGCGGCCTGAGCGGCCCGACCTCGACCTGGACGCGCTCGCCCTGCTGGGGCGCCTGTTCCGGACTACGCACCTGGCCGACGCGCCCCCGCCAAGCCCCTGGCGGGCCCACGGGCTCCAGCCGGGCTGGTTCGACCTGCTGGCGCCCTCCGCCGCGCCGGAGAGCCCTATGCGCTGAAGCCCACCCAGCTGATGCAAACGATGCTGCTCTCCTCCGGGGGGATGACCAAGCGGCTTGACCGTCTCGCCGACGCCGGCCTGGTCGAACGCCGCCCAGACCCCAACGACCGCAGAGGCACCCTCGTGAGGCTGACAAGCCGTGGCAAGACCACGATCGACACCCTCCTCCAGGTCCACCTCAGCAACGAACAGCAACTCCTCGCCTCGCTCAGCCCCGCCCAGCAGCCCGCCCCCAGGCTGAGTGGCTGCCGTACCTGGCCGAAATCCTGGACGCCCCTCCGCCGCGGCGCGTCTCCGAGGAGGAGGCTGAGGAACAGATCGGCGCTCAAGCCGTGTACTACGGCACCCAGCTCCGCGCGGCCAGCAACGCCAAGGCCAAGGCTGAGTTGGGGCTGGCCCTGGAGTACCCGTCATGGCGGGAGGGATTCCGAGAGCTGTTCGGTTGATCGCCTCGAGGGGTGGGCCGAGAACCCGGGGGTCGGGGTCGGCGCAGGGAGCGGAAGGCGGGCGCTGGAGTCAACGGGCCCGCACCTCCGGTTCGGTAGCCACCGGACAGCTCCACATGCCGATGACCGCCGAACGGCGCCGCCGCGGTGCGCAGCGGCTCGACACGAG
>NZ_DATEEY010000003.1:0-6229 GCF_035280925.1 Intrasporangium sp. | reverse complement strand
CGCCGTGACGTTGCCCGGGCCGCTGCGCGAGATGGACCCGACGGAGTTCGCGCAGCTGTTGTCCCGGGCCGAGATAGCCCTTGGGGTGGCGCTGCTGACGCCGTTCGTGCCGTCACGTCTGGCCGGTGCGGCACTGACCGCGTTCGGCGGTGGCCTGCTCAGCCTCTACATGCAGACTCCGGGAATGCGACAGGAGGGCAGCATCCGTCCGACCCAGGCGGGCACGGCCCTCGCGAAGGACGTCTGGCTCGTCGGGGCCGGGCTCAGCCTGCTGCTCGACTGATCAGGCAAGCCGACGGGTTGCGCCTGTCTCGGTCTCGCCTGGGGCTCGATGAGTCAGTCCTCGAAGGTGTAGCGCAGCGAGAGCCAGTTCTCCCTGCTGACGAGGGCGGCTGCCTCGGCGTGCTCGATGATGAGACGGCACGGGACCCCGTGCCAACAGCAGCGAGGGAGCCACCCATGGCCATCACCGACTTCGAGCGCTATCCGCTGACCTTCGGGCCGAGCCCGGTCCACCGCCTCGATCGCCTCAGCCGGCACCTCGGCGGCGCCCAGGTGTGGGCCAAGCGCGAGGACGTCAACTCGGGCCTCGCCTTCGGCGGGAACAAGACCCGCAAGCTCGAGTACATCGTGCCCGACGCGCTCGCCGAAGGCGCCGACACGCTCGTGTCGATCGGTGGCTACCAGAGCAACCACACCCGCCAGGTTGCGGCGGTCGCGGCCAAGCTCGGCCTCAAGTGCCGCCTGGTCCAGGAGAAGTGGGTCGACTGGGACGACCCGGTCAACGACAAGGTCGGCAACATCCTGTTGTCGCGGATCATGGGTGCCGACGTCCGGCTCGACCCGCACGGCTTCGACATCGGCATTCGCCGGTCGTGGGAGGACGCCATCGCCGAGGTAGAGGCGTCGGGCGGCAGGCCGTATGCCATCCCCGCCGGCGCGTCCGAGCACAAGCTCGGTGGCCTCGGCTTCGCGAACTGGGCCCACGAGGTGGTCGAGCAGGAGAAGGATCTCGGCGTCTTCTTCGACACCATCGTCGTCTGCACGGTGACCGGCTCCACCCATGCCGGGATGATCGCCGGGTTCGCGGCCCTCGAGGACGCCGGTGGGCGCCCGCGTCGCGTCATCGGCATCGACGCCTCCGCCACGCTGGAGAAGACCCGCGAGCAGGTCGGCCGGATCGCCCGCAGCACGGCCAAGCTCATCGGCGTCGAGCGCGACCTGCGCGACGACGAGGTGACCGTCCTCGAGGGCTGGGCTGGCGACCACTACGGCATCCCCGTCGAGTCGACGATCCAGGCCATCAAGCTGTCCGGCCGTCTCGAGGGAATGATCATCGACCCCGTCTACGAGGGGAAGTCGATGGCCGGGCTCATCGACCTGATCACCTCGGGCGAGATCGAGCGGGACTCGACCGTCCTCTACGCGCACCTCGGTGGACAGCCCGCGCTGAACGCCTACAGCGGGATCTTCGGCTGACGGCTCTGACCGTCGTGCTGACAGCAGGGGGCCCACGCGGAACGCGCGTCAGGCTGGGACGGAGCCCAGCGGCATACGGCAAAACTCTTGTCCGTATGCCGCTGGGCTTGCTTCGCGTCACGCGTTCAGTTCGCCTGCCCCGCGAGGGTCTCGCGGGTCACCTCGGTGGGCGTCGCGGTGACGTAGAACTTGAAACGGGTACGGCCCGCCGGCCCGCGCCCCAAGGGGATGGGGTGGTCGGTGAACCACTCGCGGTAGGCCCGATAGGCCGCCTCGTCGGCGAAGTGCATCTCGGCGATGCGGTAGAACGACTGCCCCTGCGGGATGTCCGCAGTGCCTCCGGAGGCTGACGTCACGTCGCCCTCCACCTTGTTGAAGATGATCCGGTCGAGGTGTGGGTTGGCCAGCAGGTCGGGCGCGTGCACCTCGAAGAGCCAGCGCTCGTACTCCTCCTCCGTCACACCCTCCTCGATGTCGTAGCCGAGAATCGTCTTGAACATCACTGCCCTCCTTGTGCGTGTGGTCCTGGCCTGAAGAGGAAGGACTGCGCCTCCTCGCCGAAGCCCTCGAGGCGCACGAGGACGGGTCGGATGAGGACGCCGACGAGCTGCGTGGCGACCTCGTCCGGCGATCGCAGGGGCGCCCGGTCGTGGCCTGCAGCGCGCTGGGCGGTGACGGCGGCGCGGTAGATGCCCTCCGTCCACTCCGGCTCCATGAACTGTGCGTCACCGCGCACGGCGACGAGCCGTGGCGGCAGGAGGTCCAGGTCGAAGACATGGGGCCGCTCGTTGGTCGCGCCGGGCCTCGGGGTCCCGGTCCAGACCACCTCGGTGCGTGGGCTTCGGCGCCACTGGTCGAGGCGGCGGTGCAGCCGGCGCTGCACGGTCGCGACCGACCAGTCCTCCTCGAGGAACGCCGCCATGGTCCGGGTCACCGGGTACCCGCGTGCGTCGATGGTGGTCAGCTGGGCGAACCCGGCCTCGTCGAGCACGAAGCGTCGGGCGCCCTCCTGGGCCGCGGTCAGGGAGATCTCGGGCATGGGGCTCCTCCCACTCTCGGGGGTCATGCGTCGGCTTGCGCTGTGGCGGCCGCGGCCTGCCTGAAGTGGTGGCCGAGCTGGCGCGGGGTGTGCCGGTCGGGCCACTCGTCCAGGACTTCGAGGAGCTGATCGGCGCTCGGGCCGAAGGCACGGTGGATGAGCCGAGTCGCCTTGGCACGAAAGGCCCCTCGTGAGGCGTCGCCGTCTGCGTCTCCTCGTGGTCGGGTGCTCCTCGCGGTCAGGACCCGACCGTCCGTGAGCAGGATCTCGACGATGGTTGGCCGACCGGCCGGGTATTCCGCGTCCAGCTCGGGTGCGTGCTCGACGTCGACCCTGCCGGCCAGCCGGCGCACCGGCTCGCTGGCGACCTCCTTGTCCGTGAGGACGTCATCGTCGAGGCGGCCGTGCAGCAGCGACAGGGCTACGGCCGTGGGGATGCTGAAGCGGGCCTCGAGCTCGTTCCGGGCTGGCGTGTCGAAGGCGCTGGCCGCGGCGTAGGTCCGGACGTGGACGGCTCGTACCTGGTCGGCGAGATCCGCGTCGGGCTCGGCCGCCCTGATGTCGTCGAGGGCGTCGAGGACGCCGTGGAGGTGCGCGCAGGCCGGGTGCAGCTTGAGGTAGCCGCGGAGGATCTCGTAGTCGTGCGAGCCCTCGAGGCCGCCGGGCGGGAGGCCGGCCCAGTGCGCGGCAGCGTGAGGAGCGAGGAAGCGTTCGAGGGCGCCGGGAGCGGCCGCGAGGCCTGCGGCAGCTGCCTGTCCCAACCACATCCCGTGGCTGATCGAAGCGCCGAGGTAGGCGTGGCCACCCGGGTACCCGCTGAAGATGGTGTGCGCGTCACTCAGCAGCAGGCTCGACGCCGCCAGCTCGATGGCGCGTGCGATCGCGGCGGCGTCGGCGTGGGTGAGCAGGTGGGTCGTCGCCACAGCAGTCGCCACCGCGCCCCAGGTGCCGATGTCGTGGACGCCCTGGGGGGTTCCGCCCATGGCGATGCCGATCCTGGCGCCGACCTCGTAACCCGCGATGACGGCGGAGAGCAGCGACTCGGTTGAGCAGTCGTCGGCCTCGGCCAGGGCGAAGGCAGCGAGTACCACGTGAGAGGCCGGATGGCCCCGTGCCGTCCGGTGGCCGTCCTGGAGCTGGTCGGCGGCGGCTGCCGCGCCGTTGAGGGAGCCGGCCAGGGTTGCTGGAAGGGCATCCTGCGTGCCGAGGACCGTTGAGCGGCCTGGCACCTCATGCCCGCACACCCGCCGCAGCGCGACGAGCTCGTCCCGGCGACTTCCCCACGCCGTCACGGCGAACGTGTCGACGACGAGATCACGCACGCGTTCGCGCACGAGGGCGGGCACAGCGGCATACGACACTCTGGCCGCAGCGGCCGCGAGCCGGTCGAGACGATCCTGGGCCACGCCCGTCTGTGTGTCGAGACGGCCATCGTCAGGCATCACGTGACCAGACTCATCAGCTCGGTTGTCGAGGCGGCGTTGGGCAGGTCGAAGGTCGCCTCGGCGACTCGCGCTGCCGCGTCATCCGTCAGGCGATGGCTGGCGTTGGTCCGGAACTTCAGCGCGAGCTCGTCGGCGGACAGC
This sequence comes from Intrasporangium sp., assembly GCF_035280925.1. Taxonomy (GTDB): domain Bacteria; phylum Actinomycetota; class Actinomycetes; order Actinomycetales; family Dermatophilaceae; genus Intrasporangium. The sequence continues at coordinate 2,125 of NZ_DATEEY010000003.1, read as the reverse complement.
GGGTTGCCCGGGCCGCCGCGGTTGACGTCGACCCGGACCTCGCGCGTGCTGCCGTCCCTCAGCGTGGCCCGAACCACTGCTGGGAACTGGTTGGGGAAGATCTCGTCACAGCGGGCGTCCGGGACGCACCGGACCTTGGCGGCCAGGGCGAGCCGGCTCTCGTCACGGGCGGACTCGTCGGTGAAGTCGTCGTGCCCGACGCCGAGGCCCCCACCGCCGATGAGGGCGGCAGCGAGCGTGTAGGGACCGCTGAAGGCCGCGTGGTAGCCCGACTCAGGTCGGGCCTTGGCCTCCGGTGGCTCGGCGATGGTGCGCAGCACGGCTGTCGGGGCGCCGAGCTCGAGGTCGACGATGTCGTCCGGGGTGATGCCTTGCGCGCGCAGCTGGAGGGCGGCGTCGATGCCGGCGTGGGTGAAGTGGTTGCAGGGATAGGGCTTGAAGAAGATGCCGGGCAGCTCCCAGTGCTCGCCCAGCCGGTCGACGACGGCATCGACGTCGGCTTGGTCCCCGCAGAAGGCGTGGAGGAAGCCGAACCGGCCCTCGATGACGGTCGGCGGTCCGGTGAGCCCGTGCTTGGCGAGCTGCGCCGCCACCACGCCGGAGTGGGCGGCCCAGCCGCAGTGCATCCGCTTGACCGTGCCTCCGGTTCGGTTCGCCTCGAGCAGTCCCGCGCCCATGCTGGCGGCAATGCCGATGGTGTCGGTGATGCCCTTCTGCTCCAAGCCCAGGAGCATGGCTGCGCTGACCGCCGCGCCGATCGCACCGCAGATGGACGTGGCGTGCTGGCCCCGCTCGAAGAAGACCGAGTTGCCGAGCTCCCGGTCGTAGCCACCCATGCCGAGTCGCACCGCCACCTCGATGCCGACTCCAGCGGCGTCGAGCAGCTGCCCACCGCTGGCACCCGTCGCCTCAGCGACCGCGAGCGCAGCCGGCACCACGGAGGACGATGGGTGCAGGACCGAAGGCAGGTGGGTGTCGTCGAAGTCCAGGGAGTGCGCGAGGGTGCCGTTGACGAGGGCGGCGGCGGGTGCGGGCAGGCGCGTGCCGGCACCGATCGCGGTGGCTTGACCGTCGCCGCCCCACGCAGTGGCGACCGTGGTGACCGCTCTCGCAGCTGGCTGGTCTGCGGCGGCGATCGAGTTGCCGAGGACGTCCAGGACGCGCCTCGAGACGTCCGCGCGCAGCTCGTCGGACAGGCCGTCGCGCCGCACGTCGGCAGCGAGGGAGGCGAGGCGCTGGGCGACGGTCTGTTGGGGGACGGTCTGCTGGGGGACGGTCTGCTGCGTCACGGTGCCACGACCGCGACTGGACGGATGGGGGAGCCGGTGCCGCCTGCGATGCGGAGCGGTGCCATGACGAAGACGAACTCGGTCAGGCCCTGTCGGGACGCCTCCTCGAGGTTCAGGTGCTCGATGATGTGGATGCCCGCGTCGACGAGCAGGACGCGGTGGACGGGAAGGATGGAGTGCCCCGCGCCAGGACGAATCTGCTCGTATGCCGTTGTGTCGGCTCCCGTCGTCCGGATCCCTTTTGCTGCCAGCCACTCCGCGGCCTCCACCGTGGGGCCGGGGACCCCGTCTGCCTGTCCGAGGTAGGTGGCTGGGTCATCGAAGTGCCGGGCCCAGCCGGTCCGGACGAGGACGACGTCGCCCGGCTGGACCTGGACGTCCGCTCGCGCCGCGCTCGCCTCGAGGTCGTCCGCCGTCACGCCGTACCCGGGGGGAAGGGTGTCAACGTCCTTGGTGGCGGCCACGTCGAGCAGGATTCCTCGCGTGATCAGGAACGGGGTGTGCTCGGCTCCCAACGCCGAGAAGCTGCCTCCGCGCTGGGCCTCCGCGGCGTCGACCCCGCCGTGGAGCAGGCCGTCGTGGCTCACGTGTGAGAGGGCGTCGACGTGGGTGCCCACGTGCCCGCCGGTGACGATGATCTCGTTCGACGCCGAACCCCCGTCGGGCCGGAGCATGTCGCCGTGGCGACGGATCAAGGTCATCCGGAAGCCCGGATGGTTGGGGGAGCACGGCATGCCCGTGAAGTGCGGATGACCCAGCTCGACCGTGCGGGTGTCGCGGACCGCGTCGATCAGTGCTCGCGTTGTGGCCCTCTGGGGGTGCGCCTCGGTGGTCAT
>NZ_DATEEY010000002.1:0-44608 GCF_035280925.1 Intrasporangium sp. | reverse complement strand
GTCGGCCCAGGCGCGCCGCGGCTCGCCCGCTTCGTCACGGCGTCTGCCACGGTGCGTAACCACCCGCGGGAGCACGTTCACGTCGCCACCTCCCACGGCCAGCACAGGGGCGGGTCACGCTTCCCCACAAGGGGCAAAGGGTCCCATGCCGTATGCCGCTGGGCTCGGTCCGGACCCCAACCCGCCTCTCCATGTGGTGGGGTCGCACTACGCCTGGTCGGCGAGGAGCCGTCGCAGGGACCGCGCATCACCCAGACCCACTTCCTGCGCTGCCGCCGCCTGGCTCCAGCCCGAGGCGAGTAGGACCTGAGCCCGCTCGACCCGAAGGGTGGTCTGGTAGCGATGCGGGGTGACCCCCGTCGCCGCGGCGAAGGCCCGGGTCAGGGTCCGCTCGCTCACGGCCAGGCGTCGGGCCAGGTCCGCCAGGCCCAGCTGCGTACCGAACTCGGCATCGAGGACGTCCTGGGCCCGGTGCACCAGGTCGCTCATGTGGTCCCGGTGCTGCAGCATCACGCTCTCCTGCGGCGCCGTCCCGTTGCGGCGCATGGGCACGACGAGTCCGCGAGCGACGCGCGCAGCGAGGGCCGGCCCATGGTCGCGGGCGATGAGATGCAGGGCGAGGTCGATCCCGCTCGAGATCCCGGCAGAGGTGTGCACCAGGCCGTCCGAGACGTAGAGCACGTCGGGCACCACGGTCACGGTGGGGTGCCAGCGAGCGAGGCTGGCCTGCAGCGCGTGGTGCGTCGTGGCGCGTCGTCCGTCGAGGACGCCGGCGGCCGCGAGGGCGAACGCTCCGGCGCAGACGCTCGCGACCTCGCCGCCGGTCCGGTGGTGCTCGCCGACGGCTTCCCCCAGGTGCGCCGCGAGCATGCTCCGGACCGGTCGCCCCTCGTCGCTGCCGTCGTCACGCTGGCCGACGGACCAGCCGGGCACGACGACGAGGTCGCGTTTCGCCAGGAGCGGCCACTCGGTCCCTGCCGTGACCCCGAGCCCCTGCCGCGACCGGGTCGTCGCCTCGTCCCCGACGAAGACCAGGTCGTAGTCCGCGCCGAGCTCGGCCGCCATGGAGAACGCCTGGGCCGGTCCGGCGACGTCGAGCAGGTGCAGGTCGCCTGGCAGCGCGAACACGACCCTGCGAGGTGCTGGCATCACGTCAGGATGCCAGCACCTCGGCGATGGTGACGACCGACGCGAAGCGCCCCTGCAGCGCAGCCGCAGTCCGCTCGATGACCTCTTCCGCGGGGATGACCCGTGACCCGTCCGCGGTGGGCAGCGGGTGCGTCGCCGTCGCATCGACGACGAACCGCACGTCATGGCCGAGGTCGCTCGCGAGCCGGGCGGTCGTCTCGACGCACTGCTCGGTGCGGATGCCGGCGACGTCGACCCCACCGACACCCCACTGGGTGAGCAGCTGCCCGAGATTCGTCGTCGTGAAGGCGTTGTGGCTCGTCTTGTGCAGGACCGGCTCCCCGTCGGCGGGCTCGAGGCCGGGCAGGAGGTGGACGTGCCCGCTCGCCGGATCGAACGGAGTGTCGCTGCCGGGCTCGGAGTGCAGGACCCAGACGACCTTGTCGCCAGCGGTCCGTGCGTGCTCGACGAGCGGTGCGATGCGCTCGGCGAGGTCGGGCGCGGAGATCTGTGCCCAGCTGGGCAGCTCACGGAAGGACTGCTGGACGTCGATGACGACGAGTGCTCTGTTCATGGCTCCAGCCTCCCTGCCCCCAGACCATCGCACGAGGTCGGCACAGGTCACCCAGCGGACGGATCTGGTCACGAGCACACGGGAGCGAGCTCAGCGGCATACGGCCGTCAGCCCGAAGGGCCGAACAGCGTGTGCGAGCCTAGGCGCATGACCCAGCCGGCCACCCCCTCGCACGAGTTCGAGCGCCTCAAGGTGCGCCAGAAGATCACCTTCATGGTCAACCGCTACGAGGTGATGCGCACGGACGAAGCCGGCAACGACCTCGGCCTGCTGTGCTTCGCCGAGCAGAAGCGCATGGCGATGAAGGAGCAGGTCACCTTCTTCACGGACGCCGCCAGGACTCATCCGCTCTTCGGCTTCAAGGCCCGCAAGGTCATCGATCTCGGGTCCGGCTACGACATCGTCGACGGCGTGGGCCAGCCGATCGGCTGGTTCCGCAAGGACTTCACCGCCTCGCTCGGCCGGTCGACCTGGCACCTCGGCACGCCGGAGGGCTTCGAGTGCGTCGGGCAGGAGCGAAACGCCAAGGTCGCGGTGCTGCGGCGCGTCTGGGACCTCATCCCGGTCGCGGGCGACCTGCCGGTCCCGTGGCTGTTCCACTTCGACTTCCGCGCAGGTGATGGGTCGGTCGTCATGAGCTCGACGAAGCGGGTCGGCATCAAGGACACCTACTTCATCGACCTGCCCGCCCAGGAGAACGGTTGGCGGCTCGACTGGAGGGTCGCCGCAGCCATGGGCGTCGCGCTGGATGCGCTCCAGTCCCGCTGACGTCCGCCCAGCGGCGAAACCAATCCGATGCACTTCGTCCCACTGGGCGGCGATCTCTCGTAGGGTCACGGCGAGAACATGCACGTCGGAAGCAGACCCGTGTAGTTCCGATTCACCGAACCAGGAGAGATTCTCACATGACGTATCGCATCAGCCGCGTCGTCGCTGTCGGGGCAGCGGCGCTGCTGGGGGCCACGGCGTTGGCCGTCAGCCCCGCGCAGGCGACGAACGACAACGACAAGCCCAACCCGAGCGCGAACATGTCGGTGCAGCTGCTGTCGTTCAACGACTATCACGGTCGAATCAAGGCCGACGGAGACGCCGGAAGCATCGAGGGGGTTGATGCCGGCGGCGCCGAGTACCTCTCCGCCAAGCTCACCGAGCTCCGTGCCGGGCACAAGAACACGCTCACCGTCGCCGCCGGAGACCTGATCGGTGGCTCGACCTTCATCTCGGGACTCTTCCACGACGAGCCGTCCGTCGAGACCCTCAACGCCATGGGCCTGTCAGTGTCGAGCGTCGGCAACCACGAGTTCGACGAGGGCACCACCGAGCTGCTGCGCATGCAGAACGGCGGCTGCCACCCGACCGACGGCTGCTACTTCCCGGACGAGCCCTATGCAGGCGCCGACTTCCAGTACCTCGCCGCCAACGTCGTCCGCAAGGACAACGGGGAGACGCTCCTGCCGGCCACGTCGGTCAAGAAGCTGAACGGCGTGGACGTCGGCTTCATCGGCATGACGCTCGAGGCGACCGACACGCTCGTCAGCCCGAAGGGCGTCGCCTCGGTCGACTTCCTCGACGAGGTCGAGACGGCCAACAAGCAGGCGGACGCGCTCAAGAAGCAGGGTGTCGAGGCGATCGTCGTGCTCCTCCACGAGGGTGGCTACCAGGAGGGCACCATCAACGAGTGCGAGGGGATCTCCGACCCGATCGCCCAGATCGCCGCCCAGCTCGACCCGGAGATCGACGCCGTCATCACCGGCCACACGCACCAGGCGTACATCTGCCAGCTCCCTGACCCGGATGGCGTCGACCGGCTCGTGACGAGCGCCGCCTCCTACGGCCGGGTCGTCACCGAGACCGAGCTCGTCATCAACCGCCGCACCAAGGACGTCGTCCGCGACGCCTCGGCGGCGACCAACCACATCGTGGAGCGCGCGGCCCTGACCCCCGACCCGGCGCAGACCGCCATCGTCGAGAAGTGGGACGAGATCGCCGCTCCGCTCGCAGCCGAGGTCGTCGGCACGGTGAAGGAGGACATCACCGGGGACTCGGGCGGCAACCGCGGCATCGAGACGCCGATGGCAGACCTCGTCGCCGACGCGATCCTCTGGGGCACCAACGACCCCGACGAGGGCGGCGCGCAGCTCTCCCTCATGAACGTCGGCGGCGTGCGCGGGTCGTTCATCTACGACGCGATCAAGGCGGGTGAGCAGCCGGGCGAGATCACCTACAGCGAGGCCTACGCGGTCGCGCCGTTCGGCAACCTGCTCGTCTCGATGGACCTCACCGGGGCCCAGCTCAAGACCGTCCTCGAGCAGCAGTACCAGCCGGTTGAGGACCGTGGATCCAGGCCGATGCTGGCCCTGGGGGTCTCGGAGGGCTTCACCTACGAGTGGGACGCCAGCCAGCCGCAGGGCAGCCGGGTCGTGCTCGGCTCGATGTACCTCAACGGCGTGCAGATGGACATGAACGCCACCTACCGGGTGTCGACGCTGAACTTCCTCGCCGACGGCGGTGACCTGTTCACCGGCTTCCTCGCGGGCACCAACGTCGTCGGTGGCCCGGAGGACCTGGCCAACCTCGTTGCGTTCCTCAAGGCGAACCCCGGCCTCACGGCTCCGGACAGCCGCATCGCTGGCCTCTGACCGGGCCCACTGACGTGAGGGCCGCTCCCAGCCGGGGGTGGCCCTCACGCCATTTCTGCTGCCGTATGCCGCTGAGCTCGCCCCCGCTCGCAGGCTGTCGTCCCGGGGCGGCTGGGTGAGGGGCGGCGCGCATGCTCTCCCGCGCTCTCGGCGAGACGGGGGCAGCGGGCCCTGACGGGTAACCTTGACGCGGCAACCGCCTTGCCACCCCCTCGCACCACCGGGAGACCGCACGCCATGGCCTCGTCGCACGACCTCGTGCTGACCACCGTCCCGGGCGGCAGCGCCCTCTCTCGGTTCCGCGCTGCGGCGCTCCTCGCCCGCCTCCAGGCCGTCGTGCCATCCGTCACCGGGCTCTCGGCGCGGTACGTGCACCAGGTGGCGAGCCACGGGCTGTTGGACGGCGCGACGCTGGAGACGGTGACGCGCCTGCTCAGCTACGGGCCGCCGGCCGAGCCCGAGCCCGCTGCCGAGCACCTGGCGACCGTCGTCGTCTCGCCCCGGCTGGGGACGCTCTCGCCGTGGGCGTCCAAGGCCACCGACATCGCGCACAACTGCGGCGTCGACGTGCGCCGGGTCGAGCGGGTCACCGAGTACCGCCTCGCCTCGTCATCGCCGCTCGCCGAGTCCGACTGGGCTGCGGCGGCTGACCTGCTCCACGACCGGATGACCGAGTCGGCGTTGCCCTCGGTCGAGGCGACCGGGGCGCTGCTCGACGAGCGCGAGGCCGAGCCGATGGAGCGCGTCGACGTCCTCGACCGTGGCCGAGCGGCGATCGAGGAGGCCGACAAGGCCTACGGCCTGGCCCTGTCCGACGACGAGGTCGACTACCTCGTCGACGCCTTCACCGGGCTGCGACGCAACCCCACGGACGTCGAGCTGATGATGTTCGCCCAGGCGAACTCCGAGCACTGCCGGCACAAGATCTTCAACTCCGACTTCATCGTCGACGGCGAGGCCAAGGCGCGGTCGCTCTTCGGGATGATCCGCCACACCGAGGAGGTCGCCGGTGCGGGGACGGTGGTCGCCTACAAGGACAACGCCTCCGTCATGGCCGGCGGGCCGGTGACCCGATGGCTGCCCGAGCGGACCGGTGACGGCCCGAGCCGCTACGCCGCTCGGGAGGACGAGGTGCACGTCCTCATGAAGGTCGAGACGCACAACCACCCGACGGCGATCAGCCCCTTTCCGGGTGCGGCCACTGGAGCCGGAGGCGAGATCCGCGACGAGGGTGCGACCGGTCGCGGCAGCCAGCCGAAGGCGGGGCTGACCGGCTTCGTCGTGTCGAACCTGCGCCTGCCCGGCACCGACGAACCGTGGGAGCGGGAGGTCTACGGCGCACCGGAGCACATCGCGAGTCCGCTCGAGATCATGGTCGAGGGTCCGATCGGTGCCGCGGCCTTCAACAACGAGTTCGGGCGGCCTGGGCTCGGTGGCTTCTTCCGGGTCTACGAGCAGACCGTGTCCGGCGTCCGGCGGGGCTACCACAAGCCGATCATGAGCGCCGGCGGACTGGGGTCGATCAGCGCCGACCAGACCGAGAAGGTCACCTTCCCGGCCGGGACCCTACTCGTGCAGCTCGGCGGTCCGGGCATGCGGATCGGCATGGGCGGCGGCGCGGCATCCTCGATGGCCGCGGGCGCCAACGTGGCCGAGCTCGACTTCGACTCGGTGCAACGGGGCAACCCCGAGATCGAGCGCCGCGCCCAGGAGGTCATCAACCACTGCTGGAGCCTCGGGCCGGACAACCCGGTCCTCGCGATCCACGATGTCGGGGCCGGTGGCCTGTCCAACGCCTTCCCGGAGCTGGTTGACGGCGCCGGGCTGGGGGCGCGGTTCGACCTGTCCGCGGTGTCGGTCGAGGAGTCGGGCCTGGCGCCCAAGGAGGTCTGGTGCAACGAGAGCCAGGAGCGCTACGTCATGGCCATCGCACCCGATTCGCTCGCGCGGTTCGCCGCGCTGGCTGACCGCGAGCGCTGCCCGTATGCCGTCGTCGGTGTCGCGCGCGACGACGGGCAGCTCGTCCTCGCCCCCTCGTCGGAGGATCGGCCGGGCGACGACCGACCGATCGACATGCCGATGGAGGTGCTGCTCGGCAAGCCGCCGCGGATGACGCGGGACGTCACCCGGGTGACGCGAGTGGGGGACGAGCTCGACGTCGATGGGCTGGAGCTGCGCTCAGCGGCATACGACATCCTGCGACATCCAACGGTCGCGTCCAAGCGCTTCCTCGTGACGATCGCCGACCGGACGGTGGGTGGCTTCACCCATCGTGACCAGCTGGTCGGCCCCTGGCAGGTCCCCGTCGCGGACGTCGCGGTGACGCTGTCGGACCACGTCGGGTTCGCCGGGCAGGCGATGGCGAGCGGCGAGCGGATGCCCCTCGCCTCGGTGGACGGGCCGGCCTCCGGCCGGATGGCGGTCGGGGAGGCACTCACCAACCTCCTGGCCGCGCCGGTGGGCGGGCTCGCCGGCGTCAAGCTCTCGTGCAACTGGATGGCCGCCTGCGGCGAGCCCGGCGAGGACGCGGCGCTCTACGACACGGTCCACGCCGTCGCGATGGAGCTGTGCCCCGCCCTCGGGGTCTCGGTGCCGGTCGGCAAGGACTCGCTGTCGATGCGGACCCGCTGGACCGACCCGGCGACGGGCGAGGACAAGCAGGTCACGTCGCCCGTGTCGCTCGTCGTCTCGGCCTTCGCCTCGCTGCCGGACGTGCGCGGCACGTGGACGCCGCAGCTGCGCCCCGACTCGGCCCTCCTCCTCGTCGACCTCGGCGCCGGGCGCGACCGTCTCGGCGGGTCGATGTTGGCGCAGGTGTCGGGGGCGTTCGGCGGCGAGGTGCCGGACCTCGACGATCCTGGGCGCCTCGTGTCGCTCGGGGCTGCCCTGGACGAGCTGCGGGCTCGTGGGATCGAGGTGGCGTACCACGACCGTTCCGACGGTGGACTGTGGGCCGCGGCGTGTGAGATGGGCTTTGCTGGGGCGACTGGACTCGACCTCGGAGTTCCCTCTGTCGCAAGCCTGTTCACCGAGGAGCTCGGTGTGGTGCTGGGTGTCGGCGAGGGTGAGCTGACCACCGTGCGGGCGGTCTTCGCGGCGCACGGGTTGGGCGAGCTCATGTCGGTCGTCGGCCGGGTGAACCCCGAGCGACGCCTCCGCGTGACGGTGGGTGGCAAAGCGGCGCTCGACGAGTCAGTGCGAGACCTCGCGCAGGCCTGGGACGAGGTGTCGTGGCGGATCGCGGCTCTGCGTGACAACCCCGCGTGCGCGGACGAGGAGCATGCGGCCGTCGGAGCCGAGAACGACCCCGGCCTCGTCGTGGCCCCGACGTTCGACCCCACCGAGGACGTCGCGGCGCCCTATGTAGGGCTGGGTGCGCGGCCCAAGGTGGCCATCCTGCGGGAGCAAGGGGTCAACAGCCACGTCGAGACGGCGTTTGCCTTCGACCGGGCCGGGTTCGACACCTTCGACGTGCACATGACCGACCTGCAGGCCGGGCGCTTCGACCTGGCCTCCGTCGTCGGGCTGGTGGCCTGCGGTGGCTTCTCCTACGGTGACACGCTCGGCGCGGGCGAGGGGTGGGCCCGCTCGGTGCTCTTCAACGATCGGCTCACCGAGCAGTTCCGCACGTTCTTCCATCGTGACGACACCTTCGGTCTGGGCATCTGCAACGGGTGCCAGATGTTCGCGGCGCTCGCCGAGCTGATCCCCGGCGCCGAGGCGTGGCCGCACTTCACCCGCAACCGCTCGGAGCAGTACGAGGCCCGCCTCACCCTGGTCGAGGTGCTCGAGTCGCCGTCCCTGTTCACGAGCGGGATGGCCGGCAGCCGCGTGCCGATCGCGGTGGCCCACGGGGAGGGCTTCGCCAACTTCTCGGCGCGTGGGGACTCCGGCACGGTCCACCGGGCGATGCGGTTCGTCGACCACCACGGCGCGCCGGCGGTGACGTATCCGCACAACCCCAACGGGTCGCCCGACGGGCTCACCGCGGTGACGACCCCGGACGGCCGGTTCACCGCGATGATGCCCCACCCGGAGCGGGTGGCGCGGAACGTCCAGCTGTCGTGGACGTCGGGGCGGATCGAGAACGAGAGCCCGTGGCTGCGGATGTTCCGCAACGCGCGCGTCTGGGTGGGCTGAGTCGGAGTGTGAAGGATCGCTCCCCTTCCCGGGGGAGCAACCTTCCACGATCCGCTCGTATGCCGCTGGGCTGGCTCTGCGGCGATGTACCCACCTCGCGCGCCCTCAGTCGGACACCACTATGGTCATGCTCATTCGACGTATGTGGAGGCACGACCATGTCTGAGCCCTATCTCCCGACGCTGCTCACGGCCAACCCCGAGGAGGGCTTCCAACTGGCCCTCAAGCTCTCTCGTCTGGGCGTCAGGTTCACCCAGCCCTCAGCGGAGGTCCGCGACCGGCTGCGCGGCGAATACGCAGAGGATGCCGACAGCCTGACCGCGGCCTCGCAGGTCGTGGCAGTCAACTTCCAGACCGTCGCCCAGGCGAACAACTTCTGGCGCGACTGAGAACTCGTAGTCCACACAACCTCCAGCCCACGTCCACGTCGAGTCCGAGAATCGTGGCTCGTCGTGGGCGACCGTGGGTCTCATGCAACCCATGGACCCCACCGTCGTCGGGCAGACCACGACTGGCGGATCTGTTGACAGTCGCAGCCGAGCGCATCGCCGCGAGGTCGGAGCCGGGGCGCTCGCCATGCTTCCGCTCCTCATCGGGTACGTGCCGTTCGGGCTGCTCGTCGGGGTGGCCGTGTCCCGCAGCACGGACTGGCTCGCCGCCTGGACGGGCACGATCACCGTCTACGGCGGCAGCGCCCAGCTCGCCCTCCTCGAGCTCACCGCCGGGGGCGCAGCTGCCTGGACGGCAGCCGGCGCCGCGGTGCTGGTCAATGCGAGGCTGCTCGTCTACGGCATCGCCCTGCTGCCGACCTTCGCCTCGGCCCGGTTGCCCGTGCGCCTGGCAGCCGCCGCCTTTGTCATCGAGCCGACCTGGGTGGTCGCTCTACAGCGAGCCGAGTCGCCGGGGACGGTGAGCGAGCGGCGCTGGCACTATGCTGGCGCGACGGTCGTCCTCACCGTCGGCTGGCTGCTCGTCGTGACGGCCGGCCTGGCCCTGGGCCAGCTGAGCACGCCCGCCCTCGGGGTCATCGGGCCCCTCTGCCTCGTGGCGGTGGTGGCACCGCACCTGCGTCTGCCAGGAGGGGTTGCGGCGGTCGTCGCGGCCGTTGCGGCCACCACGCTCGGTGTCGCGATGGCGCTCCCCTCAGGCGCGATCCCGCTGCTCGCCATGGCAGCCGCCGTGGCCGCGGGCCTGGGGACCACCCGGAACGGCAGGCCTGAGGGGACGCGCGGATGAGCCTCTGGATCGCCGTCGTCGTCGCGGGCCTCGGCAGCTACGCCCTGCGCGTTCTGCCCTTCCTCGCAGGCGACCGCATGCACGTGTCGGAACGCGCCCAGGCGGGATTGCGGCACGCGGGCATGGGCGCCATCACGGCGCTGCTCGTCCTCGGAGTCGTGACGGTGCTGCGGCCGGGGTCGGGACTGGCGGTGGTGCCCGTCGTCGCCGCCCTCGTCGCGGCGACGGTCTGCGCGCTCATGGGCCGTTCCATGCTGGCGACGGTGGTGATCGGGGCGGTCACCTATGTCGCCGCCCTGGTGCTGATGAGTCCAGGGCTTCTGGGCCGCTGATCTCCGCGGTCCAAGGGGCTTGTCGGCAGAGCGGCCTGCTTCGACAATCAAGCCATGTTCATCAGCGGCGTTACTGAAGGCGATGCGCAGGGCCCGGTAGCCGAGTACTACGAGGCCCAGCGCGCGATGTGGGGATTCCTGCCCAACTACGCGGCCCCGTTCTCGCATCGGCCCGAGGTGGGCCAGGCGTGGCAGGCGCTCAACCTTGCGATCCGCGGCGGCATGGACCGGCGGCGTTACGAGATCGCCACCATCGCGGCGTCACGGGCGCGGCGCTCGACGTACTGCACCACGGCCCACTCGATGTTCCTGCGAGACGTGTGCGGCGACGAGGCCGCGATGCGCTCGATCAACGACCAGCCGGACGGGGCGGGCCTGGACGAACCGGACCGCGCGGTCTATGAGTTCGCCACCGCTGTCGCCACGGACGCGGCCGGTATCCAGGAGGCGGACGTCGACCGCGTCCGGGCGGTGGGGCTGTCGGACGCAGACATCGCGGACGTCGTGTTCGCTGCTGCGGCCCGGTGCTTCTTCACCGCAGTGCTCGACGGTGCTGGTGCCCAGCTCGACCCCGAGACCGCTGCGGCGTTCCCGCCCGACCAGATCGAAGGCATGGTCGTCGGCCGCCCCGTCGCAGGCACCTGACTCCCAACCAGGCGCGAGCGTGGAGAGAAGCCCGCGTGATCACGCGGGCTTCCTTCCACGGGCAGCGCGATTGTTGGCTCACCGGTGCGCGGCGAGAACTGCACACTCGACGAAGCGGGCGGGAGGGCTGGGACCGGGCGCGCGCACGGTGGCGAGCTCAGCGGCATACGGCCTCGTCGTTGTGAAAGGGGGTTGACGCCCCGGGTTAGCGTGAAGGGGTGACTCAACCTCCGGCCATCACCACGCTCGGCGCGCTGCGGGCGTCAGGGCACGAGCAGAAGCACCTCAAGAACGAGATGCGCGACAACCTCCTCGCCGCCCTGCGCGAGGGGCGCGATCCGTGGCCGGGACTGCACGGCTTCGAGGACACCGTCATCCCGCAGCTCGAGCGGGCCATCATCGCCGGCCACGACCTCGTGCTCCTCGGCGAGCGCGGCCAGGGCAAGACCCGCCTGCTGCGCACCCTCGTCGGCCTGCTCGACGAGTGGACCCCCGTCATCGCAGGGGCGGAGCTGAGCGAGCATCCCTACGAGCCGATCACGCCTGCCTCGCGACGCCGGGCAGCCGACCTCCGCGACGACCTCCCCGTGGCATGGCGGCACCGCGACGAGCGCTACTCGGAGAAGCTCGCCACTCCCGACACCTCGGTGGCCGACCTCGTCGGTGACGTCGACCCCATGAAGGTCGCCGAGGGCCGGTCGCTGGGCGATCCCGAGACGATCCACTTCGGCCTCATCCCGCGCAGCCACCGCGGCATCGTGGCCATCAACGAGCTGCCCGACCTGGCCGAGCGGATCCAGGTCGCGATGCTCAACGTCATGGAGGAGCGCGACATCCAGATCCGCGGTTACGTGCTGCGGCTGCCGCTCGACGTGCTCGTCGTGGCGAGCGCCAACCCGGAGGACTACACCAACCGCGGCCGCATCATCACCCCGCTCAAGGACCGGTTCGGCGCCGAGATCCGCACCCACTACCCGGTGGCGCTCGACGACGAGGTGGCGGTCATCCGGCAGGAGGCCCGGCTCACTGCCGGTGTGCCGGATGCCCTCGTCGAGGTGCTGGCGCGGTTCACCCGGCACCTGCGCGAGTCGAGCGCGGTCGACCAGCGGTCGGGAGTGTCGGCCCGGTTCTCGATCGCGGGCGCCGAGACGATCGCCGCGGCGGCGCTCCACCGCGCGACGACCCAGGGCGAGCCCGAGGCGGTGGCGCGCGTGGTGGATCTCGACGGGGCCGTCGACGTGCTCGGCGGCAAGGTGGAGTTCGAGACCGGCGAGGAGGGGCGAGAGCGCGACATCCTCACCCACCTGCTGCGTACCGCGATCGCCGAGACCGTGGCGCGGCACTTCCGCGGGATCGACTTCGCGCTCCTCGTCGACGCCATCGAGGAGGGCGCGCTCGTGTCGACCGGTGAGCAGGTCTCGGCGCGGGCCTTCCTCAGCGGGCTGCCGGTGCTGGGTGAGTCCGAGCTCTACGACGAGGTCTGCGAGCGGCTCGGCGCGCGCAACGACGGGGAGCGGGCGAGCGCCATCGAGCTCGCCCTCGAGGGCCTCTACCTGGCCCGCAAGATCAGCAAGGAGACGAGCGGGGGAGAGACGGTGTACGGATGAGCTCCGGAGTGAGTGAGTCATGAGGACGCGGTACGGACGGTACGTCGACGGGCCCGACCCGCTGGCGCCGCCCATCGACCTCGCCGAGGCGCTGGAGGCGATCGGCGAGGAGGTCATGTCCGGCCGCTCACCGGAGCGGGCCATGCGCGAGTTCCTCCGCCGCGGCGGCCGGGGCCAGCAGGGCCTCGACGACCTGGCTCGCCGGGTCGCCCAGCGCCGCCGCGAGATCCTCAGCCGGCACAACCTCGACGGCACGATGCAGCAGGTCCGCGAGCTGCTCGACAGGGCCGTGCTCGCGGAGCGCAAGCAGCTCGCGCGCGACCTCGACGACGACGCGCGTTTCGCCGAGATGCGGATCGGCAACCTGCCGCAGTCGACCGCGGCCGCCGTGTCCGAGCTGTCGGACTACCCGTGGCGATCCTCGGAGGCGCGCGAGGCCTACGAGGAGATCAAGGACCTGCTCGGCCGGGAGCTGCTCGACCAGCGCTTCACCGGGATGAAGCAGGCGCTCGAGGGCGCCACCGACGAGGACCGTCAGCGCATCAACGAGATGCTCGACGACCTCAACACGCTGCTCGAGGCGCACCGCAAGGGCGAGCCGACCGATGACCTGTTCCGGGACTTCATGGACAAGCACGGCGACTTCTTCCCGGAGGACCCGCAGAACATCGACGAGCTCCTCGACGCCCTTGCCCAGCGGTCGGCCGCGGCGCAGCGGATGCTCAACTCGATGACCCAGGAGCAGCGTGACGAGCTGATGGCCCTGTCCCAGCAGGCGTTCGGGTCGCCCCAGCTCATGGACCAGCTCGGTCGCCTCGACGACAACCTCCGGGCGCTGCGCCCCGGGGAGGACTGGGGCGGCAGCGAGTCGTTCCAGGGCGACCAGGGGCTCGGACTCGGCGACGGCACCGGGGCGCTCCAGGACCTCGCCGACCTCGACGACCTCGCCGACGCGCTTGCCCAGCAGTACGACGGCGCGCGCCTCGACGACGTCGACCTCGACCAGCTCGCCCGCCAGCTCGGGCCGGAGGCCGCCGTCGACGCGCGCACCCTGGCGGAGCTGGAGCGGTCCCTGCGCCAGAGCGGCTACCTCCGGCGCACCTCCGACGGCCAGCTCACCCTCTCTCCCAAGGCGATGCGCCAGCTCGGCAAGGCCCTGCTCCGGGACGTCGCCGACCGCATGTCGTCGCGCCAGGGCCAGCGCGACCAGCGCCAGGCCGGCGCCGCGGGGGAGCTCTCCGGTGCGACGCGCGAGTGGGCGTTCGGCGACTCCCAGCCATGGGACGTCACCCGCACCGTGACCAACGCCGTCCTCCGCAGCGTTTCCGAGGACCGGGGCACGCAGGGCCACGGTCCGAGCGCGAGCCAGCTCAGCGGCATACGGCACAAGGGAGTTCGTCTGGACATCCGCGATGTCGAGGTCGCCGAGACAGAGTCACGCACGCGCGCTGCAGTCGCCCTGCTGGCGGACACGTCCTTCTCGATGGCGATGGACGGCCGCTGGGTGCCCATGAAGCGGACTGCCCTCGCGCTGCACCACCTGATCCGCACCCGCTTCCGCGGCGACGACCTCCAGCTCATCGGCTTCGGCCGGAACGCTCGAGTCATGGACATCGAGGAGCTCACGGCGCTGGATGCCCTGTGGGACAAGGGAACCAACCTGCACCACGCCCTGCTCCTCGCGAACCGGCACTTCCGCAAGCACGCCAGCGCCCAGCCGGTCCTCCTCGTCGTGACGGACGGCGAGCCGACCTCGCACCTCACCTCCTCCGGCGAGACGTGGTTCAGCTACCCGCCGTCGTCGCTCACCATCGCGAGCACCATCCGCGAGCTCGACGCATCGGGTCGGCTGGGGGCGCGGACGACGTTCTTCCGGCTGGGCGAGGACCCGGGGCTGGCCCGGTTCGTCGACCAGATGGCCCGGCGCGTTGACGGCCGCGTCGTCGCGCCGGAGGTCGACGACCTCGGTGCCGCCGTCATCGGCAGCTACCTGGGCGACCGGGAGCCGTCGGGCTACGGAAGCTACCGCAGCGCGTTCGGCGACTGGTGGGGCGAGCGGGGCGGCTGGGTCGGCGGCTGACGAGTGTGGAAGCTCGCCCGCGTCAGGGGGTGGCCAAGCTTCCACACCCGTGGGGTCGGCGAACCTCAGACGACGCGCCAGCCGCGGGCGTCGGGAGCCGGGGGGCTCGGCATCCCCCCGTCGTCGAGCGGCTTGGCCCCAGCGATGAGCCGGTCGAGCTCGGGTCCGATGCGCAGCCCGGTGGGCAGGTTCGCCCGCGCGACGTCACGGCGGAGCCGGTCCTCGGGCAGCGGCACGACGCTGGCGACGACGACGCTGTTGCCGAAGCGCCTCCGCTTGAGCACCTCGTGCGTCGCGATCAGCGCGACGTACGGCAAGGCGCCCCGGATCGTCGCGAGCACCCTTGCGACGTAACGCATTCCGGGCTCGTCGGCGAGGTTCCAGAGAGCCGTGCCCTCGCGCTTGAGGACCCTCGCGATCTCGTGGACGTATGCCGCTGAGCTGAGTTCCGCCGGGATCCGTCCTTCCGCGTAGGCGTCGGTCACGAGCACATCGGCCGAGTGGGTGCCCAACGCGCTCACCCCGGTCGCGCCGTCCAGCGGGCGGACCCGGATCCGGTGGCGGCGGGGGAGCGGGAGCTCGCTCCGGACGAGCTCGGTCAGGCCGGCGTCCGGCTCGAGGACGATCTGCGGCGAGCCCGGCCGGGTCGCCTCGATCCACCGGGGCAGGGTCAGGCCGGCGCCGCCGACGTGGGTGACGGCGAGAGGCGTTGGCGGTGCCACGGAGCAGGCGTCGATGGCCAGGGCCAGGTGCTGGACGTACTCGAAGACGAGCAGGGTCGGGTCGTCGAGCTGGACGTGCGACTGGGGCGCACCGTCGACGTGCACGGTGACGCCGCCGCGCTCGTCCCGCTCCAGGCTGATCCGCTCCGCCATGGGTCTGGGTGTCAGGCGCCGGCGAGGTCGTCGGCCGGGCTCCGGCTCTGCGCAGCCACGGCGAAGAGCCGGCGCTGGCCCTCCAGCCCTTTGAGCGCGTGCAGCCCCTTGTCCACGAGCGGCAGCTCCGTCAGGAACAGGTGCGCCGCCTCTGAGACGAGGACCTCGTCGGGGGCGGCAGCAGCCATGATGCGGGCCGCCTCGTGAACTGCCACCCCGCGCACGTCCTCGCCGACCCGGTGCACCTGCCCGACATGGATGCCCGCGCGCACGTGCAGGCCCGCTCGGTTGGCCGCCTCGATGAGCGCGCTCGCCGCACCGACGGCCCGTGCAGGCAGGTCGAAGGTCGCGAGGATGCCATCCCCCGTCGTCGTCACCTCGCTGCCGTGGAACCGGTCCAGGATGGCGCGTGTCGTCCTGAAGTGGTGCCCCAGCAGCTCCTGCCAGGCCGGGTCGCCCAGCTGGGTCGCGCGCGGGGTCGAGTCGACGATGTCGGTGAAGAGGAGCGTCGCCAGCCACGGGACCGCCGCGGAGCCGAGGAAGGTGTTGGTCCCGGTGAACTCGATCTGGACGAGGGGCTCTTCGCCGATGACCCAGGCGTCGTGGAGCGGCGGAAGGTCCATGGCGTCGCCGGCCTGCACCTCGACGCTCGTGCCGTCGCTGAAGACGATCCCGCCGCGCCCGGAGACGACCGCCCCGATGTGGCGGGCACGGCACCAGTCGCCCCCCACGAGTGGCTTCACGTGGAGGGACCACCGCCATCCCGGCTGGTGGACGACGCGGGCGATGGTGAAGTCCCCGAGCTCGACGATGTCGAGCCGGGTGAGCGGGACCTCGACGGTGCGATCCGGTGCCGTGAAGTTGAGCTTCCGGTAGTCGACCACCGTCACATGATCGAGCCCGCCTCGTCGCACGGTCAACGACGCGCAGCGGCGCTGGCATCCGGCCCGTCCGGCCCGTCCGGCTGCGGCCCTGCCATGTCGTACGGTCGGGGGATGCGATTCGGTCTGGCGATCCTCCCGGAGCACCCTTGGTCGGCCGCGGAGGCGATGTGGCGCGAGGCGGAGGCGATGGGCTTCGACCACGCGTGGACCTTCGACCACATCACCTGGGCCGGGCTGCCCGAGACGCCGTGGTTCGGGGCCGTCCCGACGCTCGCTGCAGCGGCGGCCGTCACGTCGCGGATCAAGCTCGGCACCTTCGTCTCCTCACCGAACAACCACCATCCGGTGCAGTTCCTGCGGGAGGTCCTCGCCCTGGACGACATCTCGTCCGGCCGCTTCCTCCTCGGCATCGGCAGCGGCGGCGACCTCGACTCGCGGATCACCGGGGAGGAGCTGGCGCTCAAGGACCGGGTGGCCCGCTTCCACGAGTTCACGCACCTGCTCGACCGGCTGCTCAGCGAGGAGCGGGTCTCGGCCGCGGGCCGCTTCTACGGGGCCCGCGACGTCGTCACGCTCCCCGGCCCGGTCCGGTCTCCGGAGGGGCCGCGCGCGAGCGCACCCAACCGCGTCCCGCTCGTCATCGCGGCCAACGGGCCCAAGTCCATCCGGCTCGCCGTCGACAAGGGCGAGGGATGGATGACCTACGGCGGCAACGTCGACACCGACGAGGAGTGGTGGGGACTCGTCACGACCCTCAGCCACGCCGTCGACCAGGCGCTCGACGCGGCAGGACGTGAGCGGCACACGCTCTCCCGCTACCTCAACATCGACTCGGCGCCGACCTTCTCACTGTCCAGCGTTGCCGCCTTCGAGGACGCGGTGGGTCGGGCCGCGGAGCTCGGCTTCACCGACGTCATCACCCACTGGCCGCGACCGGCGGAGCCGTACCGCGGCGTGCGGGAGACGCTCGACGCGGTGGTGTCCGACGTCCTCCCGAGGTGGCGCTGATGCCGCCACGCCGGCGTGTGCCCGTCGCGGCCGGTAGAGAAGCCTTGGCCGTATGCCGCTCAGCCGGCTTCTCGGCGGATCGTGACGTCACTGCCACGGCAGTCCGCTACACCCTCGAGGAGCTCGCCGCCGTGGCGCCCGGCCGCACCGTCGAGGTGCGGGTGCCGCCCCATGGCGCCGCCCAGTGCGTGGAGGGGCCGGTCCATCGTCGGGGCACCCCGCCCAACGTCATCGAGACGGACGGCGCGACGTGGCTCGCCCTGGTGACCGGTGAGCTCTCGTGGCAGGAGGCCGTCGACTCGGGGCGGGTCCGGGCGAGTGGGCAGCGAGCCCACCTCCAAGGGCTGCTGCCGCTGGTCCCGCTCGACTCCGGCGTCGCGCAAATCGATTGAAGGACGTGGGCGACCTCGGCAGACTGACGACAGTGACCAGTCAGACTCCAGTCGACGCCGTCAGTGGCATGTCCAGGGACGGTGGGGCAGCCGGGCCGATCGTCGTCGCGCGCGGGCTGACGAAGGTCTACGGCGAGAACCGGGCGGTCGACGGCATCGACTTCGAGATCGCGCGCGGCGAGTCCTTCGGCCTGCTCGGCCCCAACGGCGCCGGCAAGTCGACGACGATGCGGATGATCGGCGGCACGCTCCAGCGGACCGGTGGCACGATGAGCGTCGCCGGCCTCGACCCCGCCGAGCGCGGTCCGGAGGTGCGGGCCCACCTCGGGGTCGTCCCGCAGCAGGACAACCTCGACGAGGAGCTGTCCGTCCGCGACAACCTCATCATGTACGGCCGCTACTTCGGTCTGCCGTACTCCTACCTGCGGGCGAAGGCCGATGAGCTGCTCGAGTTCGCGCAGCTGACCGACCGCGGCAAGGAGAAGGTCGGGGCGCTCTCGGGCGGCATGAAGCGACGGCTCACGATCGCCCGCTCACTCGTGAACGAGCCGAAGGTGCTGCTCCTCGACGAGCCGACGACGGGCCTCGACCCGCAGGCCCGGCACGTTCTCTGGGACCGCCTCTTCCGGCTCAAGGAGGTCGGGGTCACGCTCGTCGTGACGACCCACTTCATGGACGAGGCCGAGCAGCTGTGCGACCGGCTCGTCGTCATCGACCGCGGTCGGATCATGGCCGAGGGCACGCCGCGCCAGCTCATCCGCGAGCACTCGACGCGGGAGGTGCTCGAGGTGCGCTTCGGAGTCGACCGCAACGCGGCAGTGGTAGCCCAGCTCGAGGACATCGGCAGCCGCCTCGAGGTCCTGCCCGACCGGATCCTCGTCTACGCCGACGACGGCGAGGCAGCCCTGGAGGCGGTTGCCGCGCGGGGACTCAGCCCCGTCACGTCGCTCGTGCGCCGGTCGTCGCTCGAGGACGTGTTCCTGCGCCTGACCGGTCGGAGCCTCGTTGACTGAGCACACGGTGATCGCGGACCTCGGCCGGCTCGCCGCCTCGGGCCGGGTGCCGCCCCCTGAGGTGCTGGCGCGACGTGCCCGACGCTGGGGCTGGTGGTTCTACGTCGAGGGCTGGCTGCGGGGATCGAAGGCCTGGGCCATCTCCCTGCTCGTCTACATGGTCCTCATGCCGCTGCTCTACCTGACAGCCCTCGGCCTCGGCCTGGGCCACCTCGTCGACAGCGGGGCAGGGTCGGTCGACGGCGTCTCGTACCTCGTCTTCGTCGGGCCCGCCCTGCTCGTCAGCACCGTCGTCATGTCGGTGGGGGGCGAGCTGACCTACCCGGTCATGGCCGGCTTCAAGTGGCAGCGCCTGTACTACGGGCCGCACGCCACGCCCCTCACGCCGGAGCAGATCTCGGTCGGCCAGCTCGTCGGCGTCATGATCCGCTTCGTCGTGCAGGCGGCGATCTTCCTGGGCTTCCTGCTCGTCTTCGATGCGGCGCCGAGCGGCTGGTCGTGGCTCAGCGTGCCGATCGCCGTGCTCACCGCGGCTGCCTTCGGTGCGCCCCTGCAGGCCTTCGCCGCGAGCCTCGAGGACGAGGGCTACCAGTTCGCCTTCGTCCAGCGCTTCGTCATCATGCCGATGTTCCTGTTCGCCGGCACGTTCTTCCCGCTCTCGGTGATGCCGGCGGCCCTCCAGTGGATCGGGTGGGTCTCGCCCGTCTGGCACGGCACGCAGCTGGCCCGTCAGGCGACCTACGGGGCAGTCGAGCCGCTCTGGCTGACCGTGACGCACGTCGCCGTGCTCGTTGCCATGACCGGGGTGGGCGTGGCGCTGGGACGACGGATCTACGCACGGAGGCTGGGGAGATGACCGCGGAGACCAGGGGTCGCTACGCGGCCCGGCTCGACGGGCTCTACGGCCGCAACGCCAAGGCGGTCATCGAGCGCGGCTTCCGGGTCATGAAGGGCCAGAACTGGGCCGTCATCGTCTCGGGGTTCTTCGAGCCCGTGTTCTACCTGCTCGCCATGGGCTTCGGGCTCGGCGGCCTCGTCGGCACGGTCACCGGACCGAACGGCGAACCGATCGAGTACGCCGCCTTCATCGCCCCCGCGCTCCTCGCGACCTCGGCGATGAACGGGGCGATCTACGACTCGACGTGGAACGTCTTCTTCAAGCTGCGGTTCGCCCGGCTGTACCAGGCCATGCTCCAGACGTCCCTCGGTCCCATGGACGTGGCCATGGGCGAGATCTTCATCGCGCTCTTCCGGGGCTTCCTCTACGCGGTCGGCTTCATGGTCGTCATGCTCGCCATGGGTCTGATCACGTCGCCGTGGGCGATCCTGATGGTCCCGGTCGCGCTGCTCATCGCCGTTGGTTTCGCCAGTCTGGGCATGGCCGTGACGAGCTACCTGAAGAGCTTCCAGCAGATGGACCTCGTGCAGATCGCACTCCTGCCGATGTTCCTCTTCTCCGCCACGCTCTTCCCGATCGAGGTCTTCCCGACCGCGATCCAGTGGTTCGTCCAGGCGATGCCGCTGTGGCACGGGGTCGAGCTCATGCGCCACCTGGCGGTCGGCCACCTCGAGGCCGCCACCGCCGGGCACGCACTGTACTTCGTCGTCATGTCCGTGCTCGGCGTCTGGTTCACCGCCAGCCGGCTGCGTGCGCTCTTCCTGCGCTGAGCCGGACCCGGCGTGGCCGGTCAGTACACGTAGGCGATGGTGCACGTCGCGGGCAGGCCGAGGAACTCGCCGTAGCGTTGGGCCGCCTCATGGAGCACTCGTACCTCCCGAGCCGACAGCGGACGATGAGGCGACAGCTCGAACTGCACGCGCGTCGGTGTGACCGTCCGCTTCATCCCGGCGACGAGCTGTGCGTCGACCAGCGCCATCCCGATCGTGCTCTCCCGCTGCCTCGGCACGACTCCGCGCGCATCGAGGACCCAGCGCGAGTCCTGGTAGCCGCGGTAGGTCTCGTCGAGCAGCTGCAGCAGGTGAGCAGGGGGCTTGCCCAGACTGGCCGGCGGCTCGCCCGGCGCGTGCCAGTACGTGCGTCCGTCGTGTTCGAAGCAGTCCAGCTGATCCCGCACAGCGTCGAGGCCGCGCCGGACGTCGGTCACGGTCACGGTGGCCCAGTAGGCGAGGTCCTTCACTGTCGCGGGGCCGTGACCGGTGAAGTAGCGCAGGGCCAGCCGGGCCAGCGCGGCATCACGATCGAACGCCTCCAGCTCGACGCGGGAACCGACGCGGTCGGCGTAGGTGGCGTACGTGTGCTCACCGTCGCGCGGTCGGCCACTGATCGCGAGGCGGTGCAGCTCGAGGTGCGCCATCAGCAGCATCACCATGCGACCGGTGACTCGCTGCGCCAGATTGGGCACTCGCTCGCGCAAGGCTGCGGTCACCTCCTCGCGCGTCCGACCCGGAGTCGCCGTCAAGAAGCCCAAGGCGGCGTCGGCGAGACGCCCGACGTCCTGCGTTGTCAGGCCGACGTCACCGAGGAGCTGGCCGTCGACAACCTTGAACAGGCGCGGCCCGGTCAGGGCAAGCAGCCAGTCGATGTCGCCGCGTGCGGCGTAGTGCCAGGTCGGGCGAAGCACGTGGGTGCGGACCGCGTCCCCCGAGGCGAGGAGAGCGGCGAGAGCACTGGGGTCCGGCGCCGTGGTCCGGGCGGCCACGGCCCACGCGGACTGGCTCGGGTTCTCGGCCTGCACGGCGAGCAGCGTGTCCAGCACCGGGCCCGCCGAGTCGGCGTGCGGCGCGGTGAGGAGCTGGTTCGACAGCCGCCACCGGGCAATCGCAGCATCGTCCATCACGTCAGTATGGTCATCGCCCGGTTCGAGGAGGCTGCGCGCCCCCACGGTCAGTACGCCTAGGCTGGGAGGGTGACTCCGCAGCCGGCCCGCATTCCCAACTACAAGCGCTTCCTGCTCACGGGGGCGTTCATCGGACTGGCCGTGGGCATCTGGTTCGGCGTGCGTGAGCCGGGCGGCCCCAGCTACAACGAGACTCTGCAGTACTCCATGGGCACCGCGGTGGCGTTCCTCGCCGCGCTCGGGGCCTTCCTCGGCGCCGGGATCGCAGGGGTCATCGCGATCCTGATCGACCGCTCCGGGCGGGAGAGGTGACCGACGCCCTGAGCCTGAGCTGGACCAATGCGCCTCTTCGTCGCCATCGTCCCGCCTGACGAGGTTCTCGACGACCTCGCCGACCACGTCGAGCCCCGCCGGCTCGCCGACGAGGAGGGCGGCTCCGACCTGCGCTGGACCGACCGGCACCAGTGGCACGTCACCCTCGCCTTTCTCGCGGACGTCCCCGACTGGCGCCTGGACGACCTGACCGCTGCGGTCGGTGCGACGGCCGCCCGCCACCACGCGCCGGTGCTGCGCCTCGCCGGAGCCGGCGCCTTCCCCAACCCCTACGCGGCCCGCGTGCTCTACACCGGCGTGGAGCAGCTCCGGGGTGACCTGGGGAGGCTGGCGAGCGGCATACGGACGGCGTGCAACGGAGCCGGGGTCTCGCCGGGCGGCACCCGCTTCCACCCGCACGTGACGCTGGGGCGCTTCCGCCGGCCGACCGAGGCGACCCGCTGGATCCGGGCCCTCGACGCGCACGAGGGGAGGGTGTGGCAGCCGACGGAGCTCGCCCTCGTGGAGTCCCACCTGGGCCAGGGTCGGGGGCACCGCCCGCGCTACGAGGTGGTCGCGACGGCACCTCTCGCCTGACCTTCGGCCCTGCGGCTGTCATGGCCGACTCGGTCGGTGTGGGAGACTCGGGTAGTGGCACGCGGCGACGGGCGACTGACTCATGACCTCCTTGACGGCGAAAAGGGACCCCAGGACGCATGCGGCGTCTTCGGTGTGTGGGCCCCCGGCGAGGAGGTCGCCAAGCTGACCTACTTCGGGCTCTACGCCCTGCAGCACCGGGGCCAGGAGTCCGCGGGCATCGCCACGTCCGACGGGGAGAAGATCCTCGTCTACAAGGACATGGGCCTGGTCTCGCAGGTCTTCGACGAGACGGCCCTCACCTCGCTGCGCGGCCATATCGCGATCGGCCACACGCGCTACTCGACGACCGGCGGCTCCACGTGGGAGAACGCCCAGCCCACCCTTGGCGGGTCCGAGGGACGCACCCTGGCCCTCGGACACAACGGCAACCTCATCAACACCGTCGAGCTGCGGGCCATGGTCGACGAGCACTTCGGCGACAGCCGGGTCACGGGTGAGCTGGCCCGCGGCAACACCTCGGACACCGCCCTCGTCACGACGCTGTTGGCCTCCGACCCCGACAAGACTCCGGAGCAGGCTGCGCTCGAGCTCTTTCCCCAGCTCCGTGGAGCCTTCTGCTTCGTCTTCATGGACGAGCACACGCTGTATGCGGCTCGTGACCCGTGGGGCGTGCGGCCGCTCGCCCTCGGCAGGCTCGAACGCGGTTGGGTCGTCGCGTCGGAGACCGCCGCCCTGCAGACGATCGGCGCGTCCGTGGTGCGGGAGGTCGAGCCGGGCGAGCTCATCGCCATCGACGAGGACGGCCTCCGCTCCCACCGCTTCGCCGAGCCGCAGCCGAAGGGGTGCGTCTTCGAGTACGTCTACCTCGCCCGGCCCGACGCCGTGATGCGAGGCCGGGTCGTCCACGAGGCTCGCGTCGAGATGGGCCGTGCCCTGGCCCGCGAGCACCCGGTCGAGGCCGACCTCGTCATCGGGGTGCCCGAGTCGGGCGTGCCCGCGGCGGTCGGCTACTCGCAGGAGTCCGGCATCCCGTTCGGCCAGGGCTTTGTCAAGAACGCCTACGTCGGCCGGACCTTCATCCAGCCCTCGCAGACGTTGCGCCAGCTCGGGATCCGGCTCAAGCTCAACGCTCTCGAGCACACCATCCGGGGCAAGCGCCTCGTCGTCGTGGACGACTCGATCGTGCGCGGCAACACCCAGCGTGCGCAGCTCCGGATGCTCCGTGAGGCGGGTGCTGCCGAGGTGCACGTGCGGATCTCGTCGCCGCCGGTCCAGTGGCCGTGCTTCTACGGCATCGACTTCGCCACGAGGGCCGAGCTCATCGCGACCGGTCTGGGGGTGGAAGAGATCCGGGCGTCGATCGGCGCCGACTCCTTGGGCTACATCTCCGAGGCCGGGATGATCGCGGCGACCGACCAGCCAGCCGAGCAGCTGTGCACGGCGTGCTTCACCGGTCGCTACCCCATCAACCTGCCCGAGGACGGCCACATCGGCAAGCACGTCCTCGAGACCCTTCCCCTCACCGTCCGGACTGGCCACGACCGGTCCGTCGACGTCGACGTCGAGGGCGTGCCGATCGGCGTCGGCACCGGGGGCTCCGGAGCCCTCGACCACCCCTGACCACGTCGCCCCCTCCCGCGGTTCGAGGTATCTCGCGACGGCCAGGAGTCGATGGATACCTCCACCCGCGGTCCCCATCCCCTGGCGCTGCGCTGCGTTGCCCACAGGTTGACCTGGCCGCCTCGAACGCCGCCCCCCGTGCATCGACCGTGCTGGCATGGATGCGGACAACCATGTCAGCGAGAGGACAGCCCCTCGCCGGACGCCCCGGCGGCTGCGGCCGACAGCTCGACGGCGGCTGGCCGAGGCCGCTGCTCAGCACACCGGATCGGTGGTCTCGCGAGCAGGACTGCGAGCCGCCGGGGTGAGTTACGTCGACATCCGAAGCGAGGTGGGAGCCGGTCGTTGGCGACTTCACGGGCTGCAAACGGTAGCGCTGCACACGGGGGAGCTCACAGCCGAGGAGCATCGCTGGCGCATCGTGTGGGAGACGGGCGAGGACATCGCAGCCATCGACGGCGTGACCGCGTTGCAGGCGGCGGGTCTGAAGCACTTCACGGACGAGTCGATCCATGTCTCGGTGGTCCATCGGTGCTCGGTGAAGAAGGTGGCAGGCGCCAAGCTCCACAAGGTGATCCGGCGCCTGCCTGACGAGGTGATGGGCGCTGGACTACCCCGTACCAAACCGGCGGTAGCGGCGTTACGTGCTGCCTATTGGGCGGTGTCGGATCGGCAGGCAGCGCTCATCCTGGTCATGGCCGTGCAGCAGCGACTCGCCACGCCGCAGCAGTTGAGTTCATGGTCGAAGCGGCTCCGGGGGCGTCGTCGGCGCAAGTTCGTCAAGGACGTGATCAGCTACCTGCACGACGGCGTTCAGTCACTCGGCGAGCTGGACTTCGCCAAGCTGTGCAGGGTGCGGGATCTGCCCGAGCCGACGCGGCAGGCCATCGTTGAGGGGGCGCGCGGCCGGCTGTACCTCGATGTCCGTTGGGACGGCTATGCCCTCGTCGTCGAGATCGACGGCGTCCAGCATCGCGAAGGCCTTCAGGTGACGGCTGACAACCTCGGCCGTAACGAGGTCACCCTGCATGAGGACAAGGTCCTGCGCATCGACCTCCTCGGCCTGCGCCTGCACGAGGACGAGTTCATGGACCAGGTCATCCGCGGTCTCGGCCGTGCCTGACTCGGTCTTCGCGTTCGGTTCGAGGTATGGGTCGACTCCTGGTCGTCGCGCAATACCTCCAACCAGGGCAGGCGTGGGAGGGCCGGGGGAAGAGAGGGAGGGAGGGGGAGGGGAGGGCGCCGGTAGGGTTGGTGCGTGACGAACGAGCCCGCTGGCCCCATCACATATGCCTCTGCTGGAGTCGATGTGGAGGCGGGGGACCGGGCCGTCGAGCTGATGAAGGAGTCGGTTCGCCGTGCAACGCGCCCCGAGGTCCTCGGCGGGCTCGGCGGCTTCGCGGGGATGTTCGACGCGAGCGCCATCGCGCGCATGACGCGGCCCATCCTCGCCACGAGTACCGACGGGGTGGGCACCAAGGTCGCCATCGCCCAGGCGCTGGACAAGCACGACACCATCGGCTTCGACCTCGTCGGCATGGTCGTCGACGACATCGTCGTGTGCGGGGCCGAGCCGCTCTTCATGACCGACTACATCGCGACGGGCAAGGTGGTCCCCGAGCGGATCGCGGCCATCGTCGGCGGCATCGCACAGGCCTGCGAGGAGGCCGGGGTGGCGCTCGTCGGCGGCGAGACCGCGGAGCACCCTGGACTACTCGAGCCGGACGAGTACGACCTCGCCGGCGCCGCGACGGGGATCGTCGAGCACGCGGACGTCCTCGGGCCCCAACGAGTCCGGGACGGCGACGTGGTCGTGGCCCTCGCGAGCAGCGGTCTGCACAGCAACGGCTACAGCCTCGTTCGCCGAGTGATCGCCTCCGCAGGCTGGCCGCTCGACCGCCACGTCGACGAGCTCGGCCGAACACTCGGCGAGGAGCTCCTCGAGCCGACCCGCATCTACACCAAGCCTCTGCTGTCACTGATCCAGGACGCGGGCGTCGAGGTGCATGCCCTGAGCCACGTCACCGGCGGGGGGCTCGCTGCCAACCTGGCCCGGGTGCTCCCCCCGGGTCTGATGGCGCGCATCGACCGCTCGACCTGGACCCCACCTGCGGTCTTCCACACCATCCAGGCCCTCGGCCGGGTGCCGCAGGCCGATCAGGAACGCACCCTGAACCAGGGCGTCGGCTTCGTCGCCGTGCTTCCCCAGCCACACGCGGACCGCGCCATCGAGCTGAGCCAGCTCAGCGGCATACGGGCATGGCGTGTCGGGGAGGTGACGTCCGAGGCGCGCGCAAACGTGGAGCCGGCTGCGGAGCTCGTCCGGGGGGCGAAAGGCGTCGACGGAGGCGCCGTCCAGGTCGTGGGGGAACACCCCAGGACCTGAAACGGGCAGCCGTCAGCGTGGGTCGGGCTGTGCGTCCGACGCACGAGGTGTGCAAGAAGGGGAATGGGCGGCTCAGCGCTCGCCCGCTGCCCACTTCCCGTATTCGTCGTAGTCGTCCTCGTCAGGCCGCGACGTGTCGTCACGGTCCGCACCAGAAGACTCGCGGTGCAGCTCTCGCTCCAGCGCGCTCAAGTCCGTGTCTGGCGTGTAGTACTTGAGCTGCCGTGCGACCTTGGTCTGCTTGGCTTTGGCTCGGCCGCGCCCCATGGCGTGACCCCCTCGTGCGTCGTGCCGGGACGGCATCGCTCGGCGGAGGGCTGTCAAGCCCTCCGTCGTCCGCGTAGCGGCCCCGGGAATGTGTGTGTTCTCGTGGTGCTAACGCTACATGAGCCGAGCAAGTCCTGCCCCACTGGGACAACCTCTCGCCGACCCGCGCCGCGGGCGGAATGGGAGAGAAAGCGGGTTTGCCCAATCTGCTCCCACCGGAACGTGGATCGCCTAACCTTGCTCCATTGAGCCCTAGAGGGCCAAGCGTGGTGTCGCTGCACTGAGCGACTGGGTGGTGGGGAACTGACCATGACAACACAGGATCGGCATGAGACCGAGAAGCTGTTGACGCCGGCCGAAGTCGCCGCGCTCTTCAGAGTCGACCCGAAGACCGTCACTCGATGGGCCAAGGCCGGCAAGCTCACCTCGATCCGGACTCTCGGCGGGCACCGCCGGTACCGCGAGTCCGAGGTCCGGGCGCTCCTTGGCGGTCACTGACCGGAGGCCAAGGTGTCAGGGGCAGGGCAGCTCGAGGCTGTCACGGGCGGTGATGCCCGGGCGTTCGCCCGTCGCGGGCTGCTCGGCCTCGTCGCGCGCCGATGGGGCAGGACGCTGTCGTTCGGAGGTGGACTGTCGGCGGGGTCTCGTAGCGTCGGCGCATGACACCAGACATCACCGCCATCACCCTGGGAGTGCGCGACGTGGAGCGGTCGCGCCGCTTCTATGTGGACGGGCTCGGCTTCCGGCAGGTCCTCGAGATCGCTGGTGAGATCGCGTTCGTCCAGTGCGCCCCGGGGCAGCTGCTCGCCCTCTGGGACGTCGAGCAGATGCCGACGGAGTACGGCGACGTCGCCCATGGGTCGTCCGGGCCGCCGATGTCACTCGGACACACGGTGGACGGCCCCGAGGGTGTGCGGGAGCTGTATGCCGCTGCCCTGGCGGCGGGGGCCGCCACCGTCACCGAGCCCGCCGAGCGCGAGTGGGGTGGGGTCAGCGCGTGCGTGGCTGACCCGGACGGCTTCCGATGGGACTTCGTCTGGAATCCGAACCTCCGGGTCGACGCCGACGGCACCGTGCACCTCGGCGACGGGTGACCCCGACCCAGACGCGTCAGTCGACGAGCGGAGAGCGCCGCTCGACGAGGACGACGTCGCGCCAACGCCCGTCGAGCCGAGCGATTCGCCGCCGCACCCCCACCTCGCGGAAACCCGCACGGCGGTGCAGGGCCAGGCTGGCGGCGTTCTCGGGAAAGATTCCGGACTGGATCGTCCAGATGCCAGCTGCCTCAGTCGAGGCCACCACGGCGTCGAGCAGGGCGCGCCCGACGCCACGTCCCCGGGCGCGGGGATCGACGTAGACCGAGTGCTCGACGACGCCCGCATAGGCCTCCCGGGACGACACGGGCGTCACCGCGACCCAGCCGAGGACGACGCCGTCGTCATCGATCGCGACGAACCGGTGCCGGGGCATCCGGGTGGCGTCGAACTCGGCCCACGTGGGCGCCTCGGTCTCGAACGTCGCGAGCCGGTCGTCGATGCCCAGCTGGTAGATGCGAATGACCTCGTCGGCGTGGCGGGCCGTCAACGGCATGATCCGCACGGGACCCACAGTAGCGCCGAGGTCGGTGCCTGGACTCAGTGCCTGGACTCAGTGGCCGAGAGCCCGCAGCTCGAGTCTCGTCGCGAGGCGCGTCACCGGGTCGGTGAGGTCGAGGTCGACGATCTCGGGCAGCTTCTGCATCCGGTAGCGCAGCGTGTTGGGGTGCACATGGACCGATCTCGCGGCCGTTCGCGGGTCCCCGGGATGGTCGAGCCACGCGGCGAGGGTGGCCGCATAGGCCGTGCCGTGTTCCTCGTCGTGGGCGTGCAGGTTGGTCACGGGGCCGGCAGACCGGGCATTCCGTATGCCGCTCACCGCCCTCTCGCACGTCACCTCCGCCCAGGCCTCCTCCACCGGCACGGCGCTCCCACGGAGGCGGCCGGCGAGGGCGAGGCGGTGCACTTCCAGCGCCTCCTGACGGGAACGGGCGAGCTGGGGCAGATGGCGCACGGCGCTGCCCGCCGAGGCACGGACCGAAGGGCGGGTCTCGATGAGCTCGTCGATGGCGGCGCGCACCCAGTCCCAGGTGCCGGGGACCGCACGGGAGTCCTGGTTCTCGTCCGGACCCCCGTCGCGCACGAGGCCGACGACCACGTCGTCGAGGAGCGCGAGCAGGGGTCGACGCCAGCGCAGCCGTCGAGAGGCGGACTCCCACGCGAGCAGCTGGCTCTCCGGGTCGAGGTCGGGCTCGCCCGCCAGCACGACGACGCGCCAGGGCGGAGGTGGCAGCCACACCTCCGCCTCGGCCACATTGCCCGAGAGCAGGTCGCGCAACCGGTCAGCAGCGACCCGCCGGGACAGGTCCGCCTGCGAACGCAGTCGCAGCAGATGGAGCGCCACGACGGACGCCGTCTGCGTCAGGGACCGGATCGTCTCGGCGGGGGGTGGCTCGTCGACGACGGCCCAGATGGAGCCCAACCACTCGTCCGCGGCCCGGACCGGGATGACGAGCCGGGGCCGCAGCTCACTGTCCGCGGGGACGAAGAAGGGGTCGCTGGAGCGGGCCAGGCGCCGGAACACGCCCCGGCCGCGCAGACTCGTCAGAGTCGCGTCGGGAACCTTCCGGCCCACGATGGTGGACAGCCGGACCGGGTCCGCGACGTCCTGGCGGGACGAGTAGGCAAGGACGCGCGACTGGGTGTCCTCGATGGTGACCGGGGCCTCGACGAGGGCCGCGCACGCATCGGCGAGAGCGAACAGGTCGTCGTGGACGGGGCCGTCGCTGCCCGCTGCGGTTCCGGTCGCGGCGCGGTCCAGGATGCCTCGGAGCAGCCACACGACGTGAGCCCAGGACGCGTGGTCGGCGAGCTCGACCAGGGGCACGCCAAGGCGGTTCGCGGCCCCGCGGACGTCCCTCCGACGGGCCAGGCTGCGTCGGACGACGACACCTCCGCTCCCGACCCTGCGGGCCGCCTCGACCAGCTCGATCCCTGCTTCCGGAGACTCGATGCCCACGCCGAGCAGGAGGTCGCCCGTCTGGCCGAAGACGCCGGCGCCGGGCTCGGCCAGCGTGATGTCGTCGACCTCAGGGCCGGGAGCGTCCACGGCGAGTCGGAGCAGTCCGCCGCCGAGCGCCCCGACGACGTCGCCGAGCGAGAGACCACGAGGACTGGTTGCCTTGGCGTCGCGCATGGCTCCATGATCGACGCCCGAGTGGTGCTCCGGCAACAGCCCTTGGGGACACCTTTGTGACCACGCCACCATGGGTCTGCCTCCGGGATGCAGAACCATTGGAGGTATGGCTTCCGTCACTCCCTCCGGTCCTCCCGTCCCCGTGTCGAACCCACAGCGTGTCGCCGTGGTCGGCGCCGGGATGGTCGGCCTCGCCACCGCCTGGTTCCTCCAGGAGCGCGGCGTCGAGGTCACCGTCATCGAGCGCGACGGCGTGGCCGCCGGCTCCTCCTGGGGCAACGCCGGCTGGCTCACCCCCGGCATCGCGACTCCGCTGCCCGAACCGGCCGTCCTCAAGTACGGCCTCCGGGCCGTCCTCAGCCCGAGCTCGCCCGTCTACGTGCCGCCCAGTGCGAACGCGAACTTCCTCAAGTTCGTCGCCGGGTTCACGCGCCACTCGACGATGAAGGCGTGGAAGAAGGCGATGGGCTCGCTCGTGCCGATCAACGACCTGTCGCTGGCGAGCTTCGACCTGCTCAAGGCCGGCGGCGTCGACGCCGACACCTTCGAGGCGAAGTCCTTCACGGCCGCCTACCGCACGGCCGAGGAGCGGACGACCCTCCTCGCGGAGATCGAGCACATCCACGCCCAGGGTGGCGACATCACCTTCGACGTCCTCACCGGGGACGAGGCCCGCGCGATCGAGCCGGCACTCTCCGACGCCATCGGCGCGGCGATCGTGCTCCACGGCCAGCGCTTCATCAACCCCGGCGCCTACGTCGCTGCCCTCGCTGACGCGGTGATCGCCCGGGGCGGGAAGATGCTCATCGGCGGCGCCGTGACCGGCGTCCGCGACACCGGGCGTGGCGTCGTCGTCGAGACCGAGACCGGCGCGGCCGAGGAGTACGACCAGCTCGTCATCGCGTCCGGCGCCTGGCTGGGCCAGCTCGCCCGCCCGTTCGGTGTCAAGCAGGTCGTCCAGGCGGGTCGTGGCTACTCGTTCTCCGTGGAGGTCGAGGACCTGCCGAACGGCCCCATGTACTTCCCGGCCGCACGCGTCGCCTGCACCCCCGTCGGCGACCGGCTCCGAGTCGCGGGCATGATGGAGTTCCGCCAGCCCGAGGCCGCACTTGACCGGCGGCGGGTCAAGGCCATCGTCGAGAGCGCCCGCCCGCTCCTCAAGGGAGCGGACCTCGACCACCGCCAGGACGAGTGGGTCGGCTCCCGCCCCTGCACCGTCGACGGCCTCCCGCTCATCGGTGCGACCGGGTCCCCGCGCGTCTTCGTCGCGGGTGGTCACGGCATGTGGGGCATCACCCTCGGACCGGTCACCGGCCGCCTCCTCGCCGAGCAGATGGTGACCGGGGAGACCCCCGCCGAGCTGCGCCCGTTCAACCCCCTGCGCTGATCCCGCGTCCAGCAGCCCGCCCGGGGTTCGTGCCCGGGCGGGAGGGCTGGGACGTCAGGTCCGTGCGGACGGAGCTCAGCGGCATACGGCATGGGCCTTGTTCGTCCCGCAGGCGAGCTCAGGACTGGCTGGCAGGGACCTTGTTGACCGTGCAGACGAACCACTTGACCACGCCGTTGTCCACCGCATCGCCGGCGCTGATGGCGGCCATCACCTCGTCGAGGGCGTCGAGCACCCCGTCGTGGTCGAGGTCGCCCGAGGCCAGTGCGGCGTCGTACCCGTTGGGCAGTGAGACCGCATGGACCTGCCAGCGCCCGCCGTTGAAGTCGCGGTAGCCGGGGGCACTCTCGGCGACGCTCCGCTGCACACCGCCGAAGTCGTAGATCGAGTCGAAGCTGTGGTCGGGGGCACCAGTGCCGGAGAGGTCTGTCGGCGTGGCCACGGTGCGGTAGAGGACGTGGTCGACGTAGAACGCGGGACCGCTGACGCCGGCGCTCGCCTGGCCTGCACCGCCGATCACGACGCCTGCCGTGGCCGCGAGGGCGGCCGTTGTGCCGAGGATTCGCTTGATGTGCATTCGATTTCACCTCCGTTGAGCCAGCCGGTCGGCTGGACCCTTCGATTCAACGGCGGTGTGTTCGCTGACTCCATGATCGCGTCGTTACCCGGTCCTTACGGGGTCGTGACGTGGATCCCGAGGGCCACCTGAGGCGCCTCCCGGCGGCGGGTGCAGCCCTATCCTGAGGTCGTGCCTCGGGTGCTCGTGATCGACGACGACTCGACGGTCGCCGGAGTCGTGGCCGCCTACCTCGAGCGCGCCGGCATGGACGTCGATGTCGTCGGCGACGGCGTCGCCGGACTGGCGGTCGCCCGGGACCACCGACCCGACATCGTCCTGCTCGACCTCATGCTGCCCGGCCCCGATGGGCTCGAGGTGTGCCGGCAGCTGCGCCTCGTCCATCCCGGGCTGCCGGTCATCATGGTCACCGCCCGCGGTGAGGAGCCCGACCGGGTCCTCGGCCTCCAGATCGGCGCGGACGACTACGTGACGAAGCCGTTCAGCCCCCGCGAGCTCGTCCTGCGCGTCCAGTCGCTGCTCCGACGCGTCGACCTCGGTGGAGACGCCGACGTGGGGCGGGCCCAGCCGCCGGAGCGCCCCACTGAGCTCGTCGACGGCGACCTCGCCATCGACCGTGCGGGGCACCGCGTGCGTCTCGACGGGCGCGAGCTGTCGCTGACGACGAGGGAGTTCGACCTGCTGACCTGGATGGTCAGCCACTCCGGCCAGGTCTTCACCCGGGCAGAGCTGATGTCCTCGGTCTGGGGCTGGGAGTTCGGGGACGAGTCGACGGTCACCGTCCACGTCCGCCGGGTCCGCGAGAAGGTCGAGGCCAACCCCGGCAGGCCTCGCCGCCTGGTCACCGTCTTCGGCGTCGGCTACCGGTGGGATGCGACACAGGATGGCTCCGGTGGGGGCTGAGCTCCAGGCCGTTCTGGTGTCGGCCGGCGTCAGCACGCTCGTCGGTGTTGCCGGCGCCTGGCTCGTCCTCCTGCTGACGCGGCGGCCCTCCGTCCGGGTTGCCGTGTGGGCGGCTCTGGCAGCGCCGGTTGTCGTCGTGCTCTCGGTGGCTGCGGGGATCTACGCCGGCGCCAGGGCGATGCTGCTCAGCGAGCACGACTCGCGGGTCGTCCTGCTCGGTCTGCTCGCCACGGTGCCGGTCGCCCTCGTGACCGGTTGGGTCATCGCGCGGCACGTCCAGCGACTCGGCCGCCAGATGGCCGACGCGGAGGCCGACCGCCTGCGGGAAGTCGAGGTCGAGGAGCGGCGGCGCGAGCTCGTCGCGTGGATCTCGCACGACTTGCGCAGCCCACTTGCCGGGATGCGCGCGATCACCG
Organism: Intrasporangium sp.; assembly: GCF_035280925.1. Classification (GTDB taxonomy): domain Bacteria; phylum Actinomycetota; class Actinomycetes; order Actinomycetales; family Dermatophilaceae; genus Intrasporangium. Next base: position 11,558 of record NZ_DATEEY010000002.1, on the reverse strand, counting down.
ATGCTCTCGAGGACGGGGTGGTGACAGACGTCCCTCGCGCGTACGGCCGACTGCGGCAGGACATCGGTCGGATGGGCGACATGGTGGATGACCTGCTCCAGCTCTCGCGCATCCACGCCGGCCAGGCGGGGCGCAACCGAACTCCCGTGTCCCTCGGGGACGTCGTCTCGGACGTCGTCGCGGCGGCGCGACCAGCTGCCGAGGCGGCCGGCGTGACGGTCAGCGGCAGCGCCGGGCCGTCGTCCGATGTCACGATCCGCGTCGATGTGCAGGAGATGACGCGGGTCGTCGACAACCTCGTCACCAACGCCGTTCACCACACGCCAGGGGGTGGTCGCGTCGATGTCGCCCTGGACGGCTCGCCCACCGAGGCCGTCATCACCGTCGACGACGCCTGCGGTGGAATCCCGGAGGACGTCCTCGAGCGGGTCTTCGACGCCGGGTTCCGTGGGACCCAGGCACGCTCTCCAGACGCGGGCGGAGGGGCAGGGCTGGGTCTGGCCATCGTCCGGGGCCTCGTCGAGGCGCACGGCGGGACGGTCGGCGTACGCAACATGGGGTCTGGCTGTCGGTTCGAGGTCCGGCTGCCCCGGACCGACGGCACGCCCCGCTCCGCGCCGCGGACTACCGCGCCGGACTGAGCACGACGAGTGTGTAGGGCCCGACGGAGATACTCGCCCTCGCGGGCTGGCCGTTGAGCGGCGTGTTGGCGGCGTCGACATCGAGGGTCGTGTGCCCGCCGAAGAGTGCGCTGTAGGTCGAGGCGTCCGAGTTGAAGCGCACGGCCCAGCGGCCGGGGCGGGGCAGCCCGATGGTGAGGTCGCGGGCGTCGGTGCTCGCGTTGACGACGACGGCGACCGGCTCGGAGTCGGTCGATCGCAGCCAGGCGATGGTCTTCCCTGCGTCGTCGAGGTGGGCCAGCGCGGTGTGGGGGCCGGTGAGACCCGCCGTGGTGCCGGTCAGGTTGCGCCGCAGCACGACGAGGTCGCGGACGAGCCGCACGATGTCGCGGAACGCTTCGGCACGCTCCCAGTCGAGTGGCACGGAGTCCCGGAACCACTCGTCCTCGAGGAACTCCTGACCCTGGAAGAGCATCGGGATGCCGGGGCTCGTCAGCGCGATCGCCGTGGCGAGCGTGGCCCGCTTCTGCGCCGGCCAGGCGGACGGGTTGGCGCCATCGATCTCCTGGGGTACGCGAAGCTTCCCGTTCGCGACCTCATCATGACTCTCGGAGTAGATGACACGGTCCCATGGGTCCCCCTGCGCCACAATGATGCCCGCGAGCGCCTGCATGGAGCGCGCCGCGTCGTCGGGTGTCGTGACCAAGGCGCGCAGGGTGTGGACGAAGCCGGCGTCCCACTGGGCGTTGAAGGCCGCGCCCTCCGTCGAGGTCAGCGTGGGATCGTTCTGGAGGTCCTCGGCGATGAGGATCCTGCTCGGCAGCTCACTTCGGATCGCGGTGTTGATGTCGCGCATGAGCGCCCAGCCTTCGGGGATCTCGGTGCCGATGCCGCTCACGGTGCGGATGTAGAGGGTGGCGTCGAAGCGCAGCCCGTCCATGTGGTACTCCTCGATCCACATGCGGGCATTGTCCCGGCAGTACTGGCGGACCTCCTCACGGCCGTAGTCCGGGCGTGTGTCGCCCCACGGCGTCTGCGACCGGTGGTCCTGGTAGAAGTAGATCCCGCCCTTGCCGTTCTCCGAGTAGCCGTCGAACCGCCACAGGGACAGGTCACTCGGGCCGAAGTGGTTGAGGACGACGTCGACGATGACCGCGATGCCCTGTTTGTGTGCCTCACGGACGAACTTCTTGAGGTGGTCCGGTCCGCCGTAGCTCGACTCGACGGTGAACGGGTGGGCCGGGTTGTAGCCCCAGGAGTAGTCGCCCGCGAACTCCGCCACGGGCATGAGCTCGATCGCGTTGATACCCAAGCTCTTCAGGTATCCCAGACGACTCGCCATGGTCGCGAGGTCCCCCGGTTCGCCCTCCTCCGCGACGAACGAGCCGATGTGCGTCTCGTAGATGACGAGCTCGTTGTGGTTCGGAGTGGTGAACGAATCGCCTTCCCAGTCAAAGGCGTTCGGATCATAGATGATTCCGTTGCCCACTGAGTTCGTCACCGCACGTGCGCGTGGGTCGATCCGGTGGAGCTGCTCGCCGTTGGTCGTGATGACGTACTTGTACTCGTCGCCCGGCCGCGCGCCCTCGACCTCTCCGTACCAGTGGCCGCCGTCCTCCCGCTCGAGCACGTCGCGATCCGTCGACCACGCGTTGAAGCCTCCCGTCACGGCGACCCGCTCGGCATTGGGCGCCCACACCCGAAAGGCAGTCCGTCCCTCGAGCGGAATTGAGCCCATCCCAGTCACGCGTGGCTGGCTCACGGGTTCTCCTCGTGGGGTCGGGGGTGGCAAGGTCCCGAGCCTATAGCCGTATGCCGCTGGGCTCGCTTCCACGTGAATGTGTCCACTCGCTGGTGTTGCCCATTGCTTCTCCGGGGTACGTCTGCAGCGTGTCAGTACGAACCGAGCCGCTCTCGTCCGCCGCTCAGGTCGATGCGCGTCTCACGGAGATCGAGCGCAGCGTGGACCTGCTGCTCAACGTCACGCCGGTCAATGCGGCGGAGGCGTGGGCTGACTTCGAGCGAAGCGATTTCGGGACGGCGCCGACCCTGCGGCTGCGGCCGCTGGAGTTCGACCCGGATCTCGTGCGCCGCGACCTCTACAACCTCGAGATCGAGGACATCACCGACCCCGCCCTGCACAGTCTCTTCCGGACCAAGCGGGACGAGATCGCCCGTATGGTCACCGCCCTCGAGGATCGTGACACCTCTCGGTTCGTGTACGGGACGCTGCAGCTCTACGGAGGTGTCACCGCGCCCCTCGCACGGGCTGCGGAGGAGCTGCTCGAGACCATCCCGCCCCAGGCGCCCAGCACGCAGACCGTGACGGCGGGGGTGTTCGCTGAAGCAGCACGTGAGGAGCTCGAGCGATACCGGGCCGTGCATCCGGAGCTCCCGATCAGCGTCGAGGTGCGCGACGACGTCTCCGAGCTGATGGTGTCGTTCGGTCAGCTGCTCATCCCCGAAACCGCGGCCATCAGGTCGGATCGCGTGCAGCCGTTGCTGCACCACGAGATCGGCACCCATGTCATCACCTACCAGAACGGCGCCAGGCAACCGCTGCAGCTGCTGACCATCGGACTGCCCGGCTACGACGAGACGCAGGAGGGGCTGGCCCTGCTGGCGGAGTACCTGACCGGAGGCCTGGACCCGCGACGCCTGCGCGTGCTCGCGGGGCGCGTCGTGGCCGTGGAGCAGCTGCTCGACGGCGCCGAGTTCCTCGACCTCTTCGAGTCGCTGCGCACCGACTACCGGATCCCGACGAGGACGGCGTGGTCCATTGCCATCCGGGTCTTCGTCGGGGGCGGGAACGTCAAGGACGCGATCTACCTTCGCGGTATCTCTCGCATCCTCGACCTCCTTGCGGAAGGCGGGAGCCTCGATCCGCTCTTCGTCGGAAAGCTTGCCCTGGACCACATCCCGCTGATCCAGGAGCTGCTCGAGCGCGAGGTGCTCCACCCACCGTGGGTCCGTCCACGGTGGCTGGACGTGCCCGGCGCGCCGGAGCGCCTGGACAGGCTGCGCGCTGGAGCGTCGGTCATGGACCTGTACGAGGGAGAGGAAGCGGCATGAGGATTGCGTTCTTCGTCAAGGACGTCGACACCGAGGTGGACGAGTACACGACGACGCGGTTGGCGCGGGCGGCGTGCCGCAGCGGGCACGAGGTCTGGTACATCGGAGTCGGCGACGTCGAGCTGGGGGAGGGCGACGGGCAGCTCCTCGCGCGGGCTCGGCGTGCGGACTTCGACGAGGGCGACACGCTGGCGACGTTGATGGAGCGGATCAAGGAGCGCGACGCCGAACGAATCGTCATGGAAGACCTCGATGCCCTCTTCCTGCGCAACGAGTCCATCGACGACCTGCAGGAGCGGCCATGGGCGAGCCCCTTGGGCCCCGTCTTCGGCCAGATGCTCAAGGCTCGGGGCGTCACCGTGGTGAACGACCCGATGTCCCTCATCCGAGCGACGAGCAAGCTCTACCTGGAGGAGTTCCCGGAGAAGATCCGACCGCGGTCGCTCGTGACCCGAGACCCCCAGGCGATCGAGAGGTTCGTGGCCAAGGTCGGTCACTCCGTCGTCAAGCCGCTCTACGGGGGCAAGGGCCGCAACGTGTTCATGATCGAGGACGAGAGCGAGACGAACCTTCCCCAGATGACCGAGGCGGTGCTGCAGGACGGTTACGCCCTGGCCCAGGAGTTCGTCGACGGTGGTGAGAACGGGGATGTCCGCATCTTCCTGCTCGATGGGCACATCCTTGAACGCGACGGCCAGCTGGCCGCCTTCCGGCGGGTACCGACGGGCAACGACCCACGAGCGAACATCAGCGTCGGCGGACGCTCCGTCCCTGTCGGCGCCGACGACGTGGAGCTCAGCGTGGTCGAAGCAATGACCGACAAGCTGGTGGCAGATGGCATGTTCTTCGTGGGCATCGACGTGATCGGCGACAAGGTCGTGGAGATCAACGCGGAGAGCGCGGGCGGCATGCAGAGCGTCGAGAGGCTCTACGACGTCGACGTCTGCCCGACGGTCATCGATGCCTTGGAGCGACGGGTCGGCTCACGGCCCTGAGCTGCCAGGCGGTCACCAGCCGGCGAGCTGGCGGACCGTCTGGACCGTGTCGATCTCCTCGACGGGCTTGTCGTCGCGGTAGCGCAGGACCCGCGCGAACCGCAGCGCCATCCCGCCCGGGTAGCGGCTGGACCGCTGCACCCCGTCGAACGCGATCTCGACGACCTGCTCAGGACGGAGCTGCACGGCCCACTCGCTCGAGTCGGGCTCGTCGACGGCCAGCTCGCGGAACCGCTCCGTCTGCCACCGCAGCATCTCGTCGGTCATGCCCTTGAAGGTCTTGCCGAGCATGACGAGCTCACCGGTCTCTGCGTCGCGAGCGCCGAGGTGGATGTTGGACAGCCAGCCCCGCCGCCGACCGCTGCCCCACTCGACGGCAAGAACGACCAGGTCCAGGGTGTGCCGAGGCTTGACCTTGACCCACCCCTGTCCGCGTCGCCCGGCCGCATAGGGAAGCGTGGGGTCCTTGACGATGACCCCCTCGTGTCCCGCCCGGACGACGTCGTCGAAGAAGGCCTGCGCCTCGCCGGGGTCTGCGGTGAGAAGCCGCGCCGGCAGCCATGCGCCGGGGACGGTCTGGGCGAGCCGGTCCCAGCGGTCCGTGGCCGTGTGGTCCAGCAGGTCCTCTCCGTCGATGTGCATGAGGTCGAAGAAGTACGGCGTCAGCGGGACCTCGTCGCGCAGGCTCTCGGGGTCGGCGCTGCTGGCTGTGCGAGCACCGGTGACCTGGAACGGCTCAGGCCGCCCGTCCTCACGGAGGGCGATGACCTCCCCGTCCAGCACGGCGCTCTCGACGTCGAGGGCGGCCAGGGCCTCGACGATGTCCGGCAGGCGGTCCGTCGCGTCCTCCAGCGTCCGAGTGAAGAGGCGGACGTCTCCGTGGTCGACGTGAGCCTGCAGTCGTATGCCGTCCAGCTTGGTCTCGACGAGGACCTCGCCTCCCAGCCCGGCCAGGGCCGCAGGCACGTCGGGTGCCGAGCCTGCCAGCATCGGCCGGAGCGGGCGGCCGACCTCGAGCCTCAGGCCGTCCAGTGCCTCGACCCCGCCGTCGAGTGCGGCCCGGGCGACCGGCCCGGCGTGCCCGGCCAGCATCACCGCCCGGCGCACCGTGGCGTCGGGGACTCCGGAGGCCTTCGCGATGGCCTGGAGCATGACCCCGTCACCGGCACCCTGCCGGGTCTCACCGGTCATGAGGCCGCGCAACCACTGCTGCTCCTCGGCCGTCGCCCGCTCGAAGAGCGCTCGGACCAAGGCGGAGCGGCGCGCCGCGGAACCCGTGCCGCTGACCTGCGCCAGCTCGGTGGCCGCGGCATGCACCTCGAGGACGGAGAGGGTCGAGGTCGCGGCGGGGTCCGGCAGTGAGCGGAGGCCGCGCCAGCTGACGCCCAGGCGGCGCTGGGGTAGGACGCCCGCGAGGTGGGCCGCCACGACCTCGACGGTCTCGGGCCCGTCGTCCGCGGCGCGCCTCAGGCAGGCCGCCAAGGCGTCGACCTTCGCGGTGCGGGACGAGGTGCTCGCGACGGTGCGCGAGGTGGCGACGACATCGGACAGAGACAGCGGCATGAGTCGATCCTGCACCAGACAACCCGGCGCGGACCGCACACTCGACGAGCGGGTGACCCAGTCCTGGTCGAGTGTGCAGTAGATGCCCGTGGCGCGGACTGCACACTCGACGAAGGTGGCGCTCGGACCGCGCACTCGACGAGCGGGTGGCCCAGTCCCGGTCGAGTGTGCAGTTGCCAGCGGCGCGGACTGAGCACTCGACGAAGGTGGCGGCGCGGACTGCGCTCGAAGCAGCGAGGCGGGACTTGACGTCCGTGCTGGGACGCGCCAAGGTAAGCAAGCGCTTAGTCAGCGCCGCAGCAACCATCAGCCCCGGAGGAGTGCCGTGCCAGACCCCACCACGATCCGCACCGCCGTGGTCACTGGCGCGGCCCGCGGCATCGGGGCGGCCATCGCAGAGCGGCTCGTCGCCGAGGGGATCCGGGTCGTCGTCAACGATGTTGATGAGGCCGTCCTGGCCCAGACGGCCGCGGCGATCGGGGCCGTGCCCCTCGCCGGTGACGCGGCGTCGACCGATGGTGTCGACCGTCTCGTGGCGGCAGCGCTCCAGGAGTTCGAGGACGAGGGTGGCATCGACCTCTTCGTCGCGAACGCCGGCATCACGTCCGGTGTGGGCCTCGAGGCCTCTGACGCCGACTGGGCCCGCCTGCTCGAGGTCAACCTCATGGCCCAGGTCCGCGCCGCGCGCCGGCTCGTGCCGATGTGGCTCGAGTCGGGCGGCGGCCGTCTCGTCCTCACTGCCTCCGCGGCCGGTCTGCTGACGATGCTCGGCGACCTGCCCTACTCCGTGACCAAGCACGGGTCCGTCGCCCTGGCCGAATGGCTCGCCGCGACCTACCGGCACCGCGGGATCATCGTCCAGGCGGTCTGCCCGCTCGGCGTCGACACCCGGATCCTCGAGCAGGCCGGCCCCCTCAAGGACCTGCTGACTCGTGACGGCACACTGAGTCCGGAGGACGTCGCGGAGGCCGTGTGGCAGGGGCTGCACGGCGAGTCGGTGCACATCCTCCCGCACCCCAGCGTGCGCCAGTACTACGCCGGACGCGCGGCCGACCCGGACGCGTGGCTCGGTGGAATGAGCAAGATCCAGCAACGACTCGAGAGGGCCAGCACATGAGCGACCAGTCGCAGCAGACCGACCAGACCCCCAGGACCGCGATCGTGACCGGCGCCGCGCGCGGCATCGGCGCTGCGGTGGCGAGGCGCCTGGCCAGTGACGGCCTTCAGGTGGCCGTGCTCGACCTCGACGAGAACGCCTGCAAGGCAGTGGTGTCGGAGATCGCGGCGGCTGGTGGCAAGGCGCTGGCCGTGGGCGTGGACGTGTCCGATGAGGCGGCGGTCGAGGCCGCTGTCGAACGGGTCGCCACCGAGCTGGGCGCCCCGACGGTGCTGGTCAACAACGCTGGCATCATCCGCGACAACATGCTCTTCAAGATGACCGTGGACGACTGGGACGCGGTCATGGGTGTCCACCTGCGCGGTTCGTTCCTCATGTCGCGCGCCTGCCAGAAGTACATGGTCGACGCGAAGTTCGGCCGGATCGTCAACCTGTCGTCGACCTCGGCCCTGGGCAACCGTGGGCAGGTCAACTACTCGGCGGCCAAGGCGGGTCTGCAGGGCTTCACCAAGACGCTGGCGATCGAGCTGGGCAAGTTCGGGGTCACGGCCAACGCGATCGCGCCCGGGTTCATCGCCACCGACATGACGAGGGCGACGGCCGAGCGGATGGGCATCACGTTCGAGCAGTTCCTCGAGGGCGCCGCGAAGGAGATCCCGGTCGGCCGGGCCGGCCAGCCGGACGACATCGCGGCGACGGCCTCGTTCCTCGTCCGCGAGGAGGCGGGCTACGTGTCCGGCCAGGTGATCTACGTCGCCGGCGGACCGAAGGACTGATCGTGGTGCGCACCTTCGACGGTCTTGACCAGCTCGGCGCGGCGGTCGGCGAGCAGCTGGGGCAGAGTGACTGGCACGAGATCACCCAGGAGCAGGTCAACCTGTTTGCCGAGGCGACCGGTGACCACCAGTGGATCCATGTCGACCCGGAGCGGGCCAAGGACGGCCCGTTCGGGCAGACCATCGCGCACGGCTACCTGACCCTCTCGCTGCTGCCGGTCCTCGTCGCGGAGATCTACCGAGTCGAGGGCGTGGCGATGGGCCTGAACTACGGGACGAACAAGGTCCGGTTCCCGGCTCCGGTCCCGGTCGGCTCCAAGGTGCGGGCCTTGGCCCAGCTGGTCGAGCTGACGCCCAGCGCGATCGGCACCCAGGCGGTCGTCCGGGTGACCATCGAGATCGAGGGCGGCGGCAAGCCGGCCTGTGTCGCCGACGTCGCGTGGGTCTACGTGCAATGACCCAGCCGACCCAGCCGACCCAGCCGACCCAGCCGACCCAGCCGACCCAGCCGACCCAGCCGACCCAGCCACCCGCGCAAGGCGACTCGGCCGGGGAAGCGAGCCCAGCGGCATACGGCCAAGAAGACCCGACCGGGCTCCCCCTGGACCCGTTGCGGGCCTTCCTCGCCGAGCACGTTCCGGGCCTGCTGGAGGGCCCCCTCACGGCACGGCTGATCGCGGGGGGCAAGTCGAACCTGACGTACGTGGTCGGCGACGGGCACCGCGAGGTGATCGTGCGCCGGCCCCCGCTCGGGCACGTCCTCGCGACCGCGCACGACATGGTCCGCGAGCACCGGGTCATCTCGGCGCTGCGCGACACCGACGTCCCCGTCCCGGAGACGTATGCCGTGTGCCCGGGTGACGGGGTGATCGGCGCGCCGTTCTACGTGATGGAGCTCGCCCCCGGCACGCCCTACCGGCTCGCGGCGGAGCTCGAGGCGCTCGGCCCGGAGCGGACGCGGGCGATCTCCGAGCGGATGGTCGACACCCTCGTCGCGCTCCACGCGGTCGACCCGGAGGCCGTCGGGTTGGGCGACTTCGGGCGGCCGCAGGGGTTCCTCGAGCGGCAGGTGCGGCGCTGGAAGCAGCAGCTCGACGGGTCGCGCAGCCGAGAGGTCGCCGGGATCGACGAGCTGCACGCGTGGCTGGCCGGCAACGTCCCGCCGGAGTCGCCGCCGGCGATCGTGCACGGCGACTTCCGCCTCGACAACCTGCTCATCGACACGCACGACGGGGACGACCGCGTCACCGCGGTGCTCGACTGGGAGATGGCCACGCTCGGCGACCCGCTCACCGACGTCGGGCTGCTGCAGGTCTACCAGGCCCTGTCCGGGATGGGCGGCGGCGCGGGGGTGTCGGACGTCGCCCTCGCGCCCGGGTGGCTCGGCCCCGAGGAGATTCGCGACCGGTATGCCGCCGGATCGGGTCGCGACCTGGGCGAGCTGTCGTTCCACCTCGGGCTGGCCTACTTCAAGCTGGCCGTCATCCTCGAGGGCATCCACTACCGGTACACGCACGGCCAGACGGTGGGGGAGGGCTTCGCCTCGATCGGCGCCGCCGTCGAGCCGCTCGTCGCCGCCGGCCTGGCCGCGGTCAAGGACCAGTGAAGGGACACGTATGGACTTCGCACTGTCGCCGAAGGCGGAGGAGCTGTCCGCTCGCATGTGGGACTTCATGCGCGAGGAGGTGTTCCCCGCCGAGGGCGAGTACTACCGCCACCTCGCCGAGCACGGGCAGTACGCGCTGCCGCCCGTCGTCGAGCGGCTCAAGGAGTCGGCGCGCCGGCGGGGCCTGTGGAACCTGTTCCTGCCGGCCGAGTCGGGCCTGTCGAACGTCGACTACGCGGCCCTGGCGGAGATCTCGGGGTGGTCGCCGGTCATCGCGCCGGAGGCGATCAACTGCCAGGCCCCGGACACCGGGAACATGGAGGTGCTGCACATGTTCGGCACCGACGAGCAGAAGCAGCGCTGGCTCGAGCCGCTGCTGGCGGGCGAGATCCGGTCGGCGTTCTCGATGACCGAGCCGGACGTGGCGTCGTCGGACGCGACGAACATCCAGACGGTGATCCGCCGCGAGGGCGACGAGTACGTCATCAACGGGCGCAAGTGGTGGAGCAGCGGCGCGATGGACGAGCGGTGCCAGGTCTTCATCGTCATGGGCAAGACCGAGCCGAGCGCCGACACGCACCGCCAGCAGTCGATGGTCCTCGTGCCACGAGACACGCCCGGGCTGACCATCGAGCGGGACCTGTCGATCTTCGGCTACCACGACCAGCACGGCCACGCCGAGATCGTCTTCCGTGACGTGCGGGTGCCGGTCGCGAATCTCATTGCGGGAGAGGGCGATGGGTTCATGATCGCGCAGGCTCGCCTCGGCCCGGGCCGGATCCACCACGCGATGCGGGCCATCGGCATGGCCGAGCGGGCCCTCGCCCTGATGGTCGACCGGGCGAGGTCGCGCGTCGCGTTCGGCGAGCACCTGTCGAGCATGGGCGTCGTGCAGGAGCTGATCGCGCAGTCCCGGATCGAGATCGACATGGCCCGCCTCTACGTCTACAAGACGGCCTGGCTCATCGACCAGCACGGCGCCAAGGGCGCCCGCACCGAGATCTCCGGGATCAAGGTCGCCGCACCGGCCATGGCCACCCGGGTCGTGGACCGCGCCATCGAGGTCTTCGGAGCAGCCGGCGTCTCCCAGGACACCCCGCTCGCCTACTTCTACGCGTGGGCACGGGTGCTGCGCATCGTCGACGGCCCCGATGCCGTGCACCGCCGCACCATCGCCCGCCACGAGCTGAAGCGAACGCCGCCCTTCGTCGGCTGAGCCGGCCCTGCGGCATACGGATCATGCCGTATGCCGCTGAGCCGGCTTCCGTGGCCACGTGGCCGTCTGCGTGGGGCGGGCGGCAGTGCCGGTCAGTGGGCGTGGCCCTGGCCACCGGCCTCCTTTGCCGTGACCTCCTCCATCTGTTCGAACATCTCCTGCGCCTGCTCGGCCGTCAGGGTCCGGTCGAGCAGCGGCAGGTACACCTCCTCCTCCTTGGCGAAGTGGAGCCCGACGATGCCGTTGAGCGAGTAGAGGACCCGGCGCAGCTCGTGCTGGTCGGGCGCGGCGAGGTTGCCCTTCTCGAGCTTGCCGCCGAGCTTGCCCAGCTCGTCGGTCAGCGTGCCGACCTCCTGGTGGTCGCGTCGCATCGTGTCGGTCGCGTGGGTCTTGCCGTTGGTGCCGACCAGCTCGTCGACCTTGGCGTAGAGGACCTTGTCCTCCGCGACGGCGTGCGGGATGAGGTGCTCAGTCAGGAAGACGTAGGAGGCGTGGACATTCTCCTGCTGTTCGGCGAGGCTCGCCTCCCCGACCGCGTCACCGGCCGCGGCGAGTCCGTCGATGTGCGGGATGAGCTCCTTGTGCTCGTCGCG
>NZ_DATEEY010000001.1:0-2133 GCF_035280925.1 Intrasporangium sp. | reverse complement strand
CCACGCCTGACGGGACCATCCGGGGCAAAATGCGGTTGGCCTGAGCACGGCAGTGGGACCATGACTGCATGGCGGGACCCTCGGGGTACCTCGATGTGGACTTGGTCGTGACCCAGCGGGGCGACCGACTCGAGACACGGGTGCTCGACTCCCCCGCAGGCGAGACGGCCACCCTCAGCGCGGCCCTGCCGAGCACCCACGACGGCGACGACAAGGACGTCGGCGACGCACTCTTCGCAGCGCTCTTTCCCAATGAGGTTCGGCTCCGCTACGAGAAGAGCACGGACCGGGCCCTGGAGTCAGGCCTCGGAGTGCGCGTCGTGCTGCGCTTCGAGGGCGGTGCCGACCGACTGCCCTGGGAGTTGCTCCGCGACCCGGATCGCTCTCAGTTCATGGCCCTCGACCCGTGGCGCGCCGTCATCCGGTGTACCGAGATGCAGGCCCGCGAGCCGGCGCCGGGCAGTTCCACGCCATTGCGCATCCTCCTCGCGGTGTCGACCCCCGACGGCCTGCCAGCGATCGATGCCGCTGCCGAGATCGTGCGCATCCAGTCTCGGCTGCGGCCCTACAGCTGGGGCGCCGCGGTCGAGGTGGTGACCCTGCGCACAGCCTCGCTCGCAACCATCCGAGCCGCCTTGCAGAGCAAGGACTTCCACGTCTTCCACTACATCGGGCATGCGTCGCAACCGGTGGGCGGCACCGGGCACCTCGACCTCATGGCGGCGGACGGGACCGTCTCGAGCCGGCCGGCCGACGAGGTTGCGGCCATCCTCGCCGGGTCGCCCACCCTGCGCCTCGCGGTCCTCAACTGCTGCGACAGCTCGGCCAGCGACGGAACCGACCCGTTCGCGGGCACCGCGACCGCGCTCGTCAGGGCCGGGGTTCCGGCCGTCGTCGCGATGCGCCGGGCGATCACCGACACCGCCGCCGTGGTCTTCGCCGACGAGTTCTATGCCGCGCTCATCGAGAGCGGCGGCCGGGTCGAGCAGGCCGTGACCCGCGGGCGCGCGGCACTCTTCGCCGCCGAGGAACCGACGTCGGCGGAGTGGTCCACCGTGGCCCTGCACCTCGGCTCGTCGCTCGGGGCCGAGGACACGCGCATCCCTGTGCCCGGCCTTGACCACGACGTGCGGTTCACGGTGTCTCACCCGACGACGCTGCGCCCGACGGTCTGGGAGCCGCTCCTGTTCTTCGCGCACCACGGCGAGCGCCAGACGATGCCGAGCGGCGAGGTCATCGACCAGTCCGCCGCAGTCGGGGAGCGGGTCGCCGCCTTCTTCGCCGGCGCCCCCAGCCAGACGGCTGCGACACCCTCCACCCAGCCACTCCCCCGCGGCGCGGGACTCATCGTCAAGCCAGACCTGCCGGGCCTCGAGTGCAACCCACCCCAGGCAGCGGTGACCTGGACGGGCGAGATCGCCGAGCTCACCTTCCTGCTGCGAGCGACTGAGGAGGCTGTGGGCACGACCGTCGAGGGGCAGGTGCGGGTCTTCTCGGGGCCGCTCGTCATCGCGGAGGCTGCGGTGACCCTCGATGTCGATGCGGCCCCGACAGCGGAGACGTCGATGCGCCAGGAGCTTCCGGTCCTGCGCTTTGCGCGAATCTTCCCGTGCTACGCGCCGGAGGACGCCGACCTCGTCGAGGGCGTCGTCGCGGTGGCCGAGGCCCTCGGCGACGGCTATCTGTCCGAGATCGTTGCCGAACGACGCTCGGGTGCCCCGCTCGAGTGGATGCGGGCCAGGATCGCCGAGGCCGACAGCTTCCAGCTGTTCTGGTCGAGCCGCTCGATGACGTCAGTGACCTGCCGGAGCGAGTGGGAGGCGGCCTTGGCAACAGCGCGCGACGGCTTCGTACGGCCGCTCTACTGGGAGGAGCCGTTCCCGCGCTCCGAAGGCCTGCCGCCGCCCGGTCTTGCGGCCCTGCGCTTCATGCGCCTTCCGGTCCCCAAGGCGACCGTCACCGGGAACCTCTGGGCCACAAACGAACCCGCTGCCGCTGATCGAGATCCGGACACGCGGTGGCTTGCCTCCCCGGTGGGGGCCCCATCTGCGGCGTTCCCCGCGCCAGCGACGTCGACCCCGAGCGAGCCGACGTCGGTGCCGCCACCGGCCTCGCGCCCGGAGGACAGGTCCG